>NZ_JBIVUM010000002.1:784636-834962 GCF_044757205.1 Kitasatospora sp. NPDC091335 | reverse complement strand
GGGGCCGTCGGGGGGGCGGCCGGTTTTTTTACCCACCCCCCCCGGCCTCGGCCCCCCCCCCCCCCCCGGGCCCCCCCCCCAACCCCCCCCCCCCCCCCGCCCCCCCCCCCGGCCCCCCCCCCCGCCACCCCACCCTCCCGAAAGCCCTCCCCCACCGAGCTCCCCCGCAAAGCCCGCTCCAGATCCCGCAGAGCCTGCCCCACCAACCGAACCCCCGCCCGCACCACATCCCGCTGCACCCCCGCCGGCGCCCCCGCCAACTCCCCCTCCAACCGCGCCTGCGCCTCCCGCACCGCCCCGAACTCCACCGGCTGCCCCGTCAGCAGCGCCGCCGCCGCCAGCGCCGTCGCCAGCCGCAGCTCCTCCGCGTACTCCCCCGTCCCCGGCACCGGTTCCGCGTCCCCCGCCGGCAGATGGGCCTCCAGCAGCACCGCCGCCCGCCCGAGGGCCCCGACCGCCGCCCTGGCCCGGTCGATCTGCCGCCGGCTCACCCCGGCCAGCCCCGACTCGTGCCGCCCCGGCTCCGCGTCGGCCCGCTGCATCGCCTGGAGCAGCTCCGACCGCGCCTCCCGCGAGTCCAGCAGCGCGCTCCGCACCGCCCGTCCGCGCGGCGCCGCCGGCTTCTCGTAGCAGGCGATCACCGCCCCCGCGTACCGTCCGGCCGCCGCCAGCCACTCGGCGAGCCGTTCGCCCAGCCTGGCGGTCTGCCAGGTCGGGAACAGCGCGTACGTGACGAGCGCGATCGACCCGCCGAGCAGTGTGAGCCCGACCCGCTCGAACGCCGTCACCAGCGGGTTCCCCTCCTGCAGCCCGAGCAGGAACACCACGTACGTGGAGATCCCGACGGTGGTCAGCGCGTACCCGGTGCGGAAGGCCAGGTACGACCCGCCGATGCAGAGCACCGCCAGCCCGGCCAGCACCCACTCCCCGGGATGGGCCAGTTGCACCACCAGCGTCGAGACGGCGACCCCGACCACCGTCCCCGCCAGCCGGGCCACGCCCCGGCTGTAGGTCTGGGCGAAGTCCGGCCGCATCACCATCGCGGCGGTCATCGGCGCCCAGTACCCGTGGTGGAACCCGACGAGCCTGGCCAGCAGGTAGGCGGCGGTGACCACGCCGGTGAGCCGGACGGCGTGCTGGAAGATCGCCGAGCGCGGCCGCAGCTGGCGCCGGACGGCCCGCGCCGCGACCGGCAGCATCCGGGCGATGGTCGGCTTGCGCAGCGACCCGCCGGCGCCGACCACGGGCGTGGTGATGGTGTCCTCGTCGTTGCGGTCCAGGGTGTCCGCGGCCTTCCGCAGCAGCCCGCCGAGCCGCCGGGCGGAACGCCTGGCCGCCCCCTGGAGCCGCGGCCCGTCGTCGGAGCCGACCAGGGTGAGCGAGGGCGCGGAGCGGGGGAGCCGGACCGGGTCGCCGGTGCGGACCGCCCGGGCGAGGGCGTCCATGACCTCGGCGGAGGCCGCCAGCACCTCCCGGGCCCGGTCCCGCCCTGGGCCTTCCTCGGGGGCGCCCACCTTGGGGTCGGCGAGCGCGGCGAGGGTGGGCCTGATCCGCTCGGCGATGCCGCGCAGGCCGCGCAGCTCGGGCGGCCGGTGCCGGTCCTGCCAGGGCGTGAGGGCGGCCGCGTGGCGGGCCGTCATGAACGGCTCCGGGTCCACGTGCGCGGTCGGGTCCTGCCGCAACCGCCGTGCGTAGTCGGCGAGTTCGGCGTAGGTGTCGGCGAGGGCCTCCCGCTGGGCGGTCCAACTCCCGATCGGCCAGACGGTGATGACGACGGCCTGGGCGACCCCGCCGAGGGCGGCGACCAGCCCGTGGCCGAGCGCGGTGGCCGTACTGACCGGGAGCTGTACGACGATCAGCATCACCGAGACGGTGTTGGTGGCGACCACTCCGGCGGTGGGCCCGATCGCCCAGGACAGTCCGGCCCCGAAGGCCCAGACCGCGAGCAGCACCGGGAACAGTCCGGGGACCCCGGCGGCCACGTAGCCGAGGAAGGTGCTGATGCCGAGTCCGGCCCCGGCCGCGACGGCCAGGCTGGCCCGGGGCCTGAAGCTCCGCTGGAAGGTGGCCGAGCCGGCGATGAAGGCGCCCATCGCGGCCGAGGTGGCGAGCGCGGGCCCGCCGAGGGCGAGGGTCGGGAAGAGCACCAGCGCCACCGCGACCGCCCCGCGCACCGCCCGCTTGGGGTCGGTGAGCGCCCGGTCCAGGGTGAGCCCGGTCCGCGCGGTGTCACGAAGTGCGGCGAACCAGGACATAGCGACATCCTAGGGGCCCCAGGCCGCCGACCGCCGCCGGATCCCGCTCAGCCGCGCCGCCGCCCACAGCAGCGCCCCGGTCGGCAGGAACACCGCGTCCGCCGCGATCATCGCCAGCGAGAACACCGGCAGCCCGAGCACCACCGCGACCCCCGCGTGCTCCAGCATCATGACGGCCACCAGCACGTTCTTGACCCGCCGGTTGAGCAGCGTGAACGGGAAGGCCACCTGGAGGATCACGGTCCCGTACGAGATCAGGAAGACCGGCAGCAGCGCCGAACCGACCAGCGCGGACAGTCCCGGCCAGGGGGCGAAGTAGTCCAGGTGCAGCGGGTAGTACAGCGCGGTACCGTCCTGCCAGCGCGAGCCCTGCACCTTGTACCAGCCCGCCGTGGCGTAGATCAGCACCACCTCGGCGGCGATCACCAGCATCGCGCAGTTGTGCACCATGTTCGCCAGCGCGTCGAGCACCGCCCGCACCTCGCCGTCCGGCCGGAGCCGGCCGAGCGTCCACCAGAGCCCGGCCACCGCCCAGAGCCCCCAGAACAGCGGCGACCAGCCGACGTACGGGAAGGTCCGGTCGGTCCAGGTCAGGCTGCCCCCGGCGAAGCCGCCGAACTGGCAGACCGCCAGGACGGCCCCGAGCACCACCCAGAGCACCACCCCGGTCCACCCGGGCCGCGGTCCGGCGGGGGGCGCCGCCCGGCCGGAGGCTCGGCGGGCATCCAGCGACCAGACCTCGGCGCAGCGGGTGAAGACCAGGTAGACCGCCATCAGGTGGACCACGTTGTCGCCGCCGTCGCCGAGGAAGACGTCGCGGTTCTGCAGCGACAGCACGGTGACCAGGAACAGCACCGTGGCCGCCCTGGTCCGCCAGCCCAGCAGCACCGCGAGGGCCGCCGGCAGCGCCAGCAGGTAGACCAGTTCGAACCAGGGCCGCCCGCCGAACCAGGGCAGCACGGTGAACGCCCCGCTGTCGTTCAGCAGCCGCTCGGCGAGATCCATCGACCAGGGGGAGCGGTCGCCGTACAGCACCCGCCGGTTGGGCCACTCACGCAGCAGGTGGGCCAGCCAGACCAGCCCGAAGCCGATCCGCACCACGGCCGCCTGGTGCCGGCCGAGCGCCCGTCCGGTGAAGGCCTCCATCGCCCGGCCGAGCGGTGCCCCCGCCCGGCGCGCCGTCACCGGCGCCCCGGCACCCGCCTGCCGCGGCACGCCGCCCGACGGCCCCACCACGTCCGGCAGCGCGGCCCGCACCGCCGCCTCGTCGTTCATCCGAGCAGCCCCCGGTAGTCCTCGTCCGCCACCGGCCACCACGGCAGTTCCCGCACCCGGGGCGCCGGCGGGGCGGTCTCGCCGCTCCAGGACGGCGGCGGGACGGTGGCCGCGGTCGACCGGAACTGGATCTCCAGGACCCGGTCGCCGTCCGCCTCCCGGCCGATCCGCTGGAGCGCGATCCGCTTGAGGTACTGCTCGGCGAGCTTGCCGCGCGGGGAGTTCGGCGTCTCGTCCTGCGGGTTGTGCGAGCCGTCGTAGAAGTCCCAGGCCCGCCGCAGCAGGTTCTGCTCGACGTGACTGGGCGCCGGGTTGCCCCGTATCGCGGCGATGTCCTGGGCGGTCAGCCCGATCCAGTCGTGGGTGCGGGTCGCCCCGCCGGGCGCGACGGTGCGGACCCGGGCGTCCACGCCCACGTTCTGCTGGAGCGGGTTGGGCGCGAACAGCTTCCAGTTCTGCTCGAACTCCGGGTACACCACGCCGTCGACCTCGTCCCGGTACTGCCGGGACACCGTGTTGGCGGGCGCGACGTGCAGGAACACCGCGGCGAGGAACAGACCGGTGCCGCCGGCCAGCAGCGCCCCGGCGAGGCCGAGGACCGACTGCGCGGGCCGCGACCAGACCCGCCCGCCGGCCGGCCGGTCCGCCGTCTCCGTCATGCCCTCCCCCGCCCCGTCCGCGGGCGCCGCCGGCCCGCTGCCGACGCGCTCGCGCGCGCCCATCCTGCCCTACCGGGCAACGGGCGCCGGGCCGGTCCTCAGAGGACGAAGGCCTCCTGGCCGGTGCTGCTCACCATCGGACGGCCCGCACCCTGCCAGGCGTGCATCCCGCCGTCCACGTTCACCGCGTCCCGGCCCTGCTGCACCAGGTACTGGACGACCTGCGCGGAGCGGCCGCCGACCCGGCAGAGCACGTACAGCTTCTCCTCCGGCAGCTCGCCGAGGCGGGCGATGACCTCGCCGATCGGGATGTGCAGCGCGCCGTCCACGTGGCCGGCGTCCCACTCGTCCTGCTCGCGCACGTCCAGCAGGGCGGCGTCGGCGGGCACGGCGGCGGCGTCGGCGGAGGGGATCTGCGGGAACATCGTGTGGCTCTCCTGATGGGGGTGCCTCCCAGCCGAAGGCCGGGGGACGGTCGGATGCGTGTCATTGTCGCCCACCGGCGCCCGGCCGCGGGCCCCGGTGGCCCGGCCGTCCGCCGGAGCCGGGCCGTCACCGAACAGCCGCTCCAGCTCGGCCTGCCGCTCGGCCGCCTTGGCCAGCAGCTCTTCGGCGAGCTGCTCCAGCAGCCGGTCCGGGTCCTGCGGGGCGAGGGCGAGCAACTGGCCCATCGGGGTCTGCTCCAGCCGGACCTGCTCGGTGGCGGTCTCGCCGATCTTGGCGGTCAGCCAGTCCAGCCGGCGGCGCAGCCAGTCCGACCGGTCGGGGGCGTCGGCGGCGGGCGCGGCCTCCGGCGCGGTGGACCACTCGGCGGCCAGGCCCTCCAGAGCGGCGGCGTCCCCGTACGCGTAGGCCTCGTTGACCCGGGCCAGGAAGGCGGCCCGGCGCTGCTGCTCGGCGGGTTCCGTGGTCAGGTCCGGGTGGGCACGGCGGACCAGCTCGCGGTAGATCCGCTGGGCCTCCTTGCCCGGCCGCACCCGTTCCGGCGCGGCGGGCGACGGCGGGGCCGCCTCCCCGTCCCGGCCGGACTGCTCGCGCACCGAGTCGAACAGCGCGTCCAGGTCCGGCAGTTCCTCGACCTGCCGACGCGCCTCGGCGGCCCGGCGCAGGTCCTCCGGCAGGCCGGTGCGGGCCGCGACGGCCTCGGCGACCAGCGCGTCCAGCTCGTCCAGCCGGGCGTAGAGCGGGCCGAGCAGCTGATGGTGGATCAGCGCGAAGTTGTCGATCTCGACCCGCAGCGTCTGCACGTCCACGTCCATGCTGAGCCAGGCCAGCTCGGCGGCGGCGACCCGCTCCTCCAGCTGCTGCTGCTCCGGGTCGGTCCAGCGGGCGGGGCTCTGCGCGCTCACTTCTCGCCTCTGTCTCGTCCGGCCGGCTGCGTCCTGCGGGACCACCCGTACGGGCGGTCCGGCCTGCCACCCTACCGCCGTGGCCACCGGCCCCGTCCGGATGAACCGGGGGTGCGGACCGGCGCGCGGCGCGTGACACGCAACCGATCCTGAGGAATCTCCCCGTTTCGGTGTCGGGTCCGGCCCGGTCCGTGCTTCGCTGGTACCCACACAGCGTGCCTTCCTCCGGAGAGACGGCCGCCCCCGGGCGCGGTGGCCAGGCGGGAGCAGAGCGGATCCATGGTGGCCGAGTCCAACCCCACACCGCGGCAGGCGGGCGACGGAACCACGCCGGGCGACCACCCGGCGGGCGTGGCCGCCCTGGTCCGGCTCGCCCCCGTCCTGGTCGACCGGTCCGGCCGGATCGCCCAGTGGGGGCGGGCCGCCGAGGAACTGTTCGGCCACCGCGCCGAGGTCGCCCACGACCGGCCGGCCGCCGGACTGCTGCCCGCCGTGGAGTCCCGGGTGCTCGACCGGTGTTCCGTCCGCCGCCACTGCGACGCCTTCGACACCCTCGCCGAGCGGACCGCCGACGGCCGCCCCTGGATCGGCCGGCTGACCGTCACCGACCGCGAGGAGCACCAGCGCGACGTGCTCTGGTGGGCCTACCCGCTGCCCGGCCCGTCCGGCGGACTGCTCGCGCTGGCCGCCGACGCCCGGCCGCTGCGCACCGCGGGGCCCCGGCTCGCGCTCGGCGAGCGGCTGCTCCCCTTCGCCGCCGCCCCCGGCACCAGGGGCGGCTTCCACACCGTGGCCCCCGCGCTCACCCCGGCCGGCCGGCCGGTGCCCGACCCACTGGCCCGGCTGCTGCCCGCCGCCCACCGCGCGGCGCTGCTGGCCGCCCTGGAGCGGGGCGGGCTGCCCGCCCTGCGGCTGGACCCGGCCACCGTGCTGCCGGTGCTGCCCTCCGAGGCCCAGACCGGTACGGCGCAGGCGGCCGCCGGCCTCGGCCGCCGCTACCCGACGCCCCAGCAGCGCGCCGCCAGGGTCGGCCCGCCGCCGCAGCCCGAGCAGGGCGCGCCCGGCCGCCGGGCGCCCGGACCGCTGCCGGTCCAGCGCGAGCCCGCCGAGCGTCCCGCCGCCGCCCGGCCCCCCGCGGCCCAGCCGGTGGCCGCCGGCGGCGCGCCCGTCCCGCCCCCGGCCGCCGGCCCCGAGGTGCCCCCACCCAGCGCAGGAGCCGTCGCCATCGAGCCGTCCGCCGTCGAGCCCGCCGCCAACGGCCACCCCCCGCTGTGCCCCGGCCAGGCCCCGCCCGCCGCCGTCCCCGTCCCGGTCCCGATCCCCGCCCCCGCGGGCGGCGACAACGCCTCCCGCGGACGGCTGGGCCCGTTCCTCACCAACGGGCAGGCCGGCGAGCAGCTGGCCCTGCTGAACGAGGTCGGCGGCAAGGTCGGCACCACGCTGGACCTCGGCTTCACCGCCCACGAGCTCTGCCAGGTGCTGGTCCCCCGGGTCGCCGACTTCGCCTGCGTGGACCTGGTGGACGGGCTGATCTCGGACTCCGAACTCCCGGCCGCCCGCCCGGACGACGACACCATGCTGCGCCGGGTCGCCCTGGTCTACAACGAGACCGGCGGCGCCTGGGACCACGTGCTCTCCGAGGGCTCGCTGGTCAGCATGCCCCGCCGCACCCCGCCCGGGATGGCCCTGCAACTGAACCAGCCGGTGCTGGTCCCCGTGGTCAGCCCGGACGTCGCGGTCGACTACGCGATCGCGCTCGGCGGCGCCCGGCTGGTCCCGGTGGTATCCGGCCGCTCGATGCTGGTCGTCCCGCTCTCAGCCCGCGGCACCGTGCTGGGCATCCTCAAGCTGCTCAGGCTGCCGGACCGCGCCCCCTTCGACGAGAGCGACGCGGCGACCCTCAAGGAGCTGGCCGTCCGCGCCGCGCTGTCGCTGGACAACGCCCGGCTGCACCGCGCCGAGGCGAGGGTCGCCACCACCCTGCAGCGCTCGATGATCCCGACCCGCCCGCCGCAGATCCCCGGCGTGCAGATCGCCCACCGCTACCTGCCGGGCGATCCCAAGGCCGAGGTCGGCGGCGACTGGTTCGACGCGATCCAGCTGCCCGGCAGCCGGGTCGCCCTGGTGGTCGGCGACGTGATGGGCCACGGCCTGCACTCGGCGGCCGCGATGGGCCGCTTCCGCACCGCCATGCAGACCCTCGCCGCCCTGGACCTGCCGCCCGGCCAGCTGCTGCGCCACCTGGACAACCTGGCCCACAAGCTCGGCGACGACCACCTCGCGACCTGCCTGTACGCGGTCTACGACCCGATCAACCGGACCTGCGAACTGGCCAGCGCCGGCCACGTCCCGCCCGTCCTGGTGCACCCGGACGGCACCGGCGAACTGCTGGAGATCCCGGCCGGCGCGCCGATCGGCGTCGGCGGGGTGCCGTTCGTCGCCAAGACCATCGACGTCTCGGACGGCTCGATGCTGGTGCTCTGCACCGACGGCCTGGTCGAGGTCAGGGGCGGGGACATAGGAGCCGGCCTGGCCGCGCTCTGCGGCAACCTGATCGACCCGCGGCAGAGCCCCGAGCAGGCCTGCGACGAGGTGCTGCGCCGGCTGCACACCGACGACCGCAAGGACGACGTCGCCCTGCTGGTGGCCCGCTTCGACGGGGTCGCCCCGTCCGAGGTGGCCACCTGGGACCTCACGGTGGACCACCGCGAGGTCCGCCGGGCCCGCTCGCTGGTCCGCGAGCAGCTGGCCGGCTGGCACCTGGAGGCGCTCAGCGACACCACCGAGCTACTGGTCAGCGAGCTGGTGACGAACGCCGTCCGGGTCGCCAGGGACACCGTGAAGCTCCAGCTGATCCGGGTGGACAAGCTGCTGGTCGAGGTCAGCGACGACAACCACAACCTGCCCTCGCTGGAGCCGGCCGAGCAGTTCGGCGAGACCGGCCGCGGCCTCACCCTGGTCACCAAGCTCGCCGAACGCTGGGGCACCGCCCGCAAGGCGGTGGGCAAGGTCGTCTGGTTCGAACTCCCGCTCCCGCACGCCTGACCGCCGGCCGGACGCCCCGGCACGCCGCCGCACGCCGAACGGCCGGGTACGGACACCCGTACCCGGCCGCCGAGGCGTGATCGTCACCCGTCAGGGGATGACGGCCCCCGCCGAACGGCGCCGCCGGGCCTCCGCCGCGACCTCCATGGAGGCGGCCGCGGCCACCGAGGCGGCGGCGCCGACCCCGGCCAGCACCCTCGGCCAGAAGTCCCCGAAGACCTCGACCGAGACCGCGATCAGCAGCGCGGTGATCACCGCGACCACGTGTTCCAGGCCTGCCAGGTTCGGCAGCACGACGGCCTCGCCGATCATCACCGCCACCACCAGGCCGCCGGTGAACCAGGCCCGGCAGCGGAACGCGATGCAGATCGCCAGCGCCACCACCGCGGCCGACGGCCCGGTGTCCCGCACGTAGGCGACCCACTTCGGGAAGCCGAACAGGTGGTGCGGCCCGATCGCCACGCCGACCCGGGCGAACAGCGTGCCCGCCAGGGTGCAGGTGTAGGCGACCACCAGGGTCAGCCGTCGGCCGAGCACGATCTCGGCGATCGCGAAGACCACGAACACCTGGGCCAGCGCCCCCCAGACCGGAAGGTCCAGCGCCGGTACGTACAGGGAGAGCGGAGTCCGCAGCAGCGAGACATCCAGCGGCAGCGCCGCCCGCACCACCCCGATGTTGTTGACGAAACGCTCGCCGCCCGGCAGGTGCTGGACGATGCTGAACAGCAGGATCAGAAACGTCGCCACGGTGGCCAGCGGAACGGCGGCGAACTTCTTTCGCACCACCGATTCCCTGACCGTCGCGAACAACGTTCCCCACTCCGCGACAGCGGCCGATCCGGCAATTGCCAGTGGCCCCTTTCGCACGCCCCCCGCGTGGGTCCTGTGAATCACAACCGGTTCTCCGAATCCCCGAACTCTCGACTACTCCAACACTAGAAGCCCGCCGACAGAGCCACATCGGTATGAATGGGGACCGGGGTCATCCTCAGGGGGGAGGGTGATCCCCCCGGTGGACCCCCGATCGGCCGACCGGCCCCCTCCGCCCCCCGACGGAGGGCTACCCCTTCCCGTCCCGTGCCGCCACCGGAACGCGGGGCGCCACCACGGCGGCCCCGGCGTGCCGGCGACGGAACAGGGCGGGCAGGCTCGGCGCGACGATGAAACCCTCGGCGCGCGCGCTCGCGAGGCCGATCCGCGGAATCTCGCTGCTCTTCTCGAAGAGCAGGTACCGCGGTTCCCAGATCGGCCGGTACTTGGCATTGGCCCGGTACAGCGATTCGATCTGCCACCAGCGCGAGAAGAACCCCAGGGTCGAACGCCACAGCCGCAGCACCGGCCCCGCGCCGAGACGCGAACCGCGCTCGAAGACCGAACGGAACATCGCGAAGTTCAGCGACACCCGCTTCAGCCCGATCTCCTCGGCGCGCTGCAACAGCTCGATGACCATGAACTCCATCAGGCCGTTCTCGGTGTCCCTGGCCCGGCGCATCAGGTCCAGCGAGAGCCCGTCCGGGCCCCACGGCACGAAGCTCAGCAGCGCCTTGAGCTCGCCGTCCCCGTCGTGGCACTCCAGCATCACGCAGCGGCCGTCCCCCGGGTCGCCGAGCCGGCCGAGCGCCATCGAGAAGCCGCGCTCGGTCGCCCCGTCGCGCCACTCGTCGGCCTTGGCCACCAGCTCGGCCATCTCCGCCTCCGAGATGTCCTCGTGGCGGCGGATCCGCACCGTGTACCCGGCCCGCTTGACCCGGTTGTAGGCCTGCCGGACCACCCGCATCGCGCGGCCGTCCAGCGAGAACTCGTCCAGCTCGACGATCGCCTCGTCGCCCAGCTCCAGCGCGTCCAGCCCGTGCCGGGCGTAGATCACCCCGGCCTCCTCGGAGGCACCCATCACGGCCGGCGCCCAGGCGTGCTCCCTGGCCTCGGACAGCCAGGCGTCGATCGCGCCCGGCCAGGCCTCCGGGTCGCCGATCGGGTCGCCCGAGGCGAGCGAGACGCCGCCGATCACCCGGTAGGTGACCGCCGCCTTGCCGCTGGGGGAGAAGACCACCGCCTTGTCCCGGCGCAGCGCGAAGTAGCCGAGCGAGTCCCGCTCGCCCTGCCTGTCCAGCAGGCAGCGCAGCTTCGCCTCGTCCTCCGGCGTCAGCAGCTCCTTGCCGCGCGGGCTGCGGAAGGCCACGTACAGCACCAGCAGGAAGAGCACCGCGCCCATCGCGTTGATCGCCGCGTTCACCCAGGTCGGGGCGGTGATCACCGAGCGCAGGTGCTCGGACGGGGTGATGGTGATCATCCGGCCGACCGAGTACCGGAAGAGGTCCCAGAAGCCCGCGCCGGACAGCTCGTTGGTCAGCCAGACCAGCAGGGCGCCGACCCCGCCGCCGAACACCAGGCCGCCGACGAAGGTGGCCGCCGCGGTCTTCGGGTTGGAGCTGTCGCCCTTGGAGGTGAACTCCCTCCGCCCGATCAGCAGCGCCAGCACGAACAGGCAGGTCAGGATGGTGGAGAAGTAGTTGAGCGGGTGGGTGTCGAAGCGCTCGCCCGGCACCAGCATGACCGCCGGGTACAGCAGCGCGAACATGCCGCCGAGCGCCGTGTTGAAGATCCACGCGGCCCGCTTGCGCCTGCGCATCGCGATCGCGAGGAACACCGACAGCACCGCGCTGGCCAGGCCCGCGGTCATCAGGTACGGGGTGAAGTACTCACCCTCGTTGTGCTCGCTGACCTGGACGCGGAAGGGCACCAGCAGCACCGTCGCCACGTTCAGCAGCGCGATCAGCCGCAGGTACCAGACGGAGGCCGCGGCGGCCCTCGGGCCCCAGCGGTCGAGCACGCCGCCGGGACGGGGCCCGGTGGACGTGGCGGACGGCTCCGGCTTCACAGTGGACGACACAGCTCAATTCCAAACGATCAGATGGTGGGGCGCATCCGCGAACGGCCCGGCGCCGGACGCCCGCACGGGCCCGACGGACTGACCGGCACACCTTCGCCCGGCCGGCCACCCGAAGGGAGAAGCGGCCGGAAAAGGGTCAGCCAACTCCATGGTTCCCCACCGAAGCTGAGAATTGCGTGAACCGGGTAGCCGATTCCCACCCCCGCCGAACGGCGGGGGTGAGCACCCCCCACGCGTTCGGCGCCCCACTCCCGCTGGCCCTACTCTCGAAACGACTCACGCGGACCGCCCCGACCCGGCCGCCCGAACCGAGGAGGCACCATCACCACCACCCGCGTGCTGATCGTCGACGACGAGATCCTGGTCCGCTCCGGCCTCGGCCTGATCGTCGGCTCCGCCGCCGACCTGGAGGTGGTCGGCGACTGCTCCGGCGGGCAGGCCGAGGACCACGTCCGACGACTGCGCCCGCACGTGGTGCTGCTCGACATCCGGATGCCCGACCTCGACGGCATCTCCGTGCTGCGCCGGCTGCGCGCCCTGCCCGACCCGCCCGCCGTGGCGATGCTCACCACCTTCGACACCGACGAGTACATCGGCACCGCGCTGCGGGCCGGCGCGGCCGGCTTCCTGCTCAAGGACACCGCACCCGAGCAGCTGGTGCACGCCGTCCGGGTGCTCGCGGCCGGCGGCAACATCCTCTCCCCGACCGTCACCCGCACCGTGATCGGCGGCTACGTGGACGGCGGCGGCCCGGACGCCGAGGCCACCGCGCTCGCCCGCACCCTCACCGGCCGCGAGCTCGACGTGCTCGCGCTGCTGGGCGAGGGCCTGTCCAACGCCGAGATCGCCGACCGGCTCTTCCTCGGCACCGGCACCGTCAAGGACCACATCAGCGCGATCCTCGGCAAGCTCGGCGCCGCCAACCGGGTCCAGGCCGCCGTCGTGGCCCACCGGGCCGGACTGGTCCGGCCGAAACCCGGCGACGGGGCATGACGACCGCCGACCACCTGCCGTCCAGACGGCTGCCGGCCTGGTGCACCGCCCCCTGGCTGATGCTGCTGCTGCCCGTCCTGTACTCCCTGCTGGACGCCGCCCTGGTGGCCAGGGAGGCCGCCTGGTGGCAGGTGGCCCTGTCCACGCTGGCCGCCGTCGCGCTGTTCTGGCGCCGCCGCTTCCCGGTGGCGGCGCTGCTGCTCACCATGCCGGGCAGCTGGGTGGACGAGATCTGGCTGGCCCCGATCACCGCCGTCTACTCGGTGGCCGCCGAGCGCCCCCGCCCCCGGGTCGTGATCCCCTGCGGCACCCTGTTCGCCCTGGTCGAGTTCTTCCACTGGCCGCTGCCCGAGAACGTCGTCGACCTCAGCCGCGCCACCGCGCTGGACGCCATCCAGGCCGTGATGCTGGCGGCCGGGCCGGCCGCCACCGGCCTGCTCGCCCGCACCCGGCGGGAGCTGGCCGCCCGGCTGGACGAGCTGACCCGCGGCCAGGAACGGGAGAGCCGGCTGCTGGCCGAGCGGGTGCTGATCAGCGAGCGCGGCCGGCTGGCCAGGGAGATGCACGACGTGGTCTCGCACCAGGTCAGCCTGATCAGCATCCAGGCCGGCGCGCTCCAGGTCAGCAGCGCCGACCCGGCCGCCGTGACGACCGCCAGGACCATCCGCGAACTGTCCGTGCGGACCCTCGACGAGCTGCGCCAGATGGTCGGGGTGCTGCGCGGCACCGGCGGGCTGCCGGACGCCCCGCTCGCCCCGCAGCCCCGGCTGGCCGACCTGCCCCGGCTGATCGAGGAGAGCGGCCTGGCGGCCGACTCCGAGCTGCACCCCGGTGACCGCCCGTGGCCGGAGGCCGTCGAGCGGGCCGCCTACCGCACCGTCCAGGAGGCGCTCACCAACATCACCAAGTACGCCCCGGAGGCGGCGGTGCACGTGAGGGTCCGGGCGAAGGGGCGCCGGCTGCGGGTCGAGATCCGCAACGAGGCCCCGCCGGTGCTCCCGGCCGAGACCCTGCCGGGCGGCGGCCACGGCCTGGTCGGTCTGCGCGAACGCGCCCAGCTGCTGGGCGGCAGCCTCACCGCGGGGCCGACCCCGGACGGCGGCTTCGAGGTCCGCGCCGAACTCCCGGCCGGCCACGGCTGACCCGGCCCCGCCGGGCCTCCGGAGAGCAAGGGCGGCAATGGCCGCAGGGAAACGAGAAAGCCCCGCAGATCCGTAGATCTGCGGGGCTTCGCTGTGCGCGAGGGGGGAGTTGAACCCCCACGCCCTTTCGGGCACTGGAACCTGAATCCAGCGCGTCTGCCTATTCCGCCACCCGCGCATGGGTGTTGTCCTCGTTGCCGACCGATCTCCCGAACCGCTCGGTACCATGGGTACTTCGCGCTTCCTTGGACCGGCCTCCCTTCCGGGCGGCCCTTCCGACATGGAAAACATTAGCACGACCTGGGGGGCGGCTCCGAATCCGTTGTCGGGCGGGGCCGACCGCAACCGAACGAATGCCCGGCGCACGCCCGTACGACTGCGGGGAGGGTGCTCCACCGGGCACACCTGGCGTGCCGTACCCGACATGCGTCACCCTGTGTGTCCGAGCCCACCCCCGGGCACCACACGGTCCGGGAACCGTACGGAAGGGCCCGGCGTGGATACGATCAGTACGGAAGTACCGCAAGTAGGAGGCGCGACCGGGTCCCGGGCGGGATCCGGCCGGCAGGCAGGCGAACGAACCCTGGAAGGGGGTGCCCCATGGGAGTGCTGAAGAAGTTCGAGCAGCGACTCGAGGGTCTCGTCAACGGCACCTTCGCCAAGGTGTTCAAGTCCGAGGTCCAGCCCGTGGAGATCGCCGGTGCGCTGCAGCGCGAGTGCGACAACAACGCGAGCATCTGGAACCGCGACCGCACCGTCGTGCCGAACGACTTCATCGTCGAGCTGAGCCCGCACGACCACGAGCGGCTCAGCCCCTACTCCGGGCAGCTCGGCACCGAACTGGCCGGGATGGTCCGCGAGTACGCGGAGGCCCAGCGGTACAGCTTCATGGGCCCGCTCCAGGTGAACCTGGAGAAGGCCGACGACCTGGACACCGGCCTGTACCGGGTGCGCAGCCGCACCCTCGCCGCCGAGGAGCCCCAGCAGCAGCAGTACGCGCCGCAGCAGCCCGGCTACGACCGGCCGCCGGCCGCTCCGGCGCCCGGCGCACCGTGGCAGCAGCCCGGCGCCGGCCAGTACGGCACGCCCCCGCCGCCGGCCGCGCCTCCCGCGATGCCCCCCGGCCCGCCCGCGCCGGCACCCGCCGGCGGCAACGTCCGGGCCTTCCCCGGCGCCGGCCACGGCGGCACCTCGATGCGCCGCTGGATCGAGGTCAACGGCTCCCGGCACCAGATCTCGGGTTCCGCCTGCGTGCTCGGCCGGTCCACCGAGGCGGACGTGCGGATCGACGACCCCGGAGTCTCCCGCAAGCACGCCGAGATCCGTCCCGGCACCCCTTCGATGGTGCTGGACCTGGGCTCCACCAACGGCATCGTGGTGGACGGACAGCACACCCAGCGCGCTACGCTCCGCGACGGCTCGCGAATCGTCGTGGGCTCCACCACCATCGTCTACCGGCAGGTCGAAGGGTAGTGTCCGAATTGTTCGCGCGCCTCGCTCACCGACTGGCGGGACGGTCATGTCAGAACTGACCCTCACGGTCATGCGGCTGGGCTTCCTGGCCGTGTTGTGGCTGTTCGTCATCGTCGCGATCCAGGTGATCCGCAGCGACCTGTTCGGCACCAAGGTGAACCCGCGGCCCTCCCGTCGCGGCGGGGCCGCCACGGTGGCCGGCGGCGCGGCCACCACGCCCGCGGCACGCACCGCGGCACCGGCCCAGGCCGGCCCGGCGGCGGGCCAGACCCAGGGCGGCGGCGGTCGCCGTCGCGGCGGCCCGACCCAGCTCGTCGTGGTGCAGGGCTCGCTGGCCGGCACCACGGTGGCGCTCCAGGGCCAGACCATCACGCTGGGCCGTGCCCACGACTCCACCATCGTCCTGGACGACGACTACGCGTCCTCCCGGCATGCCAGGATCTATCCGGATCAGACTGGGCAGTGGACGGTCGAGGATCTAGGCTCCACCAACGGCACCTATCTGGACCGGCAGCGCCTGACCGCGCCCACCCCGCTCCAGCCGGGCATGCCGATCCGTATCGGCAGGACCGTCATCGAACTGCGGAAGTAGTAGCGCATGAGGGACAGCATCCCGTCCATGACCCAGAGGGGGGCACAGGTCGCATGACCCTGGTGCTGCGCTTCGCCGCCGGCTCCCACAAGGGACTGATCCGGGAGGGGAACGAGGACTCCGGCTACGCCGGGCCGCGGCTGCTGGCCGTGGCCGACGGCATGGGCGGCGCCGCGGCCGGCGAGGTCGCTTCCGCCGAGGTGCTCGGCTCGATCGTCCGGCTGGACGAGGACGTGCCGGGCGCCGACCTGCTGACCCTGCTGGGCGACGCCGTCCAGGGCGCCAACGACCGGCTCCGGCAGATGGTCGAGGAAGACCCGCAGCTGGAGGGCATGGGCTGCACCCTGACCGCCATGCTGTGGACGGGCCAGCGGATGGGCATGGTGCACGTCGGCGACTCCCGCGCCTACCTGCTGCGGGACGGCTCGCTGGTGCAGATCACCCAGGACCACACCTGGGTGCAGCGCCTGGTCGACGAGGGCCGGATCACGCCCGAGGAGGCCGAGACCCACCCGCAGCGCTCGCTGCTGATGCGCGCGCTGGACGGCCGCGGCCAGGTCGAGCCCGACCTGTCGATCCGCGAGGTCCGGGCCGGCGACCGCTACCTGATCTGCTCCGACGGCCTCTCCGGCCCGGTCAGCCACCAGACCCTCCAGGACACCCTCGGCAGCTACTACGCGCCCGAGCAGACCGTGCAGGAGCTGATCCAGCTCGCGCTGCGCGGCGGCGGTCCCGACAACATCACCTGCATCGTGGCGGACGTCATCGACGTCGGCGCCACGGACACCACGAGCGGCCAGTTCAGCGACGTCCCGGTGGTGGTCGGCGCGGTCGCCGAGGCCCCGCCGTCCTCGGCCGCCGCCGACCGCTCGATCGCGGACACCCCGGCCGGCCGCGCCGCCGGACTCGGCCGCGGCCCGCAGGGCGCCTTCGGCCCGGCCGAGGGCTACGAGGGCGAGTACGGCGCCGCGCAGGGCGGCTTCGGCCCCGCCGAGGGGTACGAGGGCGAGTACGGCTACGGCTCCGGTGAGCCCTCGGTGTACGGCTCCGAGGACCTCGACGAGGAGCGGCCGGGGAGGCGCAGGCGCAAGGGCCTGACGCTCTCGCTGGCCGCCCTGGTCACGCTCGGCCTGCTCGGCGGCGCCGGCTGGTTCGGCTACCAGTGGACCCAGGACCAGTACTACGTCGGCACCCAGGACGACCACGTCGCGATCTACCAGGGGATCAACCAGAACCTGGCCGGGCTGAGCCTGTCCTCGGTGCACTCCTCGTACAGCAGGATCCAGCTGAAGTGGCTGCCCGAGGACCAGCAGGCCCACGTGAAGAAGACCATCTCGGTCGGCAGCATGAAGGACGCCCAGTCGACGGTCAACGAGCTCGACGGCTGGGTCCAGCTCTGCCAGCGGGCCGCCAGGCCGGCCGCTCCGGCCACGCCGCCGGCCACCCAGGCCGCGTACCTGGCCACCACGCCCACCCCGGCCGAGAAGAACCGCGGCACGACCGCCGCGACGCCGACCGCCGCGCCCTCGACCACACCGAGCCCGACCGCTCCCGGGGCACCCGCCCCGGCGCCGAACGCCACTCCTCCGGCCGCCGGCGCGCAGGGCGACCAGGCCCCGCTGACCGACGAGGAACTCAGCCGGGCCAACTCCTGCCCGAAGCAGTGACGACCGTGATCCGACATAGGACGGCCCCGAGCGGGCTTGCCGGCCGTCAGGGAGCGGTCACCACGTGAGCAGCTACGACGTGAGCGAAGAGACCACCCGGTCCGGCCGGCGCCGGGCGGCGGCCGGGCGGGCCGTCCCCCGTCGGCGGGACAACACCACGATCTCCCCGCAGGAGGCGCCCAACCGGCGCAACACCGAGCTGGCGATGCTGGCCTTCGCGGTGCTGCTGCCGGTCCTCGCGTACGCCAACGTGGGCCTCGCGATGGACGGCAAGCTGCCCGCGGGCATGCTCGGCTACGGGTTCGGCATGGGCGCCCTGGCGATGGTCGCGCACCTGCTGGTGCGCCGCTTCGCGCCGTACGCGGACCCGCTGATGCTGCCGATCGCCACCCTGCTGAACGGGCTCGGGGTGGTGATGATCTGGCGGCTGGACAAGGCCGGCAAGCTGCTCAAGAACAACTACCCGGCGGCCGAGAACCAGCTGATGTGGTCGGCCCTCGGGATCGCCGGCTTCATCGGGGTGATGGTCCTGCTGAAGGACCACCGGGTGCTCCAGCGCTACACCTACATCTCGATGGTGGTGGCCCTGGTCCTGCTCGCCGCCCCGGCCTTCTTCCCGTCCAGGGACGAGGACTTCGGCGCCAAGATCTGGATCCGGATGGGGAGCTTCTCCATCCAGCCGGGCGAGTTCGCCAAGATCATCCTGACCGTCTTCTTCGCCGGCTACCTGATGGTCAAGCGGGACGCCCTGGCGCTGGCCAGCCGCAGGTTCATGGGCCTGTACCTGCCGCGCGGCCGGGACCTCGGCCCGATCATCGTGATCTGGCTGCTCAGCCTGCTGATCCTGATCTTCGAGAACGACCTGGGCACGTCCTTCCTGTTCTTCGGCCTGTTCGTGGTGATGCTCTACGTCGCCACCGAGCGGACCAGCTGGATCCTGTTCGGCCTGCTGATGTCGGTCGGCGGCGCGGTCGCCGTCGCCTCGACCGCCAGTCACGTGAAGGTCCGCATCAACGCGTGGCTCGACCCGATGGCCGTCTTCGGCCCCAACCGGCCGGATGGCGCCACCGAGCAGATCGGTCAGTCGCTGATGGCGCTCGGCTCCGGCGGGGCCACCGGCTCCGGCCTGGGCCAGGGCCGTTCCTGGCTGATCGGCTTCGCCGCCAAGAGCGACTTCATCCTGGGCTCCTTCGGCGAGGAGCTCGGACTGGCCGGCCTGATGGCGATCTTCCTGCTGTACGCGCTGCTGGTGCAGCGCGGCCTGCGCACCGCGCTCGCCGCCCGCGACCCGTTCGGCAAGCTGTTCGCCGTCGGCCTCTCGTCGGCGATGGCGATCCAGGTGTTCGTCGTGGCCGGCGGTGTCACCGGGCTGATCCCGCTGACCGGTATGACCATGCCGTTCCTCGCCCAGGGCGGTTCGTCCGTGGTCGCCAACTGGGCGCTGGTCGCGATCCTTCTGAAGATCAGCGACAGCGCCCGCCGACCCGGGGCCGAACCGGCCCCGGCCACCGAGGGCCACGGAGGACCCGCCCGATGAACAAGCCGATCCGCCGGGTCTCGATCTTCTGCCTCGTCCTGATCCTGGCCCTGATGGTCCGCACCAACTGGGTGCAGGGCGTCCAGGCCGAGTCCTGGGCCACCAACAAGAACAACAAGCGCCAGCTGTACGACCGGTACGCCCACCCGCGCGGCAACATCATCGTCAGCGGCCAGCCGGTCACCAAGTCCGACTTCGTCGACGGCCTGCGCTACAAGTACAAGCGCTCCTGGGTCGACGGCCCGATGTACGCCCCGGTGACCGGCTACTCCTCCCAGGCCTACGGCTCCAACCAGCTGGAGAACCTGGAGGACGGCATCCTCTCCGGCACCGACGACCGGCTGTTCTTCCGCAACACCCTGGACATGCTGACGGGCGAGCAGAAGCGCGGCGGCGACGTCGTCACCACCATCAACGCCAAGGTCCAGAAGGCGGCCTTCGACGCGATGGGGAACAAGAAGGGCGCGGTGGTCGCCCTCGACCCGAAGACCGGCGCGATCCTCGGGCTGGTCTCCACCCCGTCCTACGACCCCGGCACCTTCGCCGGCGGCGAGGCTGCCGACACCAAGGCCTGGACGGACCTCAACGCGGACCCGAACAAGCCGATGCTCAACCGGGCGCTGAAGGAGACCTATCCGCCCGGCTCGACCTTCAAGCTGGTCACCGCGACCGCGGCGTTCGAGAACGGCCGGTACCAGGGCATCGACGACGCGACGGAGACCCCGGAGCCGTACATCCTGCCCAACACCACCACCCAGCTGAAGAACGAGAGCCCGAACGAGCGCTGCGAGAACGCGACCGTGAAGTCCGGGATGGACCAGTCCTGCAACACGGTCTTCGCCAAGATGGGCGCGGACCTGGGCAAGGAGCGGATGCGGGCGCAGGCCGAGAAGTTCGGCTTCAACAGCACGATCGACACGCCGGTCCGATCCGAGAAGAGCGTCTTCCCTGACAGCCCCGGCCTGGACGGCACCGCCCAGGACTCGATCGGCCAGCACGACACCCGCGCCACCCCGCTCCAGATGGCCATGGTCTCCGCCGCGATCGCCAACAACGGCAGCCTGATGCAGCCGTACCTGGTGGACCAGGAGCGCTCGGCCTCGCTGACCACCATCTCCAAGCACACCGAGAAGCAGTTCTCCCAGGCGATGAGCCCGGCCACCGCCCAGAAGATGCAGGACCTGATGGTCTCGGTGGTCGAGAACGGCACCGGCAAGAACGCCCAGATCCCCGGCCTCCAGGTCGGCGGCAAGACCGGCACCGCGCAGCACGGCGAGGACAACGCCGGGCTGCCGTTCGCCTGGTTCACCTCCTGGGCGAAGACCTCGGACGGCCAGTCGGTCGCGGTCGCGGTGGTGGTCGAGGACGGCTCCCAGAACCGCGACGGCATCAGCGGCGGCCGGCTCGCGGCCCCGATCGCCAAGGCGGTGATGCAGGCCGCGCTCGGCAAGTAGGAGGGCCGGTCCGGAGTGAGGGGAACGTCACGAACGCCAGTACCGTCCGGATACCGGTCTGATATCGGCCGACGGCTGACTCCGGTCCGATGCGGTACGACCGGTAGCGTATCCGCCAGCAGCGGGTGTGCCCGTTGCCGCCCGCGAGGCACCGCACGGCTCGGCCGGAGAACCGGTCGCGGACCGCGCGGCGTCTCCCAGAGCGTGCGGGGACACCTACGTCACAACCTCGCCCACGGGCGAGGGAGAGGGTCGGATCTATGGAAGAGCCTCGTCGCCTCGGCGGCAGGTACGAGCTCGGCGGCGTCCTCGGACGCGGCGGCATGGCCGAGGTGTACCTCGCCCATGACACCCGGCTCGGCCGCTCCGTCGCAGTGAAGACGCTCCGGGCCGACATGGCCCGGGATCCGTCGTTCCAGGCCCGCTTCCGCCGCGAGGCACAGTCGGCGGCGTCCCTGAACCACCCCGCGATCGTCGCCGTGTACGACACCGGCGAGGACTACATCGACGGCATCTCCATCCCGTACATCGTGATGGAGTACGTCGAGGGGTCCACGCTGCGGGAGCTGCTGCACTCCGGCCGCCGGCTGCTGCCCGAGCGCGCCCTGGAGATGACCATCGGCATCCTCCAGGCCCTGGAGTACTCGCACCGGGCCGGCATCGTGCACCGCGACATCAAGCCGGCCAACGTGATGCTGACCCGGCAGGGCAACGTCAAGGTCATGGACTTCGGCATCGCCCGCGCGATGGGTGACGCCGGAATGACCATGACGCAGACCTCCGCCGTCATCGGCACCGCCCAGTACCTCTCCCCCGAGCAGGCCAAGGGCGAGCAGGTCGACGCCAGGTCCGACCTCTACTCCACCGGCTGCCTGCTCTACGAGCTGCTGACCGTCCGCCCGCCGTTCGTCGGCGACTCGCCGGTCGCGGTGGCCTACCAGCACGTCAGGGAGGAGCCGCAGCCGCCGTCGGTCTTCGACCCCGAGGTGCGCCCCGAGATCGACGCGATCGTGCTGAAGGCCCTCGCCAAGGAGCGCGACTACCGCTACCAGAGCGCCGACGAGATGCGCGACGACATCGAGCGCTTCCTCGACGGCCTGCCGGTGGCCGCCGCCCAGCAGGCCGCCTACGGCATGGGCGCGGCCGGCTACGGCTACGACCAGAACGGCTACCCGCAGCAGCACGACCCGTACGGCCAGACCAACGTGCTGCCGCAGCAGCCCGGCGGCCCGACCACCGTCCTGCCGCAGGCCTCCGGGCAGCCCGGCTACGGGCAGCAGGGCGGCTACCAGGACGACGGCTACGGCCAGGGCTACGCCGGCGCCTCGGGCGGCGGCAACGACGACGGCTACGGCCGCGGCGGCCGCAGGGGCGACGACCGGCCGAAGAAGAGCAACACCTCCTGGATCGTGCTGGCGGTGGCCGCCGTGCTGGTCCTGGTCGGCACCTTCTTCGTCGCCCAGGCGATGTTCGGCGACAAGGGGACCAAGGAAACCCCGAAGGTCACCGCCCCGAACCTGGTCGGCAAGACCCTGGCCGAGGCCAGGACGGCCGCCACCGGGGCCGGTGCCAAGATCGTGCTGACCGAGGGCGAGAAGATCGCCTGCCCGGACACCACCATCAAGAAGGACCAGGTCTGCACCCAGAACCCGACGGCCGGCACCCAGGTCGCCGAGACCTCCACCATCACGGTGCAGATCTCCTCGGGCCCGGCCAAGACCCAGGTTCCCGGTGTGGTCGGCAAGCCCAAGGACCAGGCCACCAAGGCGCTGGCCGACGCCGGCTTCACCAACGTCACCACCGAGTACAAGGATGACGACAACGCCGCGCAGGACACCGTCACCGCCCAGGACCCGGCGGCCAACGCGGCGGTCGACCCGGGCGCCGCGATCAAGCTGACCGTGTCGCAGGGCAAGGCCAAGGTCACCGTCCCGAACGTGGTCGGCGCCCAGAAGGAGGACGCGCAGTCCACCCTCCAGGGCCTCGGCTTCCAGGTGGACGCCTCGAAGACCGTGGCGGCCCCCGACCCGAGCAAGGTCAACACCGTCGCCCAGCAGTCCGTCCCGGCGAACAACAAGGCCCCGGCCAACACCAAGATCACGCTGACCATCTACAAGGCGCAGGACAAGCCCCAGGTCCCGCCGCTGGCGAACGTCAAGCTGGGCCAGGCCGCCGACCAGCTGAAGGCGCTCGGCCTGACCTACACGGTGGTCAACGGTCCGGCGGACCCGAACGCCACGGTGCAGCAGAGCAACCCTCCGGCCGGCACCCCGGTCGACCCGAACACCCAGATCCAGCTGTACACCAAGGCGGCCGAGCCGCCCAAAGGGGGCGACCCCACCACCCCACCCGCCAAAGGGGACCACTAGGCCTCCGATATTCCCCTGGTTCGACTGAACCGGGGGCCGGAGCCCGGGTAACTCCCCAGCACGCCCGAGGGCCCGCCGCGAAACCCGCGGCGGGCCCTCGGGCCATTTCTCCCCCGTAGGGCCCCGTACGGCCCTGTACGGCCCTGTACGGCCCTCCAGGAGGGCCCTGCAGGGGCTTCAGGAGTGCCGCAGCTCCGGCGGCGGGGTGCGCTTGGCGTCCATGTCGTCCACCCGCACCAGGCTCCCCCAGACGGCCATCCGGTAGCGCGAGGTGTACACCGGCGTGCAGGTGGTCAGGGTGATGTAGCGGCCGGGGGCGGTGTAGCCGGAGCGGGCGGGGACGGGCGCCACGATGCCGGTGTCGTACTTGGTGGTCTCCGGCAGGGAGCCGTCGACCTTGTAGACGTACCACTTGTCCTTGGTCTCGACCACGACCGCGTCGCCCTTGTGGACGGCGTCCAGGTCGTGGAACTTGGCGCCGTGGCCGTCCCGGTGGGCGGCCAGCGCGAAGTTGCCCTCCGGGTCCCAGGGCATCGCGGCCTTGTACGGCTGCTCGTAGACGCCCGCCACGCCGTCGTCCAGGACCTCGGTCGAGGTGCCCATCCGGATCAGCACCTGGTAGTCCCTGCCCATCGCCGGGACGTGCAGGAAGCCCACGTCGTCCCCGGCGGCGAACTGCTTCGGCACGGCACCCGGGCTGCCCGGGGCACCGGTGGCACCCGCGGCACCGGGCCCGCCGGACGCACCGGGGGCCGGGGTGGCGCCGGGCTCCGCCGGGGGGCCGGGGGTCGGGCCGGCGGCCCAGCTGCTGCGCAGCCGGTCGCCCGCCGCCGAGGCCGCGCGGTCCGCCTGCACGTTGGTCCACCACAGCGAGTAGGCCACGAACAGGCCGAGCACCAGGCCCAGGGTGATCAGCAGCTCGCCGAGGACGCCGAGCGCGGCCAGCGCCCGGCGGCGCCCGCGCCCGGCCCTCGGCTCGGGCGGGGGAAAGGCCTCTTCCCCCGGTTCGGCCGACTGCGCGGTCTCGTCCTGCATCTGCGGTGCTCCCCCTCCGGGCCGGGCGGCCGGGCGGTCACCCGCCCGTGATCGCGGCCGGCTTGCCCTGGGCACGCGGCCGTTCCTCGATCATCTTGCCAAAGACGATGAGACGGAACTTGGAGGTGAACTCCGGGGTGCAGGTCGTCAACGTGATGTAGCGTCCGGGACCGGCGTACCCGGCGCCGTTCGGCACCGGCTTGATCACGCCCACGTTGTTGGGGGAAGTCTCCGGAATGGCCCCGGTGACCTCGTAGGTGTAGTAGCCGGCCGCGGTCTCCACCACGATCTTGTCGCCCTTGCCGAGCTGGTTGATGTACCGGAACGGCTCGCCGTGGGTGTTGCGGTGGGCGGCCAGCGCGAAGTTGCCCGCCTTGTCGCCCGGCATCCCGGTGCCCGCGTAGTGCCCGACCAGGCCCTTGTCGAGCACCGAGGACTTGGCGGTGCCCTCGGCGATCGGGAACTTCAGCCCGAGCTTGGGCATGTGGATGATGGCGAAGCCCTTGCCTGGCTCGAACACCTCGGGCTTGGCCGGGTCCGGGGCCGGCTGTCCCGGCTGCCCCTGCCTGGCGGGCGGCGGAGCCGCCTCGAACTGCTGCTCCAGCTGGTTGCGGGCCCCGTCGGCGGCCGCGTCGGCCTGCACGTTGGTCCACCAGAGCTGGTAGGCGACGAACAGCAGCATCACCACGCCGAGCGAGATGCACAGCTCGCCGACGCCCCTGGCGGCCACCACGAGCAGGGACTCCTTGGGGCGCGGCCGCCCGGCGGCGCGGCCGTTCGACCGGCGCCGTCCGCTGCCGGAGCGCAGCGCGGTGCGGCCCTGCGCGGCACGCCGGCGCTCGGCGCGGCCGCCGGTGGGCGGGGCCGGCTCGGCGTCCGGCGCGCCGATGTCGAGAGGCAGCCGCAGCTGGAGGGTCTGGTCGGGCAGCCAGGGGTACTCGGGCCCGTCCACGAGGGGCTCCTGGGCCTGCTCGTACACGCCCCAGCCGTCCTCGGGCACGGCCTGCGCCGGGTACCCCTGCCCGTACGGCGCGCCGGTGCCGTCGTCCGGGCCCTGGTGCTTGGGCCCGCCGTGCTGCCGCACGGCGCCGTGCGGGTCCGCCTCCGGCTGGTAACGCCCCTCCGGACGCACCGTGGTCATGCCGGTCAGCCCCGGCCGATCACCGGGGCGAGCCCGGCCGACCGGTCGACCGCCTGGGGGAAGCCGCACTCCGCGAGCCAGTTGGCGAGCATCCGGTGACCGCCCTCGGTGAGCACCGACTCGGGGTGGAACTGCACGCCCTCGACCGGCAGTTCACGGTGCCTCAGGCCCATGATCACGCCGCTCCCGGTGCGCGCGGTGACCACCAGCTCGGCCGGCACGGTGGCCGGTTCGACCGCGAGCGAGTGGTAGCGGGTCGCGGTCAGCGGCGAGGGCAGGCCCTCGAAGACCCCGCCGTCCTCGTGCTCGACCGGTGAGGTCTTGCCGTGCAGCAGTTCCGGCGCCCGGCCGACCACCGCGCCGTAGGCGGCCGCGATCGACTGGAGGCCCAGGCAGACGCCGAACACCGGCAGTCCGATCCGCGCGCAGTGGTGCACCATCTCGATGCAGACCCCGGCCTCCTCGGGGGCACCGGGCCCCGGGGAGAGCAGCACCCCGTCGAAGCCCTCCTCGCCGGAGCGGCGGACGGCGTGCTCGACGGTCACCTCGTCGTTGCGCACCACCTCGCAGGTGGCGCCGAGCTGGTACAGGTACTGGACCAGGTTGAAGACGAAGCTGTCGTAGTTGTCCACCACCAGGATGCGGGGCCGGGTGGTCGCCTGGGTCGTCATGCGCGCGTGGTCTCCGTGGGATGCGTGCTGGAAGGGGGATGCGGGCCCGGCCGGCTCAGCCGACCGCGGCGCCGTCGCCGCCGTCCACTGTGACGTCGCCGAAGGGGAGCAGCGGTTCCGCCCACGGGAAGACGTAGGTGAAGAGGAGGTAGACGATCCCCAGGACGAGGAGCAGCGAGATGACGGCCCGGACCAGGGTGGGCCCCGGGAGGTGACGCCAGATCCAGCCGTACATGGTGCTCCCTCGACGTAGCGGACTGGGTTAAAGAGTAGACCCGCCGTTCGCGGGCGCGGGCCGTTACGCCGGTCCGTCCGCCGACCGCAGCTCCGTGGTGCCGGAGTACCCGGGCAGGGCCAGGTCCCCGCTCTCCTGGACCTTCCAGCCGAGCCCGTACGCCTGTACGTACTGGAGGTAGTTGCGGATCGTCGGGTCCGCCTCCACGGCCGAGCGCAGCCCGTCGGTCCTCCCGACCGCCTTGACCACGTACGGCGGGGAGTAGACCCGGCCCTGGAGCAGCAGGGTGTTGCCGACGCAGCGCACGGCGCTGGTGGAGATCAGCCGCTGGTCCATCACCTGCACGCCCTCGGCGCCGCCCCGCCACAGCGCGTTGACCACGGCCTGGATGTCCTGCTGGTGGATGACCAGGTCGTTGACGCCGGGTTCGGGCACGCCGGGGATGCGCGCGGTGGCGTTCGGCGGGGCGTCGTTGAGGGTGACGGTCAGGCCGCCGCCCTGGAGCGGCTCCAGGGCGGCCCCGGAGCGCAGTCCGCCCAGCTGGGCGGCGTCGGCGGGGTCGTGGCCCTGCTGCTCGGTGAGCTGCTGGGCGCGGGCCTGGAGGTCGGCGAGCTGGGACTGCGCCTGCTGGTTCTGCGCGCTGCGCTGGCGGACCACGTCGCCGAGGCTCAGCAGCGAGTTGTCCGTCCGCAGGTCGGTGCCGCGGGCGGTCTGCGCGCTGATGTAGAAGAGCAGTCCGGCGAGCGCGAAGACGGCGCAGGTCAGGGCACGTCCGACAATTCGGGTGCCCGACCGGCGGGTAGGGACCGGCTCAGGGGGAATCGACAAATTAGTCACCGTACCCTTATCTCCTCAAGACCCGCCGAGCCACTACGCTAACGGACGCCGGTGGCACGTGGCGGGACGGTCCCCAGGGCCCTCTCCTCCGCCGACGCCGGCAGATTCCACCCGCTGCACCTCCGCGCGGCCTCACAGCGCATCGACAGGAGAGCTCCTCGTGCCGAAGTCCCGACTCCGCAAGAAGTCCGACTACACCCCGCCGACGGCGGCCGCGGTGAAGATCAGCTCGGGCCGTGGTTGGGTCGCGCCGCTGATGCTGGCACTGTTCCTGATCGGCCTGGTGTGGATCGTCACCTACTACGTGACCAGCGGCAACTACCCGGTCGAGAGCTGGCGGAACTGGAACATCCTGGTCGGCTTCGGCTTCATCGCCGCCGGCTTCGGTGTCTCCACCCAGTGGAAGTGACGGCCCGCCCGTCCTGAGGCCCGGTTCCGGGCCGTTCCCCGCCGCTCCGGACGCTCGACCCGGAGCGGCGATCAGTCGTGCCCGGACTCTGAGCGGTCAGCCGGTCGGTTATCCCCACGATCGGACTGTCACGCTTATCCACATGGTTATCCACACTGGGGAAAAGTCCCCCCGGGCTGTGGATAACTTTTCCGGAGCGGGCCGTCCACGACTGTGCGCAGCCCCGCGGAAACGCGAGAACCGCACAGCAGGACACGCGTAGAACAACAGTCCACAACTGTCCGGACGCACAGCCTGTGCACAACCCCGCACCCGCTGTGGACAAACGTGCGGGACGTCAGGCCCCGTAGAGCGCCATCCCGGTCAGCAGCATCCCCGCCTCGACCGCCACCGCGGCCGCCACCGCCAGCGCCTGGACGGCTCCGCGGCGCTCGCGCGGGGCGTACATCAGGCCGGCCGCGGTCAGCGCGCCGAGCACCAGGCCGCCGAGGTGCGCCCGCCAGTCGGTGTTGGGGCGGGAGAAGGTGACGATCAGGTTGAAGACCAGGAACGCCATCGCCGGGCCGAGCGGGCCCCGGCTCCGCAGCTGCATCACGATCGTGGCGCCGATCAGCCCGAAGATCGCCCCCGAGGCGCCCACCGAGTTCATCAGGTCGCCGGCCACCAGGAAGGCGAAGGTGCTGCCGCCCAGGCCGGAGACCAGGTAGAGGGCCAGGAAACGCAGCCTGCCGAGCGCCTCCTCCAGCGCCGGGCCGAGCCAGAACAGCACCAGCATGTTCGTCCCGATGTGCCACCACTCCAGGTGCAGGAAGGTGGCGGTCAGCAGCCGGTACCACTGGTCGGGGCCGTCGGCGACGCCCGCCGGACCGCCCTGGATGTCCCGTCCGGCGCTGAACAGCGACCAGGTCTGCCCCAGCCGCGGCGAGAGCACGTAGGCCGCCAGCACCCAGACCACGATGTTGAGCCCGATCAGCACCTTGGTGACCAGCCCGCCGTCGACGGCCGGGGCTCCACCGAACCTGGTGGTCGCCCGCCGCGTCCCGGCGTGGCCGTCGCCGACGCATTCGGGGCACTGGAAGCCCACCGAGGCGGCCACCATGCACTGCGGACAGATCGGCCGCTCGCAGCGGGTGCAGGAGACCCCGGTGGGGGTCTGCGGGTGCCGGTGGCAGCCGGGGAGTCCGGCCTCCGGGGACCGATCGGCCGACGGCCGCGGCTCGTCCTGGAGCATCAGCGGGTCCCCTTCCCGTACACGGCCTCCGGAACCGCCAGCCTACTGCCGCACACCCGTTCCCGGGCCCGCTCCCCCGCGGCCGCGTTCTCCGCCCGCTCTCCCTTCCACCCCGCGGGCCCCGCGTACGGCCCACCCCGACATGCCATCGGACAAATCAGGATGCATGATCAGCATTCAGGTGGATATGTGCATAAAGGACGCCACCCAGGAGGAGAGACTCGTGAGCTTTACGGATTCGGCCCGAGAGACGGCCACCAGGACCCGGGACACCGCCGCACAGTTCGCGGACGGCGCCAAGCAGCGCATGGGCCCCGCCTTGGACGCCGTCGGCCCGAAGGCCTCGCAGGCCGCCCACAACCTCCGCATCCAGTACGACAAGCACCTCGCCCCGCAGTTCGGCCAGGCCTTCGCCAGCCTGCCGCCGGAGGCCCAGCAGAACGCCCTGAAGGCCCTCCACCGGGCCCAGGAGGCCGCTCTGGCGGCCCGTCTGTCCGCCACCCGGGCCGCGGACCAGGCCCGCACCACGGTCGCCCCCAGGGTCGTCCAGGCGGTCGAGGAGGCCCGTGCCGCGGTGACCCCGGTCGCCCAGGAGGCCCAGTCCCGCGGCGCCGCCGCGCTGACCGCCCTCCACGGCAACGTCAGCTCGGCCGAGATCAGCGAGCTGGCCGCCAGGAACGCCAGGAAGGGGCACTGCAACCGGGCGGCCACCGGCCTGGCCGTGGCCGGCCTGCTGGCGGTCGGCGGCGGCATCGTGGCCTGGCAGTGGTGGCGCCGGCACAGCAACCCGGAGTGGCTGGTCGAGCCCCCGGCCACCCAGGAGCCCCGCCCGGCCGGCGCGCACGCCGCCTCCGCCCCGGTGAACGGCTCAGGACCGGACGCCACCGCGGGGCCCGCCGCCGAGGCCCCGGCCGCGGAGGACGGCGGCCCCGCCGCCGAGGACGGCCCCGGGCCGCGCTGACCGTCCGGGAGGCCCGGAGATCCCCGGGAAACGCCGATCGGCCGCCGACCAGGATCCTGGTCGGCGGCCGATCGGCTACCGCTGTGAACTGTGGAGCATAGGAGATTCGAACTCCTGACATCTGCCTTGCAAAGGCAGCGCTCTACCAACTGAGCTAATGCCCCTCGACGGCACCACGGGTGCCGACGGGCACCAGAGTACCGGTTTCCGGCGCGATTCCCAGCGCCGTCCCCCTGGAACGGTGCCGTCCAGTGGGGTCGGCCGGTCCGGTTCTTCGACCGGGCCGGCCGGCCCGGGAGGCGCCGAGGAGCGCCTCCGGAGTTCGTCGATCGTCAGATCGCCGGGGGTTCAGCGACCGGCCGGAACCGGGTCGGTGGCCTCGGTCCACAGGTCCTGCTCGGCACGGTCGGCCTGGACCTGACGGTAGACAAAGAAGCCGCCGAGGGCGACCAGGGCGACCAGGAGAAGCTTCTTCACCGCGGGACCTCGTCCTTCTTGCGTTGTTGGACTCAAGAGCCGGATCCGGCCGGACTGACCGGGCCGACGAGTCCAGTTGTGTTTCGAGCGCGAACGGGCTGCCGGGTGCCAGACTGCCCTTGCGGCCGATGATACACACCGGTGTCCCAATCGTGACCAGCCACCGGTGCGGCCAACCCGGCGGTCCGGTCCCAGGATTGACGCCGCACCTCCTGGCGGGTGGTCCGGCCGCCCCGTGGACCGTCCCGGGGCCCGCCGGGCCCGGCCCGCGGGTCCGTCCGCTGACCGTCCCGGCGCCGCCACCACGGCCGTGCCGTTCTCCGGGTCCGCGCCGGTCGGCGCCGGGAACGCCGAAGGGCCCGGAGTGGATCACTCCGGGCCCTTCGGGGAGGTGGGCCTAACAGGACTTGAACCTGTGGCCTCTTCCTTATCAGGGACGGTTGTTTCCCCAGGTCAGCAACATCGCGCTCCGCCGCAGGTCAGGGGCATCTACAGGTATCCGCCCCCGTCCACCCCCCTATAACGTCACCCTGAACCCCCTGGATTTCGGAAGACTTCTGGATGGGTCGGTGGGCTACGCCGCTACCGCCAGCCTGGGGCGATGCCGGTACACCGGGTCTCCGCGCGGCGGCTTCGGATCTGACCGGCCAGACCCGGCGCAGCCGTCCCTGTTCTCCTGGGTTCTGGATGAGTTCTGGATGAGCCGGTGGGCTACGCCGCTACCGCCAGCCTGGGGCGATGCCGGTACACGGGGTCTCCGCGCAGAGCGGCCAGGACCTGGCCGGCCAGGTCCGGTGCAGCATGGGTGTAGAGCCAGGTGATCTCTCCGCCGCGCTCGTGTCCGAGGATCTCCTGGACGATGGCCTCGGGGACGCCAGCGTCGTGGAGCCGTGAGGCGAGTGCGTGGCGCTGGTCGTGGAAGTCGGGCCAGTAGTCGGTGCGCGTGGTCTTGTCGGGGAGCTTCTTCACGGTCTTCCGCATGACTCCGGCCGCGTCGATCGCCTTGATCCAGTTGCGGCGGAACGCGCTGCGGCGCAGCGGTGCGCGGTGTGGCTCTCCCCTTCTGTTCTTGCGGTTGCGCCCGTGGAACACGAGTTCCTCGGGACACATGCCGTCGACCTCGGGGTCGGACACCGCGTACGAGGGCTGCTCGGCGGCGAGGTGCGCGCGCAGTACCCGCACAGCAAGGGGAGTGAGGGGGACGGTGCGCAGCGATGCGTTCTCCTTGGGGTACGCCTTGCGCTTCAGCTTCCCCGCGACCTCAGTGACCACCTCGCGGACCTGAAGCCGTGCGCCGTCGAGGTCAACCCAGCAGGCGCGCAAGCCGACCAGCTCGCCCCAGCGCAGCCCGGTCTCCTGGGCGACGATCTGAAGAGCGAAGTGGTAGCAGGGGAGAGCCTTCCGGATCCGGCGCAGCTGGGCGTAGGTGGGCGGTCGCCGGTCTTCGGGGTGCCGCTTTTTGATCTTGGGCAGTTTGACGCCGTCGGCCGGGTTGAAGTGGAGCCGTCTGTCCCGCAGCGCTGCGGCGAGCAAGCGGTCCAAGACCTGGAACACCTTGGTCGCGCTGCTCGGCGCCAGGCCGCCCGGGACGAGGCTGTTCACCCACTCCTGTACGTCGGCCCATCCGATCTCGCAGATCTTCCAGGTCCCGAAGCGCGGTTGTATGTGGAGGCGCCACAGCCGGTCGTCGCGGTCGAGGGTGGAGTCCTCGCCGGTCTGGAGTGGGCGCCAGGTCTCCGTGTACCAGGTGGTGAGGGTGATCTCTGCGCGCCGGGGGTCGATCCATCGGCGCTCGTGGATCTCGTTTCGGATCCGGTTCAGCTCGGTCTTGGCCTCGGTCTCGGTGTCGCAGGTACCGGACAGGGGCTCCCCTCCGGGACCGGTGTATCGGTACTGCCACGTGCCTATGCAGTCGCGGCGAGCCCGAACCTTCTTCTCGGGCCACTTCGCCCGGCACCTCTTACACCCGCATTTCATGCTGGGCAACTGGCGCGGGTTGTTGGTTTCCTTACGCCCCACGGAGCACCTGCCCGCCCTCGACGACGGCGCGCCCGTGCTGGGCGGCAAGCAGCGGGGGCGGCAGGGTGATGGGCTCCCCGCAGAAGCAGAGTGCCGCGCCGAGCCCGGCCGGAGCGTCGAGGTCGGACAGGATGGCGTGGATTTCGGCCACCGCGGCAACAGGCTGGGCGTCACGCCGAACATGGATCGTGATGGTGGCCGGGTCGTACGCGATGGCCTCGGCGGCCAGGTCGACGGTTTCAATACGCAGGCACACGGGCGTCCCCCAGGACTCGGCACATGGGCATGGATGACCTACGTGCCGCAGCTGGAGGACTACGGCCGACTACTCGCCGGGTTGGAGGTCCGCGGCCCGTCGACCGTACCCCTACGAAGGTAGAAGTGCACAGTGCGTTAGTAGAAAAAGTGGGGGCGTGTCGCTCCGGTTCCGGTCGCCTCGGGCGTGCACGGTCAGGAGGCCCTGGCGATCCTCACCATCGCCTCGGCCTGCTGGACAAGCAGGCGCTGCTGAGCGGTGGGCAGCTCTCGGAAGAGCCTGAGCATCTTCTTCTCCCGCTCCTCGTTCAGGGCTGCGGGAACCCGGCGCCCTGCGGCCGCGAACACGGCGGCGGGCGTGAGGCCCAGAGCGTCGGCGAGGCGGCGGAGGACGTCAGGATCGATCCCGGCCGTACCTCGGGCGCGGCGGACCCACGCATTCAGAGAGGCCAGGGGGATATCCGCCCGGCCGGCGAGCCAAGTCTGGCTCCGCCCCGTCTCGGCGAGGACGCGCAGGATCAGCGCGGACAGGTCCTCGCCCGCGGTCTCGTCTCTCGCTTCTCCCTGCATGTGTAGAAAGACTGCCGTCGCCAGCAGCGGTGCGCAAGCCCGCCACCTGCACTGTCGTGATTTTGACCTCGGCTTTGGGCGCCCTTAATCCGGAATGAAGCCTCACACATCCCCATCCGGCCCCATTGACGTGCCTCTACATCTACGTGTAGATGTAGAGACCTGCCAGGGCGGCAGCGCCCCAGCCACCCAGAACCAGCCAGAGAGCGGGATGCGAGATGCGACGACGCAGCGGAGGAGCCGAGATCCGGCAGGCCATGACCGCCGCCGGGCTCACCATCGCAGGCCTGGCCGCCGCGACCCGCGCCGCGGACCCCACGGCGGTCGGCATCTCGCAGTCGATGGTCGGCTTCGTGACCAGCCGCGGACGGTCAGCCCGCGAGGAATGCAGCAGGCACGTAGCTGAGCTGATCGCCACCGCGCTCGGCCGACCGATCGGCGAGCTGTTCATCGACGAGGTCCCCATGCCCGCGCAATCTACATCTACACGCGGAAGCGAGAAAGTCCCCAACGCTGTCGAACCGCTCATGACCTCGGTGGAACTGCTGGCGTACCTGCGCAAATCACCGAGCTGGCTGGACCGGGAGATCAAGGCAGGCCGCATCACGCCCATCTACGCCGGCCGCTCCAGGCGGTTCGACCGCCACCAGGTGCTTGCCGAGCTGGCGGTCCCTGCCGCCGCATAAGCCCCCAGAAACGGCTCGGGGCCGCCCCCGGCTCCACACCAGGACGGCCCCAGCCCTCACCCCTCGCTACGACGAAGGAGAGAACGACATGTACCAGGGTACCAACCCTGCTGCTGCACCCCTGTTGGACGCCGACGCCGCGCTCGACGCCGCCGTCCCCGCGGACGTGGACGTGCCCGCGCTGCCGGCCGAGGTGCTCCTGGAGGTCCACGACCTGGACCTCGACGTCCTGGTCCCGGCCGCCGAGTGGTGGCGGACCGCGACCCGCCGTGCCGCGCGCCGGCTGATTGGCCAGATGGGCCCGATGCTGCGCCATCTGGTCGCCGAGATCGTCACGCTGGACCGCCAGCTCGCCGAGACCGACAACGAGGTCGAGCAGCTGCGTGCCGAGCTGGCGGAACTGCGTGCCGAGGTCAAGGAGCTGCGCGCGGCGAAGGAATCGGCGCCGGCGCCGGACCCGGATCCGCTGGTCGCCGCGCACGGCATGGCCCTGCGCTTGTCGCAGGCTCTGACGCCGTCTCCGGTTTCGGTCAGTGTGGACCGCTACTCGTGGGAGGACGCGCCGCGGGTGACGGTCCACGCGGACGATGCCGTCTCCATCGAGGCCTGGGGCGTCGAGCTGTGCACCGCCATCCAGTGGACGGAGTCGTCCTCCGGCCGGTCCCGGATGGCGCACGGCGAGTGCACGATCGACGGCATCCTGGTCTCGCTGACCGGGTCCGTGTACCTGGGACTCGCGGCGGTGGCGTCGTGACTCAGCCGCACATCGCGCACACCGCCGAACTGGTCGTCCGGGCAGTGATGGGCCGTCCAGACTTCACGCCAGCCGCGGTCGTCCAGGCCCTCGCGGACGCAGCCTTGCTGCGCACCGCCCCGCCGGAGGTCTACCGGGCGTCCTGGGACGACCAGTCCCTCGGGCTGTACGCCTCCCGGGACGCCGCCCGGGGCCGGTGTCTGCTGGCCGCCGCCATCGCCCGTCCCGAGGCCCGGATGTCCTGGCACCCGACGAACGGGGACGACGACGCCGAAGAGTTCCTGGCCGACGGCGGGGAGAACACGGAGTACTACATCACCACGGTGCCGGTCCGGATGACGGCGGGTGAGATCTGATGACCACCCGCCGCAGTCTCGGCCCCATCGACCACGGCACCCTCACGGGCTACACCCAGCACCGCAACCGCCGGATCCCCATCCCCAAGACCGACGAGTGCGGGTGCCGCGCGGCCTACAACGCCGAGCGCCGGGGGCAGGCCGCCGAACGGGCGCCCCGATCCGCGCACGAGTGGAACCAGGGCCTGACCGGCGAGCGGCCGCCAGTCGCCGAGCGGCCGCTGTCCGCCCGCTGCCCCACCGAGGGCTGCGGCCAGGACGGCACCGACCCGCGCGTCGGCGGCCCCGGCTGGACCTACATCCGAGTGGTCGGCTCCGCCGTGGGCGGCCGCTGGTACTGCTCGGGCGGCTGCGCCACGGTCGGCATCGCGCTCGCCGAGCTGCGCCCGGCCGACGCCGAGGCCGGTGGTGTCCGGTGACCAGCAGCCTTCTTCTCGCGCTGTGCATCATCGCCGCGCTGTGCTGGCTCGCCGCCTGGACCGAGCAACTGGTCTACGAGCGTCGCCAGTCCCAGACCGAGCGCTCTCACCGGCGCCCGCGCCCGGGGCCGGCCTCCGCAGCGCCGAGACCGGCCCCGGCGCACCTGCCGTGAGCAGCGTCCCGGCCGAACCGTCCGGGCCCCGGCTCGTCGGGTTGCACGTCGTGTTCGGGACCCGGACCCGTGCCCCGTACGCGGACTACGAGTGCCCGTGCGGCCACCGGGACGCCGCCCTTGGCGCGGCCGCCGTGATCCGGCTCGTCCGGGTCACGGGGCCCGCCCACCTCGCCGTCTGCCCCCTCCGCCCCCGAGAGGAATCCCATGCCTCCCATCCGTATCCACCTCGCCGCCGCCGGTGAGGTCCGGTCCCTCACGGGGCCCGAGCACTACCGCGAGGCGCAGCAGCGTCTGCTGATGGCTTGGGAGGACGACCGGTCGCCCGAGAACTCGGCGCACTTGGTCGCCGAGGCCGGCGTCCACGCCACCCTCGCCGTCGCGGCCGCGGTCGCGCTCGGCAGCCCGGCCACCTCGGGCATGGACCTGGCCGACTACGACGCCTGGGTCCAGGTCGCCTCCGAGACCCGCCGCCCGGCCCCCGCCGTCCCGACCTGCGGCCTGCACGCCGTGCTGATGGACGCCATGCGCGAGTACCAGCGGACCGCGTGCACCTCGACGCTGCGCGAGCACTCCCAGCGGGACTACCTCGCCGAACACCTCGTCACCGCCCTGACCGCCGCCGGATACAAGGACCACAGCTGATGAGCACCACCACCGCGCACGTCGACCTCGTCACCGGCGTCGTGTCCACCGATCCCGAGCCCGTCCCGTTCGCCGAGGTCGTGGCCGAGCACATGGGCGGACGCGTCCACGACGCCGCGTCCGCCGAGCTGCACCAACTGCTCGGCGCCGTCGCCAAGCACGGCAAGAAGGGGACGCTGGCACTGGTCATCAGCGTCGAACCGCCCCAGGGCCACGTCGAGGGCGGCCCGCTCAACATCGCGATGTCGACCATCCTCAAGGCCCCCAAGGGCATCGTGCCCGCCTCGACCTACTACCTCGACCGGCAGGGCAACCCCTCCAGGCAGGACCCGCGCCAGCCCGGCCTGTTCGGCGACGACGCGCCGGTCGAGGCCCGGCAGGCCGGCCTGCGCACGGTCCTCGCCCGGGCGGGCGTGGATGCGGACGAGGTCGACGGCCTGGCCGCGGCGCTCGATGCCGAGGGCTACCGCCGCCCGTAGCCCGCTCCCCCCTTGTACGGCCCGAGGGGCGCGGCGCGCACCGACCCGCGCCCCTCGGGCACCAGCACCACGACCAGACTGGAGCCCCCCGATGCAGCAGCGGCCCGCCGTCGCCGCCGCCGCGCCCGCCGCCACCGCCGGGCAGCGGCCGCCCCGGCGCAGCAGCGCGCCGTTCTGGACCCGCTTCCCGTCCATGTGGCTGCCGCTGCTCACCGGCGACCACCTGCGCTCCGTCACCGCGGCCGGTGACTACGCGCGCGGCGCCGACGGCTACTGCTGGGCGGCGGACCGCACGCTCGCCGGCGGCCTGGGGCTGCACCCGGACACCGTCGGCGCCGGGCTGCGCGCCGCCGAGGCCGCCGACATCGTCCGCGCCGTCCGCCGGCCCGGCGGCACCTCCGCGCGCGTCCTCGTCCTGCCCGAGACGGACGACGACACCGTCCTGTGGGTGTGCGTCAGCTCCTACGCCCGCAACGTCCTGACCGCCTACGACTTCCTGGCGTACTGCGCGCTCAGCGTGCGGCAGCACCTGGACGAGCCGACGAGCATGGACCTCATAGCCAGGCTGACCGGGATGAGCCCGGCCCGGGCCCGCACGGCCGTCGCCGAGCTGCTCGCCGCCGGCTGGATCACCAGCCGGGACGCCCCCGGCCGCGCCGCCCGCTACACCGTCCACCCCGCCCCGCTCGCCGGCGTCGCCACCCAGCTGGTGCTCGACTTCCCGCGCCCGCGGCCCGTCAAGGTCGACCGGCCGGCCCCGGCCGAGCCCGCCCACCGGGGCGAGACCGACGGCCAGCTCGCCCTGTTCGACCCCGCAGACCCGGACACGACCCCTCACGGATCGACCGTCACCACCCCTCACGGATCGACCGCGACCACCCCTCACGGATCGACCGCGACCACCCCTCACGGATCGACCGCGACCACCCCTCACGGATCGACCGGACGAACAAGATCACCCCAACAAGATCTCTCCAACAGGCCTGCCGCCGTGGGCGGTTGCGGTTCCGCCGTAGGCGATACCGCCGTACCGCGCGACACGGGCGCACCCGCGAGCACCCGCGACGCCGCCGTCCGGCCAGCCGCCGCATCGGCTGCGCCGGAACCGCGAACCCTGCCCCCGCTGCTCATCACCCCCGCCGCCTACCGCGTCCTCGCCGAGGTACCCGCCCTGGTCGCCCGGATGAGCCGCTGGGAGCAGCGGCAGGCCGCCCGCGCCGTCGGTGCCGCCATCGAGACCGCCGCGGGCGACGCCGACCGGGTGGCCGACCGGCTGCGCCGCCGCTACGCCTCGGCCGACCCGGACGACGTGCGCCGCCCGTACGGGTGGCTCGCCGAGCGGGGCCTGACCCGGCGCGGCTGCTCCGCCCCGGCCTGCGAGTCCGGGTGGGACCTGGTCCGCGACGACAGCTGCCGCTCCTGTGCCACCCGCATCGAGGAGGCCCGTGCCGTCGAGACGGCCCGCCGGGCGCAGCACCACCCCGCGCCCGCCTCCGAGCCCGCCCCGGCCGCCGCCCGCTCCCGGACCTGGGTCTGTGCCCTCCACCCCTCGACCTCGCTGCCGTGCGGCATGTGTGCAGCCGAACCCGCCCGTACCTGGGCGCCCGTGTCGGACACGACGGCCGGCCGCCAGTTCCGCGAGCAGCGCGCCGCCCGCCGCCTGGCCCGCGAGACCGCCGCGGCCGCGGCCGCGGCCTGACCTTCCCCGACCTCCCCGAACGAAAGGACCGCCGTGACCATCCAGCCCGCCTACGCCATCGGCGACCGCGTCCGCACGAACATCGACCTCGCCGCCGCCGACTGGGCCCCCGAGCAACCCGACTTCCCCGCCGGTGCGCTCGGCACCGTCGACAGCGTCGACACCGGCCGGTGCGGCGGCCTCGGCGTCCTGCTGGACGACGACCCGGTCCGCATGCCGCTGTCGATGACCGCCGACGAGGTCGAGGCCGTCGGGAGCGCCCGGTGAAGCCCGCTCGCCGCCCGACACTCCTGCCGCTCACCGCCACCGAGCTGGCCCAGCTTGACCACCTCGTCCGCCGGGCCGCCGACCGCCTCGGCCCGGACGAGGCCGGCATCCTGCTGCGGCTCTGGGAGCACGACCGCACCGACCGCGCCCAGGAGCAGCGCAGCGCCGGTGGCACCCGGGCCGCTGCGCGCCGCAGCGCCGAGCAGCTGCGCACCGCCGAGCATCGACTCACGGTCTACCGGGTCGTGTTCGCCGACGCCGGGCCCGACGCCCTCGACCGCCTGAGCGCCGCGCTCGCCGACGCCGGCCTCGACCTGGCCGCCGAGCTGGACCGGATCGCCGACGACTACCCCGCCCAGGAGGCCTGAACATGGCCCCCTGTCAGCTCTGCACCACCCACGACACCCCCGGCCGACTCTGCACCCCGTGTGCCGAGCGCCTCGGCCGCCACCTGGTCGACCTTCCGCATCTCTACACCGCCCTCGGCGCGTACCTGCGCCCCTCCTCCCAGGTACGCGACCGCCTCGGCACCGTCCCGGCCGGACCCGACGCCCCGCTGCCGGTGGCCGAGGACGTCCTGGACCTGATCGGCCCCGGCGGCATCGTGAGCGATCTGGAAACGTGGCGCGAGGCCCTCCACCAGGACGCCGACATCCCATGGCCGGCACCGTGGGGCGACCTCGCCGGCCGAGTCCGCCGCGCCGCCGTCGGTCTGCGCGACCACCTCGCCTACATCCAGCTCGACTGGCCGGTCGCCGGCCAGTTTGCCTTCGAGGTCGCCCAGCTTCACCAGGCCGCCGCCCGCCACATCGCCCCGACCGACCGGCCCACCGACATCGGCGACCACCCGGCCGACCCCGGCCGCCCGGCCGCCGAGGCCTGCGGCGGCCGCCTCCAACTGCCGCACGGCGGCACCACCGTCCGCTGCGCCCGGTGCGGCACCACCTGGGACCAGCTCCAGTGGCTTCAGCTGCGCCGTCGCATGCATCACGCCACAGCCGGCACCACCGCAGCCGCGTGACTCCCGCCCGCGTCCCCGGCCGGGCGCAGCAGCACCGACGGCGCCACATCGTCCGGGCCCAGCACGGTCCACTCCACCGCTTCCACGGTCAGGCAGACGCGGTCCGCGTCTTCACCCGCCATCCAGACCACGACGTCGCCCGCCCGCGGTACCGCCGGCATCTCGACGCACCGCTCCGTGTCGTCCGGGAACCACAGTCCGACCTGCACAACCGCCTCCGTTCGTTGGTGATGGCCACATCCTTCCAGGGCCTCCCCGACCCCCGTTAACGATCAATTAACGCCCCTGGCTTGACAGTTAGAGGAAATTCATGCCTCCGTCCCGTGCCGACTTGGCCGCCAAGCACCGCCAGGCCCGCCGCCTGCTGCGCGCCGGCCGATCCACGACCTCCGTCGCCACCGAACTGCACATGGACCGCCGCGCCGTCCGCCAACTGCGCATCGACGCCGGCATCCCGTCCCTGCCCGGCGGCACCCCGCAAACGCGCACCGTCGAAGAGAAATGGCGCAGCCACACCCGCCCAGACGAGGGCGGCCACCTGACGTGGACCGGCGAGCACACCAGCGGCGGCGGCCGCGTGATGCGGCACTCCGGCACCGCCTACAGCGCCCACCGCGTCGCCTACCGAATCCACCACGGCACCGACCCCAAGGGCTACGCCAAGGCCGGCTGCGGCCTTCCGGGCTGCGTCGCCCCCGAGCACCAGGTCGACACCGCCGACCACCGCGTCGCCCGCACCCCGCGCGCCGTGTTCGACAGCCCCGAGGCGAAGCTGACCGCCCTCACCCGCCCGGCCACCGGCGGGCACCTGACGTGGACCGGCCCCTCCGACTCCCGCGGCCGCCCGCTGCTCAACCACCGCGGCCACCACCTGGTCCCCGCCCGCGTCGTGTTCGCGCAGCACTACGGACGCCCGCCCGAGGGCCACGTCACCACCGCGTGCGACCACCCCGAGTGCCTGACCGGTGCGCACCTCGACGACCGCCGCACCCGCGCCGCCCACGCCCGCGCCTACGCCGCCCTCGGACTCTGACCCCCCTCGACCGCACCGCGCTCACCCCGCCCCGGTGAGCGCTCTCACCCCACCCGGAGACTCCCGTGAGCCCGCTCACCCCTCCCGCCGACTGGACCATCGGCACCGTCTTCACCGCGCAGCTGCACGGCCTGGCCGGCGCCTGGGCACTGACCGGCACCGTGACCGTCTGGGGCGTCGAGACCGCCCCGGACAGCGCCACCACCCTGACCGTGCAGCTCGGTGACCAGCCCGACCACCGCCGCGCACCCACCCACACCACCTACGCCCGCGGCGAGGTGAGCGTCCACACCACCGGCCGCCGACAGCTCGTCAGCCCGATCACCCCGCAGCCCGGCCCCACCCTCATCACCATCGGCTGGATACCTCTCGCCCAGCGCCCGGCCGACGACGCCGCCCACCACCTGGAGCAAGCCGACAAGGAGCTGGGGGGCTGGGAGCCGATCCCGAACGACGGCTCGGCGCTGGGGGTGAGTGCGCTCGCTCAGCTCCAGCGCGCCGCCGCCGCGGCCAGAACCCGCGATGACCTCATCCGGCGGTTGCGCGCCGGTGATGTGCCGCGCCAGCTCGTCGCCGACGCCGCCAGCCTCCACCCGACCCGGGTCACGCAGTTGTGCTGCTCCAGCCCCACCGACCGTGTCAAGGTGACGGCATGAGCAGCACCGACCTCGCCGAATTCCTCCGCGCCCGGATCTCCGACGACGAGCGGATCGTCCAGGCTGCCGCCGCACACATCGCCCGCCACGACCCGGCCCGCGCACTCGCCGGCGTTGCCGCCACACGGCGCATCCTCGACCTGCACACAGTCGAGCGCGACCCGAGGGCGCTGCGCTTCCTCCGTGAGGGCCCGGCCGACGGCCCGTACTGCACCGCCTGCTTCGGGCAGTACCACCCGTGCGAGACGCTCCGCCTCCTGGCCTTGCCGTACCAGGACCACCCCGACTACCGGCCCGACTGGGCACCCGATCCCGAATGACCAGCCCCCGTGACCGCGTACCGCCCACCGGCAGGGTGACCAGATCCGACCTCGGGCGTCTCGGCGTACCCGCCGCGACCGTCCGCGGCTGGGTCCACCGCGGCCACCTCACCCGAATCGGTGGCACCTCGCACAACCCCGAGTACTCCGCCGAGACCGCGCTGGCCCTGGTCGAACGCTGGAAGCCCCGCGGCGATCCCGCTTGACCAGGGGCGCAACACGGTGCAACGATCTGGCCACCACCCGTGTGTCCTGATCCGGGTGACGCAGACGATCACGAAGGGCTCCGACGGCGACTGCCGCGGGGCCCTTCGTCGTCCCCACACCCCGGAGGTACCGTGCAGCGCACCCCCACTCCGCGCGACCTCGACCGCCGCCCCCGCGTCATCGCCCCCGGCGCTCCAACAGGCACCCCCCTCCGGGAAAAACACCCCCCCTCCCTCCGAAAACAGGCACCCCCCTCCCGAAGAGGAGCAGCATGTCCCGAGGCCGGCACCGGTCCGGCCGCCCGTACCAGCGCGCACGCCGCGAGATGTTCGCGATCTACGGCACGGTCTGCCACATCTGCGGACACGACGGGGCGGGCGAGGCGGACCACCTCACTCCGGTGAGCGTCGACCCGGGCCAGCCCCTCGACCCGCACGGCATGCGCCCGGCGCACGGGGCCAACGCGCCGTGCCCGGTGTGCGGCCGGCTGTGCAACACCGAGAGGGGCGCACGACCGATCACGCGCGCGGTGCGCACGTCCCGTGACTGGTGATCACAAAATTGTGACCTGGGGTGATGTCCGTTTTTGGGTGGGGCGGCCGGACGGCCCCGCGCCCAGCCTTCCGTATCTCTCCCCGCGCATCCGAGGGGGTGTCGATCATGGTCGGACCGGTGTCCTCGGCGGTGTCGGGCGGCGACCGGCGGGCCGCGCTGGAAGCGGTCCGGGACAAGCTGGCCGCAGAGTTGGAGTCCCTCGAAGGTCCGGCCGTCGCCGTGGTGTCCAAGGAGCTGCGGGCGACGCTCGCCGAGCTGGAGTCGCTTCCGGGCGGCTGGGAGGTGAGCCCCGTTGACGACCTCTCCGCTCGCCGTGCGGCTCGGCGCGCAGGTGCCCAGGGTGGCGACCTACCCGCCGGCGGCGGCCAGCGCGGCACCTGAGTTCATCGACCTCGCCGCGACGGCAGGCCTGTACCTGGACCCGTGGCAGCAGTTCGTGCTGACGCACGGCCTGGGCGAGCGCGCCGACGGGTCGTGGGCGTCGTTCAAGAATTCGGTGTGGGTGCCGCGGCAGAACGGCAAGGGCGGCATCATCGAGGCCCTGGAACTGGGCTGGCTGTTCCTCACCCGAGAGCGGCTGATCCTGCACTCGGCGCACGAGTACAAGACCGCCCAGGAGGGCTTTCTTCGGATCAAGGAGTTGGTCCAGTCCACGCCGGACCTGGACCGGCGGGTGAACCGGTACTGGCAGGCCAACGGCGAGCAGGGCATCGAGCTGACCCGCTCGGCGGGCGGCGGGCGGCTGCGCTTCATCGCCCGCAGCAGGGGAAGCGGCCGCGGCTTCTCCGGCGACAAGAACATCATGGACGAGGCGCAGGAGATCGTCCCGGAGCAGATGGCCGCCCAGCTGCCCACCATGTCGGCCCGGCCGGATCCGCAACTGTGGTTCTTCGGCACGCCGCCGCTCACCCCGGATGCGTGGTGCTACGGGCTGCGCGAGGACGGTGAATCCGGCGCGGACCCGCGCATGATGCACATGGACTGGGGCACCGATCTCGACCCCACCGACCCCGAGCACCGGCGCCGCGCCGCCCAGGACGTCGACCTGTGGCTCGCCTGCAACCCGGCGATGGGCAGGCGCATGACCGAGGAGTTCGTCCGGGGCGAGTCCCTGCCCTCGGGCCTCGGCGAGCGCTTCATGATTGAGCGCCTCGGCGCCTGGCTGCCCCGGCTCACCGAGGGCGGCGGCGTGATCGACCCGGCCGTGTGGGACGACCTCGCCGACGAACAGTCCCAGCCGGTCGGCGACGTCGCGTTCGCACTCGACGTCACCCCGTCCCGGGACTGGGCGAGCATCGCCGCGTACGGGCTGCGGGCCGACGGCACCGGCCACCTGGAAGTGATCGACCGCCGTCCCGGGACCGAGTGGATCGTCGACCGCCTGGTGCAGCTCGCCGACCGCTGGGACCCGGTGGCCATCGCTCTCGACGCCAAGGGGCCCGCGGGAAGCCTGCTGGTCGACCTCGACAAAGCCGGCATCGGCCGCCCCGATGACCCGGAGCGGCCCGCCCGCGGCGACCTCGCCGTCCCGGCCGCGCCGGACGTCGCCGCCGCGTGCGGCCAGCTCGTCGACGCGATCACCCAGCGCACCGTACGGCACACCGCACAGCCCGAGGTCGCCGAGGCGATCCGCGGCGCCAAGACCCGCCCGCTCGGCGACGCCTGGGCCTGGGGCCGACGCATCTCCACCGTCGACATCTCCCCCCTCGTCGCCGTCACCCTCGCCCGCTGGGCCTGGGAGACCCGGACCCACCTCGTCCACGGCGTCGACTACGACGTCCTCGACTCCGTCCTGTGAAGGAGGTGACGATGTCCAGCCGCATGGGCCGCTTCGGCCGCGCGCTGGCGACGCCGTTCCGGTGGATCGCCGGCGCGACGTCGCGGGCGATCACCGCCCTTCCCTGGAGCGCGGGCGGTCCCGCCCAGTCCCAGGTGTCCACCGAGCGAGCGCTGTCCCTGATCCCGCTGTGGGCGTGCGTGCGCCTGATCTCCGAACAGGTCGCCTCGCTGCCGCTCCAGCTGTACCGGCGCGACGGCGCAAGCCGCGAACCCCTGTCCTACGTACCCCAGTTGCTCTGGGCGCCGGCCGCCCGCGACGACCTGTTCACCTGGCTCCAGAAGTGCGTACTGTCGCTGTGCCTGCGCGGCAACGCCTACGGGCTGATCACCCAGCGGGACGACCTCGGCTTCCCCACCATGATCGAGTGGCTCAACCCCGACGACGTCTACGTCGACGAGACCGACCCCGTCCGACCCGTCTTCTACTGGCAGGGCCGCCGCGTGCCGGACGCCGACATCGTCCACATCCCCTGGATGGTGCTCCCCGGCCACGTCAAGGGCCTCTCCCCCGTCCAGATCTTCGCCCGCACCATCGGGGTGGGCCTGGAGACCACCGACTACGGCCTGTCCTGGTTCCGCAACGGCGGCACGCCACCGGGCGTGCTGAAGAACGGCAGCAGGACGATCACCCGGGACGAGTCCGAGGAGATCAGCGACCGCATCTCCGCCCGGATCCGCTCCCGAAAGCCCTTGGTGCTCGGTTCGGACTGGGACTTCACCGCGCTCCAAGTCTCGCCCGAGGAAAGCCAGTTCATCGAGACGATGAGGCTGAACGCGAGCCAGGTCGCCGCGATCTACGGCGTCCCGCCCACCATGGTCGGAGGCGACTCCGGCGGCTCCATGACCTACACCAACGTCGAGGCCGCCGCCAACGAGCTGGTCGTCCTCACGCTGCGCCCGTGGCTGGTCCGGCTGGAGAACAAGTTCTCCACCCTGATGCCCGGGCATGAGGCCGTGCGCTTCAACGTGGACGCCATGGTCCGCACCACGATCATCGAGCGCTACCGGGCGCACGGCCTGGCCCTGGCACAGGGCTGGCGCAACCTCGACGAGATCCGCGCGCTGGAGAACCTCGGCCCGCTGCCCCCGGGCGCCGGCGGCGACCTGTACGGGCCGCAGCGCGCTGCCGCCAACCCACAACCCCCGGCCCTGGAGGCCTGATGAGCACGGCAGAGCGCCGCTCGGCGCGCGGCCTGGTCGAGGTCCGCGCGGACACCGGCCAGGGCAAGATGACCATCGGCGGGTACGCCGCCAAGTTCAACAAGCTCTCGCGGAACCTCGGCGGCTTCGTCGAACGCATCGACCCCGGCTTCTTCGCCAAGTCTGAGGGCGACGGCTGGCCCGAGGCGCTGGCCCGCTACAACCACGACGACGACTTCCTGTTGGGCACCATCGCGGGCGGCACGCTGCGCCTGGCCGTGGACGGCACCGGCCTCGACTACACCGCCGACCTGCCGTCCGCCCGCGCCGACGTCTACGAGCTGGTCCAGCGCGGCGACGTCACCCGATCCTCGTTCGCCTTCTTCACCTTCGAAGACGACTGGAGCATGACCGACCAGGGCTTCCCGCTGCGCACCCTGCTGTCCGGCCAGCTGGTCGACGTCGCCCCCGTCAACAGCCCGGCCTACCTCGACACCGACACCGGGCTGCGCTCGCTCGCCGAGCGCGCCGGCGCCACCGTCGAGGAAGTCCGGGCCGCCGCCGCGGGCGACGGCCTGGCCCCCTTCCTCAGCCGCACCCCCGCGGCCACCGTCATCGACACGGTTCCGACCGGGCAGGGCGACCCCCACCCGCTCGTGAGCCTGCGGCAGCGGCGCGCCGAGCTTCTCCGGCGCCGCACCCCCTGAGGCAGGGCGCACCCCACCTCGACACCCACATCCACCACGCCCCCGGCCCGGCCGGCGGGCGACACCGTCATGCCCAGGGAGGGCACGTGAGCGACTTCATCAAGCGGCTCCAGGAGCGCCGCGCCGGCATCTGGGAGCAGGCCAAGGCCCTGCTGGACACCGCCGAGGCGGACAAGCGCGAGCTGTCCGGCGAGGAGGAGCAGACCTACCAGCGTCTGAACGCCGACCTCGACCGGATCGACGAGCGCGTCAAGGACATGGCTGCGGCCGAGCAGCGCGCGGCCGACGCGGAGGCCGCTTTCGCGGAGCTGCTCAAGCGGCCGGCCGAGCGCGACGCCCCGAAGGCCTCGGGCGAGGCCGAGCAGGTCCGGTCCTGGCTGACCGGCCAGTCCGGTTCCCGGGCCTTCGAGATCCGGCCCGACGGGCCGATGCCGATGGACCTGCGGACCCTGTCCAAGCTGACCGCGGGGGCCGGCGCGAACACGGTTCCGGTCAGCTTCTACCGGCGACTGGTCCAGCACATGATCGAGGTGTCCGGTGTCCTCGCCGCCGGGCCCACGGTCCTGACCACGACGACCGGCGAGCAGATGCAGGTCCCCAGGACCACCGCCCACTCCTCCAACGCCGCGATCGTCGCCGAGGCCGGCACCCTGCCCGCCAACGACCCGGCTTTCGGCCAGGTCCCGCTCGACGCCTACAAGTACGGCCTGCTGCTCCAGGTCTCGCACGAGCTGGCCAACGACACCGCCGTCGACCTCATCGGCTACCTCGCCACCCAGGCCGGCCGCGCGCTCGGCAACGGATTCGGTGCGCACCTCGTCGCCGGCACCGGCGCCTCGCAGCCCAACGGCGTCCTCACCGCGGCCTCGCTCGGCAAGACCGGGGCGACCGGCGTCGCCGGCGTCCCGTCCGCGGACGACCTGATCGACCTGTTCTACGCGGTCATCGCGCCGTACCGGGCCAGCGCCTCGTGCGGCTGGATGATGCGCGACGCCACCGTCGCCGCCGTCCGCAAGCTCAAGGACAGCACGGGCGCCTACCTGTGGACCCCGGGCCTGTCCGGCTCGCCGGACACCATCCTCGGCAAGCCCCTGTACACCGACCCGAACATGCCCGCCGCCGCAGTCACCGCGAAGTCGATCCTGTTCGGCGATTTCTCGACCTACTTCGTCCGGCAGGTCGAGAGCATCCGGTTCGAACGCTCGGACGACTACGCGTTCAACAGCGACCTGATCACCTACCGCGCGATCCTGCGCGGCGACGGCGACCAGGTCGACACCACCGGCGCCATCAAGCACTTCGCCGGCGCCGCGACCTGACCGGCCCGCGCTGGCGCGCACCCGCGCGCCGGCGCACCACCACAGTGAGGAGTTAACCCGTGCGCGTGCGCATGCTCGTCCAGATGTCCGGCACCCGCGACGGCCAGGACTGGCCGCCGCCCGGCACCGTCCTCGACCTGCCCGAGGCCGAAGCCCTCCAGCTCGCCGCCCACCGCAACGCCGTCGTCGTCGTCGAGGAACAGGACGATCCCGAGGACGAGCAGGACAACCCCGAGGACACCGATCCCGAGGACGACCCGGACGACGCCGAGCCCGAGGACGAGGCCGCCGAGGACGGCACCGGCGCGCGCCGCCGCGGCCGCCCGCGTCTGCCCCGGGACGCCCAGGGCAACATCGTCCGGACGTGACCGTGGTGGCCACCGACTACGCCACCCTGGACGCGCTGAAGCTGGCGCTTCAGATCGACCCCGGCGACTTCACCCGGGACCAGCTGCTCACCACCGCGCTGAGCGCGGCCGCGCGCGGCATCGACTCCGCGACGGGCCGGCGCTTCTGGCTCGACAACATGGCATCGGCCCGCGTCTACAACCCCAACGGCCGGACCCTGGCCGCCGACGGCGGCGAGCGCCTGGTCGTGGACGACATCGGCGACTCGGCCGGCCTGCTCGTCGAGACCGGCGCCGCCGGCACCTGGACGGCCGTCACCGGGTACGAGACCGGACCGGACAACGCGCTCGTACGCGGCCGCCCGGTCGCCGCGCTCGTCCTCCCGGCCGGGACCTGGGGCTACGGCATCACCCGCGTGCGGGTCACCGCCCGCTGGGGCTGGCCCGCCGTCCCCGACGACATCGTCCAGGCCACCCTCATCCAGGCCGCCCGCCTCTACCGGCGCAAGGACTCCCCCGAGGGCGTCACAGGCTCCGCCGAGTGGGGCGTCGTCCGGCTCTCCCGCCGCGACCCCGACGTCTGGAACTTGCTCGAACATTTCATCCTGCCAGGCTTCGGATAGGAGGCCCCAGTGCAGTTCGCCGCCGTGCGCGCCGCCATCGCCGACGCCGCCCGCGCCGTCACCCTCCCCGCCGGCGCCGCCAAGCTCACCAGCACCGGCTACACCCCCGACAGCGTGTCCGCCCCCCACTTCTTCGTCGGCGAGTACACCGTCGACTACGACCGCACGTTCGGGCGCGGCCGGGACGAAGCCGAGTTCACCTGCCGCATCCTCGTCGGCCGCCAGGACGACCGCGCCGCCCAGCTCATCCTCGACGCCACACTGTCCGGCGCCGGCCCCGCCTCCCTCAAGCAGGCCATCGAGGCCGCCCGCGGCGCCCCCGGCGAGCCCGCCCTCGGCGGCCTGGCCCACGACCTGAGGGTCGAGCGGGTGCAGGGCTACCGCTGGTACGAGCACGCCGGCACCCAGTACGTCGGCGCCGAGATCATCATCCGCGTCATCGGCGACGGAAGGACGTGACCCATGCCCGCCCAAGTCCTCACCGACGTCCGCCTGTTCACCGGCGGCGCCGACCTGACCGGCGTCTCCAACAAGGCCGAACTGTCGGCAGAGGTCGAGGTCAAGGACCGCACCGTCTTCGGCTCCGGAGGCTGGTCACGGGTCCAGGGCGGCCTCGGCAGCAGCAAGCTCTCCGCTGAAGGATTCTGGGAGGCCGGCGACCCGGGCATGATCGACGACGCCACGTGGGCCCAGCTGGGCGGCGTCGTCCCCTGGACCGTCGCCCCGCACCTCGCCGCCGTCGGCTCCCTCGCCTACCTCACCCAGGCGCTGCGCACCGACTACACCCTCGGCGGCGCCGTCGGCGACCTCGCTCCCTGGACCGCCGGCGCGTCCGGCACCGGCGTGATCGCCCGCGGCCGGATCGCCCACCCGCCCGGCACCGCGCGCTCCAGTGCGGGCGCCGGCACCGCCCTCCAGCTCGGCCCCGTGCCGGACGGGCGGGCCCTGTACGCCACCCTCCACGTCCTGTCCGCCGCCGGGACCACCCCGACGCTGACCGTCCGCATCGAATCCGCCGCCGACCAGGCGTTCACCGACCCGACCGTCCGGGCGACGTTCGCCGCCGCCACCGGCCTCGGCGGCCAGGCCCTCGCCGTCCCGGCCCCGGGCACCGACACGTGGTGGCGCCTCGCCTGGACCATATCCGGGACCACCCCCTCGTTCACGTTCGTCGGCGCCGTCGGCGTCCAGTAGAAGGGAGCGCACCATGCCCACCATGGTCCTCACCGCCCAGTATCTGAACATCGCCGGGAACGTCCTCGCCGAGTTCGCGAAGAAAGCGGAACTGGCCGTCGAGGTCGAAGAGAAGGACGTCACCACGTTCGTCTCCAACGGCTGGAAAGTGTCCATCGGCGGCCTCAAGTCCGGCACCCTGGCCTGCGAGTTCCTCCAGGACTACGCCGCCGGGAAGCTGGACAGCATCATGTGGCCGCTGCTCGGCCAGGTCGTGCCCTTCGAGGTCCGGCCCACCCAGGCCGCCGTCGGCCTCTCCAACCCGAAGTACTCCGGGCAGGTGCTGGTGAAGGAGTGGGCCCCAGTCTCCGGCAGCGTCGGCGACGAGGCCACCGCTGGCGTCAGCTACCCGACGTCGGGCGAAGTCGTCCGCGCCACCAGCTGATGGCCGGACAGAACCCGGTCGACCTCTCGGTCAGTTTCGAGGGCTTCGACGCGCTCACCGCCGCGCTGCGCGCCGAGGAGGACGGCAAGCAGCTGCGCGCGGAGCTGGCCAAGAACATGCGCGACGCGCTCAAGCCCGCGGCCGAACAGGCCAAGAGCGGCATCATGTCGATGGCCGCCAGCAGCACCGCCGCCCCCGCCCTGCGCTCGGCGATCGCCAAGAAGATCCGCCCCGAGGTCAAGTTGGGCGGGCGCTGGACCGGCGCCCGCGTCAAGAGCCGCAAGATCCAGGGCATCCGCGGTTTCGCGAACGCGCCCAAGCGCACCCAGCGCGCCAGCGGCTGGCGCACCCAGACGTTCGGGCGCGGCGTCTGGCGCGTCCAGCACGGCAAGGTCAACTGGTTCGACCGCGCCATGACCCCGAACGCCGACACCTACCGCCAGGCCGTCGCCGACGCGATGGAGAGCATGGCCCGCCGGATCGCCGACCGGGCCCGATAGGAGAACACCGTGTACCTCGTCTACCACCCCGAGGGCAGCGACGAGCCCCAGCGCTTCCCGTACCAGCCGACCAAGCTCATGAGCGCCGAGCGCGAGAAGCTGGAGAAGCTCAGCGGCCGGGACTTCTCCGACTTCACCCAGTCCGTCATCAAGGGCAATGGCCTGTGCCGGCGTGCGCTGCTGTTCGTGTTCCTGAAGCGCGCCCACCCCACCCTGCGCTTCGACGACGTCGACTTCGCCTGGGACGAACTGACGCTGGAGCACAGCCGGGCGGAGCTGGAGCTGATCCGTGCCGAGGCCGCCGAGAGCGTTCCGGCCGACCAGCGGGCGGCCGTCCTCGCCCAGCTCGACCGGGAGATCGCCGAGGCCTACGAGGAGCCCGAGGGAAAAGTCCTGCCGCCGATCGCCGGATGAGGCGGATC
>NZ_JBIVUM010000002.1:747733-784538 GCF_044757205.1 Kitasatospora sp. NPDC091335 | reverse complement strand
CCTCCGACACGTCGCTCGTGTTCAACCTGATCGCCAAGGACAAGGCATCGGCCGTCCTGGGCCAGATGAAGGAGAAGCTCGCGACCGCGGCGGCCGTCCTCGCCCAGCTCGACCGGGAGATCGCCGAGGCCTACGAGGAGCCCGAGGGAAAAGTCCTGCCGCCGATCGCCGGATGAGGCGGATCGGCGACGCCGCGCACCTCCTGGGGATCCGCCCGTGGGAGTGGCAGCTGATGACCGTCGAGGACACCGACCGGGTCCACGCCTGGCTGGACTCCTACGAGCAGCAGATCAACGAGGCCCGCGCACAGCGGTAGCCACGCAGCGATGAACACGAGGGGGTGATCCACCTTGGCCTCCGACACGTCGCTCGTGTTCAACCTGATCGCCAAGGACAAGGCATCGGCCGTCCTGGGCCAGATGAAGGAGAAGCTCGCGACCGCGGCGGCCGGGATCTCCGCCGGCGTCGCCGGGGCACTCGGCAAGGGCGTCGTCGACTCCCTCGACATGGGCGCCGCCTCCGACAAACTGGCCGCCCAGCTCGGCGTCGGCGCAGAACGCGCCGCCGAACTCTCGAAGACGTCCGCCGCCGTCTACAAGAAGGCCTGGGGCGAGAGCACCAGCGACGTCAACGACGCGATCAAGGGCGTCACCCAGAACATCGGCGGCGACGCGGCCAGCGCCGGCCTGGAGCGCATCACCACCAAAGCGATGGCGCTGGCCAAAGTCTTCGACGTGGACGTCGCCGGATCCACTGCCGCCGCCGGGCAGTTCATGCGCACCGGCCTCGTCAAGGACGCCGACGAGGCGTTCGACATCATCGTCAAGGCGATGCAGTCCGGGGTCGACAAGAGCGGCGACCTGATCGACACCGTCGGCGAGTACGCCACGCAGTTCCGACAGCTCGGCCTGGACGGAGCAGCCGCGACCGGCCTGCTCGCCCAAGGGCTTCGGGCGGGCGCCCGCGACGCCGACGGCGTGGCCGACGCCCTCAAGGAATTCGTGTTGATCGCCCAGGCCGGCGAGACCAAGACCCTGGACGCATTCAAGAAGATCGGTCTCAACGGAACGGAGATGCAGAGGGTCTTCGTCGAGGGCGGCCCCAAGGCGGCGGCTTCGATCGACCAGGTCTTCGACCGGCTGCGGGCGATGAAGGACCCCGTCGAACGGAACGCGACCGCCGTCGCCCTGTTCGGGACGAAGAGCGAGGACACGCAGAAAGCCCTGATGGCTCTCGATCCGTCCAGTGCGACGGCGGCGCTGGGCGACGTCGCCGGGGCCGCCGACCAGATGGCCCGGACCGTCTCCGACAACCCGGCCGCGGCTCTGGAGCGCTTCAAGCGCGAGACGATGCTCAAACTTGCCGACGTCGGCGGCCAGTTGGTGCAGTTCGGCACGGAGCACGCGTCCTGGGTGCAGCCCCTCGCGATCTCCCTGGGCGTGGTCGCCGGGGCCATCCTGCTCGTCCAGGGCGCCACGATGGTCTGGGCCGCCGCACAGGGCATCTGGACCGGCATCCAGACCGTGGCCACCGCCGCACAGTGGGCCTGGAACGCCGCGCTCGCGGCCAACCCGATCACGCTGGTGATCATTGCCGTCGTGGCCCTGGTCGCCGCCGTCGTCCTGCTCTGGCAGCGCTCCGAGCAGTTCCGCGACATCGTCACCGGCTGCTGGGACGCCGTCTGGGGCAAGATCAGCGGCGTCTGGAACTGGATCGGCAACAACTGGCCCCTGATCCTGGGGATCCTGGTGTCGCCGTTCACCTCGGCGGTGTCCTGGATCGGCCGCCACTGGGACACTCTGCGCGCCGGTGCCAGCTCGGCGTTCGACTTCATCGCCGGCCTTCCGGGCCGCATCGTCTCTGGCTTCTCCAGCCTCGCCGAGACCATCATGAGCCCCTTCCGCAGCGCCTTCAACGCGGTCGCCCGGTTCTGGAACAACACCGTCGGCCGGCTCAGTTTCACCGCACCCGACTGGATCCCGTACTTCGGCGGCAAAGGTTTCTCCATGCCGACGATCCCCATGCTCGCCCAGGGCGGCCACATCACCGGCTCGGGCACCGTCCTCGTCGGCGAGGCCGGACCCGAGCTGCTGTCCCTGCCCGGCGGCGCCACCGTCACCCCGCTCTCCCGCGCCAGCGGCGGGGGAGTCGTCGAGGTTCGCATCATCCTCGACACCGCCGGCGCCGACTCCGACATGCAGCGCCTCATGCGCCGGATCACCCGCGTGGCCGGGCAGGGCAACGTCCAGACCGCTTTCACGTAGAAAGGGGGGCCGCGTGGCCTTCCCGACCACCCCGCTCGCCGTCCGCGTCGAACTCCAACTCGCCGGCGCGTGGAGCGACATCACCCCGGACGTGCGCCTGGGCGAACGCATCCACATCGAACGCGGCCGCCACGACGAAGGCTCCCGCGCGGACCCCGCCACCTGCACCATGACCCTCGACAACAGGGGCGGCCGCTACTCCCCCCGCAACGCCGCGGGGGCCCTGTACGGGCTGATCGGGCGCAACACCCCGATCCGGGTCCGCGTGCCCAGGCTGAGCAGCTACCTCGACGTCCCCGCCGCGGCCGGCGCCCGCGCCACAACCCCCGACGACCCGGCCCTGCGCATCACCGGCGACCTCGACATCCGTGTCGAGCTGGAGCAGCGCACCGTCCTCACGGACGACGCCCACCACCAGATCATCAGCCGCTACCTGACCGCCGGCGACCAGCGATCCTGGGTCCTGTACATCATCAACGGCTACCCGGGCCTGAACTGGAGCCCGGACGGCACCGTGGGCGCCGTCCGGGCCGCGGTCGCCACCGCTCCCGTCCAGCCGACGCCGGACGGCCGCATCGCCGTCCGGGTCACCCTCGATGTCGACGACGGCACGGGCGGCCACACCGCCACGTTCTGGAGCGCCCCCTCTCTGTCCGGCCCGTGGACCCAGCTCGGCGGCCCCGTCACCAACACCGGCACCACCTCCGTCCACCCCGGCACCGCAACCCTCGACATCGGTGACCAGCCCCAGCTCAGCCTCCGCGCCGCGCCGATGCGCGTCCTGCGCGCCGAAATCCGGGGCGGCATCGGCGGGCCGCCGGTCGCGGCGCCCGACTTCACCGTCCAGCCCCCCGGAACCGTCGCGTTCACCGACCCCGCCGGCAGGACCTGGACCACCACTGGCGGCGCCACCATCACCGACCTCACCGACCGGTTCACCGGCGAAGTCTCCTCCTGGACACCGCGACGCGACGTCTCCGGCAAAGACCTCGTCGTCCACCTCCAGGCCGCGGGCCCCGCGCGACGACTCGGCCAGGGAGCGGCGCCGCTCCAGTCCACACTTCGCCGCTCCATCCCCACCGGCCTGCCGCTGGCGTACTGGCCCATGGAGGACGAGCGCGGCGCCACCCAGTCCGCCAGCCCGATCCCCGGCGTCGGACCACTGGACACCACCGGCCTCGACTACGGGGCGAACACCGACCTCACCGGATCGGCGCCCCTGCCCACGGTGCGCGCCGGAGCCCGCCTGCACGGCACCGTCCCGCCGCCGGCCATACCGCCGACCACATGGCGGGTGCACCTCCTCTACCAGCTCGACACCTTCCCCACCACCACGTCACGGCTGCTCGCATGGTCCAGCACCGGCACCGTGCGCACGTGGGTGCTCGACGCCGGCGCGCTCGACGGCACCGTCGTGCACTTCTACGGGCTGGACGCCGACGGCGGCACGGTGTTCGACTCCCTCACCGTGCCCGTGCAGTTCACGGGCCCCGGATGGCACCAGCTGTTCGTGACCGCGTTCCAGACCGGTTCCTCCGTCACCTGGAACCTCGTCTGGTACCCGGTCGGAGGCACCGACTCCACCAGCTCCGGCTCGTACCCCGGCACGCTCGGCACACCGACGCAGATCGACGCCCAGATCGGCGACGCACTGGCCGGCATGTCCCTCGGGCACCTGGCAGTTTTCGACACCACGGCCGACGTCTACAACCACGCGGACAACGGGTACGAGGGCGACCGGCCCAGCCAACGGATCGAGCGGCTGTGCGCTGAGGAGGGCGTGCCGGTGCAGCTCCGGGGCGACATCGACTCCGAAGTCGCCATGGGACCCCAGCGCCCCGGCGCGCTGCTCGCCCTCCTCCAGGAAGCGGCCGACAGCGACGGCGGCGTACTGGCCGAGCGCCTGGACGCGCTCTCACTCTGGTACCGGGCCGGCCACACCGCCTACAACCAGCCGCCGAAGCTCCTCCTGGACTACGCGGGCGGCGACGTCGCACCGCCGCTGGAGCCCGCCGACGACGACCAGGCCGTGCGCAACGACATCACCGTCACCCGCGCCGGCGGGTCCAGCGCACGGGCACTCGACACGACCAGCAGCATGGGCACCCAGCCCCCGCCCGCCGGCGTCGGCCGCTACGACGAGGGCGTCACCCGCTCCCTGTGGCGCGACGCCCAGCTGCCCGACATCGCCGGATGGCTCCTGCACCTCGGCACCTGGGACGGCACGCGGTTCCCCCAGGTCCATCTCGACCTCGCGGCCTCCCCCCGACTGATCCCCGCCGTCCTCGCCCTCGACCTGCGCGACCGGATCGACATCACCGGCATGCCGCCCGAGGACGGCCCCACCACCGTCGCCCTGCTCTTCGAGGGCTACAGCGAGAACATCGGCGTGTACGACTGGGACATCACCGCCAACTGCGCGCCCGCCGGGCCCTGGCAGGTCGCCGTCCTGGCCGACCCCGACCAGGGCCGCGCCGACACCGCTGGCACCCGGCTCGCCGCGGCCGCCACCCCGACCGCGACACTGCTGCTCCTGACCACCACGACGGGCCCGGCCTGGACCACCGACCTCGTCGACCTGCCGCTCGACCTGGCCGTCGCTGGCGAACACGTCCGCGTCCTGGACCTGATCGGCGCCCGCGGCGACCGCTTCGAACGCGCCGTCACCGGCGGCTGGGGCACCGCCACCTCGGGCCAGGCCTGGACCACCACCGGCGGCACCGCCGCCGACTACGCCGTCCAAGGAGGCTGACGACGTGGCCGACACCTACCCGAGCTTCGCCGCGCTGGCGGCCGCCGAGCCCGAAGGGACGGCATGGACCCGTACCGCCGCCGTTCCGGCCGGCGCCCGGTGGGCTGCCATCGCCATCCACGGCGGGTCGATCGAGGGCGGCTCCGGAGAAGTCGCCCGCGCCGTGTCCGCCGGTGGCACGACGATGGCGTACTACGAGTTCGCCGGCATCAAGCCGACCGGGAACAGCACCCTGCACCTCACGAGCACCGTGTTCGACGAGCCGCAGGGCCTGGCCGTCGTCGCCGCTGCCCGCCGCTGCCTGTCCGTTCACGGCTACAGCGGCACCCCGGGCCTGGCCGAGACCGCGATCGGCGGCCTGGACACCGTCCTCGTCGACCGCCTCACCCGCACCCTGGGCGCCGCCGGATTCCGCGTCACCACCGCCCCCTCCGAGATCTCCGGCACCGACCCGGCCAACCTCTGCAACCGCACGAGCACGGCAGCCGGCGTGCAGCTGGAGATGAGCGCAGCCCTCCGGGCGAACTTCTTCCCCGGCGGCGTCAACACCCGGACCGTACGCGACTCCGGGGCGCGCACCGATGCCTTCCGCCGGTACGTCTCCGCGATCCGGGCCGCGCTGCTCGGCCGCGGCCTCGTCTCCATGGGCTCCATCAACGTCTCCCGCTACACCCTGCTGCCCGCCCCGGGCCCGGACGTCGACCTCCGCGCCACCGTCGCCACCGACAAACTCGCCACCGGCGGGCCGCAGTTCGTCGCCCTCACCGCCCGCTACCAGGACGGCAGCAACATGTACCTGGCCCGGCTGGAGTTCGGGACCGCCCAGGAAGTCATCCTGACCCTCCGCAAACGGCTGGCCGGGACGGAGACGCTGCTCCAGCAGTACACCACCACCCTCACCCACGCGCCCGCCCGCCGGTTCGGCCTGCGCCTCCAGGCCGTGGGCAGCACGCTGCGCGCCCGGACCTGGCTCGACGGCACCACGGAACCCTCGGCCTGGCAGGCCGAGGCCACCGACACCTCGCTCACGACCGCCGGACAGATCGGCACCCGCAGCATCCTCTCCACCACGTCCACGACACCGCTGCCCGTCACCGCCGCGTGGGGCGACTTCACCACCCTCGGGCCCGCCCAGACCGCCGTCGTCACCCGCTCCGTCAACGGCGTCATCAAGGCGCTGCCCGCCGGCGCCGACGTCCGGCTCCGGCAACCCGCCGTCACCGCACTCTGAGGAGACCACTCGTGCCCTACCCCCCGTGGGCCGCCGGCCAGCGCATCCTCGGTGCCCAGCTCGCCGCGATCTCACCGCTCGACGTCGCCAAGACCCTGGACACCACCCGGGCCACCAGCACGACCCTGCTGCCCGACCCGCACCTGTCCATCCCGCTCGAAGCCGGCGCCACGTACCTTCTGGACGGCGCGTTGTACTACGCGGGCGAGTACAACCAGGGCGGGCTGAAACTCGACTGGACGACGCCGTCCGGCACGGCGATGCGCTGGTCCCTCGCCGCGCCGGCCACCGGCGGCCAGGCCGCCTACGCCTCCCACAGCTCCATCCCCGGCCAGCCCCTCAGCTGCGGCACCTACGGCGTCGGCGGACCCAACACCCTGACGTCCTGCCAGCTGACCGCGCGCATCGTCACCGTCGCCGCCGGACCGCTCACCCTCCTCTGGGCACAAGCCGCCTCCTACGCCACCCCCACCACGCTCACCGCCCTCTCCTGGCTCCGCCTGCAACGCACCTCCTGAACGGACACAGGCCCCGCACCGCAGGATTTCCCGTCACCGGGCCCGAGCTCCGCCCCCGAGACGGGAAATCCTGCGGTGCGGGGCCTGACCTGACATCGATCCGCCCCGGCGCCATCGGCCCGGGGCTTTCCCATTCCCTGGAGGCACCCATGCAGTTCGTCCCCCGCGCCGACTGGGGCGCGCAACCGTCGAAGTACAAGCTCGTCGCGATCGCGGGCACCGACGGCGTGAAAATCCACTACGAGGGCACCGAAGTCCCGCCCGCGCTCGCGGACGACCACGAGCGGTGCGCACCCCGGATGCGCGCCCTCCAGGCCAGCCACCTGGCCGACACCACCGAGGACTACTCCGACATCGCCTACAACGCCGTCGTCTGCCCACACGGCTTCCTCTACGAGGGCCGTGGCGCGCACCGGCGCACCGGCGCCAACGGCAACCCCATCCTGAACGGCCGCCACTACGCGGTGTGCGCCATGCTCGGCAGCAAGGGACTGACCGAGCCCAGCGCGGCGCAGCTCGGCGGCCTGCGGGACGCGATCGAGTGGCTGCGGGCCGAGGGCGGCGCGGGGGCGGAGATCCTCGGGCATCGGGACGGCTACGCCACATCGTGCCCGGGCGGGCCGCTGTACGCGTGGGTGCGGGCCGGCGCCCCGCGGCCGGACGGCAGCGGCCCGGCGCCGCAGCCCACCCCCGCGCCGACGCCGGCCGAGGACGTCCCGGCCCGCTACCAGGTGGTCGTCGGCGGCCTGGCATACGGGTACGGGGCGGTCGGTGACCAGGTCACCGCGGTCGGCCGGGCGCTGGTCGACCGCGGCTTCGGCGGGCACTACCAGCAGGGTCCCGGTCCGACGTGGACCGACGCCGACACCCTCAACTACGCCGAGTTCCAGCGCAGCCTCGGCTACCAGGGCACCGACGCCGACGGCGTGCCCGGCCCGCACAGCCTGCGGGAGCTGCTCGGCACCCTGCCCGGCGGCCGCGCGGTCTCGCTCGCGCACGTCGTCGCCGCGGCGCGCACCGACCCCGGCGCCGACCAGGGCCACCGCACCTACGGCGACGAGGTCCAGGCCGTCGAGCAGGCGCTGGCGAACGAGGGCCTGCTCGAACGGCAGTGGGTGGACGGCTCGTTCGGCACCCGCACCGTGACCGCGTACGCCGCCTGGCAGCGCCGCTGCGGCTACACCGGAGCCGACGCCGACGGCACCCCCGGCCACACCACCCTCTCCCGCCTCGGCGAGACCCACCACTTCAGCGTCACCGACTAGGAGATCCGCATGACCACGTCCCGCGCGTACTGGCTCGACGTCGCCGAGCGCACCGGCGCCACCGCCGCCGAGGCCGGCCTGGCCTACGCCATCACCGAGGCGAGCAGCCTCTCCGCATGGTGGGTGCCGGTCCTCATACCGCTGCTCGCCGCCGCCAAGAGCGCGGCCGCGCGCTTCGTCGGCCGGAAGGGCTCGGCGAGCCTGCTCCCGGCCGGCGCCGACCCGGCGAGCCGCCCGTGACCGAGACCGGCGTCTCCGCCGTCGACACCGCCGTCCTGTGGTCGGCGGTCGCCGTCGCCCTCGCCGCGGCGGTCGGCCTCGCCTGGCGGGTCCTCCGCAGCGCCGCCCGCTTCGCCGCCCGGGTGGACGAGATCGCCGACGACTGGGCCGGAACGCCCGAACGTCCCGGCGTCCCGGCCCGTCTCGGGGTCATGGCACGCCTCGACCAGTTCGACCACCGCCTCGACGGCATCGACGGCCGCCTCGACACCGTGGAACACGAGTTGCACCCCAACTCGGGGTCCTCGCTGCGCGATGCCGTCGATCGCGTCGACCGCCGTACCGCCCACCTCGACACCACGTAACAGCGCCCCCGCCCCGGCTCCGGCCCGGGCGGGGGCGCCTTCCTGCGTCCCGGCTCAGTACGTCGGGCAGATGTGCTTGCGGACGACCTCAAGGATCCGCTTCGACTTCTCGGGCCCGAAGCCCTCCGGGTGATTCGGCCCCGTGAACCGCTTGCCCGTGAGGTCGATCAGCTTTGCCTGATCGTTGGGCGACTGGGCAACGGACGAGCACTGGTTGCGACCACGGTCCACGGTCCGGTCGATCTTGTTGTTCACGATCTCCGGGTCGATGGCCGTCAACGCCGCGATGTAGGCCGCGACCACCGCGGCGTCCGGGGACGGCGGCGGCCCGGACGGCGTCGCACCTGTGGGTGCAGGCGCTGCCGGTTTCGCGGCGTCAGCCGGCGCCTGGGGCACAGTAGGCGCTGATTCTGCCGGGGTCTGCGGAGCGGCGGCCGCGCTGCTCGGTGCCGCGGCCGCCCCCTTCGAGCTGGTGGTCGAGCTTGAGCAGGCGGCCGAGCCGACAGCGAGCAGCACGGCAACGGCGGCCGCGGCAGTGGTACGGGTGCGCATGGTCCCCCCTGGGACGGGTCTGGTGTGGGGCGACGCTATCGGGCTACTGATCAGTCGGCTACCTAGTCGCACCGTCGGGCCAGACCACCTGGACAGGAACGCCGCAGCGGCGTGCGTAGGCGACGACGTCGGCAGTACCGCCGTACCCGCGGGCGGGGAGCCCGTCCCAGACTGCGACGACGATATCGGCCAGGCCGACCACGATTTCGCTGCCAGCCATGTGCGCGGCGGTGTCCGACGCGAACATTCCGGTGTGGTGAACGTCCGATGCTCGGCTGAGCAGTCGGTCGTAGGTCGGGTGGTGCTCCGATGGCAGGCCGTCTCGGTAAGCCTCGGCTGGGACAACGACCTCCAAGAGACCACCCTGGGCGAGGACCAGGTCCGCGACCCACGAATCGGGCCCATCAGCAAGCATCGAAACGGCAGTGAGGTCGCCCTGGTGGGTGTCCACGACGACGGCTAGGAGCTGGCGGACCCGCCGTTCGACGTCCGCGTTCAGCCCCCTGTGGCCGGTGATCCCGAGCCTCATGCTGCCCCTCCTACAGGTACACGTCATGTAGACGCTCGTCGAACTCCTGCACCACGCGGGGCGGTGCCGTGGTGGTGAGGGTACGCCGCAGTGCTCGGGCTCGCTCCACGATCCGGCCGGACCGATAGGTGATTCCGATGTCCAGGGCTCGGCTGGCGATGGCGAACGCGCCGTCGATGCGACCGGCCGCGAGGTGGCCGGCGGCGAGGTCCATCATGAGTAACGCGCGCCCCTTCGCGTGTCCGGTGGCCAGGGCCTCGGTGCCGACGGACAGCACCCATTCCGGCACACCGAGCCTGGCTCCACAGGCGACCCGCGCCGACTGGACCTTGCGCTCATCGAACGTGAACACCCAAGGCCACGGCGGAGTTTCCTCACCTAGCCGAAGTGTGAGCGCCCGGCTGCGAGTGAGCGCCTGGTCCGTGCGGTCGCGATCCCCGCACGCAGCGTATGCCAGCGCCTCGGTGGCAGCGAGCCACGCGTCGGCGATGGCAGGGGCGTTGATCCCAAGCGCAGCTCGGGCCTTTCGAGTGTGGGTGAGGGCCTGGTTCCCGTTCCCGGTATGCCCCTCGAACTGGGCGAGGCTGCCCAGTTGGTAGGCCAGGAGAAGCCCATCCCGAGCCGTACGTGCGGCCTTGACCGCCTGGCCGTACCACGATCGGGCGGACCCGTGGTCACCCATGTCCCACGCCAACCAGCCCGCGAAAGACGCAGCCTCGGACCCGGTCGCAGCGAGTCGGGCCCGATCGCCACCGGCGGTGCTCAGCTGCTGGATGAGCCGGATGTGCCCACGGACGACGTCGGCGAGGTCGCGGGAGGACGCTGAGCCGTCGAGGCGCCGATACGACGCGGTGCCCAGTCGTAGGGCCGCGGCCTGTCCGGCATCTGGCTGCGCAGAGGGTGCCGCAACGGCTGGGGTCACTGCCGCAGCCGCTGCAACCGCGGCAACCCCGAGGAAGTCGCGTCGCTCCACTGATGCCCCTGCTGGTAGGTCGGCCAGACCGACGAGGCTGGCCGGAATGCCCAGATGGACCGCCACACGTCCGAGGAGGCTCATGTCGTACGTGCCCCCAGGTCCGCGCCGCTCCATCCGGGAGACCGCCGACTGAGAGAGGCCTACGAGGTCGCCAAGCTGAAGTTGCGTCATCTGCTGGGCGAGGCGGCTCAGCTCCACCACCCGGCCAAAGTCCCCTGCCCGTGCGGCCGCTCCAGCCGCGGTACGCCAGTCCATCAGCACTCTCCCCCGATCGGTCGTATCCGTATGCGCCCGACGCATACCTGCATGCAGATGCCGCTTACGGGCCAGACTGTAGCGGCTGGTTGGAAGTTGACTGTCTGTCACGTCAACCGCAGAAATGCAGCCCGGGTAGACCGGGCCCTGGGGCCCTGCGGTGCGACGAACACGGCGCCTCACTCGGAAAGGGGGGCGTCGCTTCCATCGTCTCTCCGAGAGGCTGGACCCTCGTGACCGATCGACAGCTCCGCGCCGGCGCCATCGAGCTGGCCCCGGCCGACCCCGGCGTCGTACACCGACACCACCTCCAAGACGCCGCGTCCGACCGCTCCGACCGCCTGGGCGACAGCGTGCGGGTGGTCGCCCCACGCACCGGCACCCGCCTGACCCCCGCCCAGCGCTCCGGCACCGCCTGCGTCGCATGCGACCGCAGCGGCCAGCTGGCCGCCGCCGGCCACGTCGCGGACGACGGGCTCGTCTACGCCGTGGTCGTCTGCGCGGCGTGCCCCCCGTATGCGGCCAGCCTGGAGGCCCACCGGTGATCACCGAGCCCCTCACGGTGTCGATCGACGGGTACCTCGACCCCGTGACCGCGCCGCCCGAGGCCGCCCTGGAGACGCTGCGGCAGGCGGTGTGCGCGCTGCCGATCAGCGCCTACGAGCGACAGGCGATGCGCAGACTGCTGGACAGCAGCGGCGCCGACCTGGAGTACCGCATGAACGGCGACGAGACCACCGACTGGCCCGTGTCCCTGGACGACGGCACCCTCGCGATCGTGCGCGTCTCGTACGGCGACGGCCTGACGTGTCGACAGCGCGTCGCAGCCCGGTACGAGCCGCGCCGTGTGGAGCGTCCGTCCGGCCGCCCGACGGAGTGGATCGTGTGGGACCTGGGCCTCGACCTCGCGGCCACCGCGTGGCTGGGGTCCGAGCCTGCCGCCCGCGAGTGGATCCGCCGACAGGTGCAGACCGCCACCTACCAAACCGGTCCGGCGTCCCGGAAGGCCGCCCAGTGACCGGCCTCAGCGACAGCGACCCCGAGTCGCGCCAGCCGGTCGAGGTTTGCGTCGAGGTGATCTCCACAGAGGGCTACGAGCTGGTGTTCGAGGGCCTCCCCTCGGGCGTCTACCCGTTCCTGACAGAGGACATGGTCAACGAGGACGGCGACGAGGCCGTCGCCGACTGCGTGCGCCAGACGCGGCATCTGTCGTCCGACGTTCCACTGGTCCTCATGATCACGGCCGATGGCGAGACTCGCCGGGTCGAACATCCTGGCTCCACGTAGTACCTCTGACTCCCGTCCCAGCCTCAACCGTCCAGGGCAACGGCTGGGACGGGTCACCACCCGGTGTGCACGGTTGGACAGCCCCGTGCACGCCGGGGCGCCCCCGGTCCGCGTGGCGTCCGGCAGGCGCATGGTGACCCCGGTGGGGCCCGGCCACGGCCAGGCCCTGCCGGGCGCCCGGCAGGCCACGCCCACCCCTGCGAGGGCCGCTGACGGAATTCCGCCGCGGGCCCGTCCGAGACGGTCCCCGATCGTGGGCCCGACCACGAGGAGGACGTCGTGACCGACAGGATCCCCCCGCGCGACCAAGGCCGCTGGCACGACCAGCGCGGCCGCGGCTCACGAGGCCCGCGACAGGCACCATGGTGCCCCGTGCTGCGACCGCCTCGGCCGCCGCGCTGGCTGCCGCTGCCGGGCGGCTACTTCCATCCCTGGCAGGACCCCCCACAGTAGACCCCCTGGTCGGCCGTATGGCGGTGCGGCCGACCAGGGTTTATCGAACATACATTCGATAAACTGGACCGCCGCAGCCCGGGGGGACCGAGCTGGGAGCACGCCGTGAGTTACACCCTCACCGCCGAGGGACTGGTCGACCCCTCCACTCACACCACGCTGGCCGCCGCCGTCGTCGCATTGCGTGGCCTGCTCGATGATCTGCCGCTCGACCCGGGCCAGGCCCGGGCCTACGACTTCTTCCTGACCGGCGAGGCCGGCGTCCGCCGCGTCCAGGACTACCTCGACCAGGACGACGGCCGATTCGCGCTGGACGTCCTGGTGTCCGGGCACTCCTACACCGCCGTCATCGCCGTCACTTCGTCAGGTTGACCGGCTCCAGGTAGTGCGACGCGTGTCGGGCCCACCAGTACAAGAGTCCGTGTAGCGACGTCGCCCCAGTCGCGTCCTTCAACGGCTCCAACCGCATGGAGATCCACCGGCGGCTCACGCCGTGGCTCGCGGCGATCGATTCCAGGGTCACATCCTGGGCGAGTTGGGACAGGATGTCGCGCTGCATCGAGGTCACCTCGGGCAGGGGCCGGCCGTCCCAGTCCAGCGCCATGCCCCAGTCCCTCAGCCAGGACAGCCTGATGTGTCGGACGAGTGCCTCGTCCCGGATGAGGAGCGCGCGCTCCGGGTCGGGTGTCGCGATAACGGCGACGCGCTGATCGACGATGACGGTGCGGCCGAATTCGATGTCGCCGCCGAGCGTGCGGACCTGGGCGCCGTAGCCGGTCATAGTCGCGGCCCAGCTGGCGGTCGGCCCGTCGCGCCGGGCTGACGCCTGGTAGATGCTGCGCAACGTCGCGCCGCGTTCGATGACGGCGATGTCGCGCTGGTAACTCATCGCCAGCATGTTCGGCGGTCGGGCGCCGCCAGGCTGGGCGGTGAGTAGCTCTTCCCGGCAGGACTCGATGATCGGCCCAAGGCGTTCCTGCATTTCGACCTTGCTGGCGACGTACTCCAGTGCCCCGTCGTTACCCGGGTTGGCTGCCCGGTAGGCAGTGATCATCGGATCGAACAGTCTCGGCATAGCCGCGGCCTGGGCGAGATGCTGGGTGCCGAGCTGGAGAAAGTGCTGCTGCAACCTCAGGGCGACGTCAGCCGGAGAGAGGGCGACGTAGTGCCCGGGGCGGCCGGCGTCGGGGGAGACGAGCTGGAGGTCGAGCAGCTGGTCCAGCGCCGGAGACGGCCCGGGGGCCGTGGTACGCCCGGCTGCGATGTCCTGGTAGAGCGCTCGCGACTCCCATTCAAGAAGTCCAGCCCCTACGACCTGTCCTAAGGTGTCCAATTCATCCTCTTCCAACTACTTCCACTTTGGGAGTTTCGGCGATCGTAGGTGGAAGTTGCTTGAAGCGGCAACGACGTGGGCGAACACTGGTGCGAGTGGAGTGACGTACTCCACACTCGCTTCCCACGCCATCTCTGCGAGCAGCAGGAGAGGGGACACCCATGCCCGCACGCAGCCGTCTCACCATCCGTATCGGTGCCGCCGCGGCCGCCCTGGCAGCCGGCCTGGTCGTACTGGTCGGCGCCACTTCCGCCTCGACGCCGGCCTCGCCCGCGGCCGACTCCAGCTGGGGTGTCCAGCCGGGTGGACCGACCCCGACGTCGTCGCCGATCCCGACCGTCGCCACGGTCGCTCTGGCCGACGATTCGTCCTGGGGCTGACCTAGCCTCAGAAAATGGCCGGATCTGACCGGCCCTACGAACTGGCCGCCCCCGGATACCTGGAGGGGTGCGAGGGCGGCCACGCGCGGGCCTGAGCTACCTGGAGGGAGCCAGGCCCGGCAGCTGCCCCCCTGCGGCCCTGGAGAGGCCGATGGGGGGCACTCTGTTTCTACCACCGGTGGATGGCCCGTACAGCCCCCCATCCGGCCGGTGAACAGCCCGGACAGTCCGGAGACTCCCGGGTTTCGGCAGAATTTTGGATGAGCGGGGTAGAAACCAGTAGAGCCCTGGTCCCCGATCTCCGGGGACCAGGGCTCTGACCTGGTACTTCTTGCAGTGGGCCTAACAGGACTTGAACCTGTGGCCTCTTCCTTATCAGGGAAGCGCTCTAACCGTCTGAGCTATAGGCCCTCACCGGACAGAGAGCCTACCCGACTCCGGCCGATCCATGGCCCCGCCCGATCCTGAACTACCGAAGGGCCCGGAGTGGATCACTCCGGGCCCTTCGCGGTGGTGGGCCTAACAGGACTTGAACCTGTGGCCTCTTCCTTATCAGGGAAGCGCTCTAACCGTCTGAGCTATAGGCCCTTGCCGCACTGAAAGATTAGCGGACCGACGGCCGATCTCCCAAATCCGGGTCGGCCGGGGTGGCGGCGGCACCCCCCGCGACCAGCTGCGGCGCACCGGCGGAGGGGCGCAGCAGCCACTCCTCGCGGGTCGGCGGGAGACCGGCCGCACCCTCCTCGGTGCTGCGGACGGCGAGGACCTGGTTGATCCCGATCCGGTTCTGCTCGAAGGCGAGCGCGGAGGCGGCCATGTAGAGCCGCCAGACCCGGGCCCGGCCGCGGCCGGCCAGCCGGACCGCCTCCGTCCAGTGCGCCTCCAGGTTGGCCACCCACTCGCGCAGGGTCAGCCCGTAGTGCTCGCGCAGCGACTCGACGTCCCGGACCTCGAAGCCGGCCTCCTCCAGCCTGGCGACGGTGGAACCGACGGGGGAGAGTTCGCCGTCCGGGAAGACGTAGCGGTCGATGAAGGGGCTGGGACGGTGCGGCTCACCGGGGAAGTCGGGGCGGCGGGCGATCTGGTGGTTGAGCAGCCGACCGCCGGGCACCAGCAGCCCGTACAGGCCCTCGGCGTAGACCCGGTACTGCTCCGCGCCGACGTGCTCGGCCATCCCGACGCTGGAGATCGCGTCGAAGGGCCCGTCGGTGATCTCCCGGTAGTCCTGGAGCCTGACCTCCACCCGGTCGGACAGGCCCGCCTCCTCGATCCGGGTGCGGGCCAGCGCGACCTGCTCCGCGGAGATGGAGACGCCGACCGCGGTGACCCCGTAGTGCTTCGCCGCGTGCAGCAGCAGTGAGCCCCAGCCGCAGCCGACGTCCAGCAGTCGTGTCCCCGGCCGCAGGCCGAGCTTGCGGCAGATCAGGTCGAGCTTGGCCTCCTGGGCGGCTTCCAGGCTCTTCGCCTCGGGCGTCCAGTAGGCGCACGAGTAGACCATCGACGGGCCGAGCACGAGGCCGTAGAAGTCGTTCCCGACGTCGTAGTGGTGGCTGATCGCCGCGCGGTCCCGGCTGCGGCTGTGCAGCCGTCCCTCGGCCCTGCGGACCTCCTCGCGGGGCGGTTCGGGTTCGAGGCCGACCGCCCCGGCCCGCAGCACGGCGGCGAGCGCCCGGCGGCCCCTGGCGCCGAGCACGTCGCGCGGCCCGAGGGCCAGGGTGCGGATCTCCGGCAGCTCGGCGAAGCGGGCGACGGCGGAGAGCGTCTCGTACAGGTCGGTGCCCGGGGCCAGTTCCAGGTCCCCCGAGACGTAGGCCCTGGCCAGGCCCAGTTCGTCCGGCTGCCAGATCAGCCGGCGCAGCGCCCTGCGGTTGCGCAGGATCACCGTGGGCCCCCCTGGAGGGCCGGCGACACTGCCGTCCCAGGCCTGGACCCGCAGTGGTACCGGGACCCCCAACAGCCCGTCCAGGGCCTCGACCAGTTGACCTGCGAGCTTCGCCACCGCGCGCCTCCGTCCAGTCGTCCTTCGGAACCTCAGCTGCCCCGGTCGACGGACCGGGGCGGGCCTGCGGCACTCCCAAGGTGCGGGACGGGCGGCACCCAGCTAATCCCACCGCGGCCGCCCGGTTTCCCGGCGGCACGCCGCGGGCGGCCGGCTGTCACCCGAAATGCCGACGGACCCCGCAGGCTGAAACAGCCTGCGGGGTCCGCGCATTCCGCCCGTGGACGGAAAACTGATCCGGGGTCAGGAACCGGCCGGAATCAGTCCTCCTCGGCCAGGGTGAGCTCGACGCCGCCGGTGAAGCCGGCCGCCGCGTTGTAGATGAACGCGGACAGCGTGGACAGCGCGGTCAGCAGGACGACGTCAACCACGGCGATCAGCGTGGTGAAGGTCATCACCTTGCCGAAGCCGACGTAGTCCATCAGGTTGACGCCGCCGCTGCTGTCCGAGCCGGTGACGTCCTTGAGGGTCTTGGTCAGCGAGTCGAAGACGCCGAGCGAGTCCAGCGTCATCCACAGCACGGCCGAGGCCACGATGATGATGATGCCGACGGCCAGCGACAGCAGGAAGCTGACCTTCATCACGGACCACGGGTCGACCTTGGTCACCCGCAGCCGCGCCTTGCGGGTCCTGCCGAGGCCGGAGCCGCCCACCACGGGGGCGGCCGCCGCGGGGGCGCCGGAGGGCCGCCGCGCCGCACCGGCGGCGGGGGTCCCACCGACCGGGGTCCCGCCGGGCGGGGTGTTCCCGGACGTCCGGGTGCCCCTGGGCGGGGTCGGCTGCCCCTTGGCGTACGTGGTCGGCTGCGAGAAGCCGCTGCCCGGGGCCGGACTGTTCGGCGCCGGGGGCGTCTGTCCGCCGTAGGTCGCACCGCTCTGGCCCGCTCCGCCGACCGGTGGCATCAGCGAGGTGGACGCGGCCGAGTGCTCGGTCGGCGGCTGCGGCACACCGTACGAACCCCCGCCCTGCGCGCCCGGACGGCCGCCGGAGGCTCCTCCCGCAGCACCCGTGGCTCCACTCACCTGGTCCTCCCGCACTTCCCAGCAGGACGGTGGTGCCGCCCTGCCTCGTCACTCGTCATCCAGCGCCCGGCGGGATTGCCCGGAACTGGTCGGCGTCCGAAGGCCGCCGCGTCCCTTCTCTGGACGCGACGGCTCCGGCTTGCGGTTCGGTTCAGGCCTCGACGTCCCCGTCGACCACCGTCACCGCGCCCTCGGCCGTCTCGGTGGACTCGGTACCCGCCACCTCGTCCTCCGCCGTCTCCTCGTCCTCGGCCTCCGCGTTGCGGGCCATGCCCACGACCGCGTCGCGCTTTCCGAGGTTGATCAGTTGGACGCCCATGGTGTCACGTCCGGTTTCACGAACCTCGGAAACCCTCGTGCGGATCACCCCACCAGAGAGGGTGATTGCCATGATCTCGTCGGATTCGTCCACCACGAGCGCGCCGACCAGCGAGCCCCGGCCCTCGACGATCTTCGCCGCCTTGGTGCCGTAGCCGCCGCGTCCCTGGACACGGTACTCGTCCACACCGGTGCGCTTGGCGTATCCGCCGTCGGTGGCGGTGAAGACGTAGGTGTCCGGCCGGACGACGTTCATCGAGAGCAGTTCGTCGTCCTCGCGGAAGGCCATGCCCTTGACGCCGGAGGTGGCGCGGCCGGTGGGCCGCAGGGCGTCGTCGGTCGCGGTGAAGCGGATCGACTGGGCCTTCTTGGAGACCAGCAGCAGGTCGTCCTCGGCGGAGACCAGCTCGGCGCCGATCAGCTCGTCGTCCCGGCCCTCCTCGTCCTGCCGCAGGTTGATCGCGATCAGGCCGCCGGAGCGCGGGGAGTCGTAGTCCTTGAGGGCGGACTTCTTCACCAGGCCGGCCCGGGTCGCGAGGACCAGGTACGGCTTGTCCTCGTACGTGCGGACGGCCATCACCTGGGCGATGTGCTCCTCCGGCTGGAAGGCCAGCAGGTTGGCCACGTGCTGGCCGCGGGCGTCGCGCCCGGCGTCCGGCAGCTCGTAGCCCTTGGCCCGGTAGACCCGGCCCTTGTTGGTGAAGAACAGGATCCAGTTGTGGGTCGTCGTCACGAAGAAGTGGTCGACGATGTCGTCCTGCTTCAGCTGGGCGCCGCGCACGCCCTTGCCGCCGCGCTTCTGCGAGCGGTACAGGTCGGAGCGGGTCCGCTTGACGTAGCCGCCACGGGTGATCGTGACGACGATGTCCTCCTCGGCGATGAGGTCCTCGATGGAGAGGTCGCCGTCGGAGGGGATGAGGGTGGAGCGCCGCTCGTCGCCGTACTTCTCGACGATCGCGGTGAGCTCCTCGGAGATGATCTCCCGCTGGCGGGTCGGCGAGGCCAGGATCGCGTTGTACTCGTCGATCTTGCGCTGGAGCTCGTCGTGCTCGTCCATGATCCGCTGGCGTTCCAGGGCGGCCAGGCGGCGCAGCTGCATCTCCAGGATCGCGTTGGCCTGGAGCTCGTCGATGTCGAGCAGGCCCATCAGGCCGGTGCGGGCGGCGTCGGCGCTCGCCGAGGCCCGGATCAGCGCGATGACCTCGTCGATCACGTCCAGCGCCTTGAGCAGCGCGCGCAGGATGTGGGCGCGCTCCTCGGCCTTGCGCAGGCGGAAGGTGGTGCGCCGGACGATGACCTCGACCTGGTGGTTGACCCAGTGCCGGATGAAGGAGTCCAGCGACAGGGTGCGCGGCACGCCGTCGACCAGGGCCAGCATGTTGGCGCCGAAGTTGGTCTGGAGCTCGGTGTGCTTGTACAGGTTGTTCAGCACGACCTTGGCGACCGCGTCGCGCTTGAGCACGACCACCAGGCGGGTGCCGGTGCGGGACGAGGACTCGTCGCGGACGTCGGCGATGCCGGCGATCTTGCCGTCCTTGACCAGGTCGGCGATCTTCAGCGCGAGGTTGTCCGGGTTGACCTGGTACGGCAGCTCGGTGATCACCAGGCACTGGCGGCCCTGGATCTCCTCGACCTCGACCACCGCGCGCATGGTGACCGAGCCGCGGCCGGTGCGGTAGTACTCGTCGATCCCGCGGCGGCCGACGATCAGCGCGCCGGTGGGGAAGTCGGGGCCCTTGATCCGCTCGACCAGGGCCTCCAGCAGCTCCTCGGCGGAGGCCTCGGGGTTCTCCAGGTACCAGAGCGCGCCGGAGGCGACCTCGCGGAGGTTGTGCGGCGGGATGTTGGTGGCCATGCCGACCGCGATGCCGGTGGCACCGTTGACCAGCAGGTTGGGGATGCGCGCCGGCAGGACGGTGGGCTCCTGCGAGCGGCCGTCGTAGTTGGCGGCGAAGTCGACGGTGTCCTCGTCGATGTCGCGCATCATCTCCATGGCCAGCGGCATCAGCTTGCACTCGGTGTAGCGCATGGCCGCGGCCGGGTCGTTGCCCGGGGAGCCGAAGTTGCCGTTGCCGTCCACCAGCGGCATCCGCAGCGACCACGGCTGGGCCAGGCGGACCACGGTGTCGTAGATCGAGGTGTCACCGTGCGGGTGGTAGTTGCCCATGACGTCGCCGACGACGCGGGCGCACTTGTAGTAGCCCTTCTCGGGCCGGTACCCGCCGTCGTACATCGCGTAGAGCACCCGGCGGTGCACCGGCTTGAGGCCGTCGCGGACCTCGGGCAGCGCACGGCTGACGATCACGCTCATCGCGTAGTCGAGGTAGGAGCGCTGCATCTCGGTCTCGAGCTCGACCGGCTCGATCCGCATGGTGATCTGGGTGGTGGCCTCGGCGGCCTCGGGGGTCTCGGGCTGTTCGCCATCGGGACGGTTGTCGTCGACCACTGGTGGTCAGTTTCCTTTCACGCGGACTGGTACGTGCGGGGCCTGCGGTGCAGGCGTCACACGTCCAGGAAGCGGACGTCCTTGGCGTTGCGCTGGATGAAGGAGCGGCGGGCCTCGACGTCCTCGCCCATCAGCACGGAGAACAGCTCGTCGGCGCGGGCGGCGTCCTCCAGGGTGACCTGGAGCAGCAGCCGGTGCTCGGCGTCCATGGTGGTGACCCGGAGCTCCTCGGCGTTCATCTCGCCGAGACCCTTGAAGCGCTGGATCGCGTCGTCCTTGGGCAGCCGGCGCCCGGCCTCCACCCCGGCGGCGATCACGGCGTCGCGCTCGCGGTCGGAGTAGGCGTACTCGAAGTCGTCCTTGCCCCACTTGATCTTGTACAGCGGGGGCATGGCCAGGTAGACGTACCCGGACTCGACCAGCGGCCGCATGAAGCGGAACAGCAGGGTCAGCAGCAGGGTGCGGATGTGCTGTCCGTCGACGTCGGCGTCGGCCATCAGGACGATCTTGTGGTACCGCAGCTTGGACTCGTCGTAGTCCTCCTGGATGCCGCAGCCGAAGGCCGAGATCAGGGCCTGGACCTCGGTGTTCTGGAGGACCTTGTCGATCCTGGCCTTCTCGACGTTCAGGATCTTGCCGCGGATCGGCAGGATGGCCTGGGTGCGCGGGTCGCGGCCCTGCTTGGCCGAGCCGCCGGCGGAGTCACCCTCGACGATGAAGATCTCGCACTCGGAGGGGTCCTTGGACTGGCAGTCGGAGAGCTTGCCCGGCAGCGAGGCGGACTCCAGCAGGCCCTTGCGGCGGGTCAGGTCGCGGGCCTTGCGGGCGGCGACGCGCGCGGTGGCGGCCTGGATGGACTTGCGGATGATGTCCGCGGCCTCGTTGGGGTTGCGGTCCAGCCAGTCGTTGAGCTGCTCGTGGACGACCTTCTGGACGAAGGTCTTGGCCTCGGTGTTGCCGAGCTTGTCCTTGGTCTGGCCCTCGAACTGCGGCTCGCCGAGCTTGACCGAGATGATCGCGGTCAGACCCTCGCGGATGTCCTCGCCGGAGAGGTTGTCGTCCTTCTCGCGGAGCAGCTTCTTGTCCCGCGCGTAGCGGTTGACCAGGCCGGTCAGCGCGGAGCGGAAGCCCTCCTCGTGGGTGCCGCCGCCGTGGGTGTGGATGGTGTTGGCGAAGCTGTAGACCCCCTCGGTGTAGGAGGAGTTCCACTGCATCGCGATCTCCACCGAGATCGCCTTGTCCTTGTCCTCCGCCTCGAAGTCGATCACCGAGGGGTGGATGACCTCGCCCTTGCGGGAGTTCAGGTGGGCGACGAAGTCGGCGATGCCGCCGTCGTACTTGTACGTGACGGAGAGCGGCTTGCCCTCCTCGTCCGCGTGCTCGACGCGCTCGTCGGTCAGCGAGATGGACAGGCCCTTGTTGAGGAAGGCCATCTCCTGGAAGCGCCGGGAGAGCGTCTCGAAGGAGTAGACGGTGGTCTCGAAGATGTCCCCGTCGGCCCAGAAGGTGACCGTGGTGCCGGTCCGGTCGGTCTCGGCGCCCTTCACCAGGGGGCCGGTCGGGGCGCCCATCTTGTAGTCCTGGGTCCAGATGTGGCCGTCCTTGTGGATCTCCACGGAGAGCCTGGTGGACAGCGCGTTCACCACGGAGACGCCGACGCCGTGCAGACCGCCGGAGACGGCGTAGCCGCCGCCGCCGAACTTGCCGCCGGCGTGCAGGACGGTGAGCACGACCTCGACGGCCGGCTTGTCCTGGCCCGGGACGATGTCCACCGGGATGCCACGGCCGTTGTCGACGCAGCGGATCGCTCCGTCGGCCATGATCGTGACGTCGATGGTGTCGGCGTACCCGGCCATCGCCTCGTCGACGGAGTTGTCCACGACCTCCTGCACCAGGTGGTGCAGGCCGCGCTCGCCCGTCGAACCGATGTACATGCCGGGGCGCTTGCGGACGGCGTCGAGGCCTTCCAGCACCTGGATGTTGCTACCGGTGTAGGAAGCCTGCTCGGACTGGTCTGGGGTCTGGCTGGGGTTGCCGGAATCGGCCACGAAGCGCCCTCTCTGGCACAGCACGGGCCGCAGGCCCACCCCGTGCGGGTGGGCGTGCGACCACAGCGTTTCGACTCGGTTGCCACTAGCAACAGTGTTTGGCTCTCAGTCTACCGGTACGACTGACAGAGATGGGCGTTTGGCAGCCCTTGAGGGCAGATACGCCGCCCTGAATCCCCTCGGGACATGTCCCGATACTCGCCCGGGGGGCCCAGGGCGCCTGGAAGGGCTGTCAGGGGTTCCGGAAGATCGCCATCCGATCAGCGTCCCCGACGGGCGTCCGACGGCCCGGTCAGCCCCAGGTGTCGCCCGGGCCCTTGCTCCCCGGCGCGCGCAGCCGGCCGTAGCCGCGGGCGGGCGCCGCCGGACCGAGCACCTTGATGGTCCGGACCGTCCCGTGGCCCAGTTCGTGGTTCAGACGGGCAACCAACTGCCGCGCCAGCCAGCGTAGTTGAGTGGCCCAGGCGGTGGAGTCGCACTGCACGGTGAGCACCGCGGCGGCCTCGTCGTAGGAGGAGGGGTGACAGTGTGCGGCGATGTCCGGGCCGACGATCTGCGGCCAGCGGCCCATCACCCCGCCGACCGCGGCCGAGGACTCCCAGCCGCGCTCGGTCAGCAGCCGGTTCAGCGCGGCCCCCAGCGGGACCGGGTCGCGACCGTCCGACCGGGCGCCGCTGCGCAGGCCGTGCCGCTTCGCCTCGCGCTTCTCCCTGACCTGCTCACCGCGCTGGCGGGCCTGGGCCCGGGCCGCCCGCAGCGCGGAGCGGGCGAGGTCGGCACCGGTCGGCGCGGGGGCGCCCGGCTCGGGGGAGTGCTCCGCCGGTTCGCTCACGGCGATCCCCTTTCCCCAGCCTGTGGACAACGGTCGCGGTCGCGCGCCCGCCGAGCCCTCCAGCCTACGGGAGCGGGCCGGACGGGTCGGTCCTGGAGGGGGCGGCGGCGCGCGGAAACGGTCGGGGTGCGGTGACGGCCGCGTGATGACGGTGAAGGACCGCGGTCAGGCGTCGATCCGGCGCACCGCGCCGTCGGCGACCGCGAACCGGGCACCTGCCAGTGCCTTCGGCACGTCCTCGGCGACCGCCGCGGTGACCAGTACCTGCTCGCCGCCGGCCACCAGCTCGGCCAGCCGGTCCCGGCGGGAGGCGTCCAGCTCGGCGAACACGTCGTCCAGGATCAGCACCGGCTCGCCGCCGTCGGCGCGCAGCAGCTCGTACGAGGCCAGCCGCAGCGCCAGCGCGAACGACCAGGACTCGCCGTGGCTCGCGTACCCCTTGGCCGGCAGCGGGCCGAGCTTGAGCACCAGCTCGTCGCGGTGCGGGCCGACCAGGGTGAGCCCGCGCTCGACCTCCTGCTTGCGGAGCGCCTGCAGCGCGTTCAGCAGCTGCTCCTCGGCCTGCTCGCGGCTGGTCGGCAGCTCGCCCTCGAAGGAGCTGCGGTACTCCAGGGCGGTCTCGCCGCCGCCGGGGGCCAGCTGCCCGTACGCGGCCGTCACCAGGGGCTGCAGGGCGGCCACCAGCTGGATCCGGAAGGCCGTCAACTCGGCGCCGGCCCGGGCCAGATGGCCGTCCCAGACCTCCAGGGTGGAGAGGTCGGCGCCCTTGCCGCCACCGGCCCGGCGGGCCATCGCGGCGGTCTTCAGCAGGGCGTTGCGCTGCTTGAGCACCCGCTCGTAGTCCTGCCGCACACCGGCCAGCCTGGGCGCCCGGGCGGTCAGCAGCTCGTCCAGGAAGCGCCGCCGCTCACCCGGGTCGCCCTTGACCAGGCTGAGGTCCTCGGGGGCGAACAGCACGGTGCGCAGCAGGCCCAGCACGTCGCGCGGGCGGACGTTGTCGGAGCGGTTGATCCGGGCCCGGTTGGCCTTGCCCGGGGTGAGCTCCAGCTCGACCAGGGTGGAGCGGCCGCGGTCCACCACCGAGGTGCGGATCACCGCCCGCTCGGCGCCCAGCCGGATCAGCGGCGCGTCGGTGGCCACCCGGTGGCTGCCCAGGGTGGCGACGTAGCCGATCGCCTCGACCAGGTTGGTCTTGCCCTGGCCGTTGGGCCCCACGAAGGCCGTCACGCCCGGGTCGAGGGGAACCTCGGCCCGGGCGTACGACCGGAAGTCGGCGAGCGACAGGTGCGCGACGTGCATGGCTGTGGACTGCGCCCGCCTTCTCCTGGGGGACCTGCTGGGTCGTCTGGACTCGACTTACTTGGACTCGACCGCGTGGCCGCCGAACTGGTTGCGCAGCGCGGCGATCATCTTCATCTGCGGCGAGTCGTCCTGGCGGGACGCGAAGCGGGCGAACAGCGAGGCGGTGATCGCCGGCAGCGGCACGGCGTGGTCGATCGCGGCCTCGACGGTCCAGCGGCCCTCGCCGGAGTCGGCGGCCCAGCCACGCAGCTTGTTGAGGTGCTCGTCCTCGTCCAGGGCGCGGACGGCCAGGTCCAGCAGCCAGGAGCGGATGACGGTGCCCTCCTGCCAGCTGCGGAAGACCTCGCGCACGTCGGTGACCTCGGGGGCCGCCTCCAGCAGCTCCCAGCCCTCGGCGAAGGCCTGCATCATCGCGTACTCGATGCCGTTGTGGACCATCTTGGCGAAGTGGCCGGCGCCGACCGCGCCCGCGTGCACCGAGCCGAAGTCGCCCTCGGGCTTGAGCGCGTCGAAGACCGGCTGGACCTTGGCGACGTGCTCGGCGTCGCCGCCGTACATCAGCGCGTAGCCGTTCTCCAGGCCCCAGACGCCACCGGAGACGCCGCAGTCGACGAAGCCGATGCCCTTGGCGGCCAGCGCCTCGGCGTGCTTGATGTCGTCGGTCCAGCGGGAGTTGCCGCCGTCGACGACGACGTCGCCGGGGGAGAGCAGCTCGGCGAGCTCGTCGACGGTCGCCTGGGTGGCGGCGCCGGCCGGGACCATGACCCAGACCACGCGCGGGCCCTGGAGCTTGGTGACGAGCTCCTGGAGGCTCTCGACGTCGGAGATGTCCGGGTTGCGGTCGTAGCCGATGACGGTGTGGCCGGCGCGGCGGATCCGCTCGCGCATGTTGCCGCCCATCTTGCCGAGACCGATGAGGCCGAGCTCCATGACCAAGTCCTTACCTGTGGTGACGTGCCTGCCGGCGGCGCCGTTGCCGCACTCCCTGAGCCTACGCGCTGGAGCGGTCCGGACCGCCTGCGGTCGGGCCGAGCGGGGGAGACGTCCACAGGCTGTGCACAGCGGATGTGCACAGCCTGTGGACCACACCGGATGCGGCGGGATCAGCCGGAGAGGCGGACCGGCATTCCGTGTCCTGCGGGGGACGACCCCCACGCCCCCGGGATCATGCCCGCCCGGACATCAGCCGGAGAGGCGGACCGGCATGATCAGGTACTGGTACGCCTTGTCCTCCTCGGCGTCCACCGAGACCTTGCCGCTGAGCAGCGCCGGCTTGGTCGGGGTGGTGAAGCTCAGCTGGGCGAAGGGGGAGTCGATGGCCTTGAGGCCCTCCTCCAGGTAGCCCGGGTTGAAGGCGATCGAGATGGCGTCGCCCTCCAGGGAGGCCTCGATCCGCTCGGTGGCCTGGGCGTCGTCGCCCGAACCGGCCTCCAGCGTCAGCACGCCCTCCTCGAAGTTCAGGCGGACCGGGGTGTTGCGCTCGGCGACCAGCGAGACGCGCTTGAGCGCCTCAAGGAAGGGCTGGGTCTGGATCGCCGCGACCGCGTTGAACTCGGTCGGGAAGAGGCTGCGGAACTTGGGGAACTCGCCCTCCAGCAGCCGGGTGGTGGTCCGGCGGCCGGCGCCCTCGAAACCGATCAGGCCCTCGCCCGCGCCGCCCGAGGAGAGCGCGATGGAGACGGTGTCACCGCTGCCCAGGGACTTGGCGATGTCCTGGAGGGTCTTGGCCGGGACCAGGGTGACGGCGGAGATGTCCGACTGCTCGGGCTTCCACAGCAGGTCGCGGACGGCGAAGCGGTAGCGGTCGGTGGCGGCCAGGGTGATCCGGTCGCCCTCGATCTCGACCCGGACACCGGTGAGCACCGGGAGGGTGTCGTCCCGGCCGGCGGCGACCGCGGCCTGGCTGACCGCGGAGGCGAAGACGTCGCCGGCGACGGTGCCGGTGGCGGTCGGCATCTGGGGCAGGGCGGGGTACTCGTCCACCGGGAGGGTGGGGAGGGTGAAGCGGGAGCTGCCGCAGACCACGCTGACCCGCTGGCCGTCGGTGGAGATCTCCACAGGCCTGTTGGGAAGGTTGCGGGAGATGTCGTTCAGCAGCCGGCCGGAGACCAGGACGGTGCCGGCCTCCTCGACGTCCGCCTCCAGCTCGACCCGGGCCGAGACCTCGTAGTCGAAGCCGGACAGCGCCAGGCTGCCCTCCTGCGCGGTCAGCAGCAGGCCTGCCAGCACCGGCACCGGAGGCCGTGCCGGGAGGCTGCGGGCAGCCCAGGCCACCGCCTCCGCGAGGACGTCACGCTCCACCCGGAACTTCACCGGTAACCGCCTCCTGGATCGAGCGCTCCCGCTCGCACTCTGGTTCGTCTGATCTTGATCGTCGGTTCGGCTGTCCGCCGAGCGCTGCCGCTCCGCTTCCAGTCGCAAGGACAGTCTGACGTACTCCGCCGACAGACGGGGCAGACGGGCGGAAGCAACCCGAACAGTTGTCGGGGCGCGGTTGTCCACAGATTCGGGGCCCACCCACTTTGAAAGCAAGTCCGGGGTCTAAATGTGTAGTGGTAGTAGTAGGGCCTGTGGAAACCGTGGATAACCCCGTTTCCGCAGGTCAGACCCCAGATTTTGTCCACAGCGGCTGTGGACGGCGGCTGTGGACGGGCAGGCCTCGCTGTGGACAGCCGAGCGTTACCCACAGGCCACGCTGGGTATCCACAGGTTATCCCCAGGGCTGTCCCCAGATCCGGGCCCGGTTATCCACGGGCGCCGGTCAACATTTCGTGACGCCTTTCACACCAGGGTATGAACGCCAGCCCACGGTTGTCGAACTGTGGACGCAGCTGTGGACAACCTGGGGATAACCGGCCCGAGCCTGGGGACAAGCGGTGGACAACCCGGACGGCCCGCTGGCGGCCCCTCGATTGTCCACATCCTGTGGATAACCGTTGTGCACAAGTCCACAGGCACCTGACCTGCGCGGAAGAGCGTAGCGGCGACGGGCCTGTGGACGAATTCTGGATAACTCCGCACTCCCCACCCTGTGGACGGTGGAGAAGGGGCCTGTCCTGTGGACAACGGCCTTGCACGCCCTCGGTTTTCGAATCACCGGTCAGTTGTTCGGCGCGGGCTGCGGACTGGCGGACCGTCCGTCGACGGCATCCCTGCCCAGCCGGCGCGCGATGCACACCTGTGGACGCGCGAAAGGGCGTCAGGATGCGCTCCTGACGCCCTCGGGCCGCTCGCGCGGCGGTGGCTAGCTCTTGATGCGGTTGGTGAGTTCGGTGACCTGGTTGTAGATCGAGCGCCGCTCGGCCATCAGCGAGCGGATCTTCCGGTCGGCGTGCATCACCGTGGTGTGGTCGCGGCCGCCGAACTGCGCGCCGATCTTCGGCAGCGAGAGGTCGGTGAGCTCCCGGCACAGGTACATCGCGATCTGACGGGCCGTCACCAGCACCCGGCTGCGCGAGGATCCGCAGAGGTCGTCCACGCCCAGGCCGAAGTACGCGGCGGTCTGCTGCATGATGACCTGCGCGGTGATCTCCGGGCCCGCGTCCTCGTCCCCGCCCGGGATCAGGTCCTTGAGGACGATCCCGGCCAACTCCAGGTCCACCGGGGCCCGGTTGAGGTTGGCGAAGGCGGTGACCCGGATCAGCGCGCCCTCCAACTCCCGGATGTTGCGGGTGATCCGGGACGCGATGAACTCCAACACGTCGGCGGGAGCGTTGAGTTGCTCCTGGATCGCCTTCTTGCGCAGGATCGCGATCCGGGTCTCCAGCTCCGGCGGGGTGACGTCGGTGATCAGACCCCACTCGAAGCGGTTGCGCAGCCGGTCCTCCAGCGTGGTCAGCAGCTTGGGCGGCCGGTCCGAGGAGAGCACGATCTGCTTGTTCGCGTTGTGCAGGGTGTTGAAGGTGTGGAAGAACTCCTCCTGCGTGGACTCCTTGCTCGCGAGGAACTGGATGTCGTCCACGAGCAGGATGTCCATGTCCCGGTAGCGGCGGCGGAAGGTGTCCGCCTTGCCGTCCCGGATCGAGTTGATGAACTCGTTGGTGAACTCCTCCGAGGACACGTAGCGCACCCGGGTGCCCGGGAAGAGGCTGCGCGAGTAGTGCCCGATGGCGTGCAGCAGGTGGGTCTTGCCCAGCCCGGACTCGCCGTAGATGAAGAGCGGGTTGTACGCCTTGGCCGGGGCCTCGGCGACCGCCACCGCCGCCGCGTGCGCGAAGCGGTTGCTGGCGCCGATGACGAAGGTGTCGAAGAGGTACTTGGGGTTCAGCCGGGCGGCCGGCTCGTCCTTGCGGGAGCCGCCGGCCGGGGGAGCGCCGGGCGGCGCGGGCACTCCGGGGACGCCGGGACGCTCGGCGGAGCGGTCGGGGGCGGACTTCTCCGCCGGGCGGCCGCCGGAGGGGCGGGAGCCGCCGGCCCTGCGGCCGGCGCCGGTCCTGGGCTGCTCGTTCGGGCCCGGGCCGTAGGCGCCGCCGAAGAGGTCGCCCTGGGTGGTCGCGGGCGGTCCGGGGACGGGCCGCGGCGCCTGGCGGGCCGCGGGCTCCTCGGACTCGCGGTAGGCGGGCGGCTGCTCCTGGTAGCCCTGCCAGCCGGGGCCGCCGGGGGGGCCGCCGTACGGGGCCTGGCGCTGCTCGTAGCCGCCGGTGTCGTAGCGGGGGCGCTCGTAGTCCTGTGGGTAGGGCTGGTTCTGCTCGTACGGCTGCTCCTGCTCGTACGGCTGGTCCTGTCCGTACCCCTGCTGGTGCTGGTAGCCCTGGCCGCCGTAGCCGGAGGTGTCCTCCTCGGCCGGGCCGGGATAGGGCTCGGCGGGGGCCTGGAGGGCGGACGCGGGGGTGGTCGGCACCGCGTTGGCGTCGACCATCACGGCGATCCGGACCGGGCGGCTGAGCTCACGGCTGAGGGCCTCGGTCAGCTGCGGCAGCAGCCGGCCCTCCAGCACCTGCTTGGCCCGCTCGTTCGGGGTCGCCAGCAGGGCGGTGTCGTGCATCATCCACATCGGCTGGGTGCGCTGCACCCACTGTTTGTCCATCTCCCCGACATCGGGGTCGGCGACCAGCCGCTCGACGACCCTGGCCCAGACCGGGACGAGGTCGCTGTTGACATCAGCCACTGGTGCACGCTTTCCAAGAACAAACCAGACAAGTTCTGCAACGGTAGTCAGCGAACAGGGACGGATCAAGTCGTTGTCCACAGGCTGTGGGTAAGACGGGCGAAGGAAGCCGGTTTGACCCTCGGACCCCGTCCCGCGTACCGTAACCAGGTCGAGTTGTCGATGGCCGCTGCCGCATGTCCGCGGGTCCACCCGCTCCATAAGGCGCGCAGCACGGGCGCCGTGGATTGCCTCCAGACCCCAGCCGAACTGGGGCGATGGGGTCGGATTTCCGAATCAGGGGAGATCACGCGGACGCACGGTGACGGCCAAGCGATTCCCCGTCATCCTACGATTCACCTCAGGAGCCCCCGAGTGAGCAAGCGCACCTTCCAGCCGAACAACCGTCGCCGCGCGAAGACCCACGGCTTCCGGCTGCGTATGCGTACCCGCGCCGGCCGTGCCATCCTGGCCGCCCGCCGTGGCAAGGGCCGCAGCAGCCTGTCCGCCTGATCCGCGCCAGAGTCTGTTGTGCTGCCCTCCGAGAATCGGCTGCGGCGGCGCCAGGACTTCGCGACCGCGGTGAAACGCGGTCGCCGGGCCGGCCGGCCCCTTCTGGTCGTCCATCTCAGCAGAGACGGTGACCCGCAGGGGCAGACCGACCGGACCAGCGACTCCCGCCCGCACGTCGCCGAGGGGACTCCTTCGGCGCGTGCGGGTTTCGTCGTGAGCAAGGCCGTTGGCCCGGCGGTCGTCCGCAACCTGGTCAAGCGCCGGTTGCGTCACCTCGTTCGTGATCGTCTGTCCAGGCTGCCCGCCGGTAGCCTGATAGTGGTGCGTGCGCTGCCCCAAGCCGCGACCGCCTCGTACCAGGACCTCGAACGCGACCTGGACGCGGCACTGAAGCGACTGCTGAGGACGGAGCCCGCCGCCACGGCGCCGACGGGAGCAGGTCGATGAAGTACCTGCTGATGGGTCTGATCAGGGTCTACCAGTGGACGATCAGCCCACTGCTGGGTCCGGTCTGCCGTTACTACCCCTCCTGCTCGCACTACGGCTACGAGGCCGTGAAGGTGCACGGGGCGGTCAAGGGCGGCGGACTGACCGCATGGCGCATCCTGCGCTGCAATCCGTGGACGCCCGGCGGGGTCGATCACGTCCCGCCGCGCAAGCATCCGGTGTGGCACCGGCGGTTGCGGGACTGGCTGAAGAGCCGGTCCGCCACCGAGGAACCGGTGACCGCCACCCCCGCCGGTCCGGACCCCGAGGGCCCGGCGACCATTGGCCCCGAGCGGCCGATCCACCTGTCCAAGGAGCCTGACCGGTGACCTTCTCCTTCCTGAATCCCCTGTACACAGCGGTGTCCTGGATCATCGTCCAGTTCCACTCGCTGTACAGCCACATCTTCGACCCGGACGGTGGCTGGGCCTGGGGCCTCGCCATCGCCTCGATGGTGGTCGTCATCCGGATCTGCCTGATCCCGCTCTTCGTGAAGCAGATCAAGGCGACCCGGGCCATGCAGGCGATCCAGCCGAAGATGAAGGCCATCCAGGAGCGCTACAAGAACGACCGGCAGCGCCAGTCCGAAGAGATGATGAAGCTGTACAAGGAGGCGGGTACCAACCCGTTCTCCAGCTGCCTTCCCATCCTCGTGCAGGCGCCGTTCTTCACCGCCCTCTACGGTGTGCTCGCCAAGGTGGCCAAGAGCGAGCAGATCGGCGTCATCCACGGTGACCTGCTGGTGAGCGCCGGCAAGGCGCACATCTTCGGGGCCCCGCTCTCCGCGACCTTCCTCGGCAGCCCCGAGACCAGCGTCAAGATCGTCACCGCCGTGATGATCATCCTGATGTCGCTGTCGCAGTTCGTCACCCAGCGCCAGCTGATGACCAAGAACGTCGACCTCACGGTGAAGACGCCGTTCATGCAGCAGCAGAAGATGCTGATGTACGTCTTCCCGATCATGTTCGCCGTGATGGGCATCAACTTCCCGGTCGGTGTCCTGGTCTACTGGCTGACCACCAACGTCTGGTCGATGGGCCAGCAGCTGATCGTCATCCACAACAACCCGACTCCGGGCAGCAAGGCCTTCGAGGAGCGCCAGGCCCGCCTGAAGAAGGCCGGCCGGCTGCGTCCGGACGGTACGGAGATCAAGGGCGCGCTCTGGGGCATGCTGCCCCCGTCCAAGGAGGCCGTCAGCGCGGCGGCCAGCGCCGCCGCGGTGGTCGAGGACTCGGTGCAGGCGCGCCGCCAGCAGCCCCGCCGGCAGACCAAGGCGCAGCGCCAGCAGGGTGCCGCCGGGCAGCCCACGGCCGAGCCCGGCGAGGACGTCCCGGTGGAGGAGCCCGTCGACGAGGTCCAGGCCGACGCCGGCGCCAAGCCGGCGGCCGCCAAGCAGAGCACGGTCAAGCCGGGCGCGGCCAAGCCGGCAGGCACCAAGCAGGGCACCAGGCAGCAGCCGAAGCGCGGTGGCGGCCAGCGGCCGAAGAGGAAGTCCTGACCGGCCCCGGGGCCGTCGTGACAGCCGCGAAGAGCTTCGTTCCCGGCCCGCCAGACGGGCCCATCTCCGAAGGAGTCCATCAGTGACTGAAGGCACCACCTCCGCCGTCGAGGCCGAGGCCGCCGCCAGCGCCGACGAGAACCTCGTCTCCCGCCTGGAGCAGGAGGGCGACATCGCGGCGGACTACCTGGAGGGTCTGCTCGACATCGCGGATCTCGACGGTGACATCGACATGGACGTCGAGGGCGACCGTGCCCTGGTCTCCATCGTCAGCGACGGCAACGACCGCGCGATCCAGCGCCTGGTCGGCCAGGACGGCGAGGTGCTGGAGGCCCTCCAGGAGCTGACCCGGTTGGCTGTCCACCGGGAGACCGGCGAGCGCAGCCGCCTCATGCTGGACATTGCCGGCTTCCGGGCCCGCAAGCGCGAGGAGCTGGCGGTGCTCGGTGCCGAGGCCGCCGAGCAGGCCAAGAACTCCGGCGAGCAGGTCAAGCTGCGTCCGATGACGCCGTTCGAGCGCAAGGTCGTCCACGACGCGGTCGCCGCGGCCGGTCTGCGCAGTGAGTCCGAGGGCGAAGAGCCCCAGCGGTTCGTGGTCGTGCTGCCGGTCTGAGACCGGCAGGTCGATGACCGGTCGCCGCGGCGACCGGAAAGCTTCACCGGACGCGACCCCGTCCGCCTCGTGCGGGCGGGGTCGTCGTCCCTCCTGGGATGTTTCACGTGAAACAGTGCGTTGAGCGGGTCGGTGGATCCGGGGATCGGAGAGGTCGAGATGGACACGGAGAACGCGGCTGCCGGCCGGCCGGGGGCGGACGTGGACCCGGCCGCTGAGGAGCGGGCCGCCGAGGTGACCGAGCCGGGCGAGGCTCCGGCCGCCGCCCGGGAGGTCTTCGGGGACCGCTTCGACGCCGCGGTCCGCTACACCGAGCTGCTGGCCACCGCGGGCGTGCAGCGCGGGCTGATCGGGCCCCGCGAGGTGCCCAGGCTCTGGGACCGGCACGTGTTGAACTGCGCGGTGCTGGCCGAGCTGCTGCCGTCCGGGATCACCCTGTGCGACGTCGGCTCCGGTGCCGGTCTGCCCGGCATCCCGGTGGCGCTGGTCCGTCCGGACGTCTCGGTGACGCTGCTGGAGCCGCTGCTGCGCCGGACCACCTTCCTGGAGGAGGTCGTCCGGGAGCTGGGGCTGGACAACGTCACGGTGCTGCGCGGCCGGGCCGAGGAGATGGTCGGCAAGCTCGCGGTGGACGTGGTGACCGCCCGGGCGGTGGCGCCGCTGGAGCGGCTGGCCGGCTGGGGGATGCCGCTGCTGCGCCCGCACGGGCAGATGCTGGCGCTCAAGGGCGACAGCGCGGAGCAGGAACTGGCCGACTCGCGGGCCGGGCTGGCCAAGCTGGGCGCGGTCGAGTGCAACGTCATCGCGGTCGGCGAGGGCACCCTGGAGACCTCGACCCGGGTGGTCCAGGTGAAGGCGGGGGAGAGCCCCGGCGGGGTGAAGGCGGCGACCCGGCGCGCCAAGGCGGCCCGGGCGGGCCGCAACGCGAGCGTCCGCAACGGCGAGCGCGGCCGGGGCGGGCGGCGCCGCACCCGCTGAGCCGGGTGACGCCGGACTGACCGGACACGTACCGCACACGGGCGGACGGGCCTCCTGGAAGGGGGGACCGTCCGCCCGTCGTCGTCCGGGTGACGGGCGGGCCGATCGCCCCGGCCCTCGGCCGGATGGTGCCCCCGGGGACACCGGAGTGTCGCAACGTCAGATTTCCGGCATAGCGGGCATGGTGTTTCACGTGAAACGTCGATCCTTGCTCTCGGGCATCCTCCGCCGGGACCGGGCGGTGACTGTTGCCGCTCCGGTTTCACGTGAAACACTGACTCCCATGCAGGACTCGGAGACCGTCGACCAGATCGATGACACGCCCATCGCGCGGGCTGCCCAGGCTGCGGTTCAGGCGATCGGCCGAGCGGGCGAGGGACTGCCCCGGCCCGCCGCCACCCGGGTGATCGTGGTCGCCAACCAGAAGGGTGGGGTGGGCAAGACCACCACCACCGTGAACATGGCCGCCTCGCTCGCCATGCACGGCCTGCGCGTCCTGGTCGTCGACCTCGACCCGCAGGGCAACGCCTCCACCGCGCTCGGCATCGACCACCACGCGGAGGTGCCGTCCATCTACGACGTCCTGGTGGAGGGCAAGCCGCTGGCCGACGTGGTGCAGCCGGTGTACGACGTCGAGGGGCTGTTCTGCGTCCCGGCCACCATCGACCTGGCCGGCGCCGAGATCGAGCTGGTCTCCCTGGTGGCCAGGGAGAGCCGGCTCCAGCGCGCCATCGCCGCCTACGAGCAGCCGCTGGACTACATCCTGATCGACTGTCCGCCCTCGCTGGGCCTGCTGACGGTCAACGCCCTGGTCGCCGGCCAGGAGGTGATGATCCCGATCCAGTGCGAGTACTACGCGTTGGAGGGCCTCGGCCAGCTGCTGCGCAACGTCGAGCTGGTGCGCGCGCACCTCAACCCCGCACTGCACGTGTCGACCATCCTGCTCACCATGTACGACGCCCGGACCAGGCTGGCCGCCCAGGTCGCCGAGGAGGTCCGGACCCACTTCCAGCGCGAGGTGCTGAGCACGGCGATCCCGCGCTCGGTCCGCATCTCGGAGGCGCCCAGCTACGGGCAGACGGTGCTCACCTACGACCCCGGCTCGACCGGGGCGCTCTCCTACCTGGAGGCCGCCCGCGAGCTCGCGCTGCGTGCGGTGGGACAGGGCGGTTCGACGGTGGGTCAACAGCGGGACGGCCAGCCGGGGCACGGCGCCCCGAGGGCACAGTACGGCACGACGGAGGGTCATCAGTGAGTGGTCGCAGGGGTCTGGGGAAGGGGCTCGGGGCACTGCTCCCGTCGGCTCCGCCGGCGGTCGGCGGGGCGGCGGGACAGCCCGCGACGGCCGCGCCCGTACCCGCCTCGGTGGTGCTGGAACCTTCCGGCGCCGGAACGGTCTCGCCGACCGCGGTGCCGGTGCTGCCGTCCGGCCGGGGGACGGTGGCCGCCCGGGCCGCCGGCGTGAACCGACGGGAGCACGCCCCGTCCGAGCCGGCCGAGGTCGCCGGGGCGCGGTTCGCCGAGCTGCCGCTGGACGCGATCATCGCCAACCCGCGTCAGCCGCGCAAGGTGTTCGACGACGACAAGCTGGCCGAGCTGATCGCCTCCATCAAGGAGGTCGGGCTGCTCCAGCCGATCGTGGTGCGCCAGGCCGGGCCCGAGCGCTACGAGCTGATCATGGGGGAGCGCCGCTGGCGTGCCTCCCGGGAGGCCGGGCTGGAGCGGATTCCGGCGATCGTCCGGTCCACCGAGGACGACAAGCTGCTGCTGGACGCCCTCCTGGAGAACCTGCACCGGGCCGAGCTGAACCCGCTGGAGGAGGCGGCCGCCTACGACCAGCTGCTGCGGGACTTCTCCTGCACCCACGAGGAGCTGGCCGACCGGATCGCCCGCTCGCGGGCGCACGTCTCCAACACGCTGCGGCTGCTGAAGCTCTCGCCGGTGGTCCAGAAGCGGGTCGCCGCCGGGGTGCTGACCGCCGGGCACGCCCGTGCGCTGCTCGGGCTGCCGGACAGCGAGCGGCAGGAGGAGCTGGCCCGGCGGATCACCGCGGAGGGCCTCTCGGTGCGGACCACCGAGGAGATCGTCCGGGTGATGGTCCAGGAGCCGGAGAAGCCCAAGCGCCAGGCGCCGAAGGCGGGCAAGCTGAACTCCCCGGCCTTCAACGACCTGGCGAGCCGGCTGTCCGACCGCTTCGACACCCGGGTCAAGGTCGAGGTGTCGCAGCGTGCCGGCAAGCTGGGCAAGGGCAAGGTGGTGCTGGAGTTCGGCTCGGTGGAGGACCTGAACCGGATCCTGGACAGCATGGCCCCGGGCGAGGACGGTCTGCGGCTGTCGCAGGGCTGAGCCGGACCGGCCGGCCGAGGGCAACGACCCGATGGGTGCGTGTTCCACGTGAGCGCTGTTTCACGTGAAACACGCACCCATCGGCGTTCGTGGGGGAATGCTCGACCGTGAGAGGGAGGAGGAGGTGCGGCCATGGGACGCCGGATCGCTCCGCTGACACTGGACAACCTCGGGGACCTGCCGACCGGCTGCCGCTCCTGCGTCTTCTGGGAGCTGGACCCGGTCAGCGCGAAGGAGGCGGTGGAATCGGGCAAGCCCGAGCTGGAGAAGGAGGGGTGGGTCTCCACGGTGCTGCTGGAGTGGGGCTCCTGCGGCCGGATCGTCTACGTGGACGACCAACCCGCCGGTTTCGTGCTGTACGCGCCGCCCGCCTACGTCCCCCGCTCGCAGTCCTTCCCGACCAGCCCGGTCTCACCGGACGCCGTTCAGCTGATGGTCAGCCGGGTGCTGCCGGGCTACCAGCGCCAGGGGCTCGGCCGGGTGCTGGTGCAGACCGTGGCCAAGGACCTGATCGGCCGCGGGGTGCGGGCGATCGAGGCGTTCGGCTCGGCCGGGCGGACGCCGACCAGCTGTGTGCTGCCGGCCGACCACCTGCTGGCGGTCGGCTTCAAGACCGTCCGTCCGCACAACCGCTACCCCCGGCTGCGGCTGGAGGCGCGCACCACGCTCTCCTGGCGGGGGGACATGGAGGGGGCGCTGGAGCGGCTGCTCGGCGGCGGGCGCAAGGAGCCGGCGCTGCGGCCGTTCTAGCCGGGCCCGTGCCGGCCGTGCCCGTTGCCGCCGTGGGGACTGCCGGGCAGAACGACGGCGGCGGGGGGCCCCCCCCCGGGGGGGCCCCCCCCCCCGCGGGGGCCCCCCCCCCCCCCCCCCCCCCCCCCCCCCCCCCCCCCCCCCCCCCCGCCCGGCGGCGGGGCCCCGGGGATTGAGTAAAAGCCCCCC
>NZ_JBIVUM010000002.1:734957-747723 GCF_044757205.1 Kitasatospora sp. NPDC091335 | reverse complement strand
GGCGGGGCGGGTCGGCGGCGGGCGCCAGGCGCCGGCGGTGCGGCCCTTCTTGCGGGGCCCGGGCCGGCCGGCCCGGGGGCGGCCGGGGGGACGGGGGGGGGCCCCGGGGGGGGCGGGGCCCCCCCCGGCGGGGCCCCCCGCCGCCGTGCGGTCGACGACCGGAAGGCCTAGATGAACTCGGCCAGCTCGCGCAGCAGCGCGGCCTTCGGACGGGCACCGGTGATGGACTTCACCGGCTCGCCGTCCTTGTAGACGATCAGCGTCGGGATCGAGATGACGTTGTACTGGGCGGCGGTCTGCTGGTTGGTGTCCACGTCGAGCTTGGCGATGGTGAGCTTGTCGCCGTGCTCGGCCGCGATGTCCTCCAGGACCGGGGCGACCTGGCGGCACGGGCCGCACCAGGTGGCCCAGAAGTCGACCAGGACGGGCTTGTCGCTCTTCAGGACGTCGTTCTCGAACGTCGCGTCGGTGACTGTGGTGGTGGCGCCGGCCACGGGAACTCCTCGGGATCGGACGGAGGGGGCTGCTGTCGGGAGAACAACGGGTGGGCCCGTTCTGTTTCTGCCCGGCCGGGGCGGGGGTGTTTCACGTGGAACACCCCCGCGGGGTGGAGCGGGAGGAGGTCAGACCGCGACGGCGGCGGCCTTGGCCTCCAGGTCGTCCAGCGAGGCCAGGTAGCGCTCGGCGTCCAGGGCGGAGGAGCAGCCGGTGCCGGCGGCGGTGATGGCCTGGCGGTAGGTGTGGTCCACGACGTCGCCGGCGGCGAACACGCCGGGGATGTTGGTCCGGGTCGAGGGGGCTTCGACCTTCAGGTAGCCCTCGGCGTCGAGGTCCAGCTGGCCCTTGAAGAGCTCGGTGCGCGGGTCGTGGCCGATCGCGATGAACAGACCGGTGACGGCCAGCTCGCGGGTCTCGCCGGTGGTGGTGTCGCGCAGGGTGACGCCGCTCAGCTTCGGGTCGCCGTGGATGGCCTCGACCGCGCTGTCCCACTCGAAGCGGATCTTCTCGTCGGCGAAGGCACGCTCCTGCATCGCCTTGGAGGCGCGCAGGCTGTCCCGGCGGTGGATGATCGTGACGCTCTTGGCGAAGCGGGAGAGGAAGGTCGCCTCCTCCAGGGCGGTGTCGCCGCCGCCGACCACCGCGATGTCCTGGTCGCGGAAGAAGAAGCCGTCGCAGGTGGCGCACCAGGAGACGCCGCGCCCGGAGAGCTTGTCCTCGTTCGGCAGACCGAGCTTGCGGTGCTGGGAACCGGTGGTGACGATCACGGCGCGCGCCCTGTGAACGTTGCCCTCGGAGTCGGTGACGGTCTTGACGTCGCCGGTGAGGTCGACCGCGACGATGTCGTCGGGGATCAGCTCGGCGCCGAAGCGCTCGGCCTGGGCCCGCATGTTGTCCATCAGCTCGGGGCCCATGATGCCGTCCCGGAAGCCCGGGAAGTTCTCGACCTCGGTGGTGTTCATGAGCGCGCCACCGGCGGTGACGGCCCCCTCGAAGACCAGCGGCTTGAGGGAGGCACGGGCCGTGTAGAGCGCGGCCGTGTACCCGGCCGGGCCGGAACCGATGATGATCACGTTACGGACGTCGCTCACTGCTTCTCCTGGTTCGCATCGCGACCCGCGTTTGCTGCGGGGAGGGCGGTCCTGCTCCGCCGCCCGGGACAACGACTGACCAGTCTCTCGCATTCCCAGGCGGATCAGTACCAGGCGCCCGGAGTCCGGAAGCGGCGTGCCGCCGTCGGCGTGGATCGCATGGGAACCGTCGGTCAGTGGCTGGGAACGGCCTGGTGGAGGAGGACCGGGCCGCAGTCGGGGGAGCGCAGGTAGACGTCGACGAAGCCGGGCCGGCCGGGCAGCGGGTAGACCAGGACGTCGACCGGGGCGCCGTGGAAACCGCCCCGGTCGGTGGCCAGCGGGGTGCCGTCGGCGAGCGGCGGGCAGGCCTCCCCCGAGGGGGAGGGGAGGGGGCCGTCGGCGGGCGGGGCGCCCTCGGACCGGGCGGGTTCGGTGGCCCGCAGCCCCGGGGCGGTCTCCGAGCGGGCCAGCAACTGCTGGATCCGGGCGGCGAGTCCGTCCTCGCGGTAGTCGGTGCCGGCGCCCGCCGCGTGCGGGGTCCTGGCGCCGTGGTCGTCGGCGGTGGCGCTCGGGGCGCTCGGGGCGCCCGCGCCGACCGTCACCGCGTCGGACCTGCCGTCGGGGTGCGGCAGCAGTGCCCCGCCGAGGCCGAGGGCGGCCAGGGCGGCGGCCGCGCCGAGCAGCAGGGCGAACCGCCGTCGGCGGGCGCGGCCGGGGCCGGTGGCCGAGCCGGACCGTCCGGCGGGCCGGGACGGAGGGCCGGAGGAGAGGCCGGAGGAGGGCGCGGGGGGCGTCGCGGCGGAGCGTACGGGCCGTGCCGGGGCCTCGGTCCCGCGGACGGCCGCGGGGGCCTCCTGAGGCCGCTCGACGGCCTCCCGGTCCGTTCCGGCGGCGGCCTCGGCCAGCGCCGCGTCCATCCGGGCGGCGACGTCGGCCGGCATCGGTTCGGTCGGGACGTCACCGAGCAGCTCCCCGACCTCGGTGAGCGCGTCGACGGTCTCCCGGCACTCGGCGCAGCCGTCCAGGTGGCGCCGCAGCGCCCCGACGGTGCCGGGGGAGTCGATCAGCCCCTCGGCGAGGTCGGCCAGCTGCTCGACCGGAGGGTGGTCGTCGGCGGGTCCGGGGGAGGAGAGGTGGGCGTTCATCGGGTGCTCGCGTCTCCTTCCAGAATCGTCCGACCGCTGCTCGGGCCCGTCCCTGTGACGGTGGCGGGGCCCTTCGGGTTCCCCGGGGCCTCCCGGCGGGCCGGCGGGGCCGAGCCGGGGGAGGCCGGTGTTCCACGTGAAACATCCCGGTCGCGCAGATGCCGGACGAGGGGGAGCAGCCGGGCCCGGCCGCGGGCACAGCGGCTCTTCACGGTGCCCACCGGGACGCCCAGCAGCTCGGCGGCCTCGGCGACCGGGTAGCCCTGCATGTCGACCAGGACCAGCGCCGCCCGCTGTTCGGGGGGCAGCTCGGCGAGCGCCGCGGTCAGCTCGCGGTGCAGCTCGGCCCTGACCACCGGGGAGTCGGCCGGTTCGGCGGCGCCGAGCAGGGCGTCCAGCCGCTGCGGGTCCTCGTCGAGCGGGGCGGTGCGGCGGGTGGCCGTGCGCCGGGCGCGGTCCAGGCAGGCGTTGACCACGATCCGGTGCAGCCAGGTGGTGACCGCGGAGCGGCCCTGGAAGCCGGCCGCGGAGCGGAAGGCGGAGACCAGGGCGTCCTGGAGGGCGTCGGCGGCCTCCTCGCGGTCGGCCAGGGTGCGCAGGGCGACCGCCCAGAGCCGGTCGCGGTGGCGGTTCACCAGCAGGCCGAAGGCCTCGGGATCGCCGGCGACGTGCCGGGCGAGCAGCGCCGCGTCGTCGTCCGCCACCGTCACCCCTTGTCCCCTCGCAGTCGTGCCGGGCCGGCCGGCCCGGTCAGCCGGAGACCTTGACCTCGGCGACCTGGCCGGTGAACCGTCCGCCGCCATCCTTCGGCAGGGCGGTCAGCCAGAGCAAGAGGTAGCGCGTGGTGACCGGCGATTCGAGGGTGTACTCGGCGTTGGGCCCGCTCTTCTTGCCGACGACGGTGAAACCCTCCAGCGATGCCTGCATCGGGTTGGCGGCGGAGGCCGCGGTGGGCACCCGAAGCTCGGCGGTGTGCTCCCCGACGAACTGGACGTTCACCGAGGAGACCGCCTGCGGAGAGCCGAGGTCGATCATCAGGCCGGTGCCCGACTTGAGGGCGGGCGGCTTGGTGCCGAACTGGTCGGCGTACCACTGGGTGGTCCAGACCGTGTTCGGGTCGTTGTCGACCGCCTTCGCGGGGCTGTCCTTCCCCTCGGTCCCGTCGCCCAGCGGGTTGTACGACTGCGCGCCCTTGATGGCGATCGGCCCCGGGTTGTGGGTGCTGGCCTGCGGGCTCGGCGAGGTGCCGCCGGTCGAGGGGGCCGTGGAGGCGGCGGCAGGGCTGTTGTTGTGCAGGTAGCCGACGAACTGCCAGGAGGCGACGCCGATCGCGCCCAGCGCGACCGTCCAGGCGGTGGCCCTGACCACCCGTCGCAGCCGCCGCCGGGTGCGCCGGGAGGAGGTGGGACGGGAGGAGGCCGGCAGCGGGGCGACGGTGTTGTCGGCGACCCGGGTCGGGTTGGGCGCGGTGGGCAGGGCGTGGGTGTTGTGCCGGGGCGGGGCCTGGAAGGCGGGCAGCTCCGGCTCGGGCTGGCGGATCTTGGGCAGCCGCGCGATCGCCCGGACGAGCTCCTCCGGGGTGGTGATCGGCTCGGCGTGGTGCGGCGGGTGGTCGAACAGGGACCGCGCGGCAAGGTCGGACAGCCCCCGGTGGACCCCGGCGCGGACCTGGTCCGGCGCGGCGTTCTGGAGGCCCTTCGGCAGGCCCTGGAGGTCGTAGCGGTCCTCGGGGTACGGCCAGCGGTGGGTCAGCGCGGCGAACAGCAGCGCGCCGATCGCACGGGTGTCGGCCCGCTGGGCGTCCTCGGCCTCCTCCTCGGGCAGCCCGCGCAGGGCGGCGTCCACCGCGATGCCGTTGATCCGGTACTGGCCGCTGTCGGTGCGCAGCACGCAGCGCGGGGTGAGCCGCAGGTGGGCCTGGCCGCGCCGGTGGGCGGCCGCGACGGCGTCGGCGACCTGGCGGACCATCTGGTACGCCTCGTGCGGCTCCATCGGGCCGTTCGCGAGCAGCCTGGCCAGGTCGGAGGAGTGCGGCAGCCACTCTCTTACGACGTAGACCAGTTCGCCCTCGTGCACGGCGTCCAGCACCTGGACGAAGCGCGGGTCGCCGAGCAGGGCGGCGGACTTGGCCGCGGCCAGCACCTTGCGGGCCCGCTGGTGGCCGGAGGCCATCAGGTGGACGCCGACGGCCCGGCGCAGCTTCTCGTCGACGGCGCGCCAGCTGCTGAAGGTCTCGGTCTGGGAGATGCACTCCTCCAGCCGGTACCGGTGGCCGATCATGTCGCCGCTGCGGCGCGCCGGGGCGGGGAGGGTGCGCGGGAGGGTGGCGGTGTCGCGCGGGTCGACCGTGGGCTGCGGGTCGGTGGGGCGGCGAGCCGGGCGGGCCGGCTCGGGAGCGGGCTTCTTCCGGGGCGGGCCGGCGGCCAGTTCGGCGCGGATCTCCTGGACCGAGAGCGGAGCGGTGATCTCCGAGGTCTCCTCGCCGACGGCGGGCTCGGGACCGGTGGCCCGTACGTCGTCGTCGGTCCCGTCAGCGTCGGTGCTCCCGGGGGCGGCGACAGCGGCGGTGCCCTTGCCGGCCTCCGTGGAGGCGCTCTCGCCGGCGTCGTCCGAGCCCGCGAGCTCGTCGATCGCCGCGGCCAGCGCGGCCTCGTCCGCCGCCGCGTCAGCTGCTGACGTGTCGACGACCGCCTTGGTGCCATCAGCCACCGTGGTCCTGCCTCCCCTTGTGTCGCCCCGAGAGAGTCGCTGGAGTGCCGGGGTTGACGGCCCCGTGCTCCAGGACAATTGTGCCCACTCTTCTCCACCTGGTACGACCGCTGAGGGGCCCGCACGGTTGCCCGGGGTGGAGAGATGTGGTGCAGATCCGACACCGGGTCGCCATCCGGCGGTCGGGCGGACCCGAACGAACCGGCGATCCAGCACTCGGCCGGACGAGCGCGGGAGCCCTGCGGGCTCCGGTTGACGCCCGGTCAGGGCGTCCGCTCGTCCGGCCGGTCGTCGGTCGGTCAGCGGCCCAGCCGGCCGCGGACCATGCCCAGCATGGAGTTCAGCTCCTCGATCCGCAGCCGCTTCGCGACGAGCACGAAGACCGCCAGCTGGAGGCCGCCGGCCGCGACCAGGGCCGCCACGCTGCCCGGCCACCCGCCGAGCGCCTGCTGGACGCCCAGGCTGACGCCGAGGCCGACCAGGGCGGCCGGGACGCAGGCGGCGGCCAGCCGGCTGTACGTCCTGCCGACCCGCTTGGTGTCCAGCCCGCCGATCCGCTTCTTCAGCTTCGGCATCGCGACCACCACACCGATGGCGTAGGCCAGGCCGTAGCCGAAGGCGATGCCGATCACCGTCCACTCGGCGGGCAGCACCAGCCAGCACAGCACCGCGAAACCGGCCTGGCAGGCCGCGACCCAGACGGTGTTGGAGAACGGGGTGCGGGTGTCCTCGTAGGCGTAGAAGCCGCGCAGCATCACGTACTGGGCGGAGTACGGGATCAGTCCCAGCGCGAAGGCGGAGAGCATCAGACCGATGTTGGTGGCGTCGTCCAGCACGGTGTCGTTGCCGCCGACCGCGTAGATCGCCCGGCCGATCGCCGGGCCGAGCGACAGGAACAGGAAGGCCGCCGGGACGACCGCCACCGCGGTGGTGCGCAGGCCGTAGGAGATGTCGTCTCGCACGGCGCCGGCGTCCTCGTCGGCCGCGGCCCGGGAGAGCCGGGGGAGCACCGCGCTCATGATCGAGACGGTGATCACGGCCTGCGGGAGCTGCCAGATCAGCAGCGCGTTGGAGAACGCGGCCAGGCCGACGCCGCCGTGTCCGGCCGCCGCCGCGGCGGCGCCCGCCTTGGTGGACAGCTGGGTGATCACCAGGTAGCCGGCCTGGTTGGCGAGCACGAAGAAGAACGTCCACTTGGCGAGCCGGGCGGCCTTGCCGAGGCCGTGGCCGCGCCAGTCGAAGCGCGGCCGGTAGCGGAAGTCCGCCCCCCGCAGGTACGGGATCATCGCCAGCGACTGGACGACCAGACCGACCAGGGTGCCGAGGCCGAGCAGCCGCACGCCCTCGGGGGAGATGGTCTCGGGGGCGACGTGGGTGCCGCCGAACCCGCCGTAGACCCAGATGTAGGCGGAGAAGGTGAAGATCACCACGATGTTGTTCAGGACCGGGGTCCACATCATCGCGCCGAACCGGCCACGGGCGTTGAGGATCTGGCCCATCACCACGTGGATGCCCATGAAGAAGATGGACGGCAGGCAGTACCGGGCCAGCGCCACCGTGGTGTCGGCGCGCTCCGGGTTGGCCATCATCGGCTCGGCGATCAGCCGCACCAGCACCGGTGCCCCGAGCACCGCCAGGAAGACCACGCCGCCGAGCCCGACCATCACCAGGGTGAGCAGCCGGCTGGCGTAGGCGGTGCCGCCGTCGGCGTCGTTCTTCATGCTGCGCACCAGCTGCGGCACGAAGACCGCGTTCAGCGCGCCGCCGCCGATCAGGATGTACAGCAGGGTGGGCAGGGTGTTCGCCGCGTTGTACGAGTCACCCATCACGACGACGCCGATGGCCGCGGTGATCACCATGGTCCGGACGAAGCCGGTGCCGCGGGAGACCAGGGTGCCGGCCGCCATGATCGCGCTGGAGTTCAGCAGGCTGGCGACCTTGCCGCCACCGCCGGGTGCGGCGGCGGGCGCGGGCGCCTGCTGTGCGGCCTGCTCGTCGGCGAGGACGTCCGCCGGAGGCTCGACCGCCGGGGGCACCGCGACGGCGGCCACCTGCATGGTGGCCTCCTCCTCGGAGAGCGGCGGGTCGAACTCGATCGGCGGCACGAAGTGGTGCTGCCCGCCGGGAGCGCCGCCGTACTGCGGCTGTCCCGGGTAGCCGCCCATCGGCGGGTACGGCGCGGGGCCGGCCGCGGGGGCGGGCGGCTGGACCGGCTGCGGGGCGGGCTGCGGGACCGGCGGCTGGGCCGCGGCCTGCGTCGGGTGGCCGCCGAACAGCGCGTCCACCCCGACGTACTCGGTGGTCTCGCTGTCCCAGGCGGAGTGCGCCGGGCCCGGCGCCCACTGCGGCGCGGGCTGCTGGGCGCCGCCCCAGTGGCCGCCGGCGGCCTGGGCCGGCTCCTGCGGCCAGGCGGGCTGGACCGGGGCGTCCCAGCCGGGCTGCACCGGCGGCACCGGGGGCGAGAACTGCTCCGGGGCCTGGTACGGGTTCGCCGGCACCGGCGTCGGGTAGCCGCCGCCCTGCGGCGGCAGCTGCGGCGGCACGTCGTACGCGGCGGCCGGCGGCTGCGGCGCTGCGGGCCGACCGGCCCGCAGACCGTACGGGTCCTGGCCGTCCTGCGGGTTCCCGTAGGCGTCCGCGGCGTACGGATCCTGGGCGTAGGTGTCGGCCACGTACCAGTCGCCGGACGGCGACTCGGCGCCCGGCCGGCTCTCACCGCGGCCCGGCGGCCGCTCCTCGCTGCGCCCGGTCATGTCACCTCTTCGCTGTCGTGGGGGGAGGCCGGCCCGGGGGTGCGGGGGGTCGGCGGTATCAAGGACCAACCTTCTCATCACCGGCGGCCCGATCCCGGCCATCCGGGCTGCTGCCGCGCGGTGTCTGTGCGGGACCGCCACCAGCGGTGTCGTCCGTCCCACCGGTCCCCTCCGGTGCGGGGGGCCCGGCGGGATCCTGCCCGGAATCCCGTTCCGCGCCCTCCGCGGTGTCCGCCGCCGGGCCCGAGGCCGGGCCTGTCGCGTCCGCCGCGGCGCCGCCCGTCGGGCCGCCCGCCGCCGGGCCGTCCCCGACCGGCTGGTCGCCGTCCTCGTGCTGCTGCCCGCCGCGCCGCTTGCGCTGGCGCACGAAGCGCAGCGCGGCCAGCAGCAGCAGGACGCCGGCGCCCGCGAAGACGTACAGCACGCCGTTGGTCACCGAGGTGACGTCCACTCGGAACGGCTGCGGCTCGCCGTACGGCCGGGAGTCGGGGCCGGTGGTCCACAGCTGGGCGATCATCGCGACCTCCCCGTTGCTGTGCGCCTCGGCGTTGAAGCGGATGGTCACGCTCTGCGAGGCCGGGAGGACCAGCTGCTCCTCCCGGCTCACCCGCAGCCTGTTCGGCTGGGCCGAGGTGAGCACCAGCTTCAGGTTGGTGACCGTCTGGGTCAGGTCGTTGCGGACGCTGACCTGGAGCAGACCGGTGTCGCCGGCCAGGGTGACCCTGTTCTTCTTCGGCACCTGGACGGCTTCGGTCAGTTCCTTCAGGTACTTCGTGACGCCGGTGCGGTAGCTGTTCCCGGCCGTCGGCTGCCCGCGCCACTCGGTGGACAGCGAGCGGACCATCGCGGCGCTGAACGGACCGCGCACCCGCTGCGGCAGGGTGAGCACCCGCATCAGGGTGTCCAGGTCGTGCTGGATGTCGTCGGTGCTGCTCAGGTCGGCCGCCGAGAGTTCGGAGGCCCGGGTCTGGGGCGGGTAGTCGGTGGCCGCGGGGACGGCGGTGCTGGCCTTCGGGTCGGCCGCGGACTGGGCGACCGTGTCCAGCTTGACCGAGGAGATCCACTTGCCGTCCGCGGTCTGGAGGGCGTTCGCCAGCGCCTTGGCGTTGGCGGCGCTCAGCTCGCGCGGCGGCATCACCAGCAGCGCGCGCTGGTTCTGCGGCTGCTCGTGGGTGATCGCGAAGGTCTCGGCGAGGAAGCGCTGGGTCGCCTCGGTCTGCGCCTGCGGGCTGCCGAGGTCCTTCTCGAAGAGCGCGGAGACGGTCTCGTCGGCCACCACGGCGGTCTGCCCGTTGCCGATCGGGCGGACCGCGGTCGGGGTGTAGGTGAGCGCGTCGGACTCCGGCATGCTCCCGCCGTTGACCAGCACCAGCCCGCTGCCCGACTGCTGGGCGAGGGCGGCGACCTGCTGGTCGAGGTAGCCCTGGAACGGCCAGGCGACGTCGGAGCGGGTGTCCACGGCGAGCCGGCCCTCGACGGTCAGCCGGCCGGCCGTGGCCGCCTTGCCCAGCGCGACGGTCATCCCGGTCAGGTCGGCGCCGTTGTGCGCGATCGAGGCGAGGTCCGGGTCGGCGTACGGCAGCGAGACCACCTGGTGGCCCTGCCTGGCGACGGCGGCCCGCAGTTTGTCCAGCCAGGCCGCGGCGGCGGCGGAGCCGGTGCCCTGGACGACGTTGTCCTCCTTGGCCGACTTGCCGCTGTCCTCGGTGCCCGGCTTCTGCACCTTGTAGGGCTTGGTCATCGCGAGCGCGGTGTCCAGCAGGTCCGGGTCGATCACCCAGGTCAGGCCGTTCAGCCTGGCGCCGGTGTCGACCAGCTCGTACAGCCGGCCGCCGGGGGCGAACTCGGCGGCCAGGCTGTCGTCACGCAGCACCGGGATGCTCTGGTCGGACTCGGCGAAGGTCTGCGCGGCCATCACCGGCGGGTGCACCAGCGGCCAGAGCGTGGTGACCTTCGTGGGCTGCGCCTCGGCGCCCGCGTTGTACGGCAGGAAGGTCCTGGCGATGCCCAGGGCGCGGTCGCGCGGGTTGTCGGCGGTCCCGCCCCAGGCGTCCACCGCCAGCTCGTACGCGCCGCTCGTGGAGAGCCCGAGGTCGCTCACCGCGACGCTCAGGGTGTACGGCTGGCTCTGCCCCGGGTTCAGCTCCGGCAGGGCGTACTGCGGGCTGTCCAGCTCGACGCCGTCCTTCGAGTCCGGCACCGAGCGGCCGGCCACGTTGGCCAGATCGCTGCGCCGGTCCAGCGGCTTGAGGGAGTACGGCTTGCGGACGGCCGCGTGGGCGCCCTTGACCGCCGTCTTGCCGGCGTTGGTGACGTTTCCGGAGATCGTCACGATGCCGTTCGGGACGGCCACCTGCGGGCTCAGCGCGTCGATGGTCATCACCACCGGGTACTCGGCAGTGACGGAGGAGTCGGAGGCCGGCCTGGCGTTGCCGCCGGCGGGCAGCGCGCCGGCCGGGGAGGCCGTGAAGAGGGTCAGGGCGGCCGCGCAGGCGGCGGCCAGGCGCAGGCCCGCCCGGCGGGCCCGACGGGCCGGATGGCGCCCCTCGGCGGGGCGCTCGGCCCGTCCAGGCTGTCGGTGCGCTCCCAGGCCCGAGTGCCGTGCCGGCTCACTCACTCGCTTCGCCCTCGCCGTTCTCGATCGATTCGCTGCCGATGCCGTCCGGCGCGGTCCGCCCGACGGTCTTCGCTTCACACTTCTGGAACTCTTCTGGAACTCTTCGCCCGACGCCGTCGCCGCCCCGCTGCCGCGGGGATTCCGCGGACGGGGGCAGCACGCGACACCGCATCCCCCGTCCGGTGCCCGAGACTCGTCCACCGGCATGGTAACGATGCGGCCTGGGGTGCAGTGTTGCGGGCTGTGGGGTGAGACGCCCAAAACGCGCGGGCGGTTGACCTGTCGGGGCACGTACCCTTGTGAGCCGTGTCCACTGCCAATGAGCCCACCGCGCGCACCGACCGTTCCAGCACCGCCGTCCAGGCCGTACCAGGCCTGAGCGAGGCCCAGACCCTCGGCCTCCAAGAGCTGCTGCGGGTGTCGCCGGTCGCCGACGAGATCGCCCGCCGGTTCCAGGCGGCCGGTCACCGGCTGGCGCTGGTCGGCGGGTCCGTCCGGGACGCGCTGCTCGGCCGGCTCGGCAACGACCTGGACTTCACCACCGACGCCCGCCCGCAGCAGGTGCTCAAGCTGGTCAAGGGCTGGGCGGACGCGGTCTGGGACGTCGGCATCGCCTTCGGCACCGTCGGCGCCCGCAAGGACACCCCCGAGGGCTCCTTCCTGATCGAGATCACCACCTACCGCTCCGAGGCGTACGACCGCACCTCGCGCAAGCCCGAGGTGACCTACGGCGAGACCATCGAGGAGGACCTGGTCCGCCGGGACTTCACGGTCAACGCGATGGCCGTCGACCTGCCCGGCCGCGGCTTCGTCGACCCGCACCACGGCCTGGACGACCTGGAGGCCCGGGTGCTGCGCACCCCCGCCACCCCCGAGGAGTCCTTCTCCGACGACCCGCTGCGGATGATGCGGGCCGCCCGCTTCGCCGCCCAGCTCGACTTCGACCCGGCGCCCGACGTGGTCGCCGCGATGGCCGCGATGGCCGAGCGGATCACCATCGTCTCCGCCGAGCGGGTCCAGGCCGAGCTGAACAAGCTGCTGCTGGCCGAGCACCCGGTCAAGGGCCTGCGGCTGCTGGTCGACACCGGCCTGGCCGGGTACGTGCTGCCCGAGCTGCCCGCGCTGCGGCTGGAGCGGGACGAGCACCACCGGCACAAGGACGTCTACGAGCACTCGCTGACCGTCCTGGAGCAGGCCGTCGCCCTGGAGCAGGACGGTCCCGACCTCATCCTGCGGCTGGCCGCGCTGCTGCACGACATCGGCAAGCCGCGCACCCGCCGCTTCGAGTCGGACGGCCGGGTCTCCTTCCACCACCACGAGGTGGTCGGCGCCAAGATGACCCGCAAGCGGATGCGCGAGCTCAAGTACTCCAAGGAGCTCATCGAGGACGTGTCGCGCCTGGTCGAGCTGCACCTGCGCTTCCACGGCTACGGCGGCGGCGAGTGGACCGACTCCGCGGTGCGCCGCTACGTCACCGACGCCGGTCCGCTGCTGGAGCGCCTGCACAAGCTGACCCGCTCGGACTGCACCACCCGCAACAGGAAGAAGGCCACCGCCCTCTCGCGCACCTACGACGGCCTGGAGACCCGGATCGCCGAGCTGCGGGAGCGGGAGGAGCTGGACGCCGTCCGCCCGGCGCTGGACGGCAACCAGATCATGGAGCTGCTCGGCCTCACGCCGGGCCCGCAGGTCGGCAAGGCGTACAAGCACATGCTCGAACTCCGGCTGGAGCACGGCCCGATGGAGCACGACGAGGCGGTCTCGGCGCTGCGGGACTGGTGGGCGGGGCAGCAGGGCTGAGCCCGGCTCCGGACCTCCGGGGACGGCTGCGGACACGACACGAGGGGTGGGCCCCGCCCGCGGCCCGGGCCCCCCCCCCCCCCGGGGCCTCGAAAAGAAATTCGAAAGGGAGAGCAACGACAGGGAGCGCCGGGGGTTTGGGTGCGTGGGGGTTTAACACAGGTGCCACAA
>NZ_JBIVUM010000002.1:158533-734947 GCF_044757205.1 Kitasatospora sp. NPDC091335 | reverse complement strand
CGGGGGGGGGGGGGGGGGGGGGGGGGGGCCGGGGGGGGGGCCGGGGGGGCCCCCCGGGGGGGGGGGGGGGCCCCCCCCCGGGGGGGGGGGCCCCCGGCGGGGGGCCGCCCCCACCCCTCGTCCGGTTCCGGCTACTTGACCTGCTTCAGGCAGAGCACGTAGTCGAGGACCGGGAGGTTGGGGTGCTTGCTGGTGTACCAGCTGTCCGACTTCGGCTGCTTCTCGCAGGACTTCTCGTCGGAGGTGGCGAGGTACTTGTAGACGATCTTGTACTGCGCCTTGGCGTCCGTGCAGGGCACCACGGTGATCTTCGGGTGGGTGTCGGTGGTCTCGCTGGTGCCGTTCGCGTTGCGCAGGCAGTCACCGACACCGGCCGAGTCGACCTTGGAGTCCGAGTCGGTCGGGGTGGTGACCGGCGGGAGCGTGAGGGTCGGCGTCGGCACCGTGAAGGTCGGCGAGGGGAAGGCCGGCGGCGGGAGCGTGAGGGTCGGCGTCGGCAGCGGGGTGGGCGAGAACGTCAGCAGGGTGGGGGACGGCGTCGGGTCGGCGACCGGGCCGTCCTTCTTCGGGCCGAGCACCCCGGTGGCGGCCAGCGTCAGGGCGACCGCCAGCGAGACCGGCACCAGCAGCATCGCGATGTGCGGCCGGCTGGTCAGCGGGACGCCCGGGTCCAGCTGCGGGCCGTGGCTGCCGGGGACGGGGTGCGGCAGCCGCTTGAACCTGTTGTGCGGGCCGAGGTTCAGCAGCAGCGTGATCGGGGTCAGCAGCCAGGACACCAGGCTCCACCAGCCCTGGACCAGCGTCCGGGCCGACATGTCGCGCACCGTCGCCGTGCCGCAGGTGCGGCAGAACGGGCCGGTCATCCGCAGCATCCGGAAGGCGATGATCAGGCCCTGGTGGCCGCGGACGGTGGCGTTCACCGCCGGGTAGCCGCCGCAGAACCGGCAGGTGGTGCCGTCCATCGGGGGCGGTGGCGGCGGGTACCCGTAGCCGTAACCGTCCTGCGGCGGGCCGCCGTACGGCGGCCCGGGCGGCGGCGGGGGGCTCGGGTAGCCGTACCCGGGGGGCGGTGGCGGCGGTGGCGGAGCGCCGTAGGAGCCGCCGGAGGCGTACGGGTTGCCGTCGCCCGGTGGCGGGCCGTACGGCATCTGGGGCGGAGGCGGAACGGACAAGGTGGTCCCCCGGGAAGGAGTGGCGGAAGAGGTCAGGACTTCTTCACCGGCGGGACGCCGGTGGTGGCGGGCGTCAGCGAGCCCAGGCAGAGCACGTACCGCTTCTTGTTCCAGCGGCGGCCGCTCTTGCCCGACACCGTGCTCGCGGTCTGCTGCGTCTGCTTGCAGCGGGTCACGTCGGTGGTGCCCTCGAACTTCGCCAGCACGCGGTAATTCGCTTTGGGGTCAGTGCACTTGACGATCTCGACGTCACGGGATCCGCTCGCCTGCACGCAGTCGCCCGGCTTGGCGCTGCTGACGCTCGGCCCGGCGACGAAGTAGCTCACCGCCAGCGCCAGGCAGCCGCCGACCACCCCGAAGATCCGCAGCTTGGAGCGGAGGCCGCGCTTGGCGGGCGGCGCGGGCGGCGCCGCGGGGGCGGACTGCGGGGGGACGTACGGCCCGGGGGGCGGCTGCTGCCCGTACGGTCCGGGGGCCGGCTGCCCGTAGGGGGGATGTCCGTATGGCTGCTGCCCGTACGGCTGTTGTCCGTAGGCCGGTGGCGGGCCGTAGCCGGCCGGGGGCGGCGGCGCCGGCTGCCCGTAGGCCGGCGGCGGCCCGTACGGCGCGGCCGGCGGCGGAACGGGTGCCCCGTACGCCGGTGCGCCGTACGCCGGTGCGCCGGGCGGGCCCGCCGGGGGTGGTGCCGGCTGGGCGTACGGATTCGGCGGTGTGTTCATCAGTTCGTCCCCCGAGACGGAATTCTGTCGTTCCGACAGGTTGAGTACCTTAGCGAGTCGGTCGGACGCCGTCGGCCCGAGCCCCCGAGGGGGCTCAGGAGGCCTGGTCACCGGGGGAGCGGGCTCCGGCGGGCGGCGCCCAGGTAGAGGACCGCCGTCAGGGCGTATACCCCGGCGACCCCGACGACCACCGTGACGGAGCGGCCGGACAGCGGCAGCACCAGCGCGGTGACCAGGGCGGCGGCCACGAAGGCGACGTTGAACAGCACGTCGTAGATGGCGAAGACCCGGCCGCGGAACTCGTCCTCGACCGACTCCTGCACCGCCGTGTCGGCGCAGATCTTGGTGCCCTGGGTGACCACCCCGAGCAGCAGGGCGGCGATCAGGCAGGGCACCAGCGTGAAGCTCAGGCCGAGCGCCGGGACGAAGACCACGGGGGCGACCAGGCAGGCCGTCATCCACCCGGCCAGGCCCAGCCGGCGGGTGCACCAGGGGCTGACCACCGCGGCGACGAAGAACCCGGCGGCGGACAGGCCGACCGCCTGGCCGAGGGTGACCAGCCCGGCCGCGCTGTCGGTCGGGTCGTTGAAGGTGTACCGGGCGAGCATCACCACGACCACGATCAGCACGCCGTAGCAGAACCGGGCCGCGGTGACGGCGGCCAGCGCGTGCACGGCGGGCCGGCAGTCCCGGACCAGGTGGCGCACGGCGGCGCCGAGTTCGACGGCGGCCCGGACCAGCGCCTGGCCGAGCGCGGGGCGGTCCCCGTGCTGATCGGGGCCGAGCAGGTCGCGGTCCATCCGCCGGGCGGCCAGGGCGGCCGCCAGGTAGAGCAGCGCGGCCACCGTGACCAGGGCGGCGTCGGCCTTCGGGCCGGGCGCCATCAGCTGGTGCAGCAGGAAGCCGATGCCCCCGCCCGAGGCGGCGGCGACCGTGCCGAGGGTGGGGGAGAGGGCGTTGGCGGTGACCAGCTGGTCCTGCTCCACGACCCTGGGCAGGGCGGCGGACAGGCCGGCCAGGATGAACCGGTTGAGCGCGGTGACCAGCAGGGCCGAGGCGAAGAACAGCCAGGTCGGCGCCTCCGCCAGCAGCAGCGCACCGGTGCCCAGGCCCAGTCCGAAGCGGGCCAGGTTGCCGAAGTAGAGCACCTGACGGCGGCGCCAGCGGTCGAGCAGCACACCGGCGAACGGGCCGATCACCGAGAACGGCAGCAGCATCACGGCCAGCACCGAGGCGATGTCGGCGGGGGAGGACTGCTTCTCGGGGGAGAAGACCACGTACGCGGCGAGCGAGACCTGGAAGACGCCGTCCGAGAGCTGGGAGAGCACCCGGGCGGTCAGCAGCCGCCGGAAGTCGCGACCCTGCATCAGGCCGAGGAGCGTGGCCCGGTGTGCGGACCGGTGGGTGCTGCCGTTCTCGGTGATCGCCACCCGCCCAGGGTGCCATGGAACCGGTCGCCGTTTCACGTGAAACATTGGCCTCGAAAACGTGAAGAGCCCGCGATCCGGAGACCGCGGGCTCTTCTGCCGGGCTACGAGCGGTCAGCTCGGCGCACCGTGTTCGACAGTCGCGAACTTCGCGATGCTCAGCGCACCGTGCTCGACAGTCGCGAACTTCGCGATGCTCAGCGCTCGACCTCGCCGCGGATGAACTTCTCGACGTTCTCGCGGGCCTCGTCGTCGAAGTACTGGACCGGCGGGGACTTCATGAAGTACGAGGAGGCCGAGAGGATCGGGCCGCCGATGCCGCGGTCCTTGGCGATCTTCGCGGCACGCAGGGCGTCGATGATGACACCGGCGGAGTTCGGGGAGTCCCAGACCTCCAGCTTGTACTCCAGGTTCAGCGGGACGTCGCCGAAGGCCTTGCCCTCCAGGCGGACGTAGGCCCACTTGCGGTCGTCCAGCCAGGCCACGTAGTCCGAGGGACCGATGTGGACGTTCCTGGCACCCAGCTCGCGGTCGCGGATCTGCGAGGTGACGGCCTGGGTCTTGGAGATCTTCTTGGACTCCAGGCGCTCGCGCTCGAGCATGTTCTTGAAGTCCATGTTGCCGCCGACGTTCAGCTGCATGGTGCGCTCGAGGATGACACCGCGGTCCTCGAACAGCTTGGCCATCACGCGGTGCGTGATGGTCGCGCCGACCTGCGACTTGATGTCGTCACCGACGATCGGCACGCCGGCCTCGGTGAACTTGTCCGCCCACTCCTTGGTGCCCGCGATGAACACCGGCAGGGCGTTCACGAAGCCGACCTTGGCGTCGATGGCGCACTGGGCGTAGAACTTGGCCGCGTCCTCGGAACCGACGGGCAGGTAGCAGACCAGGACGTCGACCTGCTGGTCCTTGAGGACCTGGACGACGTCGACCGGCGCCTCGTCCGACTCCTCGATGGTCTCCAGGTAGTACTTGCCCAGGCCGTCGAGGGTGTGGCCGCGCTGGACGGTCACGCCGGTCGGCGGGACGTCGCAGATCTTGATGGTGTTGTTCTCGCTGTTGCCGATGGCGTCGGCCAGGTCGAAGCCGACCTTCTTGGCGTCGACGTCGAAGGCGGCGACGAACTCCACGTCACGGACGTGGTAGTCACCGAACTGGACGTGCATCAGCCCGGGGACCTTGCCGGCCGGGTCGGCGTCCTTGTAGTACTCGACACCCTGCACCAGCGACGCGGCGCAGTTGCCCACGCCCACGATGGCTACGCGAACCGAACCCATTCCGGTTGCTCCCTGTGATCTCATGAGGACCGCCGGGGTAGGCGGAACTCGTCCTGCTTCTTCGATGACTGCATGTACGGGCGCGAGGCGCCCGATCCTGCCGCGCGGCACAGGGCTGGCGCGGTGTCAGCGCTCCTCGGCGGAGCGCCCCGGGCGGTCGTACGGTGGCCCGGACGGGTCCGTGGACCCGGCTTCCCGGCCACGGCCGTCCGAAGTCTTGTGGGGACCGGCGGCGGGGTCGCCACCGGTGTCGGGACCGGTCCGGCCGGTGCGGTTGGACCGCTCGGTCTCGATCAGCTCGTTGAGCCAGCGGACCTCACGCTCCACCGACTCCAGTCCGTGCCGCTGGAGTTCGACGGTGTAGTCGTCGAACCGCTCACGGGCGCGGGCCAGCGAGTTGCGCATCCGCTCCAGCCGCTCCTCCAGCCGGCTGCGGCGCCCCTCCAGGACGCGCATCCGCACGGCCCGGTCGGTCTGGCCGAAGAACGCGAAGTGCACGCCGAAGTGCTCGTCCTCCCAGGCGTCCGGGCCGGAGTCGGCGAGCAGTTCCTCGAAGCGCTGCTTCCCCTCGGCGGAGAGCCGGTAGACGATCTTGGACCGCTTGCCGTTGAGGGCGGTGGCCGGGACGTACTCGACGTCCGGGTTGTCCTCGACCAGGAAGCCCTGGGCGACCAGGTTCTTCAGGCAGGGGTACAGCGTCCCGTAGGAGAGTGCGCGGAACGTCCCGAGCAGGATGTTGAGGCGCTTGCGCAGCTCGTAGCCGTGCATCGGGGCGTCGTGGAGCAGGCCGAGGACGGCGAACTCCAGCACTCCTGAGCGTCTGCCCACTGCCGTCGTCCTCCTCCCTCTCGGCCTCGGTCCGGCCGCTGCATCCGGCGGTATTCCGCTTCGATGTATCGGCTCGATATATCGAGAACAGTAAACCCGACCCCCGGAACCGGCAAGGGGGGCGCGCGTGAACGTGATCACAAGCCGACGCGCGGACGGCATTGGCAACGGGCGTGTAATGATCTGTTGCCGTTTTGAGGGCATTGGCAACTGATGTCCGATTAGTTGTATATCCGTGCTGCGTACGCTGTCGCGTGTGCACGAGGACCACCTCCGGGATCAGGGCGGTTGGCGGGCATCGGACGTGAACCCTGCCTTCAGGCTGGAAACGCCTGGCGAGGAGTGGCTGGAAGATGAGCGAGCGACGGCGAAGGACGCCCAACCCGGGCGGTGACGGGCAGCAGCCCCCGGGCGGCGGAGGCCGTCAAGGCGGGGGGCCGGGGCCCGACGAGCTGCGCTCGGACGGCGTCGGCCGGGGGCGCCCCCCGGGGGTCAGGGAGACCGCACAGCAGCCCCGGATGACCCGTGCGGAGATGCGCAAGGCCGCCCAGAAGAAGGGCAAGGGCGGTCCCGGGCGCGGTGCCGCCGCGGGCTCCGCCGCCGCGGCCGCCGGCCCCGGCAAGAAGCGGTTCATCGACTACCCGCGGTTCGGCAAGACCGGCGTCCGGCGCTGGCTGCCCTCCTGGCGGCAGTGGCTGAGCGGCGTCCTGCTGGTCTTCGGCTGCTTCGTCGGCCTGGTGTTCTACCTGTACCAGACCACCGATGTCCCGAAGCTGAACGAGCTGGTGAAGGACCAGAACACCATCTACTACTGGGCCGACAACACGGAGATGACCCGCAAGGGCCAGACCAACCGTCAGATCGTCGAGCTCAAGGACATCAGCCCGCACCTCCAGCACGCCGTCATCGCCGCGGAGAACAAGACCTTCGAGACCGACAGCGGCATCGACCCCAAGGGCATGCTCCGCGCCGTCTACAACATGGCGAAGGGCGGTGAGACCCAGGGCGCCTCGACGATCACCCAGCAGTACGTGAAGAACGCCTACCTGAGCCAGGAACAGACCCTCAGCCGCAAGGTGAGGGAGTTCTTCATCACGCTGAAGATCAACCAGGACAAGGAGAAGAGCGAGATCCTCACCGGGTACCTCAACACCAGCTGGTTCGGCCGCGGTGCGAACGGTGCCCAGGCGGCCGCCCAGGCGTACTACGGGGTGGACGCCAAGGACCTGGACATCTGCCAGAGCGCCATGCTGGCCGGGCTGCTCAAGGGTGCGACGTACTACGACCCCACCAACCCGGACAACAAGGAACGGGCCCAGGGCCGGTGGAACTGGATCCTGGATCAGATGGTGGACACCAAGGCCATCACCCCGGAGGAACGGGCCAAGTGCACCACGTTCCCCGCCCCGCTCCCGCAGAAGCCCAGCTCCAACATGAACGGTGAGATCAGCTACCTGGTCGACACCGCCAACAAGTACGTGCTGGCCACCGACAAGACGATCACCCAGCAGATGATCGACCGGGGCGGCCTGAAGATCTACACCACCTTCGAGAAGGACAAGGTCGACGCCCTGAAGAAGGCGGTCGACGACGTCAAGTCGGAGAACCTCGACCCGGCGAAGCGGCCGAACAACGACACCAACATCCAGTTCGGCTCCGCGAGCATCCGTCCCGGAGACGGCGCGATCATCGCCCTCTACGGCGGCGACGGCGTGGAGAACGGCCACTTCGACAACAACGCCGACGCCACCGGCGTCCAGGTCGGCTCGACCTTCAAGCCCTTCGTGCTGGCCACCGCGATGCAGGTCGGCGTGCAGACGGCGAAGGACGACAAGGGCAAGCCGAAGCGGATCAACTCCGACAGCCGCTACCTGGCCGACGACATGTCCGAGATCCGCAAGCCGGACGGCTCGCTGGTGATCGGCGACGACGGCAAGCCGTACCGGCAGAAGAACGAGGACTCGGGCAAGCGCGGCTACGTCTCGCTGCGGCAGGCCATGCAGTACTCGTACAACGTGCCCTTCGTCCAGCTCAACCAGGACGTCGGCGGCCAGAACGTGGCCGACATCGCGGTGCAGATGGGCGTCAAGAAGGACAGCCTCGCCGACCCGAAGACGGCGACCTTCCCGCTCGGCACCTCCACCATCAGCCCGATCCGGATGGCCACCGCCTACGGCACCCTGGCGGCCAGCGGCAAGGAGGCCGAGCCGTACTCGGTCACCAAGGTCGAGGTGAGCGGCGTGGAGCGCCCGGGCTTCGGCAAGAAGGAGCTCAAGGTCGCGCTGGAGCCGGCCGTCGCGGACAACGTCACCGACTCGCTGGTGAACGTGGCGGTGAACGGTACCGGCAAGAAGACGAAGGAGCTGGGCCGCCCGGTGGCCGGCAAGACCGGTACCACCGACCAGAACAAGTCGGCCTGGTGGGTCGGCTACACCCCGCAGCTGGTGACCAGCGTCGCGATGTGGCGCGAGGACCCGAGCAAGCACGAGCGGCAGTCGCTCAACGGCACCGGCGGCAAGGAGTCCATCCACGGTGGTGACATCCCGACCGACGTCTTCACCCGGTACATGAAGGCCGCGCTGGCCAACGAGAAGAAGATGGACTTCCCGACCCCGCAGCCGGTCGGCACCGCGGTGGACTCCTCCGGTGCGCCGTCCACGTTCACCCCGACGACGCCCCCGCCCACGACCGAGGCCCCGTCGGCCCCGCCGCAGCAGACCCAGTCGCAGGCGCCGCAGCCGCCGGTGCAGCCGCAGCAGCCCACCACCCCGACCTGCGTGCCGGGCGTGGACTGCCCCGGCGACCAGCCGGCGCCCCACACGACGAGCAAGGCACCGAACCCGAGCAACACGTGCCTGCCGCCCGTCGGCTGCCCGACGACCCCGACGCCCGGGGACAGCACCCCGCCTGGCGGCGGCAACGGCAGCGGTGGCACCGGCGGCGGCAAGCCGACCGGCGGCGGCAGGCCGACGCCGAGCAGCACCGGCGGCCTTCTGGGCGGAGCGGGCGGGCAGTAGCCGCTGCCCGGCGGAACCCGGAACGGCGGTGGCGGTCCTCCTCGGAGGGCCGCCACCGCCGTTTTCCGTCCGGGCGCCGCCGTGTTCCTTACGGGCGCCGCCGTTCCTCCCGCACGGGCACCACGGCTCCCCGGCAGCGGCGCCGCCACCGTCATGGCCGTTTCGTCACGATTGGCGAACCCGCCCGCCGTCCGGCATGCAGACCGTTGCGGGGTCCTCCTCGTCCCAGCGGGACCGGTGCGGCAGGATGTCCGGCATGACGTCGAGCGATCGTGACGAAACCGCCGGCCCGGTCGGGTCCGGCGCCGCCGCAGGGCCCACCCCGGCAGCCGTCGCCACGGCCGCGCCGTCGGCCGACACCGTGGTCGTCCCGGCCGACGAGGATCCGGTGGCGGCGGCGGGCAGCGAGCTGTTCGGCGGGCCCCCCGGGCGCCGGGCCCTGCTCGGCGTCTCCTGGTGGATCCCGGCGCGCTTCCTGGCACTCGCGGTGATCGTGGTCTCGGTGCTCGGCATGGTGCAGAAGCTGCCCTGCTACGAGCAGGCCTGGTTCCAGCCGGGCTCGCCGCAGTACGTGCACGCCTGCTACAGCGACATCCCGCACCTGTTCTCCGGACGCGGCTTCGCGGCCGGGCTGCACCCGTACGTGGACCGCATCCCGGGCTCCTCGGGGGACCTCCAGTACCTCGAGTACCCGGTGCTGACCGGCCTGTTCATGCAGGTCGCGGCCTGGCTGACGCCCGGCGGCGGGGACCAGCAGAGCCAGGAGCAGTGGTTCTGGGCGATCAACGCCGGGATGCTGATGGCCTGCGCGGTGGTCGCCGCGGTGGCGCTCTCGCGTACCCACCGGCGCCGTCCGTGGGACGCGCTGCTGTTCGCGCTCGCCCCCGTCCTGCTGCTCAACGGCACCGTCAACTGGGACCTGCTCGCGGTCGCCCTGGCCGCCGTCGCGATGGCCTGGTGGTCCGGCGCCCGGCCGGGCTGGGCCGGCGTCTTCATCGGTCTGGCCACCGCCGCCAAGCTCTATCCGCTGCTGCTGCTCGGCCCGCTGCTGGTGCTCTGCTGGCGGTCCGGCAGGTGGCGCGAGTTCCGGCTGGCGCTGGGCGGGGCGGTCGGCTCCTGGCTGCTGGTCAACCTGCCGATCATGATGGCCAACTGGCAGGGCTGGTCGACCTTCTACGTGTTCAGCAAGCACCGCGGCGAGGACTACGGCTCGTTCTGGCTGATCCTGATGCAGAGCCGCGGCGCCGGGCTGGCCGACCTCGACCTCTACATCGGCGTGCTGATGGTGCTGGGCTGCCTGGCCATAGCGTGGCTCGGCCTCTCGGCCCCGCGCCGGCCGCGCTTCGCGCAGCTGGCCTTCCTGGTCGTCGCGCTGTTCGTGCTGGCCAACAAGGTGTACTCGCCGCAGTACGCGCTCTGGCTGCTGCCGCTCGCGGTGCTGGCCAGGCCGCGCTGGCGGGACTTCCTGATCTGGCAGGCCTGCGAGGTGCTCTACACCCTGGGCATCTGGTCCCACCTGGGCTTCGTCACCGGCTCCAAGCAGCACGGGCTCGGCGAGGGCTGGTACCACTTCGCGGTCGCGCTGCACCTGCTCGGCACGCTCTACCTGGTCGTCATGGTGGTCCGCGACGCCCTCGACCCGGACCACGACCCGGTCCGCTGGGACGGCAGCGACGACCCCTCGGGCGGGGTGCTGGACCACGCCCCGGACGTGTTCGTGCTGGGCACCGCCCGCCGGCTGCGCGAGGAGGAGAGCTACGCCGGGTACGCGCCGGCCGGCCCCGAGCAGTGGCTGAACGAGCCCGAACTGCCGGAGCCGGCCGAGAAGCCGTAGCCGCGCCTCAGCGCCTCAGCGGCTCAGGGGATCAGCGGCTCAGCGGTCCACCACGCGGTCGAAGTGCGTGGTGGTGTGCCGGACCTGGAGACCGAGCTCCTCGCCGATCGCCGGCGGGGCGGTCTCCGCGTCCAGGAACAGCAGCGAGACCTGCATGTGCGGCGGCTCGGCGAACCACAGCTGCTTGCCGGCCCAGTGGAACGGCGACCTGGTCTTGTTGACGGTCGCCAGACCGGCCCGGGCGATGCCCTTGGCCCGCGCCCCCATGCTCTGCACGTACTTGGGCGCCTCCAGGCCGATGCCGTGCGCGGTGCCGCCGGCGACCACCAGGATGTGGCCGTCGGAGGGCGCCGGGTGCTGGCGGTAGCCGTAGCGGTCGCCCTTCTTCAGCGGGGTGACGTCCAGGACGGTGGCCCTGACCTCCAGCGCGGCGTGGTCGCCCAGCCAGAGCCTGGTGCCGATCCGGGCCCGGAAGACCGTCCGGGGGTAGCGCTGGGCCAGCTGCTCCATGCCGGCCGCGCCGAGGTGGCTGACGAACACGGTGTGCACCGGGATGCCGGCCGCCACGGCGGTGTCCACCCAGTGGGCGACCTCCTCGACCGGGCTGGAGCCGTCCGGCCGGTCCATCGGCAGGTGCAGCGCCAGCCCCTCGAAGCTGACGCCGTCCAGCTCGGCGGCGGCGGTGCGCAGGTCGTCCGCGCTCACGCCGTGCCGGCGCATGGTGGTCATGCACTCCAGCACCACCCGGGCGCCGTGCAGCGACCGCAGCGCCGCCACGCTCGCGACCGTCCGGATCACCCGGGCGTGCGGCAGTGGCAGTATCTCCTCGCCGACCCGGTAGGGGGTGAGCACCAGCAGCTCACCGCCGTACCACTCGGCGACGTCGGCCGCCTCGTACGCGGTACCGACGGCGAGCACCCCGGTGCCCAGCAGCGTCGCCTCCTCGGCCAGCCGGTGGTTGCCCAGGCCGTAGCCGTTCCCCTTGGCGACCGGGACCAGCCCGGGGAACTCGGCGAGGACGGAGCGCTGGTGGTCGCGCCAGCGTTCGGTCTCGAGGTAGAGCGACAGCGTCATCGGGTCAGTCTCCTCAGCGGCGGGACATGTAGAGGTCGAGGGCCTTGTGCAGCAGCTTGTTGAGCGGGAAGTCCCACTCGCCGAGGTACTCGGCCGCCTGGCCGCCGGTGCCGACCTTGAACTGGATCAGGCCGAACAGGTGGTCGTTCTCGTCCAGGGTGTCACTGATGCCGCGCAGGTCGTACACCCCGCCGCCGAGGGCGTAGGAGTCGCGCATCATCCGCCACTGGATGGCGTTGGACGGCTTGACCTCGCGCTTGTGGTTGGCCGAGGCGCCGTAGGAGTACCAGACGTGCTCGCCGACCACCAGCATCGTGGTCGCGGCCAGCGGCTCGCCCTCGTGGTAGGCGATGTAGAGCCGCATCCGGTTCGGGTCCTCGGCGGTGAGGGCGTTCCACATCCGCTGGAAGTAGGCCAGCGGGCGCGGGGTGAACTTGTCGCGCTCGGCGGTGACCAGGTAGAGCTGGTGGAAGACCGGCAGCTCGTCGTAGCCGCCCTGGACGACCTCGACGCCGCTCTTCTCGGCCTTCTTGATGTTGCGGCGCCAGAGCTGGTTGAAGCCCTTCTGGATGTCGTCCAGCGAGCGGTTGGCCAGCGGCACCTGGAAGACGTAGCGGGGCTGGACGTCGCCGAAGCCGGCGCCGCCCTCCTCGCCCTGGAGCCAGCCGGCCTTGCGCAGCCGGTCGGCCACCTCGAAGGCGCGGGCCTCGTACCAGTCGGCCTCGACGTCGCGCAGGCGCTTGGCCTGCTTGGCGGCGATGGCCTCCTTGATGGTGGGGGCGTCCCAGCGGCGGATGACCACCGGCGGGCCCATCTTCACCGAGAACGCGCCCTGGGACTTCAGGTGCGCCAGCATCGGGGAGAGCCAGCGGTCGAGGTCGCGGTCGAACCAGTCGATGACCGGGCCCTCGGGCAGGTAGGCGAGGTAGCGCTTGAGCTTCGGCAGCTGGCGGTAGAGCACCAGGCCGGCGCCGACGAGCTGGTTGGCCTCGTCGAACCAGCCGATCGACTCGGAACGCCACTCGGCCTTCACGTCACCCCACGACGGCACCTGCATGTGGCTGGCCGAGGCGCGGCTCCTGATGAAGGCGAGGTGCTCCTCGCGGGTGATCGTCCTCAGGCGCAGGCTCATTGCTCGGTGCTCCTCGTCGGTCGGGCTGCGGTGGCCCAGGTTCTCGGGCTGACCTTATCGTCCGGGGCCCGGGCACCCGTTCCGGCGGGCACGGCGGCGCCCCCGTCGGGTACCTGTCTCCTCTGCAGATACGCGACGGGGGCGGCGAGGGTTCCGGACGGGCCCTGTGGGCTCGGTCCCAGCGGGCGGGCGCGGGGGCGGTTCAGCCCCAGAGACCGCCCCGGGCGATGCCGAGGTAGAAGCCGAGGGCGGCGGCGCCCAGCGAGACCATCAGGACGAAGCGCTCGGCGGTGGTGACCGAGACGAACATGCCCCACAGGCCGGCGACGATCCCGAACAGGCCGGTCCACGAGGTCAGCAGGTGCAGGTTGTGGAAGAACGAGGTGGTGAAGGCGATCACGCCCAGCAGGGCGGTGACGCCCACCAGGGTGTTCTCGCGGGGGTGCGGGTGGCCGTCGGTGTTCAGCGTGAGCGCGGGCATGCGGTGGACGGACTGGGCCATGGGTCCCACCTCCTGGCGTGGAGACGAACGGGCAGGAATCCCGTTCCGTCCAGATTGCGGCGGTTGGGTCACTCCCACAACCCCTATGCGTTTTGTTCGGCCGTCCGGGTGCAGGTAGGCTGTGCCGTCTGCACTGGTGTAGTTGTGCCCCCTCTGCGCCCTCTTCCGGGCGACGCCCGCTGTCGGGTGGAGCGGGGCCGACTGTCCGACCCGGCCGCTACGGTGGGCCGGAGTCGTCGTCACCGCACCGGTGCCGACGCTACGCACAACCCTCCTGCCACGGAGAGACCGTGGCCGCTGAGTCCAAAGGAGGTGGGTTACTCATGCGTCACTACGAGCTGATGGTCATCCTCGACCCCTCGGTCGAGGAGCGCGCTGTCTCCCCCCTGATCGAGAGCTTCCTCGCCGTCGTCCGCAACGCGGGTGGCAAGGTGGAGAAGGTCGACACCTGGGGTCGCCGCCGTCTGGCTTACGAGATCAACAAGCAGTCCGAGGGCATCTACTCGGTCATCGACCTCAAGGCCACGCCTGAGGTCGTCAAGGAGCTCGACCGCCAGCTGGGCCTGAGCGAGTCGGTTCTGCGGACCAAGGTCCTGCGCCCGGACACCCACTGAGCCACCTCTGAGGCCTTCGGGTCTCGGGTAGCTCGCGTCCGCTGTTTCACGTGAAACAGCGGTGAACGGACATCTTCCCGAGAGGTCATCACCACCATGGCAGGCGAGACCGTCATCACCCTCGTCGGCAATCTCGTCGACGACCCCGAGCTGCGCTTCACCCCGTCGGGTGCGGCGGTCGCGAAGTTCCGCATCGCGTCCACCCCCCGCACCTTCGACCGTCAGACGAACGAGTGGAAGGACGGCGAGAGCCTCTTCCTCACGTGCAACGTCTGGCGGCAGCCGGCGGAGAACGTGGCCGAGTCGCTGCAACGCGGCATGCGCGTCATCGTGCAGGGCCGACTGCGCCAGCGGTCTTACGAGACCAAGGAAGGCGAGAAGCGGACGGTCTTCGAGGTCGAGGTCGACGAGGTCGGCCCGAGCCTGCGCTCGGCGACCGCCAAGGTCACCCGGGCCAACCGGTCCGGCGGCCCCGGTGGCGGCTTCGGCGGCCAGCAGGGCGGCGGCCAGGGCGGCGGCGGCAACTGGGGTGGAAACTCCGGTGGCGGTGGCGGCCAGCAGGGCGGCGGCAGCTGGGGTGGGAACTCCGGCGGCGCCCAGTCCGGCCCCTCCGACGACCCGTGGGCGTCCAGCGCCCCGTCCGGTGGAAACCAGGGCGGCAGCTGGGGTGCCCCGGCCGGCGGTGGCGGCGGCTACTCGGAAGAGCCCCCGTTCTAAGAGCTGACAGATTTCGTGCGGCCCGGCCGCGGCGTCCCCGGACGCCTGCCGGGCCGTGAACCCCAAATGGAGCACACAATGGCGAAGCCGCCTGCTCGCAAGCCGAAGAAGAAGGTTTGCGTCTTCTGCAAGGACAAGGTCAACTACGTTGACTACAAGGACACGAACCTGCTGCGGAAGTACATCTCCGACCGCGGAAAGATCCGTGCCCGCCGGGTGACCGGCAACTGCACCCAGCACCAGCGTGACGTCGCCACGGCCGTGAAGAACAGCCGTGAGATGGCGCTGCTGCCCTACACCAGCACCGCGCGCTAAGAGAGGGTGACCAAGTAATGAAGATCATCCTCACTCACGAGGTGCCGGGTCTCGGCTCCGCCGGCGAGGTCGTCGAGGTCAAGGACGGCTACGCCCGCAACTACCTGGTCCCGCGTGGCTACGCCATCCGCTGGACCAAGGGTGGTCAGAAGGACGTCGACGCCATCCGTCGCGCCCGCAAGATCCACGCCATCCAGACCCTCGAGGCCGCCGCCGAGGTCAAGGGCAAGCTCGAGGGCGTCCAGGTCAAGCTGGCCGTCCGCTCGGGCGACGCCGGCCGTCTGTTCGGTTCGGTGACCCAGGCCGACGTCGTCGAGGCCATCAAGGCCGCCGGCGGCCCGGCGGTGGACAAGCGCGCCGTCGCGATCACCTCGCCGATCAAGACCGTGGGCACCCACAAGGTCTCGGTCAAGCTGCACTCGGACGTCGTGGCCAACCTCGACGTCGCCGTCGTGGCTGCCTGAGCTCCGTAGCACCAGGCCCGAGGGCCGGACTCCTTCGGGAGTCCGGCCCTCGGTCTTTTCCCAGGGGCCGAGAACCCGGCCCTCGGGCCCGCGAGGGCCCGCTTCAGCCGCGCACCGCTCCGGTGACCAGCCACTTGCCGCCGCGGGCGCGCCAGGCCAGGAAACCGGCCCGCAGCAGCATGAACAGGTTCATCGCCCACCAGAGCCCGGCCAGTCCGGCGCCGGTGGCCGGCACCGCGAGGGCCACCGGGACGAACACCACCAGGGTCGCGAGTCCGGCCCAGGCCAGGTAGGGGCCGTCCCCGGCCCCCATCAGCACCCCGTCCAGGACGAAGACCAGTCCGGCCACCGGCTGGGTGAGCGCCAGCAGCAGCAGGGCGGTGCCCAGCTGGGCCCGGACGGCCGGATCGGGCGTGAACAGCGGGACGTACAGCGGGCGGGCGAGCACCACCAGCAGGCCGAGGACCAGCCCGGAGACGATGCCCCACTCGACCATCCGGCGGGTGGCGGCCCTGGCGCCCGGGACGTCCGAGGCGCCCAGGAAGCGGCCGATGACGGCCTGGCCCGCGATCGCGATGGCGTCCAGCGCGAAGGCCAGGAAGTTGAACAGCGTCATGGTGATCTGGTGGGCGGCCACCTGGTCGTCGCCGAGCCGGGCGGCCACCGCGGTGGCGGTCATCAGCACCGCGCGCAGGCTGATCGTCCGGACCAGCAGCGGGCCGCCGGCCCTGGCCCCGGCCCGGATGCCCGCCGCGTCCGGTCGCAGCGAGGCCCCCTCCCGGCGGGCGCCGCGGACCACCACGACCAGGTAGGCGGCGGCCATCCCGGTCTGCGCCAGCACGGTGCCCCAGGCCGAGCCGGCCACCCCGAGCCCGGCGCCGTACACCAGGCCGGCGTTCAGGCCGATGTTGGCCGCGAAGCCGCCGACGGCCACCACCAGCGGCGTGCGGGTGTCCTGGAGGCCGCGCAGCACCCCGGTGGCGGCCAGCACCATGAGCATCGCCGGGATGCCCAGGGAGCTGATCCGCAGGTACGTCACGGCGTGCGGCGCGGCGGTCGCCGAGGCGCCCAGCACGTCGGCCGCCCAGGGGGCCAGCAGCAGGGTGAGCAGGACGACGGGGACGGACAGGCCCAGGGCGAGCCAGATGCCGTCGATGCCCTGCTGCACGGCGCCCCTGCGGTCCCCGGCGCCGATCCGGCGGGCGACCGCCGAGGTGGTGGCGTAGGCGAGGAAGACGAACACGCCGGTCGCGGTGGAGAGCGCGGCGGCGGCGATGCCCACCCCGGCCAGCTGGGGGGTGCCGAGGTGGCCGACGATCGCCGAGTCGGCCATCAGGAAGAGCGGTTCGGCGACCAGGGCGCCGAAGGCCGGCACGGCCAGGGCGAGGATCTCCCGGTCGTGCCGGCGTCGTGAGGGGGCCGGGGTCGGCGAGGCGGTCATGGGCTCCAGGCTACTCATCCACAGGTAATGGATGTAAGTGGCAGGTGACCATTACTCGCAATCTTGAGCGACGAGGTTCGTCCGCTCCGTGCCGACAGCCGTTCGGAGGTGTGTGAAGAATTTCTCATGCACAGGCCCGGGAAGAGGTAATCCCAGGTCAACAGGTTGACGGTGGATCGATCGTCCGGTTATCCACAGGGACGTCCACAGGGGTGTCCACAGCTTTGCGGCAGTTCTCCACAGGACGGGGCCGTTCATCCACACCCCCTGTGGATAACCGCCTTGGCGCAACGGCGTCCGGCGCCTTAGCGTGGGCCCTCCGCCCGACACTCCCACCGCCCCGGCGTCCGATTTGTCTGAGCCGTGGCGTACAAAGAGGAGCGGATCCGCTCCACCCAGCCACCGGCACGGCCGGCTCCAGACTTCGCACCACTCGCTGATCGGGGAACACGCGTGACCGGCCCCCAGTACGACGACCACGACGCCCCGCCGCCGGAGGAGGACTGGCAGAACGCCGAGGATCCCTTCCCCGCCGGCGCCTTCGACGACGGGCCCTTCCCGGACGGCCCCGGTGACCGGCTGCCGGTCTCGCGCGGCCGCGGCGAGGGGCGTCAGGGCGGTGGCCGCGACGGCTCCCAGAAGGGCGGCTTCCAGAAGGACGGCAAGGGCGGCCGGTCGGAGGGCGGCAAGGGCGGCTGGCAGCGCCGGGACGAGGGCGATGGCGGGGGCGGGGGCGGGATGGACGGCTTCGAGCGCGTCCCCCCGCAGGACCTGGACGCCGAGAAGTCCGTCCTCGGCGGCATGCTGCTCTCCAAGGACGCCATCGCCGACGTGGTCGAGGTGCTCAAGCCGGCCGACTACTACCGGCCCGCGCACGAGATGGTGCACGGCGCGATCCTCGACCTCTACGCCCGTGGCGAGCCGGCCGACCCGATCACCGTGGCCGGCGAGCTGACCAAGCGCGGCGAGCTCCAGCGGGTCGGCGGCGCCTCCTACCTGCACACCCTGGTCAACTCCGTCCCGACCGCGGCCAACGCCGAGTACTACGCCCAGATCGTGCACGAGCGCGCGGTGCTGCGCCGGCTGGTCGAGGCGGGCACCCGGATCGCCGGCATGGGCTACGCGGCCGAGGGCGACGTGGACGAGATCGTCAACGCCGCCCAGGCGGAGATCTACGCCGTCACCGAGCAGCGCACCAACGAGGACTACGCGCCGCTCGCCGACATCATGGAGGGCGCCCTCGACGAGATCGAGGCGATCGGCTCCCGGCAGGGCCAGATGTCCGGCGTGCCGACCGGCTTCGCCGACTTCGACGCGCTCACCAACGGTCTGCACCCCGGTCAGATGATCGTCATCGCGGCCCGCCCCGCGATGGGCAAGGCCCTGGCCCTCGACACCCCGCTGCCGACGCCGGGCGGGTGGACGACCATGGGCGAGGTCCGGGAGGGCGACCACCTCCTCGACGCCGACGGCAGGCCGACGCGCGTGGTGGCTGCCACCGAGGTCATGACCGGGCGGCCGTGCTTCGAGCTCCTGTTCGACGACGGAACCGCCCTGATCGCCGATGCGGATCACCAGTGGCTGACCGAGACCCGGGCGTCGCGCAGGGCGGGCCGCCCCGGAGAGGTCAGGACGACCAAGGAGATCGCCGCGACCCTGCACTGCGACACGGCTGACCGGCGCACCAACCACTCGGTGCGGAACACGGCGCCGCTCGACCTTCCGCACCGGGACCTGCCCGTCGCGCCGTACACCCTCGGAGCCTGGCTGGGCGACGGTCACAGCGAGGCCGCGAGGATCACCTCGGCGGACCCGGAGGTCGTCCGGCGGATCGCGGAGGACGGCTTCGAGCTGGTCCCGGTCGGGACCTCGCTGACGTACGCGGTCAGGTTCGCCGTCGAGGAGCCCAAGCGCTTCGAGCGGGCCTGTGCCGTCTGCGGCAAGGTCTTCGTGCCCAAGCTCGCCCACGTCCGGACCTGTGGGAGGTCCTGTGGCGGCAAGGCCCGGTCCGTCTCGGCACCCGTGCCGCCCGCCGCCTGCGTGGACTGCGGCAGCGAGTGCTCCTCCCCGTTCTCCGAGCCGCGCTGCCACGCGTGCACCAGGAGGCACGGAAGCCTGCTGGTGGTTCTGCGCGACCTCGGCGTCCTCGGGAACAAGCACATCCCCGACACGTATCTGCGCGGGTCCGTCGGTCAGCGCCGGGCGCTCCTGGCGGGGCTGCTAGACACCGACGGCACCGTCACGAACACCGGGTCGGTGCAGTTCGCGGTCACCAGCCGGGCTCTGGCCGAGGGCTTCCGCGAGCTCGTCGTCGGCCTCGGCTACCGCTGCGGCATGACCACGAAGCGGGTCGAGGGGCGCTCGGAGGAGTCCTCGACCCTGTTCGTCATCACGTTCACGCCGACGGACGAGGTGTTCGGGCTGGAACGGAAGCGGACGGTGCACGCGGCCCGCAGGCGTCCGGCCACCCCCAAGCTCGGACAGCGGTACATCGTCGCCGCCCGTGAGATCGACAGCGTCCCGGTCCGGTGCGTCCAGGTCGACAACCCGGACCACCTGTACCTGGCCACCCGCTCGATGGTGCCCACGCACAACTCCACCCTCGCGCTGGACTTCGCGCGGGCCTGCTCGATCCAGAACAAGCTGCCGAGCGTGATCTTCTCGCTCGAAATGGGGCGCAACGAGATCGCGATGCGCCTGCTCTCCGCCGAGGCCAGGGTGGCGCTGCACCACATGCGCTCCGGGAACATGACGGACGACGACTGGACCAGGGTCGCCCGCCGGATGCCCGACGTCAGCGAGGCGCCGCTGTTCATCGACGACTCGCCGAACCTGTCGATGATGGAGATCCGGGCCAAGTGCCGCCGGCTGAAGCAGCGCAACGACATCAAGCTGGTCGTCATCGACTACCTCCAGCTGATGCAGTCCGGCGGCTCCCGCCGGGCCGAGAACCGTCAGCAGGAGGTCTCGGACATGTCCCGTAACCTCAAGCTGCTGGCCAAGGAGCTGGAAGTGCCGGTCATCGCGCTCTCCCAGCTGAACCGTGGCCCCGAGCAGCGCACCGACAAGCGGCCGATGGTCTCCGACCTGCGTGAGTCCGGCTCGATCGAGCAGGACGCCGACATGGTCATCCTGCTGCACCGCGAGGACGCCTACGAGAAGGAGTCCCCCCGCGCGGGCGAGGCCGACCTGATCGTCGCCAAGCACCGTAACGGTCCGACCGCGACCATCACGGTGGCCTTCCAGGGCCACTACTCGCGCTTCGTCGACATGACCAGGGACTGAGCCCCGGCGTTCCCGCCGGGGCGGGGCAGCGGTCAGACGGTGACGGTGGCGCGGAACAGCGTGCTGCCGGTGCCGGACAGCCGGGTCGGGGTGCCGGTGGCGGGGAGGAAGGCGGACCGGCCGCGGGCCAGGTCCAGCACGGTGCCGTCGGCGGCGGTCAGCCGGACCGCGCCCTCGGTGCAGAGCAGGATCTGCGGGGTGCGGCCGTCGATCTCGCGCTCGGTGCCGTCCAGGACGAAGCGGGAGAGCCGGAACTCGTCGATCGGGACGGGGTAGAGCTCCTCGCCCGGGGTGGCCCCGGCCGGCACCGGCTCCAGCGCCTCGGGGGCGCCGGGCTCGAAGACCACGACCTTGAGCAGCTCGGGCACGTCGATGTGCTTCGGGGTGAGGCCGGCCCGCAGCACGTTGTCGGAGTTGGCCTGGAGTTCGACGCAGACGCCGGAGAGGTAGGCGTGCGGCACCCCGGCGCCCAGGTAGAGCGCCTGGCCGGCCCGCAGCCGGAAGTGGTTGAGCAGCATGCCGGCGACCACGCCGCGGTCGTCCGGGAAGTCCGCGGCGATCCGGGCGTACGGGGCGTACTCGCCGTCGGGGTCGGTCAGGGCCAGCACCTCGACGGTCCGCCGGACGGTCTCCCCGTCCAGGGCGAGGGCGGCGGTCAGCGCGCCGCGCAGCGCCTCGGACCTGTCCTCGGCCGCCAGCCGGTCGATCACCGGGGCGAGCCCGGGCACCGCGAGCCCGGACAGCAGGCGGGCCGCCGCCGCGGGCCGGCGGAAGCCGCACAGGCCCTCGAACTCGCCCAGCGCGCAGACCATTTCGGGCTTGTGGTTGGTGTCCCGGTAGCTGCGCTCGGGAGCGTCCAGCGGGATGCCGAGGGCTTCCTCGGCGGCGAAGCCGGCCCGGGCCTGGTCGAGCGTCGGGTGGGCCTGGATGGACAGCGGGATGCCCGCGGCCAGGATCTTGAAGAGGAACGGCAGCGCCGGGCCGAACCTGGCCACGCTCGCGGCGCCCAGCTCGCCCTCGGGGTCGGCCGCGATCAGCTCGTCCAGCCGGCGCGGGCCCTCGCCGCGGTCGGCGCGGGACGGCGCACCGGGGTGGGCGCCCATCCACAGCTCGGCCTGCGGTTCACCGGTCGGCCGCTGCCCGAGCAACTCGGGCAGGGCGGTGAGCGACCCCCAGGCGTACGGGCGGACGGTGTTGACGAGCCTGTCCATGCGCGCGGTCCTACTCCTTCGCAGTCTGGGCGGCCCCGGATGTCCCGAGTCCGGATCGCCGGGACGGGACCGGCGGTGCGGGCGGGCCGGGCACGGGCAAGGGAAACGACCCTAGCCGACCGGTGTCACCCACGGGGAAACGGTGGGCATCCGGTGGAAGTGCCACGGTCGGACCAGCGGCTCCCGGGCGCGGTAGTAGGATGCCAGGACGCAGTAGCCTCCGCCCTGCGCGCAGTTCACCACCGGGGTCCTCCTCGATGGAGCTGCCGGTGGAGCCGCGTTCCAGAGTGCGGGCGCCGGTGTTCCGAGACCCCCCGTCATCGGCCGAGAGGTTTGTACGTGACCGTGAACCAGCAGAGTTTTGCTGATCTCGGCAAGGTCCTGGTGATCATCCCGACCTACAACGAGGCCGAGAACGTCGAGCGGATCGTCGGCCGGGTCCGCGCCGCCGTGCCCGAGGTCCACGTCCTGGTGGCCGACGACAACAGCCCCGACGGCACCGGCGAGCTGGCCGACAAGCTGGCCGTCGAGGATCCGAACGTCCAGGTCCTGCACCGCAAGGGCAAGGAGGGCCTGGGCGCCGCCTACCTCGCGGGCTTCCGCTGGGGCATCGACAACGGCTACGACGTCCTGGTCGAGATGGACGCGGACGGCTCGCACCAGCCCGAGGAGCTGGACCGGCTGCTGGGCGCGCTGCGCGGCGCCGACCTGGTGCTGGGCTCGCGCTGGGTGCCGGGCGGCCGGGTGGTGAACTGGCCGAAGTCGCGGCTGCTGCTCTCCCGCGGCGGCTCGACCTACTCGCGGCTGATGCTGGGCGTCCCGATCAGGGACGTCACCGGCGGCTACCGGGCGTTCCGCAAGGAGACCCTGCTGGGCCTGGGCATGGACGAGGTCGCCTCGGCCGGGTACTGCTTCCAGGTCGACCTGGCCTGGCGCACGGTGAAGGCCGGGTTCAAGGTCGCCGAGGTGCCGATCACCTTCGTCGAGCGCGAGCTGGGGGCGTCCAAGATGAGCCGCAACATCGTGGTCGAGGCGCTGTGGCGGGTGACCACCTGGGGTGTCACCGACCGGGTGGCCCGACTGCGCCGGGGCGCCGCCAAGCGCTGACCGACCGCACCGCCCGTGGCCGAAGGGCCCGTCCGCCGGAACCGGTGGACGGGCCCTTCCGCATGTCCGGGGGCGGCCGGGCGGGCTCAGCAGCCGCCCTTGAGTACGCCCTCCGGCAGGTGGCGGTCGGCCCAGACGGCCAGTTCGGTGAGCGCCGGCTTCAGCGCGATGCCGGCTTCGGTGAGCCGGTAGCTGACCCGCAGCGGCGGGCCCGCGTCGACCTCCCGGACGACCAGGCCGGCCTCGGCCAGCTCGGTCAGCCGGTCGGAGAGCATCCGCTCGCTGATGCCGGGGACGGCGCGGCGCAGCTCGGAGAAGTACGCGGGGCCGCCGTTGGTGAGCACGCCCAGCAGCATGCCGGTCCAGCGCTTGCCGAGCAGGGTGAACACCCGGTTGAGGGCCAGGTCCACGGTGCGGCAGGGGCCGGGGCCGGCGGCGCCGCAGGCGTCGGTGGCGGTGGGGACTCCGTCGGTCACTGCCTCGTGCTCGGCCATGGTCCCAGCCTACTCGACCGTTCACTAGTGACTGTAGAAAAGTAAGCTGCTACCGTACTTTCAGTTGCAGCGAAAACGGCAGCTACTAATTCTCTGGAGGCACTGCCATGCCCACGCTCCTGCACCTCGACTCCTCCGCGGTCGCCGACGGCTCCGTCTCCCACGAGGTCACCGCCGCCTTCCGGGCCGCCTGGCAGGCCCGGCACCCCGAGGGCACGGTGATCTACCGGGACCTCGCCGCCGACCCGCTCCCGCACCTGGACGTGCACGGCATCAGCGCCGGATTCGTCCCCGCCGAGGCCCGCAGCGCCGAGCAGACCGCCGCCTTCGCGCTGCGCGACGAGCTGATGGCCGAGCTGGAGCGGGCCGACGCGGTGCTGATCGGCAGCCCGATGTACAACTTCACGATCCCGTCGACCCTCAAGGCCTGGCTGGACCACGTGATCCTGGTCGGCCGCACCGCCGGCGAGGCGCCCTCCGCCAAGGGCACCCCGGTCACCGTGATCGCCCCCCGCGGCGGCTCGTACGCGCCCGGCGCCCCGCGCGAGCCGTACGAGTTCGTCACCACCTACCTGGAGAAGGTGCTGACCGGCATGCTCGGGCTGGAGGTCGACTTCATCGTCCCGGAGTTCACCCTGGCCGCAGCCGTCCCGGCGATGGCCGACTTCGTCCCGAAGGCCGTCGAGTCCAAGGCGCAGGCGCTGGAGCAGGCCGCCCGCCTGGCCAAGGAACCGGTCGCCTGAGGCAGGGTGCGGCGCGGACCGGAAGGCCGGTGTGACGTGGATCGGAGGCGCGCCCCGCCGGGCGCGCCTTCCGCGCAATCGGCCGCCGGTACTCCCATGCTGTAGGGCGCAGGACATCCGACCGCCGACCAGAGGGAGCAGCCCGTGACGTCGTCCCCGCCCGAGGAGAGCCCCGGCGCGGAGCGTGCCCGGGCCCAGCAGGCCGGGTCCGGCGGGCCCGTCGGGACAGCCGGTGCCGTGCCCGCCGCCGTGCCGCCGGAGCCGGGGCAGCCGGCCAGGCCGCTGGAGGTCGCCGTCTTCACCGGCCCCGAGTCGGCCTTCTTCGCCACCTCCGCACTGATCCTCGGCGAGCGGACCGCGATCCTGGTCGACGCCCAGCTGACCCGCAGCGCCGGGCGCGAGCTGGCCGAGTGGGTCGCGGGCAAGGGCAGACGCCTGCTCGCCGTCGTGGTCACCCACCAGCACCCGGACCACTACTTCGGCGCCGAGGAGGTGCTGCGGCTCTTCCCGGACGCGCAGCTGCTGGCCGCCCCGGCCGTGGTCGAGGGCATCCGCCGCACCGTCGCCGCCAAGGTCGCGCAGTGGAAGCCGGTGTACGGCGACGACATCCCGGACCACCCGCTGATCCCCGCCCCGCTGCTGCCGCAGCCGCTGATGCTGGACCGCCAGGTGATCCCGGTCCTGCTGCTCGGCCAGGCCGACTGCGGGGACTCCACGGTCGTCCACGTGCCGAGCGTCCGCACCGTGATCGCCGGGGACTTCGTCCACAACGGCACCCACGTCTGGACCGCCGACACCACCCCGGCCCAGCGCACCACCTGGGGGCACAACCTCGGCCGGATCGCCGACCTCGGCGTGGACCGGGTGATCGCCGGCCACCGGGCGCCGGACCAGGGCGACGACGCCGCCAGGGTGCTGGCCTTCACCGGTGAGTACCTCCAGGACTTCGACCGGCTGCTGGCCGAGCACCCGGACGACCCGGAGGCACTGGTCACGGCGATGAGCGAGCGGTACGGGGAGCTGACCCTGCCGTCCTTCCTGGAGCTGGGCGCGGCGGCCAACACCGCCCGCGCGGCCGCGGCCGCCGTCGAGGCCGAGGCCGTCGCCGGGCCCGAGGACCGGGAGGCTGTGGAGGCCCCGGAGGCCCCGGAGGCCCCGGAGCCCGCGGAGGAGTAGGGCGGATACTGGCCGCATGACGCCGTACGACGCGATCGTCCCGGCGGGCGGGGCCGCCCGGCGCCTCGGCGGCGCCGACAAACCCGGCCTGACGGTGGGCGAGACCACCCTGCTCGACCGGGTGCTCGCCGCCTGCGCGGGCGCCCGCACCGCCGTCGTGGTCGGCCCGGCCCGCCCGACGGCGCGCGGCGGCGTCCACTGGACCAGGGAGCGGCCGCCCGGCGGCGGGCCGGTCGCCGCCGTCGCCGCCGGGCTCGGCCTGGTCACCGCCGACACCGTGCTGCTGCTCGCCGCCGACCTGCCCTTCCTGGACCGGCGGACGGTGGAACGGCTGGTCACCGCCCTCGACGCGGCCGGGCCGGCCGTGGACGCCGCGGTGCTGGTCGACGCGGGCGGACGCGACCAGCCGCTCACCGCCGCCTACCGCACCGCCCCGCTGCGCGCCGCACTGGCCGCCCTCGGCGACCCGGCCGGCCGGCCGCTGCGCCGGCTCGTCGACGGACTGCCCAGGCTGCGGGTGGCCGACACCGGCAACGTCGCCTACGACTGCGACACCTGGGAGGACCTGGAGCAGGCCCGCGAGCGCGACCGGCAGTGACCCCTCACCGACACCGTCACCCCGGTGTGAGCGAAACGACGCGCCCCGCACACGGGGCGAACACCTCGGGGAAACCACCGATCGGGCAGCATGGGCGCATGGAGCGCACGCTGGATGACTGGATCGCCGAGGTCAAGGCCGACCTGGGCATCGACCTGGACGTGGACGTCCGTGGTCTGCTCGACGTGGCCCGGGTGGTCGCGCACGGAGTGGCCAGGCCGGCCGCGCCGCTGACCGCCTTCCTGATCGGCTACGCGGCCGCCCAGCAGGGCGGCGGCGCGCGGGCCGTCGCCGAGGCGGCCCGACGGACCGAGGCCCTCGCCGAGGGGTGGAGCCCCGCGGCCCGGCCGGACGAGTCGTGAGCGCGGCCGGACGGACCACCGTGGCCGCGCCGCCCACCCGACCCGGAACACTGAGCTGGCCCCGCGCCCGCGAGACCGCGCGCCGGGCCGGACTGCGCCCGCTGCCCGGGGTCGGCGTCCCGCTGGCCGAGGCGCTCGGCCGCACCCTCGCCGAGCCGCTCGGCGCGCTGACCGACCTGCCCGCCTTCGACACCTCCGCGATGGACGGCTGGGCGGTCGCCGGTCCGGGACCGTGGCGGGTCGCCGGCCGGGTCCTGGCCGGCCTGGCCGAGCCGGCGCCGCTGGCCGACGGCACCGCCGTGGAGATCGCCACCGGCGCCCAACTGCCGCCCGGTGCCACCGCCGTACTGCGGCGGGAGCACGGGCGGACGGACGGCGCGCTGCTGCACGACCGGGGCCCGCAGCCGCTGACCACGGGACAGGACGTCCGCCCGCGCGGCCAGGAGTGCCGCCGGGGCGAGGAGTTGCTGCCCTCCGGTACCAGGGTCGGTCCTGCCGTGCTCGGCCTGGCCGCCGCCTGCGGCCACGACCGGCTTTCGGTCCACCGCCGTCCCGAGGTCCAGCTGCTCGTCCTGGGCGACGAGTTGCTCACCTGCGGGGTGCCCGGCCCCGGCCTGGTCCGGGACGCGCTGGGGCCGCTGCTGCCGCCCTGGCTGCGGGCCGCCGGCGCCGAGCCCGCCGAGGTCCGGTACGTCCGGGACGACTTCGGGCTGCTCGGGGACGCGCTGCGGCACCGCACCGCCGATCTGGTGGTCACCACCGGCGGGACGGCCGCCGGGCCGGTCGACTTCCTGCACCGGGCGCTCGGCGAGGCCGGCGGCCGGCTGCTGGTGGACGGCGTCGCCGTCCGGCCGGGGCACCCCATGGTGCTGGCCGAACTCCCCGGCGGCCGCCATCTGGTGGGCCTGCCGGGCAACCCGCTGGCCGCCGTCGCCGCAATGGTCACCCTCGCCCTGCCGCTGCTGCACGCCCGCGGCGGGCGGACCGTCGGCGCCCCCGCCCTCGCGACCGCCGCGGCCGCGCTGCCGGGGCACCGGACGGACACCCGGCTCCAGCCGGTCCGGCGGACCGCGGGCGGAGTCCTGCCGCTGGCCTTCGACGGGCCCGCGATGCTGCGCGGGCTCGCCAGGGCCGAGGCGCTGGCCGTGGTGCCGCCCGGCGGGGCGGCGGCGGGCGAGACGGTCGAACTGCTGGAGGTGCCGTGAGCGGGCGAAGCACGGGGATGCCCCCGGCCGGAGGCCGTGGGAGAACCGTCAAGAGGAGCGCGTCCGGCGAAGCCGCCGCCCGGCGGAGCGAGGCGGTCGCATGAGCCGCCTGCGACGCAACCTGGCCCCGGGGACGGAGCCCTGGGCCGACGCCGGGATCGTGCTGCCCGCCCGGCGGGCCGACCCCGCCGTCCGGCAGGTCGGCTCCCGACTGCTGCTGGCGCTCGGCGTCCTGGTCGCCACGACGTTCATCGTCTACTTCGACCGGGCCGGCTACAACGACAACGCCGGCGGCGGGCTCAGCTTCCTGGACGCGGCGTACTACGCCACCGTGACGCTCTCCACCACCGGGTACGGCGACATCACCCCGTTCAGCGACAGCGCCCGGATCACCAACATCTTCGTGATCACCCCGCTGCGCGTGGTGTTCCTGATCATCCTGGTCGGCACCACCCTGGAGGTGCTCACCGAACGGACCCGCCTGCAATGGCGGTTGAACCGCTGGAGGTCCACCGTGCGCGAGCACACCGTCGTCATCGGCTACGGGACGAAGGGCCGCAGCGCCGTCGACACCCTGCTCGGGCAGGGGGTGAAGAAGGAGGAGATCGTCGTCGTCGACCCGCAGCGCAAGGTGATCGACCAGGCGGCCCAGCACGGCCTGGTCGGCGTGGTCGGCGACGCCACCCGCACCGACACCCTGATGCGCGCCGCGCTGCCCAACGCCGCGCGGGTGGTGGTCGCGCCGGAGCGGGACGACACCGCGGTGCTGATCACGCTGACGGCGCGCCAGCTGAACAAGGCCGCCACCGTGGTCGCCGCCGTCCGGGAGGACGAGAACGCGCCGCTGCTGCGGCAGAGCGGTGCCGACGTCGTGGTCACCAGCTCCAGTTCGGCCGGGCGGCTGCTCGGGCTGTCGATGCTCAGCCCGCACGCCGGGGCGGTGATGGAGGACCTGCTGACGTACGGCAACGGGCTGGACGTGGTGGAGCGGCCGGTCACCAGGGCCGAAGCCGGGAACAGCCCGCGCGCGTGCGCGGACCTGGTGGTCGCGGTGGTCCGGGGCCGACGGGTGCTCAACTACACCGAGCCGGAGGCCGCGGTGCTCCAGCTCACCGACCGGGTGATCGTCATCAAGTCCAGCGCGGTCACGCCGACCGGCTGAGCCGCGCCGTGGAACGGCCGGGGCCGCAGTAGGTTCGGGGCATGCATGCGATGACGATTCCCGTACCCGGCGGTCCCGAGGCACTGGTCTGGGCCGAGGTGCCCGAGCCGGTGCCCGGCGAGGGCGAGGTCCTGGTCGAGGTGGCGGCCACCGCCGTCAACCGCGCCGACCTGCTCCAGCGGCAGGGCTCCTACAACCCGCCGCCCGGCGCCTCGCCCTACCCGGGGCTGGAGTGCGCCGGGCGGATCGTCGCACTCGGGCCCGGGGTGGCCGGCTGGGCGGTCGGCGACGAGGTGTGCGCGCTGCTGGCCGGCGGCGGCTACGCCGAGCTGGTCGCGGTGCCGACCGGACAGCTGCTGCCGCTGCCGGCCGGGCTCTCCGCCGAGCAGGCCGCGGCACTGCCCGAGGTGGCCTGCACGGTGTGGTCCAACGTCTTCCTCACCGCGCACCTGCGGCCCGGCGAGACGGTGCTGCTGCACGGCGGCGCGAGCGGGATCGGGACGATGGCGATCCAGCTGGCCAAGGCGGTCGGCGCACGGGTCGCGGTCACCGCCGGCAGCCGCGAGAAGCTGGCGCGCTGCGCCGAGCTGGGCGCCGACATCCTGATCGACTACCGGGAGCAGGACTTCGTCGAGGCGCTCCGGGAGGCCACCGGCGGGGCCGGGGCGGACGTGGTCCTGGACATCATGGGCGCCAAGTACCTCCAGCGGAACGTGGACGCGCTGGCGGTCAACGGGCGGCTGGTGATCATCGGGCTCCAGGGCGGGGTGAAGGGCGAACTCGACCTCGGCGCGCTGCTGCGCAAGCGCGCCGCGGTGATCGCCACCAACCTGCGCGGGCGGCCGCTGGCCGAGAAGGCGGCGATCGTGGCGGCGGTGCGGGAGCACGTGTGGCCGCTGGTCGAGTCCGGCGTGGTGAAGCCGGTGGTGGACCGGGTGCTGCCGCTGGCCGAGGTGGCCGAGGCGCACCGGGTGCTGGAGCGCGGCGAGCAGGTCGGGAAGGTCGTGCTGCGGGCCTGAGGCCGGGGGATCCGGCGGCGGGCGGCGGGCGGCGGGTGGCGGCGCCGGAGGGATGCGGAGGGGCGCGGACCGGCCGAAGTGCCGCGGCGGTCGGGGCGTGCGAGTCTGGTCCGGAGCAGTCCCGCCGCCGACCCCGCCGCCGAGCGCCGTCGGCCGTCGGAAGGACTCCGACCGTGGCCGCATCACCGCACGCACCCCTCGGGCCGCTGCCCGTGGCGCCGCACCACCGTCGTACCCCTCGTCGCTCGTTCCCCGGCCGTGGCCGGCGGCTGTTCGCGGCGGCCGCGCTGGGGCTCGCGCTCCCGCTGGCCGCCTCGGCGGCGGTGGCGATGCCCTCGCCGTCGGCGTCGTTCCCGGTGCCGTTCCCGCCGGCGGGGGCGAGTGCGGGACCGGTGGCCGAGGCCGGCCCCGCCCTGGCGTCGGCCGCCCCGAGGCCCGCGCCGCCACGGCGGCCGGCGCCGCATCCGCACCCGGACGAGGACTTCCCGAGGGCCCACCGGCACCATCCGGCCTCGCTGCCCGAACAGTCCGACGCCGCCGTGGAGCAGGCTCCGGACCAGACCGCGGACCAGGTCGTGGACCAGACCGCGGACCAGGTCGTGGACCAGGCCGCGGACCAGGTCGTGGACCAGGCCTTCGACCAGGCCCCCGAGCAGGCCGTGGAGCAGGCCCCCGAGCAGGCCGTGGAGCAGGCCCCCGACCGGGCGTCGGAGCAGGCCAGGGAACAGGGCGTCGAGGCCGAACAGCGGGGGCCCGACGGGGACACCGCGGACGCCGGGGCCCCCGGCGACGCCGCCGCACCGGACCGGGCCGCACCGGACACCGCCGCCGCGGTCGTCGGACAGCCCGTCGCGGCCGCCGCCGCGGTGCCCGCGATCTTCCCCGCCCGCTGGCGGGACGCCTCCACCACCCAGCTCCCGCTGGGCGCCGGCCTGGGCCTGATCGGCTGCGGCCTGGGGCTGGTCGGTCTGCGGCTGCGCAAGGGCTGAGGCACCGGAGCGGCCGCCCCGGCGGGGCTCCGGCCCGGTGCGGAGAGATCGGTGCGGAGAGATAGGTGCGGAGAGATAGGTGCGGAGATCCGGTGCCGGTCCCGGGCAGGTTCCGGGTACGGCACGCCCGGGCCGGGGCCGGGCGGCCGGGTGCCTGGCGGGCGGCATCCGGCGGTCGGAGGGGTGCGGGAACTGAGTATCCGTACGGATACCCGTGCGGCGTCGGGGGGCGTACCTTCGTCACGGGTGTCGCAGGCGGCGGGACGACCGGGGGTTTCCGCCCGACCAACCCCAGTGAGAGAGAATGTTGTTCATGACGAATCCGATGAACGAGCGCCCGTCGCAGGAGCCCTTCCGGGCCGCCGGCGGGCAGTCGCACGACGGCCAGAAGGTGCTGATCGTCGGACCGGACGGGCTGCCCGTGGGCCAGGGGTTCGCCGGCGCGGCGGGAGGCGGGGACGACGAGGGCGACGTGCCGCGTGAGCTCCCGGTGACCGAGATGGTCGAGCAGCCCGCCAAGGTCATGCGCATCGGCAGCATGATCAAGCAGCTGCTGGAGGAGGTCAGGGCGGCGCCTCTCGACGAGGCGAGCCGGGCCCGGCTGAAGGACATCCACGCGAGCTCCATCAAGGAGCTCGAACTGGGGCTGGCACCGGAGCTGGTCGCCGAGCTGGAGCGGCTGTCGCTGCCCTTCACCAACGACACCATCCCGACCGAGGCCGAGCTCCGGATCGCCCAGGCCCAGCTGGTCGGCTGGCTGGAGGGCCTGTTCCACGGCATCCAGACCGCCCTGTTCGCGCAGCAGATGGCGGCGCGGGCCCAGCTTGAGCAGATGCGTCGGGCCCTGCCGCCCGGGCTGCACGGCGGCGAGCCGGACGAGGACGAGCCCGGCCAGGGCCGCGGCATCCGCTCCGGTCCCTACCTGTAGGCCGGTGACCGCCACCGCCGGTACCCGTCGGTAGGTGCGTCCGGTCCGGCCGGCCCACGGCCGGACCGGACGCACCACGACGATCCGCCCCGGAACGCGGCGCGGGCGGCGGGGGCCGTCGGTCCAGGACCGGCGGCGGCCCTGAACCGCTCGCCGTCGGCGCGAGCCGATACCCTGACCCCTGTCGCAGGCCGGTGGAACCGCCGCGGCAGGGGTCCGCCAGGCCAGCGGGCCGGGCCCACCACGCACGGACGAGACCGAACGTCAGGTTGCGGCAAGCACGGCCGCGCCGAGGGGGAGCAGAGGACCATGAGCGAGCACGGCAACGCGGCGGTCGAAGGCTTCTCCCTGGGCAACGGCCGCTATGTGCTGCAGCGGCTGCTGGGCGAGGGCGGCATGGCCTCCGTGCACCTCGCCCACGACCGCGTGCTGGACCGGCAGGTCGCGCTGAAGAGCATGCACAGCGAGCTGGGCCGGGACGACTCGTTCAAGGAGCGGTTCCGCCGCGAGGCCCAGGCCGTGGCCCGGCTGGAACACCCCAACATCGTCACGGTGTACGACAGCGGCGAGGACGTCGCCCCGGACGGCTCCAGCACCCCGTACATCGTCATGCAGCTGATCGACGGCAAGGGCCTGCGCGAGGCGATCAACGAGGCGATCGGCCAGTACGGCGCGATGCCCGCCGAGGAGGCCCTGCGGGTCATCGTCGGCGTGCTGAACGCGCTGGAGGCCTCGCACGACATGGGCCTGGTGCACCGCGACATCAAGCCCGGCAACGTCATGTTCGACCGCAAGGGCAACGTCAAGGTCATGGACTTCGGCATCGCCCGGGCGCTGGAGTCCGGCGTCACGTCGATGACCCAGACCGGCATGGTGGTCGGCACCCCGCAGTACCTCTCGCCCGAGCAGGCGCTCGGCAAGCCGGTGGACGCCCGCTCCGACCTGTACTCGGTCGGCGTGATGCTCTTCGAGATGGTCACCGGGCAGCTGGTCTTCGACGGCGACTCGGCGTTCTCGATCGCCTACAAGCACGTCCAGGAGGAGCCGCCGGCCCCGTCCGGCCTCAACCGCTCGATCACCCCCGCGGTGGACGCCTTCGTCGCCCAGGCGCTGCGCAAGGACCCGGCGCACCGGTTCCAGAGCGCGGCGGCGATGCGCGACGAGGCGGAGCGGCTGATCGCGGCCGCCAAGGGCGGCGCCGGCGGGCACAAGCTGGAGGCCAGCACCCCGCTGGTGATCAACGAGGGCCCGCGCTCGGTGCACGCCGCTCCGCAGGCCCCGCAGACGCCGCACCCGCAGTTCCTCCAGCAAGGGGGGCAGCCGCAGTACCAGACGCCGCCGCCCGCCTACCAGACGCCGCGGCCGCAGGCCCCGCAGACGCCGCACCCGCAGTTCCTCCAGCAGGGAGGGCAGCCGCAGTACCAGACGCCGCCGCCCGCCTACCAGACGCCGCGGCCGCAGGCCCCGCAGACGCCGCACCCGCAGTTCCTCCAGCAGGGAGGGCAGCCGCAGGCGCACACCCCGCCCCCGCAGCCGATGCCGCCGTACCAGCAGCCGAAGGCGCCCAGCGGCGGCGGCTGCTCGACGGCCGTGGTCGTGATCGGGATCATCGTCGGCGTGCTGGTGCTCGCGGGCATCATCATCGCGATCGTGGTCAACAAGGCGACCGAGAAGAACGGCGGCAAGGTCGGGCACGCGGAGCGTCCCGCCGCCGTGCTGGTCGCCGACGTCCCGGCCGACCGGTATGGCCTGCTCTGACGGTTTCCGACCGGTTCGGGGGTACCACGTCCGTCCGCCGGAAGCGGTAGCGTTCGGGGACACGTAAGCGACAGGGCACCGCGATCCGAGCGAACGCCCGGGGCGAGGAGCGATGGCACAGACGCATCAGCCGGACGACGACGCGGGTGCCCGAGCGGCCGGCAGGACCGGCGGGATCCCGAGGATTCCCGAGCCCGGCAGCGAGCCCGCGACCTCGCTGCTGCCGCCGGTCGCGGGCGGCCCGGCGACCCCGGGCCGCGGCACGGCCGTGCCGCTGAGCACCGTCGGCGACGGCCGCTACCGGCTGACCCACCGGCTCGGGCGCGGCGGCATGGCCGAGGTGTTCGCCGCCGAGGACGTGCGGCTCGGCCGCACCGTCGCGGTCAAGCTGCTGCGCGGCGAACTGGCCCAGGACGACGTCGCCCGGCTGCGCTTCACCCGCGAGGCACACGCCGTCGCGGCGCTCAACCACCACTCGATCGTCTCGGTCTACGACACCGGCGAGGAGTACGCCGGGGACGAGTCCACGCCGTACATCGTGATGGAGCTGGTCGACGGCCGGACCGTCCGCGAGCTGCTGGCCGACGAGGAGGCGCCGCCGGTCGACCAGGCGCTGATCATCATCGCCGGGGTGCTGGAGGCGCTCGCCTACAGCCACCGCAGCGGCATCGTCCACCGCGACATCAAGCCCGCCAACGTGAGCATCACCAACGCCGGCGCGGTCAAGGTGATGGACTTCGGCATCGCCCGGGCGCTGACCGGCGGGGCCACCACGATGACCCAGACCGGCATGGTCATGGGCACTCCGCAGTACCTCTCGCCCGAGCAGGCGCTCGGCAAGCCGGTCGACCACCGCTCCGACCTGTACGCGGCCGGCTGCATGCTCTACGAGCTGCTCACGCTGCGTCCGCCGTTCACCGGCGACACCCCGCTCTCGGTGGTCTACCAGCACGTCCAGGACCCGCCGATGCCGCCCTCGCAGGCCAACGGCCGGGTCCCGGCCGGGCTCGACCCGCTGGTGCTGCGCTCGCTCGCCAAGAACCCGGACGACCGCTTCCAGGACGCCGACGAGTTCCGAGCCCACCTCCAGCACGCGCTGCGCGAGATGCACGGCGCGGCCGGGACCGGCTGGGTCGGCGCGACCGCCGGCGACACCGGCGCGACCCAGGTGCTCCGGCCGGACCAGACCGCGGCCACCGCGGCCTTCGGCGCGGTGCGCCCGGGCGACCAGACCTCCGTGCTGCCGTACCCGACGGGCGGCCCGCACACCCCCTCCTCGCCCTACCCGGCGGCCGGCGGCCCGTACGGCGGTGGCGGCGCGGGCGAGGACGGCGAAGGACCCGGCAAGCGGCGCGGGCCGTGGGCCTGGGTGGCCGGCGCGGTCGCCGTGCTGGTCGCGGCGGGTGCGGGCATCGCGTTCGCGCTCGGCGGTGGCGGTGACGGCGTCAGGAACGACCCCACGGTGCCCCCGCCGCAGCCCCCGGCGGCCACCAGTGTGGAGCCGACCACGCCGACCCAGAGCGGCCAGCCGACGTCGTCGGCCCCGACCTCCAGCAGCAAGAAGCCGCAGCAGCCGGTCGAGCCGGGCAACAACACCGGCAACAACAGCGGGAACACCAACACCGGCAACAGCGGCAACAACATGTCGCCGTCGCCGAGTTCGAGCAAGCACACGCCGACCCCGACGCCGACCCCGACGCCCACCCACTCGGCGACGGGGACCGCGTCGGCGCCCTCGACCGGCGGGGCGACGACGCCGCCCGCGTCCGGCGGCGGTGGCAACAGCACGACGCCGCCCGCGTCCGGCGGCGGTGGCGGCAACAACACGCCGCCGCCCAAGACGAACCCGTCGGCCCCGACCGACTGACCGGTGCGCCCCGTCCGGACCCTGTCGGCCGGTGGGAATCGCCGGCCGGCAGGACCACGGGCCGGACGGGCCGGCGGGGCCGACAGGCTTCGGCCGGTCGGCCGGCGCGGTCAGTTGGCGAAGGCGTCCAGGACCTGCTCGTACTCCTGGCACCACCACGCCAGCTGGCCCGCGGAGGCGGAGTAGAGCGGGTCGGCCCGGTGGTCGGCCCGCTGGTAGCGCCACTGAAGCATCCAGAAGTCGTTCAGCCGCTCCCACCAGACCCGGTGGACGGCGGCGGCCAGGTGCTCGGCGGTGGCGACGCCGGAGGCCCGGTAGGCCTGTGAGTAGCGGCGGACCCTGACCAGGTCGAGGACGCCGGACGACCGGTCGTTGAAGAGCAGCGTGGCGGCCCTGACCGCCTCCTCGGCGCGGGGCTGCCGGCCGAGCTTGTCCCAGTCCAGGACGGCCGTCACCGGGCCGCCCCGCGGGCCGCCGCCGTACAGCAGGTTGAGGCCGTGGAAGTCGCCGTGGGTCCAGCCGGTGGGCGGTGCGGCCTCCGGGACGGGGCGGCGGTGGGCGTACTCGGCGAGCAGTTCCAGCCGTTCCGTGAGCCGTTGCACCACCAGCGTGTCCAACTCCCCGGAGGGGTGGTGCTCCTGGGCGCGGCGCCGCAGGTCGCGGGCGATTCCGGCGCTGTCGACGGGGTCCGCGCTCTGGTATCCGGAGGGTTGCTCGAAGGGGGCGCAGACGTCGTCAAGTGCGCCGTGCAGCAGGCCGAGCAGCGCGCCGAGCGCGTCGCACTCCGACGGATCGAGCTCGCCGCCGTGCCGGTGCCTGCCGTCGACCCAGGGGAACAGGGCGAACAGCCGGCCGTCCAGGGCGGCCACCGTGGCGGACCGTCCGGCGCAGGCCAGCGGGGGTGCGACGGGCAGTCCGAGGGTGTCCAGCGCGGCCATCGCGCGGTGGTGGGCGACGATCTTCGGACGGCTGGCGGTGGCGGAGTCGACGTAGCACTTCAGGAAGTACGGACCGGCCTCGGTGGTGACCAGGTAGCCCCGGTTCAGCAGGCCCTCGGAGACCGGTTCCGCGGTCAGCAGCCGGCCTACCCGGTAGCGGGCCAGTACCTCGGCGAGCGCGGTGTGCGGGACGGGCGGACTGAGGGTCCCCATCGGCGGTGCGGAGAGGTCGGGGCGGGCCGGGGCGCAGGCGAGGGTCTGGCTGAAAGTCACAGCCAGAGGGTAGGGCCCCCTGACGGGGGCCCTTGACAAGCCGTCAGTTCTGTGCCGTTGTCGGATCAGTACTGGTGGTCGGCCTGGTGCCGTGCCACGAAGGCGGCCGCCTGGGTGCGCCGCTCCATGCCCATCTTGGCGAGCAGACTGGAGACGTAGTTCTTCACCGTCTTCTCGGCCAGGTGCAACTCGTTGCCGATCTGACGATTTGTCATACCTTCGCCGATCAGATCGAGGATCCGCCGCTCCTGCTTGGTGAGTTGGGCGAGCCGCTCGTCCTCCTTCTCGCCGCCGTCGCGCAGCCGGGCGAGCACCCGGCTGGTGGCGACGGGGTCGAGCAGTGAGCGGCCGGCCGCGACGTCCCGGACGGCGGTGATCAGGTCGGTGCCGCGGATCGCCTTCAGCACGTAGCCGGAGGCACCGGCCATGATCGAGTCGAACAGCGCCTCGTCGTCCGAGAACGAGGTCAGCATCAGGCACTTGAGCTCCGGCAGCCTGGAGCGGATCTCGCGGCAGACCTCGACCCCGTTGCCGTCCGGCAGCCGGACGTCGAGCACCGCGACGTCCGGGTGGACCGCCGGGATCCGGGTGAGCGCCTCGGCGGCCGTTCCGGCCTCGCCGACCACCTCGATGTCGTCCTCGACCGAGAGCAGATCGTGCACGCCCCGCCGGACGACCTCGTGGTCATCGAGCAGGAACACCCTGATATGTCCGTTTTCAGTCACGCTCAAAGCCTCCCATATCACCGTACGAAAGACCTATCGCCCGGACCTCCCCTAAGACGCGATCCGGCCAGAGCTGTCCGAAACAGATACCCGGAACCCCCTTACGTACGGGCGTCTGCCCGGATAACGTGCGCTGGTGTCCTGAAGGCGCTCGAATTGAGAGCTGCGTCACGCCGGCCGTCACCCCCACCCTTCCGACGGCGAGCCGAACGCGGCACCCTCGGGGTTGTAGACCCTGAACAAGTAGGACGTCCTAGCGCAAGCGCGTCGAGGGCGGACGCTGGGTAACGTTCTCGTGAGGGACGCCGTCGGAACAGGATCACCACCCGCCCCGTAGTGGGTGCGCACACCCACGCGCGCCCCGCGAGGCGGTGACCGGACCGGTCACCGGCGACCCCGGGCGGCCGGACAGACCGAGGAGTGAACGTGACCGTCAAAAGCACGGCGAGGGCTCGCAAGAAGGCGGCCCCCGGCGTCCCTGACACCCTCCGTGCCAAGGGCAAGGAAGCCCAGCCGGAGCTCGTCCAGTTGCTCACGCCGGAAGGCGAGCGGGTCGAGCACCCGGACTACCCTCTCACCACCACTCCCGAGGAGCTGCGCGCGCTCTACCGCGACCTGGTGCTGGTGCGCCGGTTCGACGGTGAGGCCACCGCGCTCCAGCGCCAGGGCGAGCTGGGCCTGTGGGCCTCGCTGCTCGGCCAGGAGGCCGCCCAGGTCGGCTCCGGCCGCGCCATGCGCCCCGGCGACTACGCGTTCCCCACGTACCGCGAGCACGGCGTCGCCTGGTGCCGCGACGTCGACCCGCTGAACCTGCTCGGCATGTTCCGCGGCGTGAACCACGGCGGCTGGGACCCGAACGAGAAGAACTTCCACCTGTACACCATCGTGATCGGCTCGCAGGCGCTGCACGCCACCGGTTACGCGATGGGCATCACCAAGGACGGCGCCGACGACGCGGTGATCGCGTACTTCGGCGACGGCGCCTCCAGCCAGGGCGACGTCAACGAGGCCTTCACCTTCGCCTCGGTCTACAACTCGCCGGTGGTGTTCTTCTGCCAGAACAACCAGTGGGCGATCTCCGAGCCCACCACCACCCAGACCAAGATCCCGCTGTACCGCCGCGCCTCCGGCTTCGGCTTCCCGGGCGTCCGGGTCGACGGCAACGACGTGCTGGCCTGCCTGGCGGTCACCCGCTGGGCGCTCGACCACGCCCGCAGCGGCAGCGGCCCGGTGCTGATCGAGGCGTTCACCTACCGGATGGGCGCCCACACCACCTCCGACGACCCCACCCGCTACCGGCACGCCGAGGAGACCGAGGCCTGGAAGGCCAAGGACCCGATCACCCGGCTCCGGGTCCACCTGGAGAAGGAGGGCCTGGCCGACGAGGAGTTCTTCGCCGCCGTCGACGCCGAGAGCGAGCAGCTGGGGCTGCGGGTGCGCGAGGGCGTGCGCGGCATGCCGGATCCGGACCCGACCCTGATCTTCGACCACGTGTACAGCGAGCCGCACACGCTGGTCGATGAGGAACGGGCCGAGTACGTCGAGTACGCGGCCTCCTTCGAGGCGGGGGAGAACCACTGATGGCCGGTCAGCTGAGCATCGCCAAGGCGCTGAACGGAGCGCTGCGCAAGTCGCTGGAGAACGACCCGAAGACCCTCCTGATGGGAGAGGACATCGGCAAGCTCGGTGGCGTCTTCCGGATCACCGACGGCCTCCAGAAGGACTTCGGCGAGGACCGGGTGATCGACACCCCGCTCGCCGAGTCCGGCATCGTGGGCACCGCGATCGGCCTGGCGCTGCGCGGCTACCGCCCCGTCGTGGAGATCCAGTTCGACGGCTTCGTCTACCCGGCCTTCGACCAGATCGTCTCCCAGCTGGCCAAGATGCACGCCCGCGCGCTGGGCCACGTCAAGCTGCCGGTCACCGTGCGCATCCCCTACGCGGGTGGCATCGGCGCGGTCGAGCACCACAGCGAGTCGCACGAGGCGTACTTCGCGCACACCGCCGGTCTGCGCGTGGTCAGCCCGGCCAGCGCGCACGACGCGCACTGGATGCTGCGGCAGTCGATCGAGTCCGACGACCCGGTCATCTTCCTGGAGCCCAAGCGCCGTTACTGGGACAAGGGCGAGGTCGGCGACGCCGCCGACCTGGGCCTGCACGACGCCCGGATCGTCCGGCCGGGCACCGACGCGACGCTGCTCGCGTACGGTCCGATGGTCAAGGTCTGCCTGGAGGCCGCCGCGGCCGCCGCGGAGGACGGCCGCCGGCTGGAGGTGATCGACCTGCGCTCGCTCTCCCCGGTGGACTTCGCCACCCTGGAGGATTCGGTCAGGCGCACCGGCCGGGCGATCGTGGTGCACGAGGCACCGGTCTTCCTGGGCATGGGCGCCGAACTGGCCGCCCGGCTCACCGAGAAGTGCTTCTACCACCTGGAAGCACCGGTCCTGCGGGTCGGCGGCTACTTCGCGCCGTACCCGCCGTCCCGGGTCGAGGAGGCGTTCCTGCCCGACCTGGACCGCGTGCTCGACGCCGTCGACCGCGCGTTCGCGTACTGATCCGGGGGAGCGAAGATGACCACCGAAGTTCGCTCGCTCCGCGAGTTCAAGATGCCCGATGTGGGCGAGGGCCTCACCGAGGCCGAGATCCTCAGCTGGTTCGTCAAGCCCGGTGACACCGTCACCGACGGGCAGGTCGTCTGCGAGGTGGAGACCGCCAAGGCGGCGGTGGAGCTGCCCATCCCGTTCAACGGGGTGGTCGAGAAGCTGCACTTCCCCGAGGGTGTGACGGTCGACGTCGGCACCGTGATCATCTCCGTCGCGGTCGCCGGGGAGGCGGGGGCCGCGGCTCCGGCCGCTCCCGTGGCGGCTCCGGCGCCGGAGGCCCCGGCCGAGTCGGCCGAGCCCGAGCGGCGCGAGGTGCTGGTCGGGTACGGCCCGCGCACCGGCACCGCCCAGCGCCGGGCACGGCGGACCACCACCACCAAGGTCACCGCGACCAAGCAGGCTCCGGCCGCGCCCGCTCCGGTCGCCCCGGTGGCTCCGGCCGCCCCGGCGCCGGTGGCGGAAGTGCCCGGCGGGGAGCGCCCGTTGGCCAAGCCCCCGGTGCGCAAGCTGGCCAAGGACCTCGGCGTCGACCTGCGCGCGGTCACCCCGACCGGCCGGGACGGCGTGATCACCCGCGAGGACGTGCACGCCCACGCCGCCGCCCTGGCGGCTCCGGCCGCCCCGGTGGCCGAGGCCGCCGTGGCCCCCGTGGCCGAGCCGGTCCTGGCGCCGCCGGCGGTGTCCGCCGCGGGCGACGTCCGGGTGCCGATCAAGGGCGTCCGCAAGGCGACGGCGCAGGCGATGGTGGCCTCGGCCTTCACCGCCCCGCACGTCACCGAGTTCGTGCAGGTCGACGTGACCCGCACGATGAAGTTCGTCCGCCGGCTCAAGGAGAGCGGCGAGCTGGGCCGGGACGTCCGGGTCAGCCCGCTGCTGATCGTCGCCAAGGCGCTGCTCACCGCGATCAAGCGGCACCCCGGGATCAACGCGCAGTGGGACGAGGCGGCCCAGGAGATCGTCCTCAAGGGCCAGGTGAACCTCGGCATCGCCGCGGCCACCCCGCGCGGCCTGATCGTCCCGAACATCAAGGACGCCGGGTCCAAGACCCTCGCGGGGCTCGCCACTTCGCTCGGCGAGCTGGTCGAGACCGCCCGCCAGGGCAAGACCTCGCCGGCCGACATGCAGGGCGGGACGGTCACCATCACCAACGTCGGCGTCTTCGGCGTCGACACCGGCACCCCGATCCTCAACCCGGGCGAGGCCGCCATCCTGGCCTTCGGCGCGGTCAGGGAACTGCCGTGGGTGCACAAGGGCAAGGTGGTCCCGCGTCAGGTGACCACCCTCGCGCTCTCCTTCGACCACCGCCTGGTGGACGGGGAGCTGGGCTCCAAGGTGCTGGCCGACGTGGCCGCCCTGCTGGAGCGCCCGAAGCGCCTGATCACCTGGGGCTGACGGCCGTAGCGCCGGAAACCCGAGAAGGGGGCCCTCCTCCGCACCGCCGTGCGGAGGAGGGCCCCTTCGGTGTGACCGCCCGTTCGACTAACGCTGGGGACGCAGTCGACGGACGGCGATCAGGACGCCGGCGCCGAGGGCGAGGAACGCGGCGGAGGTGAGGGCGAGGAAGGTGTTGGTGGACGAGGAACCGGTCTGGGCCAGCTCGGGGGTGCCGGCGGGCGCCGTGGTGGCGGGAGCGGCGGTCGGGGTGGCGGCGGGCGCCTTGGGGGCGGCCGGCGCGGCGGTCGGAGCGGCGGTCGGGGCGGCCGTCGTGGTCCGGTCGGCGGCCGGCTTGGTGTCCTTGGCGCCGGTGGTGCCGGTGGTGCCCTTCGCGTCCTTGGCGTCCTTGGTGGGCGTCGGCTTGGGCTTGGCCGGGGTGGTCGGCGTCGCGGCGGCCTTCGGGTGCACCACCTTGACCTCGGTGATCGCGCCCCGGCCGCTGCTCGGCGAGGCGATGACCTGGAGCCCGTCGACGTCCTTGGCCACGTCGGAGGAGAGTCCGACCCGGAAGCGGTAGCGGACGGCGTGGCCGTCGGCGAGCGGCCCGCCCGCGGACGGGACGCTGCCGCTGATCGCCGGGTCGCAGCCCGGCCGCAGCGGCACGCGCTGCCACGCGCCGTGCGCCATGACCTCGGCGGTGACCTGCGAGGCCTTCGGGGTGGGCCCGTGCGGGTTGAAGAACGCGATGCCAGGGACGACCCGGTGGTAGTCGGCACCGGTCCCGTTGAAGATCTGGACCTCGAACTCCACCTTGGGGCCGCCGACGCCGATCGTGGCCGGGGTCTTGAGGAACGTGGTGCTGGCGCCCTGGCCGTGCAGCTCGACGGACCTGTCCTGCTGGTCCGGGGCGGACGGCTTCGCGGGGGCGGTGACCGGAGCGTCGTCCGGGGCTCCGCAGGCCCAGGCGGTGTCGGTGGCGAGGAGCTGGACGCCGCCGGCGAGGACGACGGTGGCGGCGAGGGCGGCAAGGCGGCGGCGGCCGGAGAACGGGCGGTCGTTCCTCGCAAAACGGGTGATAACGGGCATGCGCATGACGTGACTCCCCAGGGTCATGGTCTGACGGTGTGTGGGTGAAGACGACCGGCCCCGCTCTTCCCGAGCGGAAGCGCCCCCCGGCTCCGCCGGTCTCGCTCTCCGTGCCTTCATCCGTATAGACGCGTATCCCCGCAGGGGGTTGCAGACGGGTTTCGGATTTTTTCCCGCGACTTTCCGACGGGCCTCCGACGGGTTTCCGGCGGGCCCGCGGCGGGCTTTCCACGGGCCGTCGACGGGGCGATCGGAGGCCTCGGGGGAGGGCGTCCGGGGGAGTAGTTGGTATGACTCGCATGATCGGGAGGGTTCTGATCGTTCGGCCAGGTCGGTGACTTTTTCGCGGCCGGATAGGGGAGCCACCCGCGCCCGGGTACGTCTCCGCTCCACCACCCGGGCGACGCCGGGTGACCGGAGCCCCGAGGACGCACCCGCATGGCGCCTGGCAACCCTGGCCGTCTCGTCCGGAGTCTGGCCGCACTCGTGCTGGTGTCGGCCGCCGCCCTCCCGGCCGCCCTGGAACTGGCCGGCCCGTCGCCGTTCGGCGTGATCGGGCCGGGAGCCCCGGCCGACCGGGCGGTGCCACCGCACACGGCCCTCCACGCCGACCAGCGGATACCCGCGACCGCCCCGACCGTCGACATACGCCGCACCGGGGACCCGGCCAACCGGATCACCCTGGTGCTGCTCGGCGACGGCTACACGGCCGGCGAGCAGGACCTGTTCCGGCAGCAGGCCGACCGGGCCTGGCACGCGCTGATGGACATCGAGCCCTTCCGCACCTACCAGGGCTTCTTCAACATCAGGCGGGTCGAGGTGGCCTCCCCGGTCTCCGGGATCGCCGAGTCCGAGAGCCACGGCCGCAGGACCGCCACCCCGCTCGGCATGCACTTCTGGTGCGAGGGCACCGCCCGGCTGCTCTGCGCCGACGAGGCCGCCACCGCCCGGTACGCGGGGGACGGCGCCGGTCCGCAGTACCTGATCGCGCTGGCCAACTCCACCGAGTACGGCGGCGCCGGCGGTACCGGGGTGACCACCCTGTCGGGCGGCAGCCCGGACGCCGGGCGGATCATCCAGCACGAGATCGGGCACACCCTGGGGGACCTCGGCGACGAGTACGACAGCGCCCCCGAGGACGCCGACTACCCGAACCTCGCCACCCTCAACGCCGACGACATGCGCAGGAAGCAGACCAAGTGGTGGCGCTGGCTGGGCGTCGAGTCCCCGGACGGGGCCGGCGTGGTCGGGGCGTACCGCGGCGCCAACGGCCTCTACCGGCCCACCCCGGACTCGGTGATGCGCACCCTGGGCAGCACGTACAACCTCCCCTCGCGCGAGGCGCTCGTCGAGGAGCTGTACCGCAAGGTCCGGCCGACCGACGCCCCGGTGCCGGCCCCGGGCGAGGTGGCGGGGCGGCCGCGGCTGGACGTCAGGCCGCTGCCGCTGACCGGCCAGCGGCAGCTCAGGGTGGAGTGGAAGGTGGACGGCGTCCCGGTGACGCCGCAGTCCTCCGACGGCTCCTGGCTGGACACCGCGGGGCTGGAGCTCGCCCCCGGCCGGACGGCCACCGTGACCGCGACCGTCCGGGACACCACCGACTGGGTGCGGGACGAGGTGTTCAGGGAGCGCTACATGACCCGCTCGGTGTCCTGGACGCTGACCGGCTGAGGGGCCGGCCGGCCGGGGGCCGGATTCCACCCCCGGAGCCGGGCGTCCAATCATGGGATGACTAATCTGGTCGGACTATGACCGTGGAGCCCACTCGTTCAGCCCCGTCCCCGTCCGTCCCCGCTCCCCGATCCACCGTCGGACCTCCGGCGGCTGCCCCGACGGTCTCCCCGGCGGTCTCCGCGCCGGCGCCCGTGCCCGGGCCGCCCGGTGGTCGCGCGGCCTGGCTGGCCTGGTCCGTCGGCGTCAGCGTCTACATCCTGGCCGTCATCCACCGCACCAGCCTCGGCGTGGCGGGACTGGACGCCGCCGACCGCTTCGGCATCGGCGCCTCGGCGCTCTCCACCTTCTCGATCCTCCAGGTGCTGGTCTACGCGGCCATGCAGATCCCGGTCGGCCTGCTGGTCGACCGGTTCGGGCCGCGCCGGGTGCTGCTGCTCGGCGTCCTGCTGCTGAGCGCCGGCCAGCTGGCCTTCGCGTTCAGCTCCTCGTTCGGCCCGGCGCTGGCCTCCCGCGCGGTGCTCGGCTGCGGCGACGCGATGACCTTCATCAGCGTGCTGCGGATCGCCGCCCGCTGGTTCCCGGCGGCCAGGAACCCGTTCGTGGCCCAGCTGACCGGCCTGGCCGGGATGGGCGGCAACCTGGTCACCACCGTGGTGCTCGCCAGGGCGCTGCACAGCGAGGGCTGGACGGCGACGTTCACCGCGATCGCGCTGCTGGGCGCGGTGGTGTTCGCACCGGTCGCGCTCCTCCTCAGGGACGCGCCCCCGCAGGAGGCCCCGGCGCGGCCGGAGGCGGCCCGGCAGCGGCCGAAGGTCGGCCGCCAGGTCCTCGACTGCTGGCGGGAGCCGGGCACCAGGCTCGGGCTCTGGATCCACTTCACCACCCAGTTCCCCGGCAACGCCTTCGGCCTGCTCTGGGGCCTGCCCTACCTGGTGGAGGCACAGGGCATGTCCAGGGCCGGGGCCGGCGGGCTGCTGACCGTCCTGGTGCTCAGCACCATGACCTTCGGCTTCGTCTTCGGCCGGCTGCTCTCCGCCACGGCGCGGGCCCGGATGCCGATCGTGCTGACCGTCATCGCGGCCACCGCGCTCGGCTGGGCACTGGTGCTGGCCTGGCCCGGCGGCCACCCGCCGGCCTGGCTGCTGGTCGGGATCATCGTGGTGATGGGCAGCAACGGCCCGGCCTCGCTGGTCGGCCTGGACTACGCGCGCTCCCGGAACCCCGTGGAGCGGCTCGGCACCGCCTCCGGGATCGTCAACATGGGCGGCTTCATCGGCACGATGATCACCCTGTTCGGCATCGGCGTCCTGCTGGACGCGCTCTCCCCGGACGGCGCCGGGTCGTACTCCGCCGACGCCTTCCGCTGGGCGTTCTGCTGGCAGTACGTCCCGCTGGCGGTGGGGACGCTGATGATCCTGCGGCTGCGGCGGAAGCTCGTGGCGACGGGGTCGTAGCCTCCGGCCGGCGGAATCCCCGGGCCCCGCCGAGCGGGACGTCAGCAGCGGTACGCCCGCATGAACGCGGCCATCTGCACCGGTGTCCCGAAGAGCCGGGCACCGTGCAGCTCCGCGTGCATCGGCCCGTGGTCGGGCGCGGGCCCGGTGCCGGGGGCAGTGGCAGTGGCGGGGGCGGGCCGGGCCTCGCGCCGCAGGCGGATCAGGTCCACCAGCCTCAGCTTCGGGCAGCCCGGGACGATCCGGCTGCCCCTGATGCCGACCCGCTCCCCGCTCGGGCAGGCGAAGTACGCGCCGAACGGCGGTCCGCTGTCCTCCTCCCGGCCCGGCAGGTGGAGGACCATCTCGCCGTGCCGGCAGTGCACCGTCCCGTCCGAGCGGACGGTCAGGCCGGGCCAGTCCTCGTGGTCGATCTCCGCGACGATCCGCACCTGCCGGCCGATCGCCTCGGACAGGGTCTCGGCCATCCGCCGCTGCTGGACCGGGACATCGGTGTCCCCGCGGCGGACGGAGGGCAGGAGGTCGCGGGTGCCCCACTCCTGGAAGGGCCGGGCACCGGGCTTCCTCGACCGCATGATCATCATGTAGAGCCCGGCTTCGCTGACCACGCCCAGATGTGGGTTACCGCGCTCGTACGGTTTCTGACCTGCGGAATCGTCATTACCCTTCCTTGAAGGAAGGGTAATGAGGCGCGAGTTGACGACCCGGGTCTGGCTCTCGCCGACCACCTGGCGGATTCGGCTCGGGTTGATCCGGCCGAGCACCGCGCACACGTCCGCCGTGACGAACCACGGCTCCCCGTCGATCGTCACCACGCGGATCGGCTGCCCCGTGACCGGGAAGCTCGACCGCACCAGCACCATCTGTTCCCGCTGCTCCCGCTCGTCGTCCATCGGGACCGCCTCTCCTTCTTCCGGGTGATGACTGGACTGCCCGGAACAACGAGGCCGAACGGGTGAGGTGACTGGTGTCGGATTGACGTACGGATGCGCAGGTGGAACCACCCGGCGCGCACCGGTGCGGGTGCGCCGGGTGGTGCGCGCCGGTCGGCTCGGAGAGCGTCGGATCAGATGGTGACCGAGAAGTTGGCCAGCACCCGCTCGGCCAGTTCCCGGTCGCCCTCGACGGACACCGGGCCCGGGCGGCCGCGGCCGCAGGCGAGCCGCAGGTACGTCTCCCAGCCCATGGTGAGCTGGACGTCGGGAGCCAGGCTGATCGACTCGTCCACGGTGCAGTGGCCGGCGGCGTCCACCCGGGCGGTGCGCAGGAACTCCACCGGGCCGGTGACGTCCAGCACCAGGGACGTCCCGGCCGGGACTCCGGCCTTGTTGGCGACGGCCTTGGGCAGCAGCTCCAGCAGCACGTCCCGGGTGATCAGGGCGGCCGGGGCGTCCAGGTTGCCGGGGGCGTCCAGGGCCCGGCGCAGGTCCTGCTCGTGCACCCAGACGTCGAAGGCCCGCATCCGCAGCAGCTCGTGGTACGGGACGTCCCTGGCCAGCGGCCCGGCCGGCCAGCGCACCGGCTCGTCGGGCGTCTGCTTGGCGTTCCGCAGCGCCCGGGAGCGGCGGATGACCGTGTACTCCAGCTCGCTGGTCATCTCCAGCGCGGTGTGGCAGCGGCGCTTGTCGACGGGCAGTTCGATGTAGCGGGCGAACTCGGTGGTCACGTGACGGAGGTCACGCGGCAGCGAGTGGATCGGGCGGGGGTCGCCGAGCAGGTCGGACTCGACCGCGATGACGTGCGAGACGACGTCCCGGACGGACCAGCCGGGGCACTCGGTGGCCCGGTTCCAGGAGCCCTCGGGAAGGGGGGTCACCAGCTCCGATATGGACTCGATGCTCTGGGTCCACGCCTCGGTGTAAGCCTGCACGGTCTGGTTGTCCGTCACGGGAATCTCCGGCCCTCCGTCAGCTTCCTTGCCGCCTGTGCCCGCCGTACCGCCGGCCGGGTTGGTCCGGCTTCCGGGCGCACACGCTAACCGCACGTTACGCTGCCGGGAGACAGCTGGGCAGCGCTTTCGGGTGACGATCGTAGGTCTCTTGCCTTGGACGGTGGTACTGTGCGCGCTTCATTGATCCAACTCGCGGTCTCCGACGCGGAGCCGCCCGCCGAGCGGAGGGCTCGGGCGGCGGCCCTGGTACGGGCCCAGCAGGGCGCCGATCTGGTGGTGCTCCCCGAGCTGTGGCCGCTCGGCGGCTTCGCCTACGACCTCTGGTCGGACGGCGCGGAGACGCTGGACGGGCCCACCTCGGACGCGATGTCGGCCGCCGCCAGGGCCGCCGGGGTCTGGCTGCACGCCGGTTCGATCGTCGAGCGCGACCCGGACGGGCCGATCTACAACACCTCGCTGCTGTTCTCCCCGGACGGCGAGCTGGCGCACACCTACCGCAAGATCCACCGCTTCGGCTTCGACACCGGCGAGGCGGTGGTGATGGGCGCCGGGCAGGAGATCGTCACCGCGCCCACCGACTTCGCCACGCTGGGCCTGGCCACCTGCTACGACCTGCGCTTCCCCGAGCTGTTCCGGGCGCTGCTGGACGCCGGCTCGCAGCTGCTGGTGGTCCCGTCGGCCTGGCCGGCCAGGCGGCGCGAGCACTGGACGCTGCTGGCCAGGGCCCGGGCGGTGGAGGAGCAGTGCTTCGTGCTGGGCTGCAACACGGCCGGGACGCACGCCGGGGTCGAGCAGGCCGGGTACAGCCTCGTGGTGGACCCGTGGGGCCGGGTGCTGGCCGAGGCGGGGGCCGGCGAGGAGGTCCTGACGGTCGAGTTCGACCCCGCCGAGGTGGCCAAGGCGCGCGAGGAGTTCCCGGTGCTGCGGGACCGCCTGCTGGGGATTCCGGCGCCGGTCCAGCGCTGAGCCGGAGCGGGGCGGGAGCGGGCCGGGACGCGGCGGAGGGCGTTCCGGGAGGGTTGGTTCGTACCTGGGCCGGTCGGGTTTGAGAAGATGAGCACTCGTCGTGTTCCCCGCCGGCCCGTAGGAGGGCCGGCACGGTAGGCCGCCCGAGGAGGTCGCGCCCATGCCTGGCAACGGCGCAGGCGACACCCCCCGCCCCGTCATCCAACGCAACAGCCTGCGCGAGCAGATCGCCGGCGCGCTGCGAGAGGAGATGATGGCCGGCCGCCTGGCGGCCGGCCGCAACTTCACCGTCAAGGAGATCGCCGAGCTGTACGGCGTCTCGGCGACCCCGGCCCGCGAGGCCCTGGTCGACCTCGGCGCACAGGGCCTGCTGCGGGCCGAGCACCACCGCGGCTTCACCGTGCCCGAGCTGGGCTGGGACGACTTCCTGGAGATCTTCGAGTCCCGGGTGCTGATCACCGACAGCTTCCACCGCCAGTACGCCACCCGCCGTGCGCTGCCCGACCTCAGCCGGCTGTCCTCGCTGCACCGCAGGGCGGACGCGGCGGTGCGGGCCGCCAGGGCCGGGAACCTGGACGTGATGGTGGGCTGCGACCGCCGGTTCTGGCAGGAGGTCGGCGGGCTGCTCGGCAACCGTCGGATCGCCGACTACCTGGACTGGCTGCGGGTGCAGTCCTGGATGTTCGCCGCGCGCTACCTGCGGGAGCTGCCCGCGCTGGGCGGGCTGTGTTGGGATCGGCACCCGGACCTGGTCGAGGCGATCGAGGCCCGCGACCCGCTCGGTGCGCACCGGATCATCTGCGAGTACAACCTGTACACCGTCCGGCTGCTGGCCGGGCTGGCCGGGCAGCCGCTGGAGTCGGTGACCGTCCTGGGGCTGCTCACCGAGTTCGTCGGGGAGGAGCCGCCGCCGGGGCCGGCCGAGCCGCCGCCCGCGTCACCGGCCCCGCCGGCGTCGGCCGCCGAGCCCGCCGCCGAGCCCGGTGCGGCCCGCGGCGAGCGGAGCCGCCGCAGCGACGAGGTGGGCCGGGAACTGGGCCGGGAACTCGGACTGGGCCTCGGCCTGGTGCCGCAGCCCCGCGTGGTGTCGTACGGCCGGTTCGGCCGGCGGCTGGCCGAACCGCCGCCGGAGGGTCCGCGGGGACGGCCGGGTCCGCCCGCGGCACCGGGCCGGTAGGGTGGGCGGGCGTCGGACCTGACGCCCTGTGCAAGGGCCGTCCTGGTACCGGCCCAGCCCCCGTCGTCGCCCCGCCTCCGCGGGCGATTCCCGCCGTCCGGAGAGGAACTGCCGGCCATGGCCTGCGACCTCTGGCTCGTCCCGCTGGTGGACGTGCTGAGCCACAGCCCCGACAACCCCTTCCGGGACGACCTCGCGCTCTACAACTCGGTGCTGGCCTCGAACGGGCTGCCCGAGGTGCCGGTCTACCGGTTCGTCCCCGGCATCAGCGGTGCGGTCGAGCCGATGGCGGCCTTCGACTACGACTCGCTGCACTTCCTGCGCCGCGCCTACCTGCTGGGCCTCACCGGTCTGGACATCACCCCGGTCGACGCGCTCGGCAGCGACTACGAGCAGCTGCTGGAGATGTTCGAGAGCAGCGCCGAACAGTCGCACCTGGTCTGGCACTTCGACCACGCCGGCGCGTACGTGCCGGTCGAGTTCGCGGTGCCGCTGGTGGACGACGCGCTGCTCGCCTCCGGTGGCCCGCTCGGCTCCAGCCACGGGCTGCTGCGTGAACTCCAGGCCGTCGCACCGGCGCTGGGCATCGACCCGCTCAACCCCCCGGACCCGACCCGGCCGCTCGGGCCGACCGGCCTGGAGCAGCCGTTCGGACCGCCGATCGACGACGTCCACCCCTTCGCCAGGGAGCGGCACGCCTGGTCGGGCCTGTACGCGGCGGCGACCAGGAGCGTCACCCAGGGCTCGATGATCGTCTTCGCCTAGCCCTGAGGGCTGCCCCCTGAGGGCTGAGCCCCGAAGGCCGGCCCCCGGCCGCTGAGCGCTACCGCAGCGGCCCCTCCGGCGGCCGCTGGCGCGGCATCGTCGGCCGGGTGCCGGGCGGCGGCAGCACCCGCACCTGGGCGCCCACCCCGGGCTCGGTGCGCCCGCCCCAGGCGCCGGCGGACTGGGTGGGCAGCTGGGTCATCGAGGCGCGGAACTCCAGCATCCACTCCGAGGTCTCGGAGCGGACCATGTCCGAGACGTCCTCGCAGAACCGGCGCAGCACGCCCAGGCAGCGCTCGGCGGCCTCGCCCGCGGTGCCCTCGGTCGGGCCGAGCACCTCGCGCACGCACTCCGACGCCCAGTCGAACTGGAAGGCCTCCAGACGGCGTTGCAGCGCCTGCCCGGTGGAGATGTCCCGCATCCAGCCCGAGGTGAGGCCGAAGACCCGGTCGGTGGCGAGGCAGGCGGCGGAGAGCGCGAAGCCGACGTAGCCCCAGTCGGTGCCGTGCGCGAACCTGCCGGTCAGGCCGACCAGCGGGACGATCACCCCGCCCGCCGCGAAGCCGGCCGCGCCGAACCGCAGCAGGCGCGCCCAGCGGCGCTTCCAGATCCGGTCCCTGCGGTACCACTCGATCGCCTCGACCGCCCGCTCCTCCGACCAGCGGTAGAGCTCCTCCAGCCGCTCGGCGGGCTCGCCCCAGTCCCCGAGCGGGAACTGGCGGGTGCTCAGATCGGCTCGGCGGCGGGTGGAGGCCCGTCGGACGACGGCTGCGGCGGGCTGGTCCTCCTCACCGATCTCCTTGCCCCAGGCACTCTCCTCGGGCTGCATTTCCGGCTGGCTCACCTGTGGGGCTCCCTGTGGCGGGCGGGCTGCTGGTCTGTCGGCGCATCGGCTGACGTGGTGTCCGCCGTGGTTGTCCAACAGCACTTCTTACCGCCAAATGGCTGACCATGGGGGCGCTTCTCCGTTGATCGTTACCGGTTTCGGCCACCGGAACCCGTGGTGAGCGGGTTGCGGGAGGCGGCGAGATTTCACCCGTCCGAGCGAGGGTCCGGTGACCAGGCGTCGTGACCCGGCCACCCACCGCCGAACCGGCCCCGTCCGGGCTGGAGGATCCTCCGGCCCGCTCGGTGTACGGAGGGGTTCCGTCGGAGGATCGGACGGGACCGGAGAGCGGCCGGAACAGGCCACCGACTACGCTGCCAGGCGTGAAGGTCCTCGTCATCGGCGGCGGCGCCCGCGAACACGCCCTGTGCCGCTCTCTGTCCCAAGATCCCGTAGTGACCGAACTCCACTGTGCCCCGGGCAACGCCGGGATCGCACAGGTGGCGACGGTCCACCCGGTCGACCAGCTGGACGGTGCGCAGGTCGCCGCGCTGGCCGGCCGGCTCGGCGCCGGCCTGGTGGTGGTCGGCCCGGAGGCCCCGCTGGTCGCCGGCGTCGCCGACGCCGTGCGCGCGGCCGGCGTCCCGGTGTTCGGCCCGTCCGCCGCGGCCGCGCAGCTGGAGGGTTCGAAGGCGTTCGCCAAGGACGTGATGGCCGCGGCGGGCGTCCCCACCGCGCGCTCCTACGTCTGCACCACCGTCGCCGAGGCCGCCGAGGCGCTGGACGCCTTCGGCGCCCCGTACGTGGTCAAGGACGACGGGCTGGCCGCCGGCAAGGGCGTCGTGGTCACCTCCGACCGCGAGGCCGCGCTGGCGCACGCCGCCGCCTGCGAGCGCGTGGTCATCGAGGAGTACCTGGACGGCCCCGAGGTGTCGCTGTTCGCGATCACCGACGGCACCACCGTCGTCCCGCTCCAGCCCGCCCAGGACTTCAAGCGCGCGCTGGACGGCGACGAGGGTCCCAACACCGGCGGCATGGGCGCCTACTCGCCGCTGCCGTGGGCGCCGGACGGGCTGGTCGAGGAGGTCCTGGAGACCGTCCTCCAGCCGACCGTGGACGAGCTGCGCCACCGCGGCACCGAGTTCTCCGGCCTGCTGTACGCGGGCCTGGCGCTCACCTCGCGCGGCACCAGGGTGATCGAGTTCAACGCCCGCTTCGGCGACCCGGAGACCCAGGTCGTGCTGGCCCGGCTGCGCACCCCGCTGGCGGGCGTGCTGCTGGCCTCCGCCGAGGGCACCCTGGACCAGCTGGAGCCGCTGCGCTGGGACGAGGGCGCGGCCGTCACCGTGGTCGTCGCCTCCGAGGGCTACCCGGAAGCCCCGCGCACCGGCGACCCGATCGAGGGCCTGGCCGAGGCCGAGGCGGACGGCACCGCGTTCGTGCTGCACGCCGGGACGAAGGCGGACGGGGACGGCCGGGTGCTGAGCGCCGGCGGCCGCGTCCTGTCGGTCACCGCGACCGGCACCGACCTGGCCGAGGCCAGGGACCGCGCGTACGCCGCCGTGGACCGGATCTCCCTCAAGGGTGGTCAGCACCGCACCGACATCGCGCTGAAGGCGGCCACCGGCTGAGGCCCCTCCTCGCGCTCCCCGCGGCCCCCGTGCGAACCGTTCGCACGGGGGCCGCGGTGCGTGACGGCCCGGGGCGGCGCAGGGCGGGCGGGCCCGGCCCCGGGAGAGTCCGAAGGGCCTGCCGCGCCCCGGCAGGGGCGGGCGGGACCCGAACAAACCGCCGACCAACCCCATGGGCCCAGCGCCCCCGGCATATCGGGACCGGAGTGGCTGCGAGGACGCACGCACCGTTCGGCCGACGGATTCCAGCCCATCGGGTGATAGCACCCGCATCCGGCTGACGTAACCGGGCGCCCGGCCGTATGGTGCGCTGGATCGCGATGTGCGGGGCCCGTGCGCCGGGGGCGCCGCCGGGTAGCGCTGCTCCCACGGGGGGATGCTGGACGGCGTCCGGCCGGGCGGTCGTCCGGGTGCTTCGCACCGGACCGGTGGTCGGCGTCCGGAATTCGGGCGATGTCACCGGGACGAGTGGAAACCGAGGCGATCCGGAACGCCCACCCGGACCGGGGCGTCGAAAATGTCAGTAGCGCCACGCACCATGCACTACCGGGGATCGGACGCCTCCGCTTCCCGGTCGGAACTGATCGTTTCGAGTCGGCTCAGGGCCCGAAGCCGGGCGCCCGAGGGCTCCGAAGGGGGTGCCGCACCGTATGGCCGTAGTCGACACCGCGCGCGCTCACGCCCAGGCGGTCCTGCGGGTCCGAGGCCTCGCCCTGGCCGCAGCCGCCCTGCCCACCGCCGTCGCGGTGGTCCTGCTCGCGGGCCGGTCCACCGGCCGGATCGGCGCGCCGGGGGCCGCCGACGCCGCCGGGTGGGACATCGCCCGCTGGGCGGTCTGCGCCGTCGCGGCGCTGACCCTGCTGGTGGCGGGGCTGACCGCCCGCGCCCTGCGCCGGGCCGTCCCGCCACGGACCCCGGCCGTTCCGCTGGACCGCGCAGAGGCTCCCGAGCTGTACCGGCTGACCGACGAACTGGCCGCTCGGCTGGACGTCCCCGCGCCCTCCGCGGTCGCCCTCACCCCGGACTGCGACAGCTGGCTGGAGGACGTCCCGCCGGCCCGGCGGACGTCCCCGCCGCGGTCGCGCCGGCCGCGGCCGGCCCCCGGGGCGCCCGCCCCCGTCCTGGTGATCGGCTCGCCCTTCCTGTGGTGGATGCGGGCCGGAGAGCTGCGCGCCCTGCTCGCCCCCGTGGTGGCCGGCACCGCCGCCTCCGCGGACCCGGAGATCGCCGCTGCCCGCCGCTTCCTGCGCAGCCTGGACGCCTGTCTGGACTCCGGCGGCGGCGTGGCCCCCGGCCTCGGCGGCGGCACCCTGGCCGGACCGCCCCGGCCGGCCGGGCGGGGTCCGGCCGCGCTCGCCGACCGGGTCGCCCGCAGGGTCGCCCGCCGTCTGCTCGGCGCCTGCCGGGGCCACTCCGCCGAGCTGGAGCGCTCGGTCGCGAGCTGGGCCTCCGAGCAGGCCAGGACGGTCGACTACGGCCTGCGGATCGCCGCCCAGGAACAGGTCGGCCTCGCCTACGCCGGCTGGGACCGGCTGCTCACCCGGGTCGCGCTGCCCGCCTGGCGGCTCGGCCGCCATCCGGCCCACCTCAACGCCGGGGTGGTCGCCGCCCTCACCGAGCTGTCCCGCCGCGACCGGCTGGCCGACGGCTACGGCAGCCGGCTCGGCGACCGCCCCGCCTGCGACCTGCTGGAGGATCCGGGCACCGTCGACCGGGCGGTCTCCAGGCTCGCCGCCGAACTGTTCTTCGGCCGCCCGCCGGCCGGCAGCTGGCACGAGCTGGAGTGGGCCGACTACCCGGCCGAGGTGGTGGACGCCGGCTGGCGGGCGGGCGCCGCCACCCTCCAGACCGCCCTGGACCGGCTCGCCCCGCAGCCCCGTCCGGGGGCCCCGACCCTCACCCGGCTGCTGGGCCGGCTCGCCGAGGGCGACGGCGAACTGCTGGCCGCCGCGCTCGCCGCCCGGTCGGCCCGCACCACCGCCCCGGTCCCGCTGCTCGAACCCGAGCGCAGCGGCCGCGACCGGCTGGTCGACCACGTCACCGCGATGGTCTGCTGCGCCGCCGTGGACACCGCGGGCGGCGCCCCCGGCCTGGACTGGCTGGACGGTCCGGTGCTGCTGCTCGGCGGCGTCCGCCGCACCGACCTGGCCGGCCCGGTCGCCCAGGCCGTCGAGCAGGGCCAGGACGGGCCGCTGCGCGCCTGGCTGGACGCCGCCGACGTCCGGCTGGAGAAACCCGTCCGCCTCTGACGTCCCAGGTGCCCCAGGAGGGCGCTCGGCGCCCCCGCGCGCGCCCCCGATTCGATCGGCCGCCGGAAGTCTTCGCAGGCCGGAGGCCCTCTCCGGGAGGCGCGCGAGATTCCCCGCCCCAATCGCTGCCGGAGGGTGACGTGACGGCAGCACTCTGTGGTGTATTAGAGCGCACGCACATCCGGGGGGCACGTGCCAACCGGGCGGAAGTGCATCTGGGAGGGGCGCGTGGGGACCGAACTCAACCGCCGCTGGGAGTCGGGGACGCACGCCTACAGCGTCTCCGACCCCTTCGGCCAGGGCCCGCTGCCCTGGCTGCGCAGCCCGGACCAGTACCTCGCGGGGGCGGAGGGCGCCGTCCCCTGGTACGTCTCGGTGGACGCGCCGGGCCAGCAGTCGCTGACCGCGGGCACCCGGCCCAAGCCGCCGGTCGGCACCCCGCAGGGCGCCAACGACGTGGACCAGCAGATCAAGGGCTTCGCCTCGGCCGGGGTGGTCCGTCCCGGCGGCTCGGTGGACTTCCGGGTCACCGTCAACCCGCCCCGCGAGTTCACCGTGAACGTCTTCCGGATCGGCCACTACGGCGGCGACGGCGCCCGCCACATGACCTCCAGCCCGAACATCGCCGGACTCGTCCAGCCCGCCCCGCTGGTGGTGGACCGGACGGTCTCCTGCCACCACTGGTGGCACTCCTGGCGGCAGCAGATCCCGGCCCACTGGAAGCCCGGCGCGTACGTCGCCGTGCTGACCACCGCCGACATGCTGCACCGCAGCCACATCCCGTTCACCGTCCGGGACTTCGAGGATCAGGGGCGCGCCGCCGAGCTGCTCCTGGTGCTCCCGGACGTGACCTGGCAGGCGTACAACCTGTTCCCCGAGGACGGCCGGACCGGTGCCAGCCTCTACCACGCCTGGGACGGCCGGGGCGGGCTGGTCGGCGAGCCGGAGGCGGCCGTCACGGTCTCCTTCGACCGCCCGCACGCCACCGCCGGGCTGCCGCTGCACGTCGGCCACGCCTACGACTTCATCCGCTGGGCCGAGCGCTTCGGCTACGACCTCTCGTACGCCACCGCCGGCGACCTGCACGCCGGCCTGGTGGACGCGTCCGGGTACCGGGCGCTGGTCTTCCCCGGGCACGACGAGTACTGGTCGGAGCCGATGCGCCGGGCCGCCGAGCGGGCCAGGGACGACGGCACCTCGCTGGTGTTCCTCTCCGCCAACACCATGTACTGGCGGGTCGAGCTGACCGCCGCCGCCTCCGGCGAGCCCCACCGGCTGCTCAACTGCCGCAAGCGGCAGAAGGTCCGGCCGGGCAGCACGGCCGCGGGGGTGCCCGGTGCGGCCAGCGCGCTGTGGCGGGACGCGGGGGAGCCCGAGCAGCACCTGCTCGGGGTGCAGTACTCGGGGCGGGTCGCCGCGCCCGTCCCGCTGGTGGCCAGGCACACCGCGCACTGGCTGTGGGACGGCACCGGCCTCCAGGAGGGCGAGGAGCTGCCAGGGCTGGTCGCCGGGGAGGCGGACCGCTACTACCCCAAGGTGGCGCTGCCCGAGCACGTCGAGCGGGTGCTGCTGGCGCACTCGCCGTACCAGGACCCGGCCGGCCGCACCCGCTACCAGGAGACCTCGCTGTACCGGGCGCCCAGCGGCGCGTACGTCTTCGCGGCCGGCACCTTCGCCTGGTCGCCCGCGCTGGGCCGCCCCGGGCTGACCGACGAGCGGATCCAGCGGGCCACCGCCAACCTGCTGGACCGGCTCTGCAAGAACTAGCGTGCGGTGGTCGTGAAAGACTGCGGGGGCAGTGACCTCCCCTTTCGCGGTGCCCCTGCCCGTGAACGACCCCTGAGGACTGAACACCTTGAGCGGATTTGTCACCAAGCCCGAGCCGGTCCAGGTACCCGGCCTGGTCCACCTGCACACCGGCAAGGTGCGCGACCTCTACCGCACCGGGTCGGGTGAGCTGGTCATGGTGGCCAGCGACCGGACGTCCGCCCACGACTGGGTGCTGCCGAACGAGATCCCCGACAAGGGCCGCGTCCTCACCCAGCTGTCGCTGTGGTGGTTCGAGCGGATCGCCGACATCGTCCCCAACCACGTGATCTCCACCGAGGTCCCGGCCGGTGCCCCGGCCGACTGGAAGGGCCGCACGCTGGTCTGCCGCAGCCTGGAGATGATCCCGGTCGAGGCGGTCGCCCGCGGCTACCTGGCCGGCTCCGGCCTGGCCGAGTACCAGGAGAGCCGCACGGTCTGCGGCATCGCGCTGCCGGAGGGCCTGGAGAACAGCTCCGAGCTGCCCGCCCCGATCTACACCCCGGCGCTCAAGGCCGAGGTCGGCGAGCACGACGAGAACGTCTCCTACGAGGAGACCGCCCGCCGGATCGGCGCCGAGCTCGCCGCCCGGCTGCGCCGCACCACCCTGGACGTCTACGCCCGGGCCCGGGACATCGCCCGCGAGCGCGGCATCATCCTGGCCGACACCAAGTTCGAGTTCGGCCTGCTGGACGGCGAGCTGGTGATCGGCGACGAGGTGCTCACCCCGGACTCCTCCCGCTACTGGCCCGCCGACCGGTGGCAGCCCGGCCACTCGCAGCCGTCCTTCGACAAGCAGCTGATCCGCGACTGGTTGGTCTCCCCGGCCTCCGGCTGGGACCGCTACAGCGAGCAGCCGCCGCCGGCGCTGCCGGCCGAGATCGTCGAGCAGACCCGTGCCAAGTACATCGAGGTGTACGAGCGGCTGACCGGCACCACCTGGGCCTGACGCCGCGGCGACGCCCGCGGGCGACGGCGGTGGCTCAGATCCAGCCGTGCTCGCGGGCGATCCGCACCGCCGCGTGCCGGTTCTCCGCGCCGAGCTTGGTGGCCGCGGAGGACAGGTAGTTGCGCACGGTGCCCTGGGAGAGCGAGGCCCGCTCGGCGATCTCGGCGATCGGGGTGCCGTCGGCGGCCAGCTCCAGGACGTCCGTCTCGCGCGGGGTCAGCGGGGTCTCGCCGGCGCTGATCGCGTCGGCGGCCAGCTCCGGGTCCACGTACCGGCCGCCGGAGCGCACGGTGCGGATGATGCCGGCCAGGTCCGCCGCCGAGACGGTCTTCGGCAGGAAGCCGCGCACCCCCACCTCCAGCGCCCGCTTCAGGTAGCCGGGGCGGCCGTGCCCGGTGACGATCATGCAGCGGCAGTCCGGCAGCAGCAGCCGCAGCTGGGCGGCCACCTCGATGCCGTCCTTGCCCGGCATCTGGAGGTCCAGCACCGCGACGTCCGGGCGGTGCGACTGGGCCATCGCCAGCGCCTCGGTCCCCGAGCCGGCCTGGGCGACCACCTCGATGTCGTCCTCCAGCGAGAGCAGCGCGGCCAGCGCGCCCCGGATCAGGTGCTCGTCGTCGGCGAGCAGGACGCGGACGGGCACGGCGTTCTCGGTCATCGGGCGGGCCTTCCTCGGCGTTCTTCGAACGGGCTCAGCACGGCAGCGGGACGGTGGCGAGCATCCGGAAGACGCCCGCCCCGGCGGGCGCCACGGTCAGCTCGCCGTCGTGGGCGGCGAGCCGCTCGCGCAGTCCGCGCAGCCCGGTGCCGCTGCCCTGGGAGGGGAACGGGATCTCGGGCACCCCGTCATTCTCCAGTTCCAGCACGGCCCGTCCGTCCTCGGTCCGCAGCCGGATCAGACAGTGGCCGGCCTCGCTGTGCCGCAGCACGTTGGTGGTGGCCTCGCGGATCACCCAGCCGAACACCGACTGGACCCGGGCAGGCAGCTCGTCGGCGTGCTCGCCGAGGTCGATCTCGCAGGCGACGTCGGCCGAGCGCAGCACCGCGCGGGCGCCGATCGCCTCGGCGTGCAGGTCGGCGGTGCGGTAGCCGCGGATGACGTCCCTGACCTCGCGCTGCGACTCCTGGGCGATCTTCTGCACCTCGGCCATCTGGTCGGCGGCCTCCGCACGGCCCCGGCGGGCGAGCTGCACGGCGAGTTCGCTCTTCAGCGCGATGGTGGTGAGGTTGCGGCCCATCACGTCGTGCAGGTCGCGGGAGAAGCGCAGCCGCTCCTCGGCGACGGCCAGCCGGGACTGTGCCTCGCGGGCGGCGTCCAGCTCCCAGACGATCGAGGTCAGCCAGGCGAAGCTGCGGCAGCTGGCGCCGAGGAAGGCCATGCCGATGGTCAGCCCGGTCAGGTAGCCGGCGGTGCTCGCGGTGTCGAGTCCGGCCAGAGCCGCGGCCGGGAGGACGGACGCCAGCATGCCCAGCCCGACGGCGGCGGCCCAGCGCGGGGTCAGCGCGACGCAGACCTGGCCGTGGGAGAAGAGCAGCAGGCTGCTGGTGACGAACAGGGTGAAGGGCAGGCCGCCCGGGTTCTCCGCACTGCCGTGGGAGGGCCCGAACAGCAGGACGGTCCAGGAGCCGGCCACCGCGAGGCCGACCGAGAGGGCGGTCCAGAGCAGGTGGTCGGCGGGGCGGCCCAGGTAGTGGTCGAGGGCGACCCGGTAGGCCCGCAGCAGCACCAGGGTGACGGCGAGTCCGATCAGCAGGGAGATCCGGACGGCGGGGATGTTCTCGGGCTGGTCGGCGACGCTCCCGGCGGAGATCAGGACGCTCGGAAGGACGAAGAGCGCCATCAGGTAGAGCGACCAGCGCAGGTACAGCTCGGTGCGCTGGGGTTTGCTCAGGCCCGTCCAGCCGTGAAGCGGTGACCGCATTCTCATTTTCTTCCGCCCCAGTTCGATCACGATCTTGCCGGTGTCTTCATATCAGAGGCGCAGAAGGCGCTCACCCAATGGATGAGCGCCTTCTGCGGGCAGTGACCTTCGGGTCAGCGACGCGGCTCCCAGCGGAAGTAGCGCACCGCTCCCCAGACCGCCAGGCCCAGCCAGATGGTCCCGGTGACCAGGTGCGAGCCGGCGGCGCCCCAGGAGCCGGCGAAGTCGGTCGCCGGGGCCGAGCCGTCGGTGCCGAACCAGCCGATCCGGATCAGCTGGAAGGCCGGGGTGGTCGGCAGCAGGCGGCAGACGTCGGCCACCTGGGAGGGCATGACCTCCAGCGGGACGAACAGGCCGGAGCCGAGCTGCATGACCAGCATGACCGGCAGGGTGGTGATGCCCGCGCTCTCCACGGTCTTGGTGAAGGCGCTGGACAGCGCGGCCAGGGCGATCATGGTGCCCAGCGCCAGCAGCAGGCCAGCCAGCATCAGCAGCGGGTTGACCGGGACGGCCAGGTGCAGGCCGAGGCTGCCGCCGATCCCGATCAGGGCGGCCATCAGCAGGCCGAGCGTGAGTGAGGGGACGGCCGTGCCGAGCAGGATCTCGATGTCCCTGGCCTCGCCGGTGCGCAGCCGCTTGAGGACCAGCTCACCGCGCCGCCCGACGTACGCGGCGGTCAGGTTGTAGTACACGACGAAGGCCAGGATCATCCCGACCGAGCCGTAGACCAGCAGCGAGTCGACGTCCAGCCCGGGGTTGGACTCGGCCTGCGCCGACAGCGCGCCCCGGAGGGTGAAGATCAGGAACAGCGGCAGCGCCAGGGCGGTGAACAGGGCCGTGCGGTTGCGCAGCAGCAGGGTGGCCTCGGCCCGGCCCAGGGCGAGCAGCCGGCGGACGGCGGTGCTCCGCGGACCAGCGATGGCGGCGGGGGCGGCGGCGGTGGTGGTCATCGGGCGGATCCGATCAGGCGGCGGCGGGCGGGACGGGAGGCGACGGCGGGCGCCTGCGGCGGGCTCTGGTGGGCGGCCTCGGAGGCGATCGCGAGGAAGGCCTCCTCCAGCGAGGCGCTGCGGGCGTCCAGGGCGCCGAGCGCGATCCCGTGGTGCCGGGCCCAGCCGAGCAGATCGGTGAGGGTGTCCTGGAGTCCGAGGGTCCGCACGGTGACCTTGCGGCCGTCGACGCCGAGTTCGGCCCCGGGCAGGACGGGCAGCGCGGTCCCGGTGAACTCGGGCAGTTCGAAGGTGATCCGGGAGGGGCGGTCGGCGATCACCTCGGCGACGGTGCCCGAGGTGACCACCCGGCCGCCGTGCATGATGGCCAGCCGGTCGGCCAGCTCCTCGGCCTCCTCCAGGTAGTGCGTGGTCAGCAGCACCGTGGTGCCCTGGGCGCGCAGCTCGCGGACCAGCCGCCAGACGGAGGCCCGCGCCTCCGGGTCGAGGCCGGTGCTGGGCTCGTCCAGGAAGAGCACCTCGGGCCGGCCGAGCAGGGCCATCGCGAGGTCCAGCCGGCGCTTCTCGCCGCCGGACAGCTGCTTGACCCGGACGTCCGCGCGGTGGCCGAGGCCGACCAGTTCCAGCGCCTCCGCCACCGGGCGGGCCCCGCTGGTCATCCCGGCCCAGACCCGGCCGGTCTCGGCGGCGGTGAGCTCGCCGGGGAAGCCGCCCTCCTGGAGCATGATGCCGATCCGCGGGCGGACGGCGTCGCGCTCCTTGAAGGGGTCCCGGCCGAGCACCCGGACGGTGCCGTCGGTGGGAGCGGCCAGGCCCTCGATGACCTCCATGGTGGAGGTCTTGCCGGCCCCGTTGGTGCCGAGCAGGGCGAAGAGCTCGCCGCGGCGGACGGTCAGGTCGACGCCGCGCACGGCGTGGTACCCGGTGGCGCCGCCGGCGTAGCGGCGGTGCAGGTCGGTGACCTCGATCACGTCTTCGCTGGGGCGGGAGGGCCGGCTCGTTTCCATGCCCCAAGCCTTCCGCCGACCGGGCCGGGCGGGCAGTGCGCGCCGTCATGACATCGCGGTGGGGACGCACGGATCGGCGATGACAAATGTCATGGGCCGATATGCGGGAGGGAATGCCGAAGGGCCCCCTCTTCCGAGGGGGCCCTTCGTATCTGAGCGGACGACGAGATTCGAACTCGCGACCCTCACCTTGGCAAGGTGATGCTCTACCAACTGAGCCACGTCCGCAGGTCAAACTATTGAGTTGTGCTGTGCTCGCGCACTGCGAGCGGACGACGAGATTCGAACTCGCGACCCTCACCTTGGCAAGGTGATGCTCTACCAACTGAGCCACGTCCGCACGGTGCCTGGTGGGGCACCCGCCGCCTCTCCGGATCTCTCCGTTGCGGCGACGAGGAATACTCTACAGCATCGTTCGGGGTGGTCGCCCCACCCTTTCGGTCCAGGCGGGCGGGGCGACCGGGGACCGGAGTCCCGCGCGGCTCAGTTCGCCTCGGCGAAGGCCTCGTACACGTGCTTGGGGATGCGGCCGCGGGCCGGCAGTTCCATCCCGCGGGACAGGGCCCAGGCGCGGACCGCGGCCGGGTCGGGGGTGAGGGCGGTGCGGCGGAACGACTTTCCGGTGCGGCTCTGCCGGCGGCCGGCGGCGACGAACGGAGCGAGGGCCTCCCGCAGCTTTTCCGCGTTGTCCACGGACAGGTCGATCTCGTACGACTTCCCGTCGACGCCGAAGTGGACGGTTTCCGCGGCGGCGCCGCCGTCCAGGTCGTCGGAGAGCGTGACAACTACACGCTGAGCCATGGGTGTCAATCCTCTCGGCAATTCGGCCACCGGTCCGCAGGGTCACGTCGGGGCCTGATGTGCACCAACTCGCGCAAGCACGTACGGGCAGGCCGGACGGCCCGCCTGATACGCAGCACTTGTCGCGACAGGTGGCCCTATTCTGCACCCGAAGGGGGTCGAAATCGAAGAGTCCGGCATTCTTTTCCGGATATTCACGTCTCTTCGCGGGACTCCTGGATACCGATGAGCGGGACGGGAGGATCTGTCCCCAAGTGCCGTATTCGGGTGTTCTCCGGGGGGCGCCGTTCCGGATGCCGAATCCGTGGAAACCGGCCGGACCGGACGGGGGGTCGGGGGTGTGGATCCCTTGCGGCGTAAGGGTCCCGAGTCTACGCGCGTCGCTATCCCCGGCCAGCAATCCTGCCCGGAACCACCGGTAGTCTGGAGTTCCCCCGCCTCACCGAAGACACCACCGGGAGTGCCAGTGGCACGCGTCGTAGTCGACGTCATGCTCAAGCCGGAGATCCTCGACCCCCAGGGCCAGGCGGTGCAGCGCGCACTGCCCCGTCTCGGATTCACCGGGATCGCCGACGTCCGCCAGGGCAAGCGTTTCGAGCTGGATGTGGAGGGCCCGGTCGACGACGCGGCGCTCGCCCGTATCCGCGAAGCCGCCGAGACCTTTCTCGCCAACACCGTGATCGAGGACTTCACGGTCCGCGTCGAGGAGGAGGGCAAGTGACCACCCGCGTCGGCGTCGTCACTTTCCCCGGCTCGCTCGACGACCGCGACGCCCAGCGTGCGGTCCGCCTGGCCGGCGCCGAGCCGGTCGCCCTCTGGCACCGTGACAAGGATCTCCACCAGGTCGACGCCGTCGTCCTGCCGGGCGGATTCAGTTACGGCGACTATCTGCGCTGCGGCGCGATCTCCCGCTTCTCGCCGGTGATGGAGACCGTCATCGAGCAGGCGAAGCTCGGAATGCCGTTGCTCGGTATCTGCAACGGCTTCCAGGTGCTCTGCGAATCGCACCTGCTGCCCGGTGCGCTCACCCGGAACGACTCGCTGCACTTCATCTGCCGCGACCAGAAGCTGCGCGTCGAGAACGCCGGCACCGCCTGGACCCGGGATTACTCGGCCGGCCAGGAAATCGTCGTCCCGCTGAAGAACGGCGAGGGCCGGTTCGTCGCCCAGGAGCGGGTGCTGGACGAGCTGGAGGCCGAGGGCCGGGTCGTGGCCCGTTACGTGGACGTCAACCCGAACGGTTCGTACCGCGACATCGCCGGCATCACCAACGCCGCCGGCAATGTCGTCGGCCTGATGCCGCACCCGGAGCACGCCGTGGAGCCGCTCACCGGTCCGACCACCGACGGCCTGGGGTTCTTCACTTCCGTCCTGAAGCAGCTGGTGAACGCCTGATGAGCCTCGACACCGTCAAGAACGCCGAGCAGACCCCGGACGCCGCCCAGCCGTGGGCCGAACTCGGCCTCAAGCAGGACGAGTACGCGCGCATCCGGGAGATCCTCGGCCGCCGCCCGACCGGCGCCGAACTCGCCATGTACTCGGTCATGTGGTCGGAGCACTGTTCGTACAAGAGCAGCAAGGTCCACCTGAAGCAGTTCGGCGACAAGAAGCCGGATTCGGACGCGATGCTCGTCGGCATCGGCGAGAACGCCGGCGTCGTCGACGTCGGCCAGGGCTACGCGGTCACCTTCAAGGTCGAGTCGCACAACCACCCGTCGTACATCGAGCCCTACCAGGGCGCGGCCACCGGCATCGGCGGCATCGTGCGCGACATCCTGGCGATGGGCGCCCGCCCGGTCGCCGTGATGGACCCGCTGCGCTTCGGTGCCGCCGACCACCCGGACACCCGGCGCGTGCTGCCCGGGATCGTCGCTGGCATCGGCGGCTACGGCAACTGCCTGGGCCTGCCGAACATCGGCGGCGAGGTCGTCTTCGACTCCTGCTACCAGGGCAACCCGCTGGTCAACGCGCTGTGCGTGGGCGTCATGAAGCACGAGGACATCCACCTCGCGCAGGCTTCCGGCGCCGGCAACAAGGTCATCCTGTACGGAGCCCGCACCGGCGGCGACGGCATCGGCGGCGTCTCGGTGCTGGCCTCCGAGACCTTCGACGACACCAAGCCGGCCAAGCGCCCGGCCGTCCAGGTCGGCGACCCGTTCCAGGAGAAGCTCCTGATCGAGTGCACCCTGGAGATCTTCCGGGAGAAGCTCGTCAAGGGCATCCAGGACCTCGGCGGCGCCGGCCTGTCCTGCGCCACCAGCGAGCTGGCCTCGGCCGGCTCCGGCGGCATGCGGATCGAGCTCGACACCGTGCACCTGCGCGACCACACGCTCTCGCCGGAGGAGATCCTCATGAGCGAGTCGCAGGAGCGCATGTGCGCGATCGTGGAGCCCGACAAGGTCGACCGCTTCCTGGAGATCTGCGAGAAGTGGGACGTCATCGCCAACGTCATCGGTGAGGTGACCGACGGCGAGCGCCTGGAGATCTTCTGGCACGGCGAGCTCGTGGTGGACGTCCCGCCGCGCACCGTCGCCCACGAGGGCCCGACCTACCAGCGCCCGTACGCCCGCCCGAGCTGGCAGGACGCGCTCCAGGCCGACGCCCCGACCGCCGGGCGGCTGGCCCGCCCGACCACCGGCGAGGGCCTCAAGGCCGACCTGCTGAAGGTCGCGAGCCACCCGAACCAGGCTTCCAAGTCCTGGATCACCGACCAGTACGACCGCTACGTGCTCGGCAACACCGTGCTCTCGGCGGGCGAGGACTCGGGCATGATCCGGATCGACGACGAGACCAACCTCGGCGTCTCGGTCGCCACCGACGGCAACGGCCGCTTCGCGAAGCTGGACCCGTACACCGGTGCCCAGCTGGCCCTGGCCGAGGCGTACCGCAACGTCGCGGCCGGCGGTGCCAAGCCGCTCGCCGTCTCCGACTGCCTCAACTTCGGCTCCCCCGAGGACCCGGACGTGATGTGGCAGTTCGCCGAGGCCACCCGCGGCCTGGCGGACGCCTGCCTGGTGCTCGGCACTCCGGTCACCGGCGGCAACGTCTCGCTGTACAACCAGACCGGCGAGGTCGCCATCCACCCGACGCCGGTGGTCGCGGTGCTCGGCGTCATCGACGACGTCACCCGGCGCACCCCGGTCGCCTTCGCCGAGGAGGGGCAGCTGCTCTACCTGCTCGGCGACACCGCGGACGAGCTCGGCGGCTCGGCCTGGTCGCAGGCCGTCCACGACCACCTCGGCGGCCTGCCGCCCAAGGTGGACCTGGAGCGCGAGCGGCTGCTCGGCGACATCCTGATCGCCGCCTCGCGCGACGGCATGATCGACGCCGCGCACGACCTGTCCGACGGCGGTCTCGGCCAGGCGCTGGTGGAGAGCTGCCTCAAGGGCGGTCACGGTGCGCGGATCATCCTGCCCGAGGGCCTGGACCCGTTCGTCCTGCTGTTCTCGGAGTCGGCCGGCCGCGCCGTCGTGGCGGTGCCGCGCAGCGAGGAGCTCCGGTTCAACGACATGTGCACCGCGCGTGGCCTGCCGGCCACCCGGATCGGTGTCGTGGACGGCGACAGCCTGGACGTCCAGGGCCAGTTCAGCGTCTCGCTGGCGGAGCTGAAGGACGCCCACACCGGCGTCATCGAGGCCCTGCTGGCCTGACCCGCGTGACCCGAGGGGCGGGCGGTCCGAAAGGACCGTCCGCCCCTCCGCGTATGTTGGGCCCATGCCTGCCAAGCCCCGTACCTACCAACCGCAGAAGGTCCGCGCCGCGCTGGCCGGCCAGACCCGGGCGCTGCGTGCCGCCGTGGACGCGCTCGGCACCGGGCAGCTGGACCTGCCGACCCGGCTAGGGCGGTGGCGGGTCCGTGAGCTGCTCGCCCACCTCGCCGTCCAACTCGACCACGTCCCGGCACATCTGGACGACCTGCCGGAGGGCAGGCCGCCGCTCGACCTGCTGGGCTGGGTGGCCCGGGTCGGCAGCGTCGCGCCGCTGCTGGACGAGCAGGCCGGGCAGCGGCGCGCCGCGGAGTTCGACGGGGACGCGGCCTCGGTGGCGGCCGCCTTCGGGCGGGCCGCCGACGCGCTGACCGACCTGCTGGAGCGGCCCGAAGCCGCCGACCCGGCGCGGCGGTTCGAGATCCGGCTGGGCTCGATGGCGCTCTCCGACATGCTGGTGACCAGGCTGGTGGAGACGGTCGTGCACGCCGACGACCTGGCCGCCGCGCTCGGCCTCGACGCCTTCCCGCACGACCGCCAGGCGGTCGCCGCCGTCACCCGGCTGCTGGCCGACGCGCTCGCCGACCAGGCGCCCGGTGGCGCGGTCGAGCTGCGCGTCCCGCCGTACGCGGTGGTGCAGGCGGTCGAGGGCCCCCGGCATACCCGGGGCACCCCGCCCAACGTGGTGGAGACCGACCCGCTGACCTGGATCCGGCTGGCCACCGGCCGGGCCGGCTGGGCGGCGGAGGTGGAGGCGGCCGCGGTGTCCGCCTCGGGGGAGCGCAGCGACCTGGGGGCGTACCTGCCGGTGCTGCGGTAGGCGTCAGCGCAGCCGGCCGGCCAGCGCCTCGGTGGCCTTGCGCAGCGGCTCTCCGGCGAGGGCCCCGTCGTGTTCCGGCCCCGGAGCGCCCCGGCCCCGGAGCGCCCCGGCCCCGGAGCGCCCCGGCCCCGGAGCGCCCCGGCTCCGTCGCCCTACGGGACGGAGGGGCCGCTCTGGTAGGTGCCCTCCGCCGTGTACGGCCAGGCGTTGGGCGTACAGCCCTTGAGACCGTAGATCTGCTGCATCATCGCGGGCGCGGGCTTGCCGGGGCCGGGGCAGCCCTCGTGCCCGTGGCCGATCCGGTGGCCCACCTCGTGGTTGACGATCAGGGCCCGGTACTCCTCCAGCGGCCCGCTGAACTGGGGTGAACCGGTGTTCCAGCGCTTGGAGTTGACGAGCACCTGGTTGCCGACGTTGCAGTTGACCTCGCCGTGGGTGTCCAGGCCCGAGGCGCCGCAGATCCGGTCCACGGTGGCCGGCGAGGCGATCTTCACGGTGAAGTCGTACGAGCCGTTCGCGACCAGCCGGAAGCCGTTCTTGCGGTCGTTGGTCCAGCCGCGCTTGTCGCCGAGGATGCCGTGGATCTGTGTGGCGGCGGCCGTCGCGTCGATCCCGATGCCGTCCTCGACCTCGACCCGGTAGCGGCGCACGTTGCCGTGCCCGACCGGTTCGGCGGTGGCGGGGGCGACGGTGAAGGTGCCCGCGCCCTGGGCGGGGCCAGGGTCGGGCGCGGTGGGGGTGGGCGGTGCGGGGGCCGGCGGGGGCGGCTGGGTGACGGCCGGGGCGGGTGCCGGCGGCGGGGTCAGGGCGTCTGCCGGCGCCGCCGAGGGGGCCTGCTCGGCGGGCGGGGCGACCCTCGCCTGGGTGGCCGGGGCGGCGGCCGGGGTTCCGGTGGAACGGGTCAGCACGACCGCCGTGGCGCCCAGCACCAGCAGGGCGGCCACCAGTGCCATGAGCATGCCAGGGCCGGTTCTCCGAGGCGTCCTGCGGCGTCGGCGACCGCCCTTCCGGGGCGGCGCGACCCGCCTGCCGTCGGATCTGGCTGCGGACATGATCTTCACAGTGGCACGGCGAACGGGTGAATGTCCACACACCCCGGCCGCGGTGTGGCAGCCCGGAGCGGCGGCCGTCACGGGACGGCGGTTGACCCCTGCGTCTCGGGTGGCAGACTTCAGGGCATGGCGATTCACAGGAACCTTCTCGACGGTCCCGAACCGACCCTCCTCCCGGAGGAGGAGCGGCCCTACCGCATGCTGGCGGAGGAGTCGGCCTCCCCGACCCAGGTGGCGGCCGAGTTCCCGGTCTTCTGCCTGGCCTGGGCGATGCTCGCCGACGACGCCTACGCGGCCGGCCGCTACGTCGAGTCGTACGCCTACGCCCGCACCGGCTACCACCGCGGTCTGGACGCGTTGCGGCGCAACGGCTGGAAGGGCCACGGCCCGGTGCCGTGGGAGCACCGCGGCAACCGCGGCTTCCTGCGCTGCCTGGCCGCGCTCGCGCGGGCGGCCGGCGCGATCAAGGAGACCGAGGAGGAGGCCCGCTGCTGGCAGTTCCTGAAGGACAGCAGCGCGGAGGCGTACGCGGAGCTCAAGCAGTAGCCCGAGCGGGCGGCGACCCGACGAACGGGTGCCCCCGGCGGTCCTCCGCCGGGGGCACCCCTTGTTCTGCCTGGCCTTCGCGCGCCGTCAGGTGGTGACGGCGACCGGGCTCACTTCAGGCGCTTGCCCGCCGAACGCAGCTGCTCGGCGGCCTCGCGCACGCGGGCGGCCATGCCGGCCTCGGCCAGCTTGCCCCAGGTGCGCGGGTCGTAGGTGTTCTTCTTGCCGACCTCGCCGTCGACCTTCAGCACGCCGTCGTAGTTGGCGAACATGTGGCCGGCCACCGGGCGGGTGAAGGCGTACTGGGTGTCGGTGTCCAGGTTCATCTTCACGACGCCGTTCTCCAGCGCGGTGGCGATCTCCTCGGTGCTGGAGCCCGATCCACCGTGGAAGACGAAGTCGAACGGGTCGGTCTTGCCGTACTGCTTGCCGATCGCGTCCTGGAGCTCGCGCAGCAGCTCCGGCTTCAGCACGACGTTGCCCGGCTTGTACACGCCGTGGACGTTGCCGAAGGACGCGGCCAGCAGGTAGCGGCCCTTCTCGCCCAGGCCCAGCGCCTCGGCGGTGCGCACGACGTCGTTGACGGTGGTGTACAGCTCGTCGTTGATCTCGTGGGTGACGCCGTCCTCCTCGCCACCGGTCGGGGTGATCTCGACCTCAAGGATGATCCTGGCGGCGGCGGCCTGGGCCAGCAGCTCCCGGGCGATGGCCAGGTTGTCGGCGAGGGTCTCGGCCGAGCCGTCCCACATGTGCGACTGGAACAGCGGGTTCTCGCCCCTGGCCACGCGCTCGGCGGAGACCGCCAGCAGCGGACGGACGTAGCCGTCCAGCTTGTCCTTCGGGCAGTGGTCGGTGTGCAGCGCGACGGTGATGTCGTACTTGGCGGCGACGATGTGGGCGAACTCGGCGAGCGCGACGGCGCCGGTCACCATGTCCTTGCTGTGCTGGCCGCCCAGGAACTCCGCGCCACCCGTCGAGATCTGGATGATGCCGTCGCTCTCGGCCTCGGCGAAACCACGCAGCGCGGCGTGCAGGGTCTGCGACGACGTGACGTTGATGGCCGGGTAGGCGAACTTGCCCGCCTTGGCCCGGTCGAGCATCTCGTTGTAGACCTCGGGAGTTGCGATGGGCATGCGATCCGCTCCTGTCGGGTTGCGGCGTACGGACGGTGCTGTCCGACGCTGTGTACGCCTTCGTGACGACTCCGTGCCGGACCGCCGACGCGCGGCGTTGCGGTGTGGCTCTCCGGCACCAAGCTTCGCGGCGACCTGCGCGGTACGGCCATGAGGGTGGTGTGCCACCGCGGACCGGACGCCTTCGCCATCTTCCCAGACTCGTGCTCGCCGGTCAGCAGGAGCCCGCCATGCGGAACGCCGCGCGCTGCGGGCCCGCGGCGGTCCGCCGGGCGGGCCCCGGGCGGTCTCGGCCGGGGCCGACGGGACGGGGACGCCCGCTCGTTCGCAAGGTGCGCCCGCTATCCTGCGCCCGTGGACTACAACCAGCTGGCCGTCAACCTGCTCGACGCCAAATCCCTGATCTCGTCCCTCGGCGCCATCGGGCTGATCGCGATCATCTTCGCGGAGACCGGCCTGCTGGTCGGCTTCTTCTTCCCGGGTGACTCGCTGCTGATCCTCGCGGGTGTCGCCGCCTCGAACGCCGCCTCCTCGGTGCTCGGCGACGGCGCCAAGCTGCCGATCGCCGTCCTGCTGATCGGCTGCCCGATCGCGGCGATCGCCGGAGCCCAGCTCGGGCACCTGATCGGCGTCAAGGTCGGGCCGAAGATGTTCGACAAGCCCGACTCGAAGATCTTCCGCCGCGAGTACGTGGTGAAGGCGGAGGAGTACTTCAACAAGTTCGGCTCCGGCAAGGCCGTGGTGCTGGCCCGCTTCATGCCGATCGTCCGCACGTTCCTGAACCCGGTCGCCGGCACCCTGGAGATGCCCGCGCGGACCTTCTTCGTCTGGAACGTGGTCGGCGGTGTGCTGTGGACCGAGTCCATGCTGCTGACCGGCTACTTCTTCGGTGACGCGCTCGCCCCGGTGATCGACAAGTACCTGATCCCCGCGGTGCTGCTGATCGTGCTGCTGTCGGTCTCGCCGATCCTGATCGAGGTCGTGCGCGAGCGGAAGAAGAAGCGGGCGGGCGGCGGCGCCGAGGACGACGGCGGCGAGAGCGCGGTCCAGGCCGGCAACGGCCGGCACCGGCGGGGCTGAGCGCCCGGCGTCCTGCGCCCGGCGTCCTGCCATACGGCGTCCCGCACACGGCTGAGGGCCGGTGCTGTTTCACGTGAAACAGCACCGGCCCTCAGCCGTTCGTCGTGCCCGTGGAGGTCAGAGACCCAGGTCGTCCAGGGTGTACGCGGTCACGTACTCCAGGCCCTGCGCCTCGATGGCGGCCGCGCCGCCGCGCTCCACGATCACCGCGACGCCGACCACCTCGGCACCCGCCTCGCGCAGCGCCTCCACGGCGGTCAGCACCGAGCCGCCGGTGGTGGAGGTGTCCTCGACCGCCAGCACCCGGCGGCCCTTGACCTCCGGGCCCTCGATCCGGCGCTGGAGGCCGTGGGCCTTGCCGGCCTTGCGGACCACGAAGGCGTCCAGCTGCTGCCCGCGCGCGGCGGCGGCGTGCAGCATCGAGGCGGCCACCGGGTCGGCACCCAGGGTCAGACCGCCGACGGCGTCGTACTCCAGGTGCGAGGTCGCGTCCAGCATCACCCGGCCGACCAGCGGGGCGGCCACGCCGTCCAGCGTGATCCGGCGCAGGTCGACGTAGTAGTCGGCCTCCTTGCCGGAGGAGAGGGTGACCTTGCCGTGCACGACGGCCTTGTCCTTGATCTGCGCCAGCAGGGCGTCGCGGTCGTTGCTCATGAGCGTTCAGTCTAGGCCCTGGGCACGGGCCCGGCGCTCCGGGCTCAGCGCCGGCGCAGCGCCCTGACCAGCACCACGGCCCCGCCCAGCAGCGCCACCGAGCCGCCGATCACCCACGGCACCGCGCTGCGGCCGCCGGTGCCGGGCACCACGATCCCGCCGACCTCGCCGCCCCAGCGGGACGCCGCCCGGGCCCGCGCACTGCGGGCGGGCAGCGCCGGGGCGTACGGGCCGCGCGGCGGGGCGTGGTCCACCTCCTCGGCGGACCGGCCGACGATGCTGCGGCGCACCGGGCCGGTGAGCACCGGCTCCTCCTCGTACGCGAAGAGCGGCTCGGCGGGGATCTCCTCGGCGACGGAGTCCTGCTCGGCGGGGCCGTCCGGGTCCTCGCCGTCGACGTCGTCCTCGTCGACGTCGTCCTCGTCGGACGAGCCGGTGGGCAGGCCGAAGCGCTCGGCGTCGGCGTCGGAGAAGGCGATCAGGTCGGAGAGGTCGTCGTCCAGGTCGTCGCCGGGCCGGTCCTGGCGATCCTCGATGAAGACCACCCCGGCCGCGGCCGCGGCCGAGCCCTGGTCCTGGTCCGTGTCCTCGTCCTGATCCTGGTCCTGCGGCTGCTCGCCCTCCGGGGCGGCCAGCGCGGCGGCGAACCGGTCCAGCAGGCGGCGGCCGGTGGCGTCGAGGGTCTCCTCGTCGAACTCGGTCAGCCGGCCGGTGGCGCTCAGGTCGCCGGTGAAGCGGATCGTCGCGGTGCCGTCCTCGGCACCGTCCGCGACGCTGACCCGTACGGTGGCGGTCACCTCACCGCTGCCCCGGACCTCCTCGCCCTCGGCGAGCACGGTCAGCACACCCTCCCGGCCCTCGATCAGCGACAGCACGCCCTTGTACGTGATCGTGGAGCCGCCGACCCGCAGCTTCAGCCGGCCGCTGATCTCCTCGGCCGCACCGGCGCCGACCGCGGCCGGCTCGGTGCTCAGCCCCGGCACGCTCCGGGCCAGCAGCGCCGGATCCTGCAGGGCCTGGCGCACCGGCTCGGCGGACATCGGGACGACAACCTCATGCTCCATGCCACGGAGCCTACCGACTGGTCCCTGCCCGGTCCCTACCCACCACCATCCGACTTTTCCCACCCCACCCGTTCCCTTGGTCGTCGCACCATCGCCGCCGGCCCCGGGAGCGGGCCCGCCCGGGCCGCGGTGTCAGCGGGGCCCGAGGAGGGTGAGGGCGGCCGGGGGGCGGGCGGGGCGGAGCGCGGAGAGGCGGGTGGTGGAGCCGCGGAGGGTGTCGGGGGTGAGGGCGCGGGGCGGCGGGGCGTCGGGAGCGAGGGTGAGCGGCGGCCGGGCGGCGGCGGCGAGCAGGAAGTTCTGGGCGCCGTCCTGCGGGCCGGGCCGGCAGCTGGCGGTGGCACTGCCGGGGACGGCGTACGGGGCGGTCTGCAGGCCCGCGGTCCGCAGGCCCGAGTCGATCTGCCAGAGGCCGTCCAGGTCGCTCCCGGCGCGGACGGCGATCCGGCCGCCGGGGGAGAGCAGCCGGGTGGCGAGGCCGTAGAACTCCTGGGAGTGGAACTTGACCGGCCCGCCGTCGGCCGGTGCCGGGAGGTCGGCGAGCACCACGTCGTACGGTCCGTCCCCGCCGGAGGCGCCGGCGCCGCGCAGCCAGGCCATCGGGTCGGCCGCGGTGGTGCCGACCCTGGGGTCGTCCAGCGAGCGGCCGCCGAGCGCGGAGAGCGCGGGGTCGGTGCGGGCGAGCCGGGGGAGGGCGGGGTCGGCGTCGACCAGCCGCACGGAGCGGACGCCCCGGTGCCGCAGCACCTCCCGCAGGGCGAGCCCGTCGCCGCCGCCGAGCAGCAGGACCCGGGCGTCGGGGCCGGCCGCCATGGCGGGGTGCACCAGGCCCTCGCTGCCCCGGTACTCGTCGGGCCCGCAGACCGCGAGCCGGCCGTCCAGATAGAGCCGGAGCGGGCCCTCGGCGGGGCCGGTGAGCACGATCTCCTGGTGCCGGCTGCGGGTCGCGTAGCGGACCTGGTCGCCGTACAGGGCGTGCCGGGCGGCGCGCTCGATCGCGTCGGAGCCGGCCGCGGCCGCGGCGAGCAGGGCGAGGACGAGCAGGCAGCCGCCCCAGAGCAGCCGTCGTGTCCGGGGGGCCGGTTCCTCGCGGAACAGCCAGAGCACCACGGCCGCCCCGGCGACGGCGTTGACGGCACCGGTGAGCAGCGCGCCGTCGCCGGGGCCGAGGGCGGGCAGGATCAGGAACGGGAAGGCGAGGCCGCCGATCAGCGCGCCGACGTAGTCGGCGGCGAACAGGTCGGCGACGGCCCGTCCGGCGTCCTCGCGGCGGATGCGCTGGATGAGGGTCATCAGCAGCGGGATCTCGGCGCCGATCAGGATGCCGATCAGGCAGGTGAGGCCGACCATGGCGGCCTGGTAGCGGCCGATCCAGGCCCAGCAGGAGTAGAGCGCGAGGGCGGAGAGCCCGCCGGTGAGGGCGAGTGCGCACTCGACCAGGGCGAAGGCGGTGGCGGGCCTGCTGGTGAACCGCTTGGCGAGCAGCGAGCCGAGGCCCATCGCGAACACCATGACGGAGAGCACGACGGAGGTCTGGGTGACGGTGTCCCCGAGCAGGTAGTCGCCGAGCGCCACGAGTTCGAGTTCGTAGACCAGTCCGCAGGCCGCGCAGACGAACGCGGCCAGCAGGACGGTCAGGCGGGCGAGCCGGGGGCTGGAGCGCAGCCGGGAGCGACGGCGGGTGGGCAGGAGCGGGGCGAGGCCTCGCCCGGGCCGGGGCGGGGTGCCGTCGTCGAGGTCCACTCGCGGACGTGCGGGCGGACCGGCCGGATGGTTGATCACGAACAAACGCTAGGGGACGTGCGGGACGGATGGCTGCGCCCATTCGACGGACAGTGAGCAACGTCGGATTGACGAACCGTTCCTGCGTACGATTCGTAGGCCTGCACCCGGGCGGCCTACGGCCGGATCGGGGTTCCGGTCCGGGCTTCGGAGGACCGTGCCCCGGACACCACCAGCGAGGAGCGGGTGCACACCAGCTGCCCCTCCTGCGGGTAGGCGTGCCAGGTCCGCCAGAGTAGCCGGTCCTCGCCGCCCTGGGTCACCAGCGCGGTGAAGGCGCTCGGGTCGCCGGGGAAGACCCCGGCCAGGCCCCGCGGGTGCCCCTCGACCAGGGCCAGCAGTTCCTGGGCGCGGGCCGCGAAGTCGTGCGGCGGCAGCACCTCGATCCGGGCGGCGAACTCGTACTCCCAGCCGCCGACCTGCTTGGCCACCCTGGCCGGCAGCGGGGTGCGGCGGCCGGGCAGGCAGGCGACGGTCTCCAGACACCGGCCGGGGCCCGCGTCGATCACCACCTGGTGGGAGGCGCCCAGCAGGCGCAGCTGGAGGGTGCCGGACGGGCCCGGGCGGCCGCCTCCGCCGAGTCTCAGGTCGCGGACGGCGAGAGCGGGCAGCGGGTCGCCGCCGAGGCACCAGGCGAGGTCACCGGCCCGGGTGTCCGTGTAGGAGGTTTGCAGTGTGGTGAGCATGCTCGGCTCCGCGTTTCAGCTCCGTGCGCGCCCGCCGAGCAGCACCGAGTAGGCCTAGGCGATGGCGAGGCTGTTCGTGGCTGTGCGGCCCTGGGCGCGGCCGACCGTGGAAGGAAGGATTCCGGCTGGAGATTCAGCAGCAGAGAAGCACGAATACGCCGGGTCCGCCGGTGATTTACCCAACTTTGTCAAGCATTCACCGTTTCGGGCACACCTGCTTCCCGGGTCTGATCGAGCCCGTGTACGAGACTGCACAGCGCGCGCCCCTATCACCGGATTGTGCGCCGTGCGCGCCGGGTGTGCGCTGTTCGGGTGCATCACACTCCGCCGCCCTCCACGCACGGGGCGTGGAGGGCGGCGAGGGAGTGCCTCACGGACCGTTCCGAACTCCTCCAGGGTAGTGAATATGCTTACAGATCAAGGAAGTTGATGATCAATCAGAACTGGTGTCGGGTCACGGTCCTGCCTGTTCGAAGAGCGTGAAAGGGGGCGCGCAGCCCCTCACAGGCGCCGCAGGCGGGCGACGGCCTCCTGGAGGACCTCGTCCTTTTTGCAGAAAGTGAAGCGGACCAGGCTACGGCCCGCGTCCACGTCGTCGTAGAACACCGCGTTCGGGATGGCGACGACGCCGCAACGGCCGGGCAGGGAACGGCAGAACTCGATGCCGTCCTTCTCGCCGAGCGGGGTGATGTCGGTGGTGACGAAGTAGGTGCCCTCGGGGGTGAAGGCCCGGAAGCCGGCCGCGGTGAGGCCGTCGACCAGCAGGTCGCGCTTGCGCAGCAGGTCGGCGCGCAGGGTGTCGAAGTACGTGTCGGGCAGCCGCAGGGCCTCGGCGACGGCGTACTGGAAGGGGCCGGCGCTGACGTAGGTGAGGTACTGCTTCGCCGTGCGCACGGCCGTGACCAGCGCCGGGCTCGCGGTGACCCAGCCGACCTTCCAGCCGGTGAAGGAGAAGGTCTTGCCGGCCGAGGAGATCGAGACCGTACGTTCGCGCATGCCGGGCAGGGCGGCGACCGGGTGGTGGGCGGCACCGAAGACCAGGTGCTCGTAGACCTCGTCGGTGACCACCAACAGGTCGTGCTCGACGGCGAGTTCCGCGATGCCGCGCAGCTCCTCGGCGGTCAGCACGGTGCCGGTCGGGTTGTGCGGGGTGTTGATCAGCAACAGCCGGGTGCGCGGGGTGATCAGGGCGCGCAGTTCGTCGAGGTCGGGGCGGAAGGACGGGGCCCGCAGGGTCAGCGGGACACGGGTCGCGCCGGCCATCGCGATGCAGGCGGCGTACGAGTCGTAGAACGGCTCGAACGCGATCACCTCGTCGCCGGGCTCCAGCAGGGCCAGCAGGGTGGCCGCGATGGCCTCGGTGGCGCCGGCGGTGACCAGCACCTCGGTGTCCGGGTCGTAGGACAGGCCGTGGAAGCGCTGCTGGTGCCCGGCGATCGCGGCCCGCAGCTCGGGGACGCCGGGCCCCGGCGGGTACTGGTTGCCGCGGCCCTCGCGCAGCGCCCGTACGGCCGCCTCGCGGACCTCCTCGGGCCCGTCGGTGTCGGGGAATCCCTGGCCGAGGTTGATCGATCCGGTGGCCGTGGCCAGGGCGGACATCTCGGCGAAGATCGTCGTGCCCATCCCGGCCAGTCGGCGGTTCAGCAGCGGCCTGGTACCCATCGGTGACTCCTCACGGCTTGTCGTCAGGCCCATCCTGGGACAGCCGGGAGCCCGGGACAAGGACGGCCCGCCACCGGGGCGGTGGCGGGCCGTACCGGAGTGCCGGGGCGGGATCAGGCCTCGTCGGTGCCCTCGGGGGCCTCGCCGTCCTCGCCCTCGATCTCGTTCTGGAGGCCGAGGCGCTCGACGATCCACTGCTCGAAGCCGACCGCGGCCTGGGTCCAGTTGGCGGTGGTGGTGACGAAGTAGTCCAGGTTGACGCCGGTGCCGACGATCATCTGGGCCTCGCCGATCAGGCGGACCACGCCGTCCTCGTGGGTGTGGGTGTAGACCTTCGGCCAGAGGGTCTCGCGGTTCCACTCGTCGATCAGGTCGAGGATCTCGCCCTTCTTCTCCAGCGGGTACGCGCGGTCGTAGAAGGCGCGCACCGCGAAGAGTTCCTTCTGCTCGCCGCGGAACATGTAGTAGACGCGGAAGCCCTCCCAGGGGGCGGTGAGGTCGCCCTCCTCGTCCACGACGTGCTTGAGCTGCATCTGGTCCAGCAGCTGGGTGACCAGGCCCTGGTCCGGGACGATGATCGGCGGCGGGCCGGCCGGCCCCCCGCCCTGGCCGCCGGGCCGGCCGCCCTGGGGCGCGCCGAAGGACGGGATGGACGACGGGTCGATGCTCATGGGGGTCCTCTTCCTCAGTGCACGTGGTGGCCGGCAATGAGAGGCCGCCCTTTCCACCTCCCATCCTGCCTCATTCGGGGCTCCGCTCACAGGGGCGTCCGAGGGCGGTGCCGATCTTCGTCCGGCGTTCTCCCCGGTGTCGTCGCTGGCCCCGGCGGCGGTGCGGCGGACGGTGGTCACCGAGGGTGCGCGGGGTGTGAGCGCCGACTGTGCGCAGGGGCGTGCGGGAGTCGCGTCACGCGCCCGGCGCACGGCTCGGCCGGCCGGGCCGGGCGGCGGCGGTGGGCGCGCCCGCGGGGCCTGGGCGCGTGCAACACCGGCTCACTCCGGGCGAGTTGAGGATCGATGGGGCTGAGTGGTGAACAGGGACGCGGAACGGGCCGCCCCCGCCGCCGGAGCGGAGGGAGCGGCCCGGGTGCCGGACGCCCGGCGGCGTCACTTCTCCAGCGGCCCCCGGCTGCGGACGGTGAGGCGGTCCTCCTCCTCGTCCCGTTCGACCAGCACGGTGTCCCCGTCGTGCACCGTGCCGGACAGGATCGCCCTGGCCAGCTGGTCGCCGATCGCGGACTGCACCAGCCGGCGCAGCGGGCGGGCGCCGTACGCCGGGTCGTAGCCGGTGAGCGCCAGCCAGTCGCGGGCGGCCGCGGAGACGTCCAGGGTGAGCCGCCGCTCGCGCAGCCGCTCGCCCAGACGGGCCACCTGGAGGTCGACGATCCGGCTCAGCTCGGCGGTGCCCAGCGGCTCGAAGACCACGATGTCGTCCAGCCGGTTGAGGAACTCCGGCTTGAACGCCGACCGGACGGCGCCCAGCACCAGCTCCCGCTTCTCCGCCTCCGGGGTGGCCGGGTCCACCAGGTACTGCGAGCCCAGGTTGGAGGTGAGGATCAGGATCGCGTTGCGGAAGTCCACCGTGCGGCCCTGGCCGTCGGTGAGCCGCCCGTCGTCCAGGACCTGGAGCAGGACGTCGAAGACCTCCGGGTGCGCCTTCTCCACCTCGTCCAGCAGCACCACGCTGTACGGGCGGCGGCGGACCGCCTCGGTGAGCTGGCCGCCCTCCTCGTAGCCGATGTACCCGGGCGGGGCGCCGACCAGGCGGGAGACCGAGTGCTTCTCGCCGTACTCGCTCATGTCGATCCTGACCATCGCCCGCTGGTCGTCGAACAGGAAGTCGGCCAGGGCCTTGGCGAGTTCGGTCTTGCCGACCCCGGTCGGGCCGAGGAAGAGGAAGGAGCCGGTCGGGCGGTCCGGGTCGGCGATGCCGGAGCGGGTGCGCCGCACCGCGTCCGAGACGGCCTGCACGGCCTCCTGCTGGCCGATCAGGCGCCGGCCCAGCTCGTCCTCCATGCGCAGGAGCTTGGCGCTCTCGCCCTCCAGCAGCCGGCCCGCCGGGATGCCCGTCCAGGAGGCGACCACGTCGGCCACGTCGTCCGGGCCGACCTCCTCCTTGACCATCGAGGCGGAGGCGTCCTGGCCGGCGGCCCGCTCCTGGGCGTCGGTGAGCTCCTTCTCGGCGGCCGGGACCTCGGCGTACATCAGCTTGGACGCCCGCTCGAAGTCCCCGTCGCGCTGGGCGCGTTCGAGTGCGCCGTGCAGGTCGTCCAGCCGCTCCTTGAGCTCGCCGACCCGGTTGAGGCTCTTCTTCTCCTGGTCCCAGCGCGCCGTCAGCACGCTCAACTGCTCGCTCTTGTCGGCGAGGTCGCGCCGCAGCCGGGCCAGCCGGTCCACCGAGGCCGGGTCCGACTCCTTCTCCAGGGCCAGCTCCTCCATCCGCAACCGGTCCACGGAGCGCTGGAGTTCGTCGATCTCGACCGGGGAGGAGTCGATCTCCATCCGCAGCCGGGAGGCCGCCTCGTCGACCAGGTCGATCGCCTTGTCGGGCAGGAAGCGGGAGGTGATGTAGCGGTTGGACAGGGTGGCCGCGGCGACCAGGGCGGCGTCCGAGATCTGCACCTTGTGGTGCGCCTCGTACCGGCCCTTGAGGCCGCGCAGGATGGCGATCGAGTCCTCCACGCTGGGCTCGCCGACCAGCACCTGCTGGAAGCGGCGCTCCAGGGCCGGGTCCTTCTCGATCCGCTCGCGGTACTCGTCCAGCGTGGTGGCGCCGACCATCCGCAGCTCGCCGCGGGCCAGCATCGGCTTGAGCATGTTGCCCGCGTCCATCGCGGAGTCGCCGCCGGCGCCCGCGCCGACCATGGTGTGCAGCTCGTCGATGAAGGTGACGACCTGGCCGTCGGAGGACTTGATGTCGTTCAGGACGGCCTTCAGCCGCTCCTCGAACTCGCCGCGGAACTTGGCGCCCGCGACCATCGCGGCGAGGTCCAGCGAGACCAGCCGCTTGCCGCGCAGCGACTCCGGCACGTCGCCGGCCACGATGCGCTGGGCCAGGCCCTCGACCACGGCGGTCTTGCCGACGCCGGGCTCGCCGATCAGCACCGGGTTGTTCTTGGTCCGGCGGGAGAGCACCTGGACCACCCGGCGGATCTCGTGGTCGCGGCCGATCACCGGGTCGAGCTTGCCGTCCCTGGCGGCCTGGGTGAGGTCGGTGCCGTACTTCTCCAGCGCCTTGTAGGTGCCCTCCGGGTCCGGCGAGGTGACCCGGCCGCTACCCCGGACGTCCTTGAACGCGGCGAGCAGCGCCTTCGCCGTCGCGCCCTGCTGCGCCAGCAGCTCGGCCACCGCCCCGCCCTCGGCGGCCAGGCCGACCATCAGGTGCTCGGTGGAGACGTACTGGTCGTCCAGGTCGTCCGCGCGCCGGCCGGCCTCGGTGAGCACCGCGATGGTGTCCCGGGCGAGCTGCGGCGCGGCGACCGTCGAACCCATCGCGCTGGGCAGCGCGGACGCCTGGCGGCGCGCCTCGGCGTCGACGCGGGAGAGGTCCGCCCCGACCGCCTCCAGCAGGGGCCTGGCGATGCCCTCGGGCTGCTCCAGCAGGGCGATCAGGATGTGCACCGGCCTGACGTCCGGGTTGCCGGCCGTGCCCGCCTGCCGGATGGCGGCGGCCAGGGCGTCCTGCGTCTTGGTGGTGAACTTGCTGGCGTCCACTGCTGGGGGGTCCTCCCTCGTCGTCCTGCACTACTGCTGCTACTGCTACTGCTCGTACTACCGCTACTGCCGCGCGCCGCACTGCCGGGCGGGTGGCACCACCCGGAGCGCACTGCCACCAACAGCATGCACTAAGTTGAGTCTACTCCGCTCAATTCTTTTCCGGCTCACCTTCTCGGTGAACGTTCGGCGGACCCCCGGGTCAGCCCCAGCAGCGCCCTGGCGGGACCGCCGGGCCGCTGCCCGGCCGGCCACACCGCGCGCAGCGGCCGCCGCAGGTCCAGCTCCCGGGCCAGCGGCACCTCGACCAGCCGCCGGGTGGCCAGCTCCTCCACCACCGCCAGCTCGCTCAGGCAGACCGGCCCCGCCCCGGTCATCGCGGCCCCCTTCAGCGCGGTGGACGAGGCCAGCTCCATCCAGGGCCGCGCCGCGCCCCCGTACGGCCGCAGGGCCGTCTCCAGCACCTCCCGGGTGCCCGAGCCGGGCTCGCGCAGCACCAGCGGGGTGGCGGCCAGCTCGGCCCCGGTCAGCGGGGTCCGGCGCCGGGCCCAGGGGTGGCCGGGCGCCACCACGACCACCAGCCGGTCCGCCGCCACCACCGCGCCGGACAGCCCGGGCGGGGTGGAGGGGCCCTCGACGAAGCCGAGGTCGGCGTCCCCGGCCAGGACGTGTCCGGCGACGTCCGCCGAGTTCGCCGTCCGCAGCGTCACCGCCGTCCCCGGGCTGGCCTCGGACAGGCCCAGCAGCCAGCCGGGCATCAGGTACTCGGCGACGGTCAGGCTGGCCACCACCCGCAGCTTGGCGTCCCGCCGCTCGCGCAGCGCGTCGATCCCGGCGTCCATCGCCTGCGCCGCCTCCACCACCTGCCGGGCCCACTCGACCACCAGCCGGCCCGCCTCGGTCGGCGTGCTGCCCCGGGGCGAGCGGTCCAGCAGCGGGACGCCGATCTGCCGCTCCATGCCCTTGATCCGGGCGCTGGCGGTCGGCTGGCTGACGCCCAGCTCGGCCGCCGCCCGTCCGACGCTGCCCAGCCGGGCCACCGCGAGCAGCAGTTCCAGGGCGCCGAGTTCGGGGACGTGCGGGGAGAGGGCCATAGATTCAGGCTATGCCCCCATAGAGGTCGGGGCGCTACCGGCGGCCGGGCCCCCGGGCGACGGTGGGAGCATGTCCACTCTGGCCGGTATCGGCCCCCTCGCCCGCCCCGCCGTCCGCTCCCGGTTCGACCTCGCCCAGCTCGGCCCCAACTGGTACGCCGCCGTGATGGGTACCGCGATCCTGGCGAACGGCGCCGCCGTGCTGCCGGTGCGGCTGCCCGGGCTGACCGGCTTCGGCGAGGTGATGTGGGCGCTCGGCCTGGCCGCCCTGCTGGTGCTGGCCGCCGCCCGGCTGGTCCACCTCACCCGGCACCGCGAGGCGGCCCGCGCCCAGCTGCTGGACAACCCGGCCACCGCGGTCTTCTACGGCTGCCCGCCGATGGCGCTGCTGGCGGTCGGTCTGGGCACCCTGCTGCTCGGCTCCCGGGTCATCGGCACCGGCCTCGCGGTCGCCCTGGACACCGTGCTGTGGAGCCTCGGCACCCTGTACGCGCTGGCCGTGGCGGGCGGCATCCCGTACCTGATGATCACCCGGCACCGGGTCTCCGCCCTGGAGGCCAACCCGACCTGGCTGCTGCCGGTGGTCGCCCCGCTGGTCGCCTCCGCCTGCGGCCCGGCGCTGGTCCCGCACCTGCCGGCCGGGACGGCGCAGCAGGCCATGCTGTACGGCTGCTGGGCGCTGTTCGGGATCGGCCTGCTCGCCACCCTGGCGCTGCTGCCGGTGGTCTTCACCGGGCTGTTCCACAGCAGGCTGCCCGCCCTGGCGCTCACCCCCACGCTGTTCCTGGTGCTCGGCCCGCTCGGCCAGTCCGTCACCGCGGTCCACCAGCTCGCCGACGCCGCCCGCCCGGTGCTGCCCGCGCTGGCGCCCGCCATGACCGACCTGGCCGAGCTGTACGGCGTGGCGGTGATCGGCGTCGCGATGCTCTGGCTGGCCGTCGCGCTGACCGCCAACCTGCGCGCCCGCCGGGCCGGGATGCCGTTCGCGATGACGTGGTGGGCGTACACCTTCCCGGTCGGCACCTGCGTCACCGGCGCCTCCGCGCTCGCCCGGCACACCGGCTTCGGGGGCTTCAGCGGGCTGGCCGTCGGGCTGTACCTGCTGCTGGCGCTCGCCTGGGTGCTCGCGGCGGGCGGTACGGCGGCCGGGCTGGCGCGGGGGCGGTTGCCGGCCCGCTGAGCGCGCGGCCGGTCGCGGGCCCGGCGCGGGCCTTCGGGGGCCGTCGCGGGCCGGAACGCGTCGGGGCTGGCCGCCGGGGGCGGACGGGCAGCTCAGGAGCATGCCGGCGGTGCAGGAACGCGCACGTCCGCTATGACCGTGCACGGCCGACAGGCGGTGGCGCCGGACACCGCCGACACCCCTTCCCCGCCTCGGACTTCACCGGAATCCGACCCGCCGCCCGGCCCTCCCCACCAGCACCGGGATGCAGATTGCTGCAATTGCGCGAACATGCACTCGGGCGGCACTTGTTCACCGGACGTCACGCTGTGAGGGTGGAGACACGCCAAGTCGTCCGGGCAACCGCAGCCCGAGTGGCGACTTGCTCTTCGGGAAGACCGCGGGCGCCACAGTCGGCGCCGGCGGGAACGGGGGAACGAAGAGCACCGGCTGGGGGCCATGTGTGGTGATGGCCCCCGCTGCCGGACCCGTCGAGGCGTTGCTGCTCCGCCTCGACGGGAGCGCCCTGGCATTGGCGTACCGATGGCGGCCCCCGGGGACCCGGCGTGCGACGGCACCCGGGCCGGGGGTCCGCCGTCCCACCCGGTACCGTGACCGCCACGCCCGGGACCACGCCGTACCGGCATCCGGATCCGCGGGCCCGGCCGGCCCACCGGGACCACGGCCCGCGCGGCGGGGAACACGGGGCAACACCAGGGGAGAGGCGTCCGGCAGGGAGGGCACGACGTGACGGCGGAACCGGCGGTCACACCGGACCAGGCGGGGCACGTGGGCGAGGAGCCCGACGAGGCCGCCCGGCAGCTCTACCTGGCCGTCATCGCCGAGGGTGGCCGCGTCCCGGCCGGCGAGGTCACCGACATCGACCAGGGCGCGCTGCAACAGCTCATCGACATCGGCCTGTTGATGGTCAACCCGATGGACCGCTGCTACACCGCAGTCAGCCCGCGCTCGGTCAGCGACCGCCTCGGCGCCGAACTGCGCAGCGAGGCCACCCGCCTGCTGGTCCGCGCGGAGAACCTCCCCGGCGCCCTGGACGGTCTGACCCGCGCCTACGACGCGATGCCCCGCCCGTCCGGCCCGGCCGGCGGCGCCGTCCACGTCGAGGGGCACGTCCACATCCGCCAGCGGATCTCCCAGCTCGTCTCCGACTGCCGCTCCGAGGTCCTCACCGCGCAGCCGGGACACCGTCCCGCCGACACCCTCCAGGTCGCGCTCCGCCAGGACGTCCAACTGCTCAGGCGCGGCTGCTCGCTGCGCACCGTCTACCAGCCGGTCGCCCTCGCCGACCCGCCGGCCCGCGCCTACGCCGAGGAGGTCACCCGGCACGGCTCGCTCATCCGCGTGCTCGACGAGCCCTTCCAGCGGCTGATCGTCTTCGACCGGTCCGTCGCCGTGATCTCCGCCAACGACGACAACAGCACCGCCGCCTTCATCAGCGACCCGGCCACCATCACCTACCTGGTCGGCACCTTCGAACGCGACTGGGCGCGCGCCGAGACCACCGAGACCGCCACCCCCGGCCAGGGAGCCGCCAGGACCATCCCCGACCGGGTCGGCCGGCTGCTCGCCCGCGGTCTCACCCAGCGCGCCGTCGCCACCAGGCTCGGCCTGAGCGAACGCACCGTCGCCGGCCACATCTCCCGGCTGCGCGACCGCTACGGCGCCCAGACCCTCTTCCAGCTCGGCTGGCTGATGCGGGGCGCCCGCGATGACCGATGAGCCGGGCCAGGCCGAACGGGCCCTCTACCTCGCCGCGGTCCGCGGCGGCGGGCGGCTGCGCCCCGAGGACCTCGCCCCCGCCGACCGTCCCACCCTGGCCGCCCTCGTCGCCCGCGGCCTGCTCGCCCCCACCGCCACCGGCTGGACCGCCGCCGACCCGCGGGCCCAGGTCGACCGCATCGGCTTCGAACTGCGCTCCCGCGCCGTCCGCCTGCTGCTGCACGCCGAGCGGCTCCCCGGCACCCTCGGGCCGCTCGCCCGCGCCTACGACACGGCCCGCCACCCGGACCGGTGTGCGCCGGCCGTCGACCCCGGCACCTCCGGTCCGGCCGACACCGTCGACGACGCCGCCGACGTCCGCCGACGGGTCACCGAACTCGTCTCGGAGTGCCGGGAGGAGGTCCTGGCCGCCCAGCCCGGCCCGCGTCCGCTCGAAGCCCTCAGGATGGCCCTCGCCCAGGACCTCTCGCTGCTCCGCCGGGGCTGCTCACTGCGCACCGTCTACCAGCCGGCCACCGTCGCCGATCCCGCCGTGCAGAGCCAGATCGCGCTGCGCGCCGGGCAGGGCGCCCAGGTCCGGGTCCTCACCGAACCGTACGAGCGGGTGCTGGTCTTCGACCGTGCGGTGGCGGTCATCCCCGCCGCGGAGGACCGCAGCCGTGCCGCCTTCCTCACCGACCCCACCACCGTGGCCTACCTGGTCGCCCAGTTCGAACGCGACTGGGCCCGCGCCGCACCCGTCGGCCGTCACCTCGACCCGCCGCCCGCCACCACCGTCCGGATCGGCCGGCTGCTCGCCCGCGGTCTCACCCAGCGCGCCGTCGCGACCCGGCTGGGTGTGAGCGAACGTACCGTCGCGGCCCACATCTCCCGGCTGCGCGACCGCTACGGCGCCCGGACCCTCTTCCACCTCGGCTGGCAGCTGCGGGGCGAGCGCCATGACTGACACTCCGCCACCCCGTTGTTCGTCCAGCGCCTCACCCGGCGTGCCGGCGCGAGCGGCCGGTGCCTCGGGGAACGTGCGGTGGCGGGCCGGTTCGCCCGGCCGCGGGACTCGTACGACGCGGAGACGCTGTTCCGGCCGGGCCGGCAGCCGCGGGGAGCCCGGGCGGGAGAGCCCGGTGGGCAGCCGCCGTTCAGCCGGTGGCGGCGCCGGTCGGCCAGTAGCCGGGGACCGGGGGCTGCTGCCGGGGGACGCTGAACTGCTCGCCGGGGGCGGTCCAGAAGCCCTCGCGCAGGGAGAGCGCCATGCCGGCCCAGTCGAGCGCGGTCTCGACCGTGTGGTTGAGGGCCTCCTGCGACCAGGTGTCGTCGAAGACCAGCGGCAGGACGGGGGCGACCTGCTCGATGGTGGCGATCAGCGGGTTGTGGGTGATGGCCTCGTCGACCAGGAGGACGATCGGCTTGCGCAGCGCCGACGCCCAGCCGAGCTCCAGGCTCACGCCGGCCGAGAGGGGGGCCCCGACGTAGGCGAACACCAGGTCGGCGGACTGGAGGGCGCGGAAGTCGGACGGAACGCGCGGCTCCGGCGCGCGGCCGGAGATGGTCCAGGCGTCGCTGTGGTGCGCGCTGTACACGGCGGCACCGCTGCGGAGGAGGGTGGTGCGGAGCGTCGTCAGCCGCGTCCGGCTGGCGAGCGTCACCACGCTGTCGGCCGGCCCGGTCAGCCGCATCAGCGGCGCGGCCAGGAACACACGTGCACGCCGACCCTCAGGGGCCTGGCTGTCGTGGTGACGCAGGTAGGGCTCGGTCATGTCGACTCCGGGGAAAGGCCGACCGGGTTGAAAAGTGCGTCGGCAGGCGTGGAGAGTGGTTGCTGCTTCAAGTAGTCCGATGCCCCGATTGTTGGGAGAATTGACAGTACAGCAACAGAATTGTCAACTGGTGCTGGACTATCGGGGGCGAACTGATCGTCCATCTGTGGCACCTGCCCCGTCCAGGGCTTCCCGGTGTCATATGGATGCCTGGCAGGGAGATGACGCGTTCTCAGGCGTGCAGCTATTGGCAGGCTCGTGCACCCTGCGGCAACATGTGGTCGGTAAGTTTTGTCTAGGCGCTGCGTTCGACGCAGATGACAGAAGGGGTGGGCATGTCTCACTTGTGCCGTTTCGTCCGTAACGCGGTCCTGCCTCTGGTTGTCGGTGCGGCTGCATTGCTCGGCGGGTATCTCGCGGTCGACCACGGGCAGGCGGCGCCCGACTCGTCGGCCGTTGCCGCTGTCTCCGTCCTCGACGACATCAGCTGGGGCTGACCGCGTGTGCCGACCGGCACTGATGCGAGACTTCCCCGGACTTCCTCGTCCGCGGGAAACGTATTCGCAGGTGGGCGGCCGGCGCGTTTTTACCCGCCACTGATCCGACGCGCCGCTGGCGCGGGCATGTCTCTACGGATGGTTCCCGTTTGTGGATTCAGCCCGCGCGAGCGCGTATCCGAGTTGGAACAAGGAGTCCACATTGTGCTCCTCGCGCATCTCGGCGATATGGCGGGCCAGGGTGCGTTCGCTGATTCCCAGGCGTCTCGCGATGACTCTGTGATTGGTTCCCGCCAGCAGTAGATCGATGATCGTCTGGCGAAGCCGCGAGACGACCTGCTGGGGGACGGCGCGGTCCCCGTCGAAGTCGAGGGCGCGGCTCCAGCTCGGCTCGAAGACCTGCTCGGCGAGGTAGGTGGCCACCGCGGGTTCGTGGATGAAGGCCGCCATGTTCAAGTCGTGCGCGACCGGGATGACGGCCATCTTCCGGTCTATGACGATGAGCCGGGTATAGGGCTCGTCAAGGGTTCTGTACTGGCCGCCGGCCTTGGCCAGGCGTGTGACGTAGTCCCGGGTGGGCTGGTGGTAACGCGTGCTGGCGTGGTAGATCGTCCGGATCTTCGTGCCGTTGCCCAGCATGGCGAGGTCCCGGTCGATCACCGAGGCCAGGAGCTCGGGAGGCCGTGGACCCCCTGGCTGGAGTGCCAGCGCCTCCTCGGCGCCCGCGTCGGCGTACTGCTGCATCTTCTGATTTATCAGCACTTTGCCATGGACATACTCGATCGAGCCGCCGACCTGTCCGGGCGTGTGAAACTCCTGGGCGAGTTCGCTCAGTTCGGTCGGCAGGGCGACGGCCCGGGTGAGAAGCTCGAGCGCCTGTCGCTGCCAGGTGCTGCTGAGGCTCTCCGAAAGCTGGGTCGGGTCGATGGCGATCAGGCTGTCCGGCGCGTCGAGGTCAGGGACCAGAAGGCCTATTCTGATCAATTCGTCCAGCGGACCCGATTCACCCGGGGCCGGGACCTCTTTCGACGTACTCCCGCCGGTCCTGATGATGTGCAGGAAAAGCGCACGAGCTTCCGCGGAAAGTATCGGCCCCCCACTCGTGATGGGGCCGAATTGAGCTCGTCCACTCATGCCGGCTCCTTGCCGTTGACCCAACCCGCCGTGACCCGTCCCAGCAGATCCTAGGGCGCGTGACCATTGCTGATGATGAGATCGCCGGTCTCTCCCGAGCTTGGCCGATCGCCAGAGCGACACTCTCTCACCAACACCGAGCCGCCGGCACCCCCCGAGAGGAGGGGCCGGCGGCTCGGTGGGTGGCCCGGTCAGCGCCTGGGGCGCCAGACGACGAGGGCGCTGGACTGCGGGGTGGGGGGCTGGTACGGGACGAGGTCACGGCGGTAGGAGGCGTGGACGGCGGCCTCGCGCTGCCGCAGGGCGCTGGCGGCGCCCTCCAGGGAGTCGACCAGTTCCGCGACGCGGGACTGGAGGGCGGAGACCTGGTTCTCCAGCTCGATGATCCGCTTGATGCCCGCCAGGTTGATGCCCTCGTCCTGGGAGAGCCGCTGGACCTCGCGCAGCTGCTGGATGTCGCGCGCGGAGTAGCGGCGGCCGCGGCCCGCGGTGCGGTCGGGGCAGACCAGGCCGAGGCGGTCGTACTGGCGCAGGGTCTGCGGATGCAGCCCGGACAGTTCGGCGGCCACGGAGATGACGTACACCGGGGTGTCCTCGGTGAGGACGTACTGCGGCGGGGCCGCGGCCCGGCGGGTGCGGCGCGGGCCGGCACCGGGCAGGCCCTCGCCGACGCCGGGGCCGATCGGGGTGTCGGGATCGATCGGGTTCATCGGGGACATCTGGTCGTCACGCTCCCTTCGCCGCCCGGAACAGGGCGGCTCGCGGATCGTCGGAGGCGGTGGCCTCGCGGTACTGCTCCAGGGCGTTCAGCGCGTCGCCGGCGACCTGCTGGGGCACCACGACCTCGACGGTGACGAGGAGGTCGCCGCGGGTGCCGTCCTTGCGGGTGGCACCCTTGCCGCGGGCGCGCATGGTGAGGCCGTTGGCGCTGCCCGGGGGGAGCTTGAGCTTCACGGCGGGGCCGTTCAGGGTGGGCACCTCGATGGTGGCGCCGAGCGCCGCCTCGGGGAAGGTGACCGGGACGGTGACCGTGAGGTTGTCGCCCTTGCGCCCGAAGACCGGGTGCGGGTCGACGTGCACGGTGACGTAGAGGTCGCCGGGCTGTCCGCCGCGCTCGCCCTGGGCGCCCTTGCCCTTGAGCCGGATGCGCTGGTCGGCCTGGACGCCGGCCGGGATGCGGACCTGCATGGTGCGGGCCGAGCTGGCCCGGCCGCTGCCGTGGCAGTCGGGGCACGGGTCGTCGACGATCATGCCCCGGCCGCGGCAGTCCTTGCACGGCTCGGAGAGCGCGAAGGCGCCCTGGCCGCGGCTGACGGTGCCCGCGCCGACACAGGTCGGGCAGACCCGCGGGGTGGTGCCGGACTTGGCGCCGCTGCCGTTGCAGTGACGGCACGGGGCCTGGCTGGTCATCCGCAGCGGGACGGTCGCGCCGTCGACCGCCTCCTCGAAGGAGAGCGTCACCTCGGTCTCGACGTCGGCGCCGCGCCTGGGCGGGGCCTGCCGGGTGCCGCCGCGGTTGAAGAGGCCGCCGAAGACGTCGCCGAGCCCGCCTCCGCCGCCCCCGCCGCCGCCCTGCTGGCCGCTGAAGAGGTCGCCGAAGTCGAAGCTGTAGCTGCCGGTGCCGCCGGGGCCGCCGCCGGCCCGGAAGCCGCCGTTGGCGAAGAGGCTGCGGGCCTCGTCGTACTCCTTGCGGCGCTTCTCGTCGGAGAGGACGTCGTACGCCTCGGAGATGTCCTTGAACCGCTCCTCGGCCTTGGGGTCACCCGTGTTGGCGTCGGGGTGGAACTCGCGCGCGAGCTTGCGGTAGGTCTTCTTGATCTCGGTGGCGGTGGCGTCCTTGGGCACGCCGAGGACCTTGTAGTAGTCCTTCTCGACAAAGTCCTTGCCACTCATGGCTTCCGCCACCTCCCGATGTCCATAGTCACAGAGCTGTCAACAGGCGCTGAGCGAACGACCGTCGACAGCGCGCTGCGGAGCCGGCCGCCGTACTTGCCGGCGTACGACTCCGCAGCGCACTGGGTGTCAGCTGTCACTGGGTTCCAGCTGTCACAGGTTGTCAGCTGTCCGAGCCACCGTCGGACTTGTCCGGGTCGGCGGACTTCGCCTCGGCGTCCGAGGACGCCTGGCTGCCGGGCTGCGGTTCCGCGACGGCCACCATCGCCGGGCGGATGATCCGCTCGCCGATGCGGTAGCCGGGCTGGAGGACCTGCACGCAGGTGTCCTCGGTGACGTCCGAGGAGTAGCTGTGCATCAGCGCCTCGTGCATGGTCGGGTCGAAGGGCTCGCCCTCCTTGCCGAACTGCTGGAGGCCCAGCTTGGCGACGACCGTCTCCAGCGACTCGGCGACGGACTTGAAGCCGCCCGTCACCTCGCCGTGCTCACGGGCGCGGCCGATGTCGTCCAGGACCGGGATCAGCGACTCCAGGATGTTGGAGACGGCGATCTCGCGGACGGTCAGCCGGTCGCGCTCGACCCGCTTGCGGTAGTTCTGGTACTCGGCCTGGAGGCGCTGGAGGTCACCGGTGCGCTCGGAGAGCTCGCGCTTGGCGGCGGCGAGGTCCTCCGAACCGGACTCCCCGGAGCCACCGGCGGCGGCCTCCTCGGCAGCCTTGATCACGGCCTCTTCGGCGGCGGAGTCGTCGCCGGGCTTGCCGCCCTGCGGCTTGTCCGTCATGCCGCACCGCCCTTGGGCTTCTCGTCGTCCACGATCTCGGCGTCGACGACGTCGTCGTCCTTGGCCTGGGCGGAGTCACCGGTGGGGGCGGCACCGGCGGCGTCGGCGTTGGCGTACAGCGCCTGGCCGAGCTTCTGCGCGGTGGTGGAGACCTTCTCCGAGGCTTCGCGGATCTTCGCGATGTCCTCGCCCTTCAGGGCCTCCTTGAGCTCGCCGATGGCGGTCTCGACCTCGGCCTTGACGTCGGCCGGCAGCTTGTCGGCGTTGTCGGCGATGAACTTCTCGGTCGAGTAGACGAGCTGCTCGGCGGAGTTGCGGGTCTCCACGGACTCGCGGCGCTTGTGGTCGTCCTCGGCGTACTGCTCGGCCTCGCGGCGCATCCGGTCGACCTCGTCCTTCGGCAGCGAGGAGCCGCCGGTGACGGTCATCTTCTGCTCCTTGCCGGTGCCGAGGTCCTTGGCACCGACGTGCATGATGCCGTTGGCGTCGATGTCGAAGGTGACCTCGATCTGCGGCAGGCCGCGCGGCGCCGGCGGCAGGCCGGTCAGCTCGAACATCCCGAGCTTCTTGTTGTACGCCGCGATCTCGCGCTCGCCCTGGTAGACCTGGATCTGCACGGACGGCTGGTTGTCCTCGGCCGTGGTGAAGATCTCGGAGCGCTTGGTCGGGATCGTGGTGTTGCGCTCGATCAGCTTGGTCATGATGCCGCCCTTGGTCTCGATGCCGAGGGACAGCGGGGTGACGTCCAGCAGGAGGACGTCCTTGACCTCGCCCTTGAGGACACCGGCCTGGAGCGCGGCGCCGATGGCGACGACCTCGTCCGGGTTGACGCCCTTGTTGGCGTCCTGACCGCCGGTCAGCTCCTTGACGAGCTCGGCGACGGCCGGCATGCGGGTCGAGCCACCGACCAGGACGACGTGGTCGATCTCGGAGAGCGAGATGCCGGCGTCCTTGATCACGTTGTGGAACGGGACCTTGCAGCGCTCCAGCAGGTCCGAGGTCAGCTGCTGGAACTGGGCCCGGGTGAGCTTCTCGTCCAGGTGCAGCGGGCCCTCGGCGGAGGCCGTGATGTACGGCAGGTTGATCGAGGTCTCGGAGGACGAGGACAGCTCGATCTTGGCCTTCTCGGACGCCTCGCGCAGGCGCTGGAGGGCCATCTTGTCCTTGGACAGGTCGACGCCGTGGCCGGCCTGGAAGACCTTGACCAGGTGGTCGACGACGCGCTGGTCCCAGTCGTCGCCACCGAGGTGGTTGTCACCGTTGGTGGCCTTCACCTCGACGACCCCGTCGCCGATCTCCAGCAGGGAGACGTCGAAGGTGCCGCCGCCGAGGTCGAAGACCAGGATGGTCTGGTCGTCCTTGTCGAGGCCGTACGCGAGGGCGGCCGCGGTCGGCTCGTTGACGATGCGCAGGACGTTGAGGCCCGCGATCTCGCCGGCCTCCTTGGTCGCCTGGCGCTCCGAGTCGTTGAAGTACGCCGGGACGGTGATGACGGCGTCGGTGACGGTCTCGCCCAGGTACGCCTCGGCGTCGCGCTTCAGCTTCTGGAGCACGAAGGCCGAGATCTGCTGGGGGTTGAAGTCCTTGCCATCGATGTTGATCTTCCACCCGGTGCCCATGTGGCGCTTGACCGAGCGGATGGTGCGGTCGACGTTGGTGACCGCCTGGCGCTTGGCCACCTCGCCGACGAGCACCTCGCCGTTCTTGGCGAAGGCGACGACGGACGGCGTGGTCCGCGCACCCTCTGCGTTCGTGATGACGGTGGGCTCGCCACCCTCCAGAACGCTGACGACCGAGTTCGTCGTACCGAGGTCGATGCCGACCGCGCGTGCCATCGTAAATACCTCCACGGAAGAGTTGAGCTTTACAGGCTCAAGGATGCACGACCCGACGGGCGGCGTCAACAGGCCTGAGTGTCCAGCGCTCAACTTTGCTGAGCCGAATCGCTCCGGAGACCTGCGCCACGCCGTGGCGGGGTGCGCCCACGTGACTGTCGCCATAGCTTGGGAATCTTCTGGGAACCGTTGTCCACCGGTAATGTCCGGGCCGTCGGCCCGGCAAGTTACCGACCAGTACAATCAGCCCGAAGACCGTGGGGCCGCAGGGCCTGTTCAACAGCAAAGCCGCAGGAGACGGAGAGCCGATGCAGCTAGCAGCGATCGTCATCTCGCTGGTCACGTTCGTGATCGGCACCGCGCTCGCCGCCCGTGCGGCGCTGTACATCTACAAGGTGGTCCGCACGGGTGCGGACGACGCCACCCGCTTCGGGCAGCCCGCCCAGCGGGCGAAGACCCTCGCGACCGAGTTCTTCGGCCACACCAGGATGAACCGCTGGGGGATCGTCGGCATCGCCCACTGGTTCGTCGCGGTCGGCTTCTTCAGCCTGGTGCTGACCATCGTCAACGCCTTCGGCCAGCTCTTCGACGCCGACTTCGCGCTGCCGGTCATCGGCCACTGGATGATCTGGCAGCTCTTCGTCGAGCTGATCGGCACCCTGACCACGCTCGGGATCCTGGTCCTGATCGTGATCCGGCTGATGAGCCTGCCGTCCAGGTCCGGCCGCAAGTCCCGGTTCGCCGGCTCGATCGCCTGGCAGGCCTTCTACGTCGAGTACACGATCCTCGGCATCGGCCTGTGCATCCTGATGCTGCGCGCCCTGGAGGGCGCCCTCAACGGCGTCGACTCGTACGGCCCCGAGCACCTGGTCTCGTACCCGCTGGTCTCCGCGCTGAGCGGCCTGTCGCACGGCACGCTGGAGAACCTGATCTACCTGTTCGCGATGCTGAAGATCTGCATCTCGTTCGCGTGGGCGACCACCATCGGCCTCAACCCCTCGATGGGCGTGGCCTGGCACCGCTTCCTCGGCTTCTTCAACATCTACTTCAAGCGCGAGGAGGACGGCGGCACCGCGCTCGGCGCCCTGCGTCCGATGACCAGCAACGGTCAGCCGATCGACTTCGAGGACCCGGCCGAGGACGCCGTGTTCGGCGTCTCCCAGGTCGAGCACTTCTCCTGGAAGGGCATCCTCGACTTCTCCACCTGCACCGAGTGCGGCCGCTGCCAGTCGCAGTGCCCGGCCTGGAACACCGGCAAGCCGCTCTCGCCGAAGCTGCTGATCATGAGCCTGCGCGAGCACGCCTACGGCAAGGCGCCGTACCTGCTGGCCGGCGGCGGCAAGTCCGCCGAAGGGGAGGAGCAGGCGAGCCCCGAGCAGCTCAAGGACGTTCCGGCGGCCGCCCTGGCCGAGGCCGAGCGCCCGCTGATCGGCACCGCCGAGGAGGGCGGCGTCATCGACCCGGACGTGCTGTGGTCCTGCACCACCTGCGGCGCCTGCGTCGAGCAGTGCCCGGTGGACATCGAGCACATCGACCACATCGTCGACATGCGCCGCTACCAGGTGATGATCGAGTCCTCGTTCCCGACCGAGGCCGGGACGATGCTCAAGAACCTGGAGAACAAGGGCAACCCGTGGGGCATGGCCACCAAGGCCCGCCTGGCCTGGGTCAAGGAGCTCCAGAAGGAGACCGGCATCGAGGTGCCGGTGATCGGCGAGGACATCGACCCCGCCGAGGTCGAGTACCTCTACTGGGTCGGCTGCGCCGGCGCCCTGGAGGACCGCGCCAAGAAGACCACCAAGGCCTTCGCCGAACTGCTGCACACCGCGGGCGTGAAGTTCGCGATCCTCGGCAAGGAGGAGTCCTGCACCGGTGACTCCGCCCGCCGCCTGGGCAACGAGTTCCTCTTCCAGATGCTCGGCGCCCAGAACGTGGAGACGCTGAACGCGGCCCTGGAGGACGCGCCGGTCAAGCGGATCGTGGCCACCTGCCCGCACTGCTTCAACACCATCGCCAACGAGTACCCGCAGCTGGGCGGCCACTTCGAGGTCATCCACCACACCCAGCTGCTCCAGCACCTCATCGACGAGGGCAAGCTCGTCCCGGTCAACCCGGTCGAGGGCCTGATCACCTACCACGACCCCTGCTACCTGGGCCGCCACAACAAGGTCTACAGCCCGCCGCGCGAGATCATGGACAAGGTCCCCGGTCTGCGCCAGCAGGAGATGCACCGGCACAAGGAGCGCGGCTTCTGCTGCGGCGCCGGCGGTGCCCGGATGTGGATGGAGGAGCGCATCGGCAAGCGGATCAACACCGAGCGCGTGGACGAGGCGCTGTCGCTCGACCCGGACATCGTCTCCACCGCCTGCCCGTTCTGCCTGGTGATGCTCTCCGACTCGGTCAACGGCAAGAAGAACGAGGGCGCGGCCAAGGAACACCTGAAGGTGGTCGACGTGGCCCAGCTGCTGCTCGACTCGGTGAAGGCCCCGCCGCCGGCCGGGAACGAGGAGCAGCCCGCGACGGTGGACGCGTAACGACCGCCGCGGAGCCCGCTGTTCGACAGTTCTGCTACAACTGCCCGGCCCGGTGGACGCCGCGAACGCGCCCGCCGGGCCGGGCTTTCGGACGACCCGGACGGCCTGCGCCGGTACGGCGGGCGTACGGCGAGTGACGGCAATCGCACAGGCGCCGGACGGGCATTCGGTCGGAAGCAAATACAGTAGGCCCGGACCGGCTCGGTGCCGGTCGACCCGTCCGGACGCGAGCCCGGGCGGGTGGCGACCCGCGCCGGCCGGACGGCCGGGTCCAGACCGACGACGGAGGTATCGGCCCGCAGGGCCGGGCCGCAGAGACCACAAGGGGAACAGCGCAGACCATGACCGAGGCGATCATGCTGGTCGGTGGTAAGGGCACGCGACTGCGTCCGCTGACCACCCACACCCCCAAGCCGATGCTGCCGGTGGCAGGCGTCCCGTTCATCGCGCACCAGTTGGCCCGCGCGGCCGCCGCCGGCGTCACCCGCGTCGTGCTGGCGACCTCGTACCTGGCCGAGGTGTTCGAGGACCACTTCCAGGACGGCACCCCGTACGGCATCGAGCTGGTCTACCTGACCGAGCGCGAGCCGCTGGGCACCGGCGGGGCGATCCGCAACGCCGCCTCGGGCCTGACCTGCGGCCCGGACGAACCGGTCCTGGTCTTCAACGGCGACATCCTCTCCGGTCTCGACATCGCCGCCCTGCGCGACGGCCACGTGGCCACCGGGGCCGACGTCACCCTGCACCTGACCCGGGTCGAGGACCCGCGGGCCTTCGGCCTCGTCCCGACCGACGGGAACGGGCGGGTGCTGGAGTTCCTGGAGAAGCCGGAGACCCCGGAGCAGATCGTCACCGACCAGATCAACGCCGGCTGCTACGTCTTCACCCGGTCCGTGATCGACCGCATCCCGGCCGGCCGGGAGGTGTCCGTCGAGCGCGAGACCTTCCCCGAGCTGCTGGCCACCGGCGCGCTGCTGCGCGGCGTCGTCGACACCTCGTACTGGCTGGACCTGGGCACCCCGGCGGCCTTCGTCCGCGGCTCGGCCGACCTGGTGCTCGGCAAGGTCGACTCCCCGGCCGTCCCCGGCCCGACCGGCGACGCCCTGCTGCTGCCCGGCGCCACCGTCCACCCGGGCGCGGTGCTCAGCGGCGGCACCGTGGTCGCCGAGGACGCGGTGGTCGAGGCCGGTGCGATCGTCGAGGGCAGCGTGATCCTGCCCGGCGCGGTGATCGGCCGCGACAGCCTGGTCAAGGACTCGATCGTGGGCGCCTTCGCCACCATCGGCGACCGCTCGGCGCTGGACGGCGCGGTGATCGGCGACGGCGCGATCGTGGAGTCGGACAACGAGCTGCCGAACGGCGTCCGGATCGCCTGCGGCACCCTGCTGCCGGTCGGCGCGGTGCGCACCTCGGCCGGCCCGGGCGGCTGCCCGGCCGGCACCAGCGCGGCCGCGGCGGTGCACGGGCCCTCGGTCGGCGCGCAGCGGTAGCGCCGCCGGGGTTCCGGAGGAGCCCCGGGGTTTCCGGGAGCCGCCGGGTTTCCGGGAGCCGCCGGCGGGCCCGTTCCCACGGGTTTTCGGCCCCGTTCGTCTCAGCCTCGCTGCAAACCGGCCCCGGCTCCGTCCGGGGCGGACGCGGGCCGGGCCGGACGGGTACCTTCGGACCGTGGCTGGTAATCGATACGACAGCGGTCAGGGCGCGGACCGTCCGCACGGCGGATGGTCGGCTCCGCCGCCGCCGGGGGCGCCCGGGGGGCACGGGGCGACGGACGGGCCGGAGTACTTCACGGGCCCGCACCAGGGGGTGCCCGGCGGGCCCGGGCACCGGACGGGGGACGGGCACGACCCGTACGCGGCGGACCGGCCCGGCAACACCAGGGCCTTCCCGGCCGGTGACCCGTACGCGGCGGGCGGCCCGTACGGGCAGCAGCCGTACGGCCAGGGGCAGGGGTACGGCCAGGACGCGGGGTACGCGTACGGCCCCGGGCCGGAGCAGGGCGGGCAGCCGTACGGCCAGGAACAGGGGTACGGCGAGGAGCAGGGGTACGGCCAGGAGCAGGGATACGGCGAGGACAACGTCGCCGTCTACCGGGCCGGCGGCCAGTCAGCCCCGCACGTCGCCGGGCCGAGGCCGCACTGGCGCGAGCTGTTCACCGGCCTGTTCCGCACGCCGACCGCGATCTTCGACCGCACCCGCGACCACCAGGTCTGGCTGCCCGCCGTCACCGTCTCGCTGCTGTACGGCGCGCTCGCGGTGCTCGGCATCGGGCTGACCCACGACGACATCGTCAACTCGACCTTCACCGTGGCGCTGACCGGCATCCTCGCCGCCGCCATCGGGTTCACCGTGGCCGGCGCGGTCTTCGGCGGGGTCACCTACGCGCTGGCCCGTCAGCTGGGCGGCGACGGTCCGTGGAAGGCGACCGTCGGCCTGGCCGCCCTGATCGGCTGGCTCACCGACGCGCCCCGGCTGCTGCTCGACCTGGTGCTCCCCTCCGGCAGCGTCGTCGTCCAGGTCGTCGGCTGGGCCACCTGGATGCTCTGCGCGTACCTGCTGACCAGCATGGTCCGGCGGCTGCACGACCTGCCCTGGGGCAAGGCCGCGGGCGCCTCGGCCGTTCAGCTGGTCGCGCTGCTGGTGCTGATCAAGCTGCCGACGCTGGGCTGAGGCGCCCGCGGGCCGGCGCCGGGCGAAGGGCAGAATGGGGGCGGGCCGCGGTCGAGCGCCGGGCCCGCCCCACCCTCGTCGTCCCACCTTCACCGGAGCCAGGCATGACCCTCCCCACCACCCACGTCAGCTTCCCGGCCGGGGCGGTGACCGGCGAGTCCCCGGTGCTCGCGGTGCACCGGCTGGCCGACGGCCGGTACGCCGTCGTCACCGAGGCGACCCCGTTCCACCCGCTCGACCACACCTGGCCCGACCAGCCGGCCGACCACGGCACCCTGACCGTGGACGGCTCCGAGCTGGCCGTGGTCGACTGCCTGACCGGCGCCGTCGGCCCGGAGGGCGGGGAACTGCTGGTCGGCGCCGACATCCCGGTCCGGCGCGGTGACGAGGAGTGGTCCTGGCTGGTCCTGCACGTCCTGGGCGACTCGTGTGAGCCGGGCGAGCCGGGCGAGCCGGGCGACTCGGGCGTCCTGGGCGAGCCGGGCGAGCTGGTCGGGCGCACCGCCGTACTGGCCGTCGACGCGGAGCGCCGGGGCGCCCTCAGCGCCTCGCACAGCGGCTGCCACCTGCTGGCCCTCGCCCTGAACGCCGCGCTCGCCCCGCGCTGGCGCAAGGACCCGGGCCGCTCGGACGCCTTCGGCAACCCGGACTTCGACAGCCTCGCGATGGCGAGTTCGGTGATGGACACCGCGGCCAGCACCGACACCTACCGGCTCGGCAAGTCACTGAAGAAGAAGGGCTTCACGGTGGACGCCACCGAGGAGTTCCCGGCCCTGGCCGACGCGCTGCCCGCCCTCACCGAGGCCGTCAACGCCCGCCTCGCCGCCTGGGTCGCCGCCGACGCCCCGGTCCGCATCGAGGTGCCGGGCCCCGAGCTGACCGCCCGCCGCCAGTGGCACTGCGAACTGCCCGAGGGCGGCGCGCAGATCTTCTGCGGCGGCACCCACCTGCACCACCTCGGCGAGCTGACCGGGCTGCGCACCGAGCTGCGGCTGTCCGAGGACGGCACCGAGCTGGTCGCCGTCACCAGCCCCGAGCGGGCCTGAGAACGCCGCGGGCGGCCGATCCCTCACCTGAGGGATCGGCCGCCCGTCGTGCGTGCGCTCCGTCGTGTCCGCCGGTCCGCGTGGCTGCTGGTCCGCGTGCCCGCTGGTTGTCGTGCCCGCCGGCTCTCGTGGCTGCGGTCAGATCTCGCTGCGGTGGAAGTTCAGGTACGAGCGGGACGGCGTCGGGCCGCGCTGGCCCTGGTAGCGCGAGCCGTAGCGCGCCGAGCCGTACGGGTGCTCCGAGGGCGAGGAGAGCCGGAACAGGCACAACTGCCCGATCTTCATGCCCGGGTACAGCTTGATCGGCAGCGTCGCGACGTTCGACAGCTCCAGCGTCACGTGGCCGCTGAAGCCGGGGTCGATGAAGCCGGCCGTGGAGTGGGTCAGCAGGCCCAGCCGGCCCAGGCTCGACTTGCCCTCCAGCCGGGACGCGACGTCGTCGGGCAGCGTGATGACCTCGTACGTCGAGGCCAGCACGAACTCGCCGGGGTGCAGGATGAACGCCTCGTCGCCCTCCGGCTCGACCAGCCGGGTCAGGTCCGGCTGCTCCTCGGAGGGGTCGATGTGCGGGTACTTGTGGTTCTCGAACACGCGGAAGAAGCGGTCGAGGCGCACGTCGATACTCGACGGCTGGATCATCGCCGGGTCGAACGGGGCGATGCCGACCCGGCCCAGCTCGATTTCGGTCCGGATGTCCTTGTCAGAGAGCAGCACGCTTCGAGGTTACGTGCACGACGCGGCCCCGGACGAATCCGCCCGGGGCCGCTCAGTCCTCCCGCCGGCCGTCAGGCCAGGAACTCGGCGGCCTCCAACCGCATCGCCCGCGCCAGTTGCGGCCCGGACAGTTCCCGCACGTCGGCCAGCACCGAACTCCGCAGCCGCCCGCACTGCGGACAGCGGATCAACCTCCCGGGCCCGAGCCGACCGGGACCGAGGTTCTGCATCGGGAACGTGGTGGTGCTGAACAGGTGCCCCTCGGCACAACGAACGACGGCGCGCTGCTCCATCGATCCCCTTCCCATCCCTAACCCAGTACTCACCCGTACTCACGCACCCGGCGGCCGAGCCCCGGGGCAGCGTCACATGAGGGGACGTTCCGGACAATCCTCACCATGGCTCGCCGCTCCGGCCCCACCCGCCGGAGCACTCGCACGCGGCCCAAACAGTACGCCCCCACACCCGCCCCACCCCGCTCCGCCACGTCCACCGACCCCCTGTGCATCCACCGTCCCGCATGGGGTACAGTGACACTGGATCGAGCGGTCTCTGACGGCTCATCAGGCGGGCGTAGTTTAATGGTAGAACATGAGCTTCCCAAGCTTATAGCGCGAGTTCGATTCTCGTCGCCCGCTCCATACCGAAAGCCGCAGGTCACATGACCTGCGGCTTTCGCGTTGTCCAGGCCAAGCCGGCCCCGCCGTGCCGGATCCGCACCGGAGGCGGCGGCTGTCGTGATCCTGAGGCGTTCGACTTCCGGGAGCCGGCGGTGCCCGCCCCGGCCCGTCGGGCTCCCGGTGTCACCGCGCGTCGAACCGTCGTGGCGGCGGCCCGCCGCTCCGGCCACGGCGGGTGCCGGGGTGCGGTGAGCAGGAATCGCTCCCTTCGCCGTACCCAGGCAGCCCTTCGCCTTCTCGCCTGGTGCGACGTCGCCCGGTTGGGCGATCATGGCATGACGTTGTGTCATGTTCCTTGTCGAGAAGGTGTTCGCGATGCTGGTCGACTGGCCCACCGAGACGTTCGTGCCGCCCTTGCCGTTGCCCGCCCGTTGACCGGCGGTCTTCGTCCGGTGCGGCAGGGGCTGCCGGTTGAAGCAGGCTGACGCGTCGCCGCTCGGGTGCCGTCCGAGGCCCGCGATCAGATTCTCGTCCGGGCCGCGGGGAGCACCGACGGGGCCGGGGCGGCGAGGAGGCCGGCGGCGCGGTCCGCGGTGAGCACGCCGAGGATGAAGCCGTCCTCGTCGACGACGGGCCAGATCGCCAGGTGCTTGACCCGCATGGCGATCGCGGCCAGGGCCAGGCCCAGGGTCGGCCAGGCGAACGGGCCGCGCTGGTGGGCGGTGGCGCTGATCGCGGTGCGCTCGGTGGGCCGGGGACGGGTGAGGAACGGGTGCAGCCCGGTGCGGGTGACCAGCCCCTCGCACCGGCCGTCGTGGCCCCGGACGAGCAGGTAGTCGAGGTGGGCGCCGCGGAGGACGTCGTCGGCCTGGTCGACGGTGCTGTCGTCCGCTATCTGGTAGTCGCAGGGTTCCATGGCGTCGGCGACCGTGAGGCCGTGGCCGGGCCGTACGGGCCGGGGCGAGTGAGTGGTCACGGCGTTCACCGTTCCCGTCTCCGGCCGCCCGTCGGAGCGGGACCTGCCGGACTGTCCTACACCCAGAACGAAGCCGGAACGGGGACCGGGATACGGGATGCCCTGGATGTCTCCGAGGCTACTCCTACGGGGGCGCCCCGGGGGGTGGTCACGGCGGAGTAGCGTGGAAGGCAGCCGAGGACATTCCGCACACCGGCATCAGCGTCGACGTCGCCCTGGGTCATGACGGGTCCCTCGCGGACCGGACGGGCGGCTTCGCATGATGCCGATCCCTCTCCCCAACCCCTCCTCCTCCGGGCCGTGGACGGTGCCCGACGTGCCGCTGCTGCCGCGCCTGGAACTGGAGCCGACGATGTCGCGGGAGGGCGTCTTCGACGGGGCCTGGTGGCCCCGCTCGAACCGGGTCCTCGCCGAACTGCCGGACCTGATCACCGCGCTCGGCGCCCACTTCGGCCGGATCCTCCGGGTCGGCCTCGACACTCCGGCCTGGGACGGCGTGCCCCGGTCCGTCGCGGCGAACGGCCTGGTGGTCAGGATCAACCGGTTCACCGGCAGCGGCGCGACGATCAGCGTCACCCGGGGCCTCCAGGACCATCTGCTGCTGCTGGTGGTGCCGCCCGGCACCGCACCGGACACGGCCGTCTCGGCGATGGCCGGCGCCTCCGCGACCGGGAACCACACTCCGGCGGCGGAACTGCTGCTCGGCTGAACGGTCCGGTCCCGCGGCGCCGGCCGCGGTGCACGGCCCGTCGGGGCCGCCGGGGCGTGCCCGGTGCGGATCGCGGTCAGTACTCGGCGCCGCTCCGCAGGTAGCTGCCCACGACCTGGAGCCACGCTCCGGGGCCGAAGCAGACCTCGATCCGGTACGGCGTGTCCTCGAAGACCCGCAGGACGCGCAGCGCACCACTCGGATGCAGGTCGTACTCGAAGGTGACGCCGTCCGCGCCGTCCTCGTACTGCATGTCCAAGGGCCCCTTGGAGGGTTCCGCCGGCGTCCGGGCGTCGGCCGAGAGCTTCACGTAGACGGACATCCCGCCGTCCCGCCTTTCCTGTCTGCCCGAGGTGCCCGGCTCACCGGGCCGTCCCCCAGGGTGCTTCGCCCGGCGGTTCGGTGCCGGAGCCGGTGCCGGAGCCGGAATCGGTGCCGCCTATGCCGGTGGCGACGAGGATCTGCCGTGCCGAGTCGCTTCCGCCCGCCTCGACCGCGCGGGTCATCGCGGCCAGCGCGGCCTCCCGGCCCGCCTGTGGGGGGACGACGAGCAGGCTGAAGTGATCGTGGTCGCCCCGCGTGACGATCACCGTGTCGTCGCCGACCGGGTACCGGTCGATGTGCACCGACCGGCCGTCGACGAGCAGCCGGGCCGGTACGTCGTCCCAGGCTTCCGCGTCCAGCCCGACGCTCGCCACGGGGCCGAGGTGTTCGGTCAACACCCGTACCAGACCGGGTAGTTCGGCGCCGACGTCACGTGAACGCGGCCACCACGCGCCGTCGAGCACGCCTTCGCGCGACCGTGTGGTCTCCAGGCGCAACAGGAGCGTCCCCGGCTGCGCGGTCTGCCGAAAGTGGTCCGGCAGAAGGCCCGGGAACGCGGCACCGGCTTCGTCCGACATGGCTCGCCACCTAACCGCGGACGTGGCCCGACCGCCGCTGGGCGGGGGCACTGGGGGCGGCTCGGGCCGCTCCGACATTCCCACGGTACTCCGCCGGGACCGGGCCGGCCCGGCTGGTCACGGGAGCCGTGACGGGCGGGGGCGGCCAGTGGGTGCCAGGTGGGGACGGTCAGTGGGGGAGGGCCCAGGTGGGGGTCCAGGTGCCGGGGGCGGGGTGGGTGTGGGTGTTGAGGGTGAGGTGGGTGCGGAGGGTGGGGAGGGCCGGGTGGGGGTTGTCGCGGTGCCAGAGCAGTGAGTGGGGGTAGAGGAGCGTGGGGTTGGTGACCGGGATGCGGCGCAGGCCGTGGCCGGTGGGCCAGACGAGGCGGGTCCGCTCGCTCATGAAGGTGGCCAGGGCCGGGGTGTCGGCGATGGTGTCGAGGAGTGCGTCGGAGCCGAAGTTGGGGCCGGTCGCCTCGATGGTGAGGCCGAACTCGGCGACGAGGTCGGCGTAGTAGGCGCCCCACTCGGTGCCGGGGGCGATGCCGGGCATCCAGATCCGGTGGCCGGCCAGCTCGGCGACGGTCACCGACTTGGCGTCCGCCAGTGCGTGGGCCGGGCCGGTGAGGAGCTGGAGCGGTTCGTCGAGGACGCGGACCGACGCGATGTCCTCGGGCAGCGGCCGGCCGGGCGCGGCGACGGCGCGGAAGGAGGCGTCGACCGTGCCGGAGCGGATGGCGGCGATGGCGGTGTCGATCTCGACCAGCATCAGCACGTCGAGGTCGATCTCCGGGTACGCGTCGTGGAAGCCGCGCATCAGGCCCGAGGCCGCGCCGCGCGAGGCGATCACGTCGACGCGCAGCGGGCGGCGGCCGCTGCGTACGGACGCGACCGCGCGCTCGGCGACCCGCAGGAGTTCGCGGGCGTGCGGCAGGAACGCCTGCCCGTCGATGGTGAGTTCGGCGCCGCGCGGGGTGCGGGTGAACAGCCGTACGCCGAGGTCGCGCTCCAGTGCGGCGACGCGCTTGGAGACGGCCTGCTGGGTGACGGACAGGTCGACGGCGGCCTTCTGGAACTGGCCGGCTTCCGCGATGGCGGCGAAGGTGCGCACTGCTTCGAGGTCCACGCCGACCCACCTTAGGGAACAACCCCTGGTTGTGCGGAGCAGGTGGAGCGGTTGTTTGACCCGTTGTCGTGGCGTCCGATTGGCTCCCACCGGTCAACGCCGGTTTGTTCGGCCGGACGTCGAGGGGAGCGCATCGGGCGTGATGGGCATGACGGGCATGATGGGCAGGAGAAGGCTGGGCCCGCGGTTCGGCTGGCTGTGGGCGGCGTACGCGGTGAGCGCGTACGGCTCCGGGCTGGGGTTCGGGGCGCTGCCGCTGATCGCGGTCCTGGTGCTGCACGCCGGCCCCGCCGAGGTGTCGGCGCTGTCAGCGGTGGGGCCCGCGGTGGGCGCGCTGGTCGCGGTGCCGCTCGCGCCGTGGGTGGAGTTCCGGCGCAAGCGTCCGGTGATGATCGCGATGGACCTGACCCGGTTCGCGGCCATGGCGACGATCCCGGTCGCCTACGCCTTCGGGCGGCTCGGCCTCGTCCACCTGCTGGTGGTCTCGATCGTGGTCGCGGCGTCCAAGATCGCGTTCGGCGCGGCCAGTGGCGCCTACCTCAAGGCCATCGTCCGGCCGGACGACCTGCTGGTGGCCAACGCGCGCTTCGAGTCCACGAACTGGAGCTCCATCGCGGTCGGGCCGCCGCTGGGCGGGGCGGCGATCGGCATGTTCGGGCCGGTCACCACCGTGGTGGCCGACGCGCTCGGTTACCTGCTCTCCGCGCTGGGCATCACCGCGATCCGCGGCCGGGAGGAGGCGCCGCCGACGGCCGGCAAGGAGCCGGTCAGGGCGGGCGCGGTGCTCGACGGCTGGCGGCACATCACGGGCGACCGCGCCCTGCGGGCGCTCTACCTCAACAACATGCTCGTCTCCGGTCTGATCATGGCCACCGAGCCGGTGCTCGCCGTGCTCCTGCTGCGCCAACTCGACTTCGCCCCATGGCAGTACGGCCTCGCCTTCGCCGTCCCCTGCCTCGGCGGACTGATCGGCTCCCGGCTGGCCCGGCGGGTCGTGGCCCGGTACGGCAGGGACCGGGTCTTCCGGACCGTCGGCACCCTGCGCGCCGTCTGGCTGATCGGCCTGGCCTTCGTCGGCCCCGGCGTGGTCGGGCTCGTCACCGTGATGGCCGTCGAGCTGGCGATCATCACCAACATGAGCCTGTTCACCCCGGTGCTCGCCACCTACCGGCTCGAACGCACGCCGAAGCACCTCGTCGCCCGCACCCTGTCGGCCTGGTCGATCGGCCAGCAGGCGTCCATCGCGGTCTGCACCGCGCTCTGCGGCCTGCTCGCCGACGCCACCGGGCCGCGCACCGCCATCACGGTCGCGGGGCTGCTCATCCTGGCCACCCCGCTGCTGCTTCCCCGAGGGGATTCGGTCGGAGGGGATGCCGTCAGGCAGGGCGTGGCCGGGCAGGGCGCGGTCGGGCACGGCGCGGTCGGGCAGGGCGCGGTCGGGCACGGCGCCGTCGGACGGGACGGCACGAGGCCGTCCGCCGCGGCGGACACACCACCAGCACGGAGGACGACCACATGAGTACCGCACCCGCCCCCGCACCCGCACCCGCCCCCGCACCCGACCCCGCGCACACCGCGCTCCTCGTCCTGGACTGCCAGCCCGCGATCCTGGCCGCGCTGCCCGAGGCCGCCGACCGCGAGGCCCTGCTCGGCCGGGTGGAAGGCGCCATCGCCGACGTTCGGGCCCTGGGCGGCACCGTCGCCCACGTACGCCTCGGCTTCACCGAGGCCGACTGGGACGCGGTCCCGGCCGCCAACAGGTCCTTCGCCCCGCTGGCCCGGCACCGGGTGATGCACGACGGGGACCCCGCCGCCGCCGTCCACGAGCGCCTGGCCCCCAGGGACGGTGACATCGTCGTGCGCAAGACCCGCCACGGCGGCATGTCCACCACCGGCCTCGACCGGCAGCTGCGCGAGCGCGGCATCACCACGCTGGTCGTGGCCGGCCTCAGTACCGGCGGTGCCGTCCTGTCCACCGTCCTCGACGCGGCCGACCGCGACTACCTGCTCTACGTCCTGTCCGACGGCGTCGCGGACCCGGACGCCGAAGCCCACGAGGTCCTGCTCCACCGGGTCCTCCCCTCCCGGGCCCACGTCATCGGCGTCGGGGAGTTGGGCGCTCTGCTCGGTGGCGCCTGACCCGGGCCTCGGCCGTCGCACAGGGGCTCAGGTCGCACAGGGCTCAGGTCGCACCGGGCCTCAGGTGGCGCCGGGGGCGCGGCGCAGGGTGCGGATGGGGCGGGTGGCCAGGAGGGCGATGGCGGTGAGGAGGGCGACCGCGACGCCGACCAGGAGGACCCGGTCGGTGCCGAAGGCGCCGACGGCCGGGCCGGCCAGGGCGCTGCCGATGGGGTACATCCCGACGGAGCCGGCGACCTCGTAGGCGTGGACGCGGTTGAGCACCTCGCCCGGCACCTGGGTCTGCACGCTGGTCGCCCACATGACGCCCCAGACGCCGATCCCGGCGCCGACCGCGAGCTGGGCGGCGGCGAGCAGCCAGACCGGCCAGTCCAGCACGATGCCGAGCGGGTAGAGCGGGAACGCCAGCATCGCCACGGCGCCGGCGGCCAGCGGGTGGGCGGGCTTGTAGCGGATCGCCAGCAGGCCGCCGGCCACGGTGCCGGCGCCCAGGGCGCAGTTGAGCAGGCCGAAGGCGGTCGCGCCGTGCTCGGGCACGATCACGCCGGCGGCCACCGACAGCTGAGGCCCCCAGGAGAGCACCGCGAAGACCATCCAGATCACGATCACGCCCCAGAGCCAGCTGCGGGCACGGAACTCCTGCCAGCCGACCACCAGGTTGCGCCACAGGCTCTCGCCGGCCGGCGGGGCGGGCACCGCGCCGAGCCGGAGCGTGAACAGGCAGACCGCGCTGGTCCCGTAGGCCACGGCGGAGATCACCATCACCCAGCCGGTGGCTCCGAGCCCGACCAGGGCACCGGCCAGCGCGGGGCCGCCGAGTCCGGTGAGCGCCTCGGAGGTGCGCAGCACCCCGTTGGCGCCCTGGACGTCCCGGGCGACCAGCGGGACGGTCGAGGTGGCGCCCGGCTGGAACATCGCGTTGGCGGTGCCCGCCACCACCAGCAGCGCGTACAGCTGCCAGAGGTGGTCGATGCCGTGGATGAACAGGACGGCGAGCAGTACGTGGGCGGCGAGGTTGGCCAGGTCGGCGCCGATCATCATCCGGCGGGCGGTGAAGCGGTCGGCGAGCACCCCGCCGAACAGCACCAGCCCGGCGAACGGGCCGACCAGGAAGGCCATCGCGTAGCCCGCGGTGTCCAGGCCGTAGCCGCCGCTGAGCAGTCCGGCCGAGACCGCGACCGGCAGCATCGCCCAGCTGAGCAGGCCGGCGCTGCGGGCGGTGAAGTAGGAGCGGAAGTTGCGGGACCAGATCGCCGGTGTGTCGGCCGGTGGCGCCTCGGCGGGCCGGCCCTCGGTGGGACGGTCTCCGGCGGGCCGGTCCTCGATCGGTACGGACGTCGCCGTCACGGTGTGGTCGGCCAGGCATTCGGCCATGACGCTGCAACCCTTCGGAGGTGGGGGTGGGGGCGGGGGGATCGTGCGGGTCATCGGTCGGGAGGGGGCCGCGGTGGGATGCGGGCGTACCGGCTCAAGCGGGAGTCCTCAGGACCTGCGCGTACTCGGGGTCGGACTCGGATTCGGGCGCTGACAACGGGTCACCTCGGCGGTGGGCGGCGGGGAAGGGCTCGGCGGTGCGATCACCGTACGGAGCCCGTCTGGTCGGTCCCCCACAGCCGGACCAGAGCGACGGCGGCCCCGGGGCAGGTCGGCTGCGGCCGCGTTCACCCCCGCTGACCTGCGGTCATGCCGATTGCCGAGGCCCGGCTCACGGGAACCGGCAGAACCGGGGGAACCGCCGGTCCCGCCGTCCTGCCGCCGAGAGGGGCTGGGGCCCGCCGTCAGCGGACCCGGATGCCCCTCCGGCCCATCGCCCGGGAGAGCCGCACCGCCGCGCGCCAGTGCCCGGTCGCCTCGCCGCGCGCGCCCAGGGCCGACTGCGCGTAGCCGAGCGTCAGCCGGCTGCGGGCCTCGCCCGGCCGGTGCCCGGTGGCGCGGTGCAGGTCGAGGGCGTCCTGCCCGAGTTCGAGGGCGGTCCGCGCCTCCCCGAGCCGCACCCGTACGCAGGCCAGGGCGTCGAGGGCGCGGCCTTCGAGGACCCGGAACTCCGCCTCGCGGGCGAGCACGACGGCGCGCTCCGCGGTGCGCAGGGCGGCCCGCGGGTCCGGGCCCGCCTGGACCGCCGCGAGCCCGACGAGTGCGGCGACCAGCGGGAAGCGGTCGTTCGCGGCCTCGGAGAGGCGGATCGCCTCCCGGTAGCTGTCGGCCGCGTCGGTCGGATCGGGGGCGTGCTCCTGGGCGGCCCCGAGGGCGAGGAGGGCGTTGGCCTCCAGGGCCCGGTTGCGCAGCGCCTGCGCGGCGGCGAGCGCGGTGTGGGCCAGCACCCGGCCGGTGGCGTGGTCGCCGAGGTCGGTGTGCGCGCCGGCGAGGCAGCTCAGCGCCACCGACTCGCTGAACCTGTTGCCGCTCCTCAGATGGATCGGCAGGGTCTCGCCGAGCACCCGGATCGCGTCCCCGGGGCGGCCCAGCGTGCGATGGACGATCGCCACGTTGGTGTGCGCGACCGCCTCCCCGTCGGCCTGGTCGAGGGTGCGGAAGAGCTGGGCCACCTGCGAGAAGTGCCCGGTGGCCTCGCGCAGCCGCCCGAGCTTCCAGCAGATCAGCCCGAGCCTGGTGAGGTCGTCGGGGTTCTCCGTCCCCGCGCCTCGCCCGGTGAGGCCGAGGGCCTGGGCGAGGTGGTCGTACGCCAGCCGTACGGCGCCGGTGCCCTCGTGCGCGGCGCCGATGCGGCGCAGCGCCAGGGCCTGGCCGGCGCGCCAGTCGGCCTGCCGGGCGAGCTCCAGTGCCCTGCCGGTCAGGTCCAGGGCCTGCGCGCCGTCGGCCAGTGCCCCGTGGCATTCGGCGAGCCGCAACTGGGCGGCGGCCTGGGCGCGCAGCTCGCCGTCGGCGACGGCGGCGGACAGGCCGGCGGTCGCGACCTTGAGGCAGTCGCCGGTGTACCGCCCCGCGGAGAGGTAGCCGTGCAGGCTCTCCGCGAGCTGCCGGGCGATCGGGGTGAGGCCTGCCGCGCACGCCTGGAGGACGGCCCCGGACAGGCTCTCCCGCTCGTCGTCCAGCCAGGCCGAGGCCCGGGCGTGGTCGTGGAAGAGCGCCACGGCGGCGAAGTCCGCTCCGGCTCCCGCCCCGGCTCCCGCCGCACCCGCGCGCCCCGCAGCCGTACCCGCGCGCCCCGTCGGCCCCGTCGGCCCCGCCGACCCCGCCGACCCCGCCGCCGGTTCGGCGGGGTAGAGCAGCCGGGTGGCCGCGTCGGTGCGGTGGAGGTACCAGCCGAAGAGCCGCTGCCGGGCGGCGTGCGCCTCCTCGGTGCCGACCAGCTCGCGGGCGTAGGAGCGCAGCAGCTCGGGCAGCCCGAAGCGGCCGGCCGCGCGTTCCCGCACCAGATGGGCGTCCGTCAGGCGCGCCAGCAGTCCGGCCGATTCGGCGGGGGCCGATCCCGCCAGGGCCGCGGCGCCGTCCGCGGTGAGGTCGGGGCCGGGCATCAGGCCGAGCAGCCGGAACATCCGCCGGGCGTCGGCCGGGAGCGCGCGGTACGAGAGGTCGAAGGCGGCCCGCACCGTCGAGCGCCGGTCCCCTTCGACGTGCAGCCGGCTGAGCAGGTCGTCGCCCGCCAACTCGGCGCAGTAGTCGGCGATTCCGGCGTCGCGGGCGACCAGGTTGGCGCCGGCGATCCGGATCGCCAGCGGCAGGCCGCCGCACGCCCTGACGAGCCGGCGGGCGGCCTCCTCCTCGGCCGCGGCCCGGCACTCGCCGACGATGCCGCCCAGCAGCCGGCGGGCCTCGTCCGGGTCGAGGACGTCCAGGGCGGTCCGCCGGGCGCCGTCGCTCGCGACCAGCCCGGCGAGCCGGCTGCGGCTGGTGACCACCACCGCACAGCCCTGGGCACCGGGGATGAGTGGTCTGACCTGCTCGGCGTCGCGCGCGTCGTCCAGCACGATCAGCATCCGCCGGTCGGCCAGCAGCGTGCGGTAGAGCGCGGCGGCCTCGCCCTCGTCCGCGGGCAGTCGGCCGGGCGGGGTGCCCAGGGCCCGGAGGAACTGCGCGAGGACGTCGCCGGGGCGCAGCGCCGGCAGCGGGGAGTGGGCGCGCAGGTCGACGAAGAGCTGCCCGTCCGTGAAGTGCTCGCGCCGCGCGTGCGCCCAGTGCGTGGCGAGGGCGGTCTTGCCGATCCCGGGCGCGCCGACCACCGCCACCACCTGAGGGCGCAGCGCCGGGTCGGGCGAGACCAGGGCGTCCAGTTCCCGCAGCTGCCGCAGCCGTCCGACGTGGGAACCGGTCCTGGCGGGCAGTTGGGCCGGTGCGGGAGCGGGCAGTCGGGCCGGCGCAGGTACGGCGGGCGCGGTGGGGGCGGGGTGGTCGGGCCGTCCGCCGAGGGGCAGGTGGCGGCGCAGCACCCGGAGGTGGGCCTCGCGGACCTCCGCGCCGGGGGTGATGCCCAGTTCCTCGTCGAGCCGGTCGCGCAGCCGGCCGAACACGTCGAGGGCGGCGGCCTGTTCGCCGCCGCCGGCGAGGGTGAGGATCAGCCGGGCGTGCAGGCCCTCGTGCAGCGGTTCGGCGTTGACCAGGTCCGACAGCACCGGGACGGCCTCCGCGGGGCGGCCCAGCAGCAGCGCGGTGTCGGCGTGCAGCAGTGCCGCCGCGATCCGCCGTTCGTCGGCGGCCACCGCGGCGGGGTGCCGCCGCAGCACCGGGTCCGCGTCCGCGAGCACCGGGCCCCGCCACCACAGCAGGGCCCGCGTCAGCGATTCGTACGCGGCCTGCGGGTCCGGTGCGCGGTGGGCACGGCGGGCCCGGGTCAGCAGGTCGTCGAACCGGCCGAGGTCGATCTGGTTCGAGGGCGTCTCCAGCCGGTACCCGGTGGGGGTCCGTACGACGGCCGGCGGCGGGACGGTCCGCGGTCCGGGTGGTTCCAGCAGTCGGCGGACCTGGCTGACGTAGGTGTGGACCAGGCTCTGGTGGGAGTCGGGCGGACCGGACGGCCAGAGGGTGTCGGTGATCTCCTGCCGGGTGGCGGGCTCGGGGTGTTTGAGCGCCAGCAGCCCGAGCAGGCGGCGCAGCGTCGGACTGGTGACCGGGACGGGTGTCCCGCCGTGCTGGAGGGCGAGCGGACCGAGGACCAGCAGACGCGGCCGGCCGGCCCCGCGCGGCGGCCCGGTGCGGGCGGCGGCCGACAGGTCGGCCAGCTCGCCGCCGGTCAGGTCCAGTGCTCCGGCCAGCCGTCGGAGGGTGCCGGGCCGGGGGCGGCGGACCCGGTCCTGTTCGATGTCGCGCAGGGCCCTGGTGCTGATCCCGGCCCGGGCCGCGGCCGTCTCCTGGCTCAGCCCCGCCCGGTTGCGGAACGCCCGCAGCCGGGGGCCGAACGGGACCGGATCGCCGGTGGGACCGTCCGCGGGATCGCCCGGTGGGCGGCCCTGGGGGCCGTCGGGGGGAAGCTCCGGGGCCGACGTCCGCTCCGCCATGGCATCCCCCTCGTCCGTCGCCCGCGATCAGTCTGGACCAGACCGATGCGTCGAAGAAAGGGACGCCGGCCACCGCCCGCCCCACAGCCGGCCACCGCAGGCCACCCGGCCTGCGGCAGCCGTGCCGCGTGCGGGTGTCAGCGGCGGGCGGCGAGCTCCTCCAGGGCGGTGACCAGGGTGGACGGGTTGGGCAGGGCGGCGTTGTCGGCCTGGAGGCGGTGGGCGGCGTCGCGGAGCGCGGCGTCGGTGAGCAGGCGGGTGAGCAGCGTGGTGTCGACGGCGTCGGAGGTGGAGCTCAGAGCGGCGCCGGTGGCGGTGATGGCCTCCGTGTTGATGAAGTGGTCGGCGCCCTGCGGGAGCAGCAGCTGGGGCAGACCGGCCTGGAGGGCGGTCAGCATGGTGCCGGAGCCGCCGTGGTGGATCAGCGCGTCGGCGCGGCCGAGCAGTTCGTTGAGCGGGACCCAGGGCAGGCCGCGGACGTTCGCGGGCAGCGTGCCGAACGGGGCGAGGTCGGCGCCGTTGACCGCGAGCAGGAAGTCGGCGTCGACCTCGGCCGCCGCCTCCACCAGGCGGACCACCGACCGGACGCCGTCGAGCTTGGCGAGCACGGTGCCCAGGGTGACGACCACCCGCGGGCGCTCGGCCTCGCGGAGGAACTCGGCCGGGACGACGCCGCCGCCGTTGTACGGGACGTAGCGCATCGGCAGGCCGTCCGGGTCGCCGCCGAGCGGGCCGACGTTGATCGCCGCGGTGACGGCCGGGCCGGTCAGGCCCCACGCCTCGTACAGGTCGGGTACGTGCGAGGCCAGCCGGTCGATCATCGGACGGCCGGGGCTGGCACCGAAGTTGTGCACCACCACCGGGAGCTTGAGCCGGGCGGCGACCAGCGGGGGAGCGGCGTGGAAGGAGTCGTGGACGATCAGGTCGGCGCCCCAGTCGGTGGCGGCGGCCAGCAGGCCGTCCACGCCGGGACGGGAGGCGTACGCGAAGCTCGCGGCCGCCATGTCGAAGATCTCGTCCTGGGTCTTGTCCCGGTTGATGTACTCGATCTTGCCGCCCAGCTGCTCCTCGAAGATCTCCGGCAGCTCCCGGCCGTCGCCGATCTCGACGACCGGGAAGCCGGCGGCCCGGATCGTGTCGAGCGGCTGTCCGCTGGCGAACAGGACCTCGTGCCCGGCGGCGCGCAGCGCCTGGGCGGTGGGCACCATGGGGAAGAGGTGACCGGCAGAAGCGGGGCCGGTGAAGAGTATGCGCATGGTCGTCTCCTTGCGAACGTCGTCAACGAGGCAGTCTCACCTTTGAAGTTGACGTTCAGTCAATTTGATTCCGATCACTATGCGCGGTAATCGGCCTTTCTGGTGTGAGGCTTGTTTCCCGGGCTCCGGTGTGCTCCACACGCCGGTCGTCCGGGCCGTGCGCGCCCTCCTCGGGGCCCCGCCCGCGCCCCCGTGCGCGCCCTCCCGGTGGTCGGGCAACGGCCGGTCGGGCGGTAGGCGGTGGAAGCGGCAGGCGGTGGAAGCGGCAGGCGGTCAGGCGGCGGCGAGGAAGTCCCGGACGGTCCCGGTGAACGCCGCGGTCTCCTCGGCGAGCACGATATGGCCGGTGTCGAACTCGGCGTAGGCGCTGCCCGGCAGGGCGTCGTGCAGCCGCCGGGCGTTCTCCACCGGGACGGTGGCGTCCTGGGTGCAGCCGATCACCAGCGCGGGGGCCTGGACGCGCGGGAGCAGCGGTGAGAGGTCCAGGCCGAGGTTGAGGGTGATGTGCCGCAGGGTGCCGGAAGTCGGCCGCATGTAGGCGGTGTTGGCCTCGACGGCGGCGCGCCCGATCCGGTCGAGGAAGCCGCGGCTGAAGGCGGTGAGGGTGGCGTAGCCGCCGAACGCGGCGGGGTGGCCGGCGAGCGAGAGCCAGGTGGCCATGGAGAGCCGCAGGTACTCGTCCTGTTCCGCGCTGATCCAGCCGGCGGCGGCGACCAGGCGGCGGACCCGCCCGGGGTGCAGGGCGGCGGTCGCGGTGGCGACGACGGCGCCGAGGGAGAAGCCGAGGACGTCGGCGGGGCCGCGGCCGGCGTCCGCGATCACGGCGGCGACCTGGGCGGCGAGCGCCTCCAGGGTGAGCGGCGCGCCGTCGTCCTCGGCGGACTCGCTGCCGGAGAGGTCGGGCAGCAGCACCGTGTAGCGGTCGGTGAAGGCGTCCAGCAGGCCGTCCCACATGGCGGAGCCGGGGCCGGTGCCGTGCACCAGGACGAGGGTGTCGGGGCCGTCGCCGACCACGCGGTAGGGGATGCGGGCGGTGCCGACGGTGATCACGGTCATGACGGGTCCTCTCGATGGCGGGTCAGAAGGCGTGGCGGGAAGGGCCGGTCGGCGGATCCGGGCCGGCCGGCGGCACAAGAAGTAAACTACACAGTGCAGAGCATTGACTCAACTGCACCGTGCAGTGCAATTCGGAAGTGTGGGAACGGTGAGGGAAGGAACGGGGAACGCAACTGCCCGTGCCCGCCCGCCGTCCAAGCAGTGACGGAATGCCTGCCCGGGCTGAACACCGGGAGGAGTGCGGAGGGGCGCTGTGCAGTCAGGTGGTGCCGAACTGAACGTCGGATGCCCGGGTGGCGGCCCCTGGGGCGCGCGGGTCGCGCCGGTCCGGCGGCCGGGAGCGGAGCCGGGGGTGGCGATCGATCAACTCGACGCCGCCGAGCGCTGCGAGACGCTGCTCCAGGACACCCTGGACGCCGTCCGTCCGGCGCCGGTCTGGCAGGGGTCGGTCCCGCGGGCGGGGGCGCGGCTGCCGCTGCCGGGGCGCGGGTCGGAGGCGTTCTGGTACGTCACCCGGGGCCGGGACGTCCTCACCGTCGTCTCACTGCCCCGCCGGGCGGTGCTGGTGAACGTGGTGGAGCGGCACTGGCGGCGGCGCGGCTGGACGATCACCTCGCTGAACGCGAGCCGGGAGCGCCCGGGCGTCGCCGCGGCCACCCCGGACGGCTACCGGCTGGCACTGCGCTTCGGTGAGGCGGGCGAGGCCGGGCTGACCGCGGGGTCGCCCGCGGTGGCCCGCTCGGAGCGGGGCCCGGTGCTGTCCGGGAACGCCGGCCCCTGCGCGCCGCCGCTGCCGTACGTGTGCTGTTCGTACTGGAGCGCGCTGGTGTAGCGGGCGGTCGGGCGAGCCGACGGGCCGGCGTGGGGGACCGGGGGAGGCGTGGAGCGAGTCCCCCCGGACTCGCTCCACGCCGCCTCGTCGCGCGGCGTCGGCGCTGCCGCTCCCCCCGACACCCCGGCACACCCGCCGTTTCCCCCCTGGCAACACCCTCCGGCGAGAGCGGTCCGCACAGGCCCCGGCGAGCCCCCACCCCCGGGGACGTCGTTGATCTCACGCTAACAAACCGCGTGGTTGGTTTGTCAATAGTGAAATCCATGAAACATCCACAATGTGGTGGACGCTTCAGACTGGTCCGAAAGGCCCTGGACCTGGGAGTTGTGGCCCCGCCAGGATGACCGGGGCGCTGAACGCCCCGCCCGGACGGCGGCGGGCGGCACCCTGGAATCCGACATTCCGAGCATCATGGCAGCACGCAGTGACACCGGTCGAGCGCCCAGCGCAGCCGGAAGCGCGACGGGGAAAGGCCGGGAAAGGCCGGGAGCGGGCGGGAACGGGCCGGAGCGAGCGGGACACCGGGCAGGACCGGGCGACAGGCGCCCCGACGGGCTCAGCGCAGCAGCCGGCGCTCCTTCGCCACCGCCACCGCGCCCGCCCTGGTGTCCACGCCCAACTTGTCGTAGATCCGGCCGAGGTGGGTCTTCACGGTGGCCTCGCTGATGAACAGGGCCCTGGCGATCTCCCGGTTGCCCAGTCCCCGGGCCAGCTGTCCGAGGATGTCCTGCTCGCGCTCGGTGAGCCGCGGCGCGGGAGTCCGCATCTGCGCCATCACCCTGGAGGCGACCGGCGGCGAGAGCACCGTCCGGCCCTGCGCGGCCGCGTGCACGGCGGCGAACAGCTCCTCCGGCCGTTCGGCCTTCAGCAGGTAGCCGGTGGCGCCCGCGGCGATGGCCCGGGTGATGTCGGCGTCGGTGTCGTAGGTGGTGAGCACCAGGACGTGCGGCCCGCCGGGGGCGGCGGTGATCCGCCGGGTGGCCTCCACCCCGTCGATGCCGTCGCCGAGTTGGAGGTCCATCAGCACCACCTGCGGCGCCAGCCGGGCGGCCAGCGCGACGGCCTCCTCCCCGGTGCTGGCCTCGCCGACCACCTCGATGTCGCCGGCGCTCGCCAGCAGCGCCAGCAGTCCGGCCCGCACCACGGCGTGGTCGTCGCAGACCAGCAGCCGGACGGGAGCCGTCCGGACGGGAGTCGTGCTCATCGGTGCTCCAGACGCATTCGGTGCTCCAGGGTCATGGCCGCTCCAGTCTCATCGCCGTTCCGGACCACGGGTGTTCCGGGTTCATCGTGTTCCGCGTTCACCGGTGTCCGAGGGGGATCGCGGCGGAGACCACGGTGCCCTCGCCGGGAGCGCTCTCCACGGTCAGCCTGCCACCCAGCTGCCGCAGCCGGGCCCGCATCGCCGGGAGGCCGTAGCCGCGCCCGCCCCCGGTGCCGGCCGCGTCCTGGTCGAAGCCCTGTCCGTCGTCGGCGATGTCCAGCACCGCCTGGTCGCCGAGGAAGGACAGCGTGAGGGCGGCGGCCGAAGCCCCGGCGTGCTCGCGGACGTTGGCCAGCGCGCCCTGGGCGATCCGGAGCAGCGCGGCCTGCGCGGCGGTGGGCAGCGGCACCGGCGTGCCGTCCAGGTGGAAGCGGACCGGCAGGCCGCTCTCGGCGGACTCCCGCTCGGCCAGCGCCCGCAGCGCCTGGTCGAGGGCGCGGCCGTCGGAGAGCTCCGCCGGGGCGAGGTCGTGGACGAAGCGGCGGGCCTCGGCCAGGTTCCGGGCGGCCACCTCGGTGGCGGTGCGGACGTGGGTGCGGGCGGTCGCCGGGCGGGTGTCCCAGGTGCGCTCGGCGGCCTGGAGCAGCATCTGCTGGCTGGACAGGCCCTGCGCCAGGGTGTCGTGGATCTCCATCGCCAGCCGTTCGCGCTCGGCCAGGGTGCCCTCCCGCCGTTCGGTGGCGGCGAGTTCGCGCCGGGTGCGGACCAGGTCGGCGATCAGCGCCCGCTGCCGGGCGGCCTGCCTGGCCATGAAGAGGAAGACGCCGGTGGCGAGCCCGGCCACCGCGGGCGGCAGCAGCACGAGGGTGGCGTCGGCGCCGCCGGGCAGCCGGATCTCGGCGATCACGACCAGCAGGGTCAGCGCGCCGACCAGCGGGATGGCCGCCTTCGCCGGCAGGGCCCGCAGCGCGGTGTAGATCAGCGGGACGGCGCACCAGGCGAAGCTCGGCGCGAGCAGCACCAGCACCACCCAGAGCACCACCACCAGGGCCGGTGGCCACCGGCGTTGCCTTCCCCGGGCGGGCGGGCGCCGGTGGGCCAGCCAGGAGCCGGCCGGCTGGGCGACCGCGAGGGCGGCGCTCAGCCCGATCACCCAGGGCGCCTGCGCGCTGCCGGAGTGGTGGGTGAGGTAGCGGCTGAGCGAGGCGGCGAGCAGCAGCAGGAAGGCGGAGTCCAGCAGCAGGGCCAGCCGGGCCGCGTCCGGATCGCCGGCGTCGGGGCCGGGGACATCGGCTCCGGCACCGGGGACGTCGCGGCGGCCGGCGGGGCGGGGCTGCTGCACGGGTGGCTCCTGGCTGGACGGGTGGTGCGTGCGCGGTCGGCGCCGGCCCGTACCGGCCGTACCGGCCGTCCCGGTCCGCGTCGACCCGCACCGACCTGCGTCGATCCATCGATGGTGACCCGTCCGGCCCGGGGCCGCATCAGCCGATCGGTTGACACCGCCGTCCACCATCATGCCCGGCCGCTCGCGCCGGACCGCCGATGCCGCGGGCCGGGCCCCGGACGGAGGATCGAAGCACGCCGCCGGGCGGTCCCCCGACGCTCCGGCGGCCCCCGAACCCCCGCCCCACCCCGCAGATCCGCTGAGGAGCTGGACCATGAAGAAGACCTCCGTGCGCACCCGGGTGCTGACCGGCACCGTCGTCGTCGCCGCCGCGCTCGCCGCCACCGTGGGCGCCGTCTCGGCCAGCGCCGAGTCCTCCGAGACCCCGGTCGTCCCGGCCGCGGCGAAGGCCGACACCCAGAACAAGAACCTGGCCGCGAGCAGCGGCCTGACGATCGACGCCGCCACCCGCGCCGCTCAGGCCGCCCTGGACGCCGCCACCAAGGCCGGCCAGCACGTGTCCGTCGCGGTCGTCGACCGTGACGGCGTCACCCGGGTGCTGCTGAAGGGCGACGGCGCCGGCCCGCAGGCCCCGGTCTCGGCCGAGCGCAAGGCGTTCACCGCGGTGTCCTGGAACGCCCCGACCTCGGAGCTGGCCAAGCGCCTGGCCCAGGCCCCGAACCTGAAGGACATCCCGGGCACCCTGTTCCTGGCCGGCGGCGCCCCGATCCAGTCGAAGGGCGCCCCGATCGCGGCCGTCGGGGTCGCGGGCGCGCCGAGCGGCGACCTGGACGAGCAGTTCGCGCAGGCCGGCGTCGCCGAGTTGGCGAAGTGACGCGGACCCGGCCGGCCCGCCCGCCCCGCGCACGGGGAGGCCCGGCCGGCCGGGCCATTGCCTCCTTCGGGTGAACGCCAGAAGGGTCGCCGCAGAACACGGGATGACCCTTCGAAAAGCCGGTGCCGCTGTCAGTGGCGCGTGGCAGGCTTCCCGGTATGACGGCGTGGACCCTCAACGACATCGAACGTGCGATCCGCTCCTCCTGGGGCGTCGACACCTGTGCGCCCGAGGATCTGGCCCACTGGCGTCCCGACAATCCCGCCCGCGGCCAGTGCGGGGTGACGGCGATGGTGCTGCACGACCTGCTCGGCGGCGAGCTCATGATGGGCGAGGTGTACGTCGACGGGGTGCGGACGGACCTCCACTGGTGGAACCGCTTCGCCACCGGCTTCGAGATCGACCTCACCCGCGAGCAGTTCGGCCCCGACGAGCTGGTCGGCCCCGGCCGCCCGGTCGCCCGCCCGGCCCGGCCCGGCCGCCTCCAGGCCCAGTACGAGCTGCTGCGCGGCCGGGTGGTCGCCGAGCTGGAGCGCGGCGCGGCCGCCGGCCGCACCCGGATGCCGGCCCGCGCCTGCGCGTAGGCGCGGGCCCTCCGTGGATCTGTCGTCCGGCCTGTCGGCCCCCTGACGTACAGTCGGCCGTACACGAGCGGGTGCGGCGAGGGGAAGACGCGGATGACCGGGCGGACGATCGGCTTCGTGGGGCTGGGCGCGATGGGGCAGGGCATGGCGGGCAGCCTGCTGCGGGCCGGCCACGCCGTACGGGTCTGGAACCGCTCGCCCGAGCCGGTGGCCGCCATGGTGGCCCAGGGCGCCGAGGCGGCCGGCTCGCTCGCCGAGGTGTTCGCCGCCGACACGGTGGTCTCCATGCTGGCCAACGACACGGCGGTGGAGCGGCTGCTGCTCGACCCGGGCCTGCTGGCCGGTGCCACGGCGACCCTGCACGTCAACATGGCCACCGTCTCGCTCGCCCTCGCCGAACGGGCCGAGGCGCTGCACGCCGAGCACGGCGTCGGCTACGTCGCCGCGCCCGTCCTCGGCCGGCCGCCGGTCGCCGCGGCGGGGCAGCTGAACATCCTGGCCGCGGGCGCGCCCGAGCTGCTGGCCCTGGCCGCGCCGCTGTTCGCCGCGATGGGCCAGCGCACCTGGCAGTTCGGCGAGAGCCCCCGGCAGGCCAACACGGCCAAGATCAGCACCAACTTCCTGATCGCCTGCGCGATCGAGTCGATGGCCGAGGCGTGCAGCCTGGCCGAGGCGCACGGCGTCCGGCCGACCGACCTGGTCGAGATGCTCACCGGCACGCTCTTCCCGGGGCCGATCCACACCGGCTACGGCTCGATGGTGGCAGAGCGCCGCTACGAGCCCGCCGGGTTCCGGCTGCCGCTCGGGCTCAAGGACGTCGGCCTCGCGCTGGAGGCCGGGGCCGCGCGCAACGTCCCGCTGCCGTTCGGCAGCATCCTGCGGGACGCCTTCCTGGACGCGCTGGCCCACGGCGACGGGGACAAGGACTGGGCGGCGGTCGCCGCCGTCGCCCGCCGCCGGGCCGGGCTGCCCGACTGACGGTCCGGCTGCCCGGTTGGCCGGCTGCCCGACCATCAGGCTGCCAGGCACCTGAGCGACTCCGCCCGGCTGTCGGCACCGACGCGGAATACCCGGCGTCCGACGGCTGCTCACTCCTGCGCTCGCACCGTACGTACGACCAAGGGATTCTGACGAATCATCAGTCGACCGACGCCCAGGTGTCGCGCCGTTTCCTGTTCCTCGACGCCAGTGCGCGCCCCGACGGCAACTCGGTCCGACTCGCCCGGCTGGCCGCCGAGTCGAGCCTGCCGGCCGGTGCCGAGCAGCGCTGGCTGCGGCTGGACGACCACCCGCTGCCGCCCTTCCGGGACCTCCGGCACACCGGTGACGGCGGCTACCCGGAACCGGTCGGCCACGGGCGGACACTGCTGGACGCCACCCTGGCGGCCACCGACCTGGTCTTCGTCGCGCCGCTGTACTGGTACTCGCTGCCGACCGGCGCCAAGCTCTACCTCGACCACTGGCTGGGGTGGATGGGGGTGCCCGGGCTGGACTTCCTCGCCCGGATGGGCGGCGGCACGCTCTGGGGGGTCACCGCCCTCGCCGCCGCCGACGACAAGGCCGGACCGCTGGTCGACAGCCTCCGGCTGACCGCCGAGTACATGGGGATGCGCTGGGGCGGGGTGCTGCTCGGCAACGGCTCCCGCCCGGGCGAGGTGCTGGACGACGAGCGGGCGGTCGTCGCGGCCGAGTCCTTCTTCGCGGGCTGACTCCACGGGCCGCCCCCGGCAGGCCCGGCGCCGCACATCCGCCGCGCGCCGCCGGGGGCGCGCGGCACCGCCCCACGGGCTTGTACCCGTCACTCGCCGGTCATCTTTCGGTAAAACGCAAAAGCCTTGTGATCGGCCAGAGTTGGACGATTCGGACAGGCCTTCTCGGTATCCTCGCCACAGCGTGCCACCCGCCTTCCGGACCGGTCGGATCGTTCGGTACTCTCCGTCGCACTTTCAACTTCGCGGGGGGTACGCGGCGTCTGAGGCCGCCCTCTCGCGCCCGGGCCTCGCCCGGACACTTCCGTGAGGTCTCCCTTGTCCATACGTCGCAGTCTTGCCCTTGCCGGCGCCGCCGCGCTCGCATCCTCACTCGTGCTGGCCGGCGCCCAGGGCGCCATGGCCGTCGGCACCACCGGCACCCCGTCCGCCGTCGCGCCGCAGGCCGACAAGGCGTCGCACGCGAGCCTCGACCTCTCGCTGAACGGCGTGCCCGGCACCTTCATCGCCGGCGGCGACGCCCGCGAGTTCACGTTCAAGATCGACAACCGGACGAAGCACGACTTCGTCTTCATCCCGCTGCTCAAGTTCAAGAACAAGGCGGGCTCGCTCCAGGCGAAGGACCTCAAGGTCCAGTACCGGCTGCCCGGCGGAGAGTGGCAGACCGCGGTGGTCGCCCCCGACCAGAGCGGCGAGAAGAACGACTCCGTCCTGATGATGCTCGGCACCCTCGACGCGGCCGGAAACCCGGTCGCCGACGACCTGCTCGGGGTGAACCGGGGCAAGAACGTCCCGATCAAGGTCCGGGCCTCCTTCGCCGACGGCGCCCCGCTCGGCCGGGCCGGTGTCGTCCCGGTCGTCTTCGCCGCCGAGCTCGACGACACCACCCACCAGCCGGTCGACAACGGCCACCTCAGCTGCGACGGCGGCGTGGGCTTCGTCATCAAGGCGCACGGCGGCAAGCCGAGCCCGACGCCCACCGCGACGAACACTGGCAAGCCCAGCCCGACGCCGACCCAGACCGGCAAGCCCAGCCCGACCGCGAGCAGCTCCCCGTCGGCCACCGCGACCGCCACCTCCACCGCGACGCCGACGGAGAAGCCGACCGAGACGCCCACCGGCAAGCCGACCGAGACCCCGACCGAGAAGCCCACCGAGAAGCCCACCGAGAAGCCGACTGAGAAGCCGGCCACCGGTGAGCCCTCCGGATCCGCCACCACCCCGGCCCCGGCCGAGAGCAGCGGCGACACCGCGGGCCCGATCGACTTCCCGGTGGAGCCCCCGGTCATCACCCCGCCGCCGCTGACCCCGGCCGCCGTGGACAAGGCCAAGGCCGCCGCCGACGGCAGCGACAAGGCCCTGGCCACGACCGGTGGCGGTGACCACACCACCGCGATCGCGGCCACCGGCGGCGCCGTCCTGCTGGCCGGTGTCGGCACCCTCGTGGTGCTGCGCCGCCGCAAGGCCGGTCCGCAGGGCTGAACCGGGGCGCGCCGAACCGAGGCGCGCTGAGCAGTAGCGCACCTCCCGTGCCGCCCGCACCGTCCACCGGACGGAACCGCGGGCGGCACGGGCGGTTCGCCTCCGTCACATAGGATGTCCGGCCGGAGGGGGCGGAACGGCGGGGAGAGAAACAGGTGCGGGAAGCGCGCACGGCACGGGCCACCACCGATTACGAGTCGGCGACCGGGCGAATAGCGGGACTCCCGCTGCGGAGGCACCACGTCCTGCTGGCCGGCTGGACGGTGCTCTGGTTCTTCCTGGTCGAGCCCAGCGGCGGATTCTCCTGGCACTACCTGCGTCAGGGCGAGCAGCTGCTCTTCAGCGGCCAGTCCGACGGCGGCCTGTCGCTGTACGCCCACCACCCGGAGCTCCAGATCGGCCCGGTCAGCCTCGCGGCGGCCCGGCTCACCGCCCCGTTCGCCCCGCACACCGGCGAGCTGATCGCCGAGGCGGTGAGCGTCGGGCTCGGCCTGGTGATGCTGGTCGTGGTCGGCCGCACGGCCGCCCTGTACTACCTCGGCACCGGGATCAACCACCGCCGGCTCCAGCAGCGCCTGCTGATCGCCGGGCTGGCGTTCATCCCGATGTGGGTCGAGGTCTCGGTCCGCTTCGCGCACCTGGACGACGTCCTCGCGCTGTTCTTCACCACCCTCGCCGCGCACGCCCTGGCCCGCGGCAAGCCCACCCAGGTCGCGGTCTTCCTCGCGCTGGCCGTGGACTCCAAGCCCTGGGCGATCGCCTTCGCCCCGCTGATCCTGGCGCTGCCCCGGCCCGCCTGGCTGCGCGCCGCGCTCTGGTTCTGCGCCCTGGTGGCGATCGCCTGGCTGCCGTTCTACCTGGGCAACCTGGACACCATGGCGGCCGCCAAGTTCACCATCCCGAACCAGCCCGCCTCCGCGCTGCGCTGGTTCGGGGTCACCGACCCGGCCACCCCCTGGTGGGACCGCCCGGCCCAGTTCGCGCTCGGCATCGGGCTCGGCTGCTTCGCCGTCTGGCGCGGCCGCTGGCCGGCCGTGGTGCTGCTGGGCGCGGACGCCCGCATCCTGCTCGACCCGAGCGTCTACACCTACTACACGGCCTCGATCCTGCTCGGCACCCTGCTCTGGGACGCGGTCGGGCAGAAGCGGCTCGTCCCGTGGTGGAGCTGGATCGCGCTGGCCGCGCTGTACGGCGGCACGCTGCTCCTCCCGTCCGACTCGGCCCGCGGCCTCGTCCGGCTCGCCTTCGTGGTGGTCTCCGCCGCGTACGTGCTGTTCTGGCCCACCCAGCGCTCCCGCCGCCGGGGCGGACCGGGCGACGGCGGGGGTGCCGGGCGCCGGGGCGGCCGGCGGCGCGAACGGGAGCCGGTGGGCGCCGGGGCCTGAACAGGGGGGCGCACCCGCGCCCGGCACCCGCGCCCCACCGCCGCCCCGCCCCACCGCCCCGCCCCACCGCCGCCCCGCACCACCGCCGTCCTGCCCCGCCCCGCCCCGCGCCCTCGCCGGCCGCTCCGGGTACGGCTTGACCCTCACGCGACGTGAGAGCCGAGGGTGGTGGTCAGCACCAGGGAGGAACTCCGATGACCAGTGAGGGCTACTCGGTCGGCGCCGTGGCGAAGACCGCCAAGGTGACCGTCCGCACCCTGCACCACTACGACGAGATCGGCCTGCTGTCCCCCGCCGGCCGTACCCGGTCCGGCTACCGCCGGTACGTGGACGCCGACCTCGACCGGTTGCAGCAGATCCTCTTCTACCGAGAACTCGGGTTCCCCCTGGAGGAGATCGCGGCGATCCTGGACGACGAATCGGTCAGCCCGACCGAGCACCTCCGGCGGCAGCACCGGCTGCTCACCGACCGGATCGGTCACCTCCAGGAGCTCGCCGCAGCCGTCGAACACGCCATGGAGGCACGGAGAATGGGCATTCAGCTGACCCCGGAGGAGAAGTTCGAGATCTTCGGCGAGGGCTACCAGGAGGACTGGGAGCAGGAGGCCGAGCAGCGCTGGGGCGACACCGCCGCCTGGGCCGAGTCGCAGCGCAGGACCGGCGGCTACTCCAAGGCCGACTGGCAGCGGATCCAGGAGGAGATGACCGGGCTCGACGCCCGCCTGGCCGAGGCGCTCGCCGCCGGCGAGCCCGCCGACGGCACGGTGGCCACGGACCTCGCCGAGGAGCACCGGCAGCACATCTGCCGGAACTTCTACGACTGCACGTACACCATCCACCGCGGGCTGGCCGGGCTGTACGTCTCCGACCCGCGCTGGACCGAGGCCTACGAGAAGACCGCGCCGGGCCTGGCGCAGTGGCTGCACGACGCGATGCTCGCCAACGCGGACCGGCGCGAGGGTCGCTAGGCCCCACCGGGCGGCCCGCGGCTCAGGCCGCCCCGCGCCCGAACGAGCGCCGGTAGGCGGTCGGGGAGGTGCGCATCACCCGGCCGAAGTGGTGCCGGAGAGTCGCGGCGCTCTCGAAGCCGACCGCCGCGGCGATCTCCTCGACCGTCCCCTCCGGCGACTCCAGCAGCGGCAGACTGGCCGCGATGCGCTGGGTGACGACCCAGCGCATCGGGCTGGTCCCGTTGCGGGCGGTGAAGTGCCGGAGGTACGAGCGGTCCGACATCCGTGCGGCGCGGGCCAGTCGCGAGATGGTCAGCGGGGACGCCAGGTGGTCCAGCGCCCACCGCATGCTGCGGGCGACCCCGTCGTCCTCCTCCTCGACCGGGCGGACCGCGGCCTCGACGAACTGGGCCTGCCCGCCGTCCCGGTGCGGTGCCACCACGAAGCGGCGGGCCACCGTGTTGGCCACCTTGGCGCCGTGGTCCCGGCGGATCAGGTGCAGGCAGAGGTCGATGCCGGCCGCGCTGCCCGCGCTGGTGAGCACGTCGCCGTTGTCCACGTAGAGCACGTCGGGGTCGACCAGCACCGAGGGGTGGCGCTGCTGGAGCAGTTCGGCGTACCGCCAGTGGGTGGTCGCCTCCCGGCCGTCCAGCAGTCCGGCGGCGGCCAGCGCGAAGGCGCCCGAGCAGATCGACACGATCCGGGCGCCGCGCCCGTGCGCGGTGCGCAGCGCCTCGACCAGCCCGGGGGAGACTTCGCCGCCGAACGCGTTCGGCACCCCGGGGACCACCACGGTGTCGGCCGCGGCGAGTTCGTCCAGCCCGTGCCGGGCGGTCAGCGTGAAGCCGCCGACCGCCTCCAGCGCCGTCCCCGGCCGGTCGGCGCACACCTTCAGCCCGTACCAGGGCGTCGCCAGCAGTCCGGCCAGCTCCGGCCGCGCCAGCCCGAACACCTCGACCACCACCCCGAGTTCGAACGGTGCCATGCCGGGAAAGGCGTACACCGCGACGTCGTGCACGGGCTCGGGGCGCCGGCCGATGCCGACGGCCACCGGCCGCGACCCGGCGGTGCCCCCGGCCGTACCCGGGGCTCCGGCGTCCGCGCCCGGGGCTCCCCCGGCCGTACCGGGTGCGCGGGCGGCACCGACCGGGCCCTCGACGTTCTGCGCGGTCATGCGAACCCCCTGCTCACGGGTGGCGGAATGCCGGTGAGTGTAGCCGTCCCGACCGCTTCGGAAATTTCTTCGAACCCGCCTGCAACCTTCACTTCCGCCACACGTCCTTGGGTACGGGGGCGGAGAGGACCGGGCCGGGGGCGGCTGGGAGGATCCCCCCGATCACGATCTTGATCAGGTGACCTGACGGGGCCGGCGTGCGCCGTCACCGTCCCGGGGGAAAGCGGAATCGCACATGTCCATGGCCATCGGGCCGACTGCCGGGCAGACAGGGGGACGCGGCTTCTCCGTCCGGGGGATGGCCGCCGCGCTGTTCGGCGCGCAGGAGGCCGGCGAGCCGCTCGCCGGTGTCGTCACCGAGCAGGAGGCGAAGCAGCGCCGGTCCGGGTTCCGGCTGCTGCGCGGCGGCCGCAGGCCCGCCGAGGACCGGCCCACCCTGACCGACCTGTACCACGCCCACCGGCTCGGCCTGGTCCGGATGGCGGTCCTGCTGGTCGACCACCAGGACCTGGCCGAGGACGTCGTCCAGGAGGCCTTCACCCAGCTCTACCAGCGCCACGGCGAGGAGCTGGACGACCTCGACAACGCGCTCGGCTACCTGCGCACCTCGGTGGTCAACGGCGCCCGCTCGATGCTGCGCCGCCGCAAGACCGCCCGCGAGTACGTCCCGCCGCACGTGGCCGACGCCCCGTCCGCCGAGGACCACGCGGTGCTCAACGACGAGCACCGCCGGGTGCTCGTGGCCCTGCAGGAGTTGACTCCCCGCCAGCGTGAGGTGCTGGTGCTGCGCTACTGGTCCGACATGTCGGAGGCGCAGATCGCCGAGACCCTGGGGCTGTCCCAGGGCGCCGTGAAGTCCACCGCCAGCCGCGCTCTGGACGCCTTGGAAAAGCACCTGGAGAAGGTTCGATGACCGACAGACTCCCCCGCCGCATCGGCGGTGACGGCGACGGGCCGGCCGAGACGCCCACGGAACGGCTGCTCCGCGAGGCGATGACCGCCCGGGCCTCCAGGGTCACGGCGACCAGCCTGCGCCCGGCCGCTCCGCCGAAGAGCCGGATCCGCCGGCTGCGCCCGGTGTACGCGGTCACCGTGCCGCTCGGCCTGGCCGCCGCGATGGCGATCGGCGTGCTCACCTTCCACGGCGAGCCGGTCGCCCGGAACGAGGTCCCGCCGCCGGCCGCCACCCTGACCGGCTCGCCGAGCCCGGCTCCCGAGCCGACCGGCACGCCCAGCCCGACGGCCACCCCCACCGACCCGGGCACCCCCGGCGGCGAGCCCGTCACCGAGGCCCCGCTCGCCGATAACCCGCCGACCGGGGTCCCGCTCGCGGAGGGCTCCTCGCCCTCCGCCCCCAGGACCACCGGCCCTCCGGTGACCGGTGCGGCGAGCTCGTACACCCTCCGGGGCGTCAAGTTCAGGGTCCCGGCGGGCTGGAGGGCCGCGCCGGTCGCGGCCGACCGGGTCTGCGTGCTGAGCCCCGGCGCGCCGGCGGACCCGCAGCAGAACTGGTCGCAGTCGAAGTGCGAGCCGTACGGCGTGCTGGTCGTGGCCTACAACAGCGCGGAGGAGACCGAGGGCGGTGCCTGGCCCACGATGGCCGACCTGGGCTCCGAATCGGGCTGGGGCCACCAGCCGAACTGCCCGGTGTGGGGCCGCCCGTACACTCCCGCCGGCGGCTACTCCTCGGTCGGCGCCCCGGTGCTGACCAAGGACATCGTGGCCGGGAAGACGATCGACAAGACGCAGTGGCAGGTGACCTGCCGGCCCGGCGACACCTTCACGGCCCAGATGTGGGGGCTGAAGTCGGACCAGGTGTACGTCGTGGCGAACGGGCTGAAGGCCGAGTACCAGCCCGCCCTGGTCTCGATCCTGGACACCCTGGACGTCAGCGGCCACCAGCCGCCCACGTCGGCACAGGCGAACGCGAACGCCGTCACCGTCACCGTGGACGGCCTCGTCACGGGCCAGCAGGTGCCGAACGACGGAACCCCGACGACCTTCTCGGTCACCTTCAGGAACACCGGCAGGACCAACTACCCCCAGGTGACCCCGGTCGTGGTCGCCGAGTCGTACGCGGGCGGCCAGCCGACCGTGCGCGGCACCCTGGAGCGCCAGGACGGCACGGCCTGGACCCCGGTGGACCTCAACCGGCGTGCCGTGGGCAAGCCGGACGTCGAAGGGAGCTTCGCGCTGCCCGCCGGGCAGAGCGTGACGCTGAAGTACCGGATGAAGCTGACCAAGGAGGACGGCGCCGGGGTGATGCCGGTGGTCGCGGAGGCCCTGCTGATCCCCGCCGAGGGCGTGCCCGACGTCCTCGGCGAGCGCAGCGTCCCGCTGCGGGTGACCGCGAAGTAGCCTGCCGCGGGCCCTCGTCGAGGCGCCGTGACCTGTGGTTCTCCCCGGTCGCGGCGCCTTTCGGCGTTCCGGGGAAGGCCGCGGAGAACATCCCGGACCCGGCTGCCGGCCGCGACCCCACGGTGGGACGGACGTGGCGGCGGACCGGCGCCGATGACCGAGGGCCCGGCCTCCCACTGCTCGGGAGGCCGGGCCCTCTCGGCTGCCGGCGGCCGGGTGCCGGTTGCCGGCTGCCGGTTGTCAGGCGCCCGTTGTCAGCTGCCGGGGCTCAGGCGAGCGAGGCCATCCAGGCCTCGACGTCCTCGGAGCGGCGGGGCAGGCCGGCCGAGAGGTTCTCGTTGCCGTCGGCGGTGACCAGGATGTCGTCCTCGATCCGGACGCCGATGCCGCGGTACTCCTCCGGCACGGTCAGGTCGTCCTGCTGGAAGTACAGGCCGGGCTCGACGGTCAGCACCATGCCGGGCACCAGCAGCGCGTCGACGTGCTCCTCGCGGCGCGAGTGGGCGCAGTCGTGGACGTCCAGGCCGAGCATGTGGCCGGTGCCGTGCAGGGTCCAGCGGCGCTGGAGGCCGAGCTCCAGGACCTTCTCGACGTCGTACACCGAGGCGTCCAGCAGGCCCCAGGCGAGCAGCCGCTCGGCGAGGACGCGCTGCGAGGCCTCGTGGAAGTCGCGAAACCGGGCGCCGGGCTTCACCGCGGCGATGCCGGCCTCCTGGGCCTCGTACACCGCGTCGTAGATCGTGCGCTGGAGCTCGGTGAACCGGCCGTTGATCGGCAGGCTGCGGGTGACGTCGGCGGTGTAGAGGGTGTGGGTCTCCACGCCCGCGTCCAGCAGCAGCAGCTCGCCGGGACGCACGTCGCCGTCGTTGCGCACCCAGTGCAGGGTGGTGGCGTGCGGGCCGGCCGCGGCGATGGTGCCGTAGCCGACGTCGTTGCCCTCGACCCGGGCGCGGCGCCAGAAGGTGCCCTCGATCCAGCGCTCCGAGGTGCTGACGGCCTGGCCCAGCTCGCGGACCACGTCGGTGAAGCCCTTGACGGTGGCGTCGCAGGCGGCGCGCAGCTCGCCGATCTCCCACTCGTCCTTGACCAGCCGCAGGCCGCTCAGGAACTCCTTGAGCCCGGCGTCCCGGTCGGCGTCCAGGGCGTCGGCGAGCGCGTCCTCCAGGCCGGCGTCGTAGCCGCGGACGATCCGGGTCGGCACGGCGGAGTCCGCGGCCTTCGCGGCCAGCTCCTCGGCGGCCTTGCGGACGTCGCGGGCGGGCAGGCCGAGCAGCTGCTCCTGCTCGCTCAGGCTGTGCCGGCGGCCGACCCACAGCTCGCCGTTGCCGTCCAGCCAGAACTCGCCGTCCTCGCGGTTCGAGCGGGGCAGCAGGTAGAGCGTGAACTCGTGGCCGGCCGCGCCCGTCGGCTCGCCGACCAGCACCGCGTCCTCGGTCCGGTCACCGGTGAGGTGGACGTACTCGCTGGCGGCGCGGAAGGCGTAGTCGCAGTCGTTGGAGCGCACCCGCAGGTTGCCGGCCGGGACGACCAGACGCTCGCCGGGGAAGGCGGCGGACAGCTTGGCGCGGCGCTCGACCGCGTACGGGGCCTGGGCGACCGGGGCGAGGCCGTGCAGCTCGGTGTCGGCCCAGCCGGACTTCATCGAGTCGGCCAGCGCGTCGGAGATCTCGCCGTAGAGGCCGTTCTTGCGGCCCTTGGGCTGCTCGGCCTCCTCGCCGCCCTCGGCCTCGGGGTTCTCGGCCACCGCGGGGGTACGGTCCTCGGTCACGTGCAACGCCTCCTTGGGGGTGGTACCGCCGCCCCTCGGGGGAGGTGTCGGATCGCGACACGCGCGGGCGGCCGTGCGTCCATGGTACGGACGCCCGGCCGCTCGTCTGTTCGGGCCCGGTCGGAGCGGCCCGCGGGACGCCCCGGAGCGGGCTCCGGCCGGCCGGAGCCCGGCCCGGGCTCAGTCGAAGCGGGCCGCCAGCAGCATCAGGTCGTCGGTGTCCGCGCCGACGGCCTCCGGGGCCGGGCAGACGGCCAGCAGGTGGGCGCAGAGCCGGTCCGGGTCGATCCGCACGTCGCGCGGGGCGTCGGCGGCGGCCCGGCGCAGGTTGGCCTGCCCGGCGTGCAGGGTCGGGCCGCAGCGACGGGCCAGCCCCTCCGTGTAGAGCAGCAGGGTGTCGCCGCGCTCGGCGGTGAAGTCCACCCCGGGGGCCTCCCAGCAGGTCAGCATGCCGAGCGGGGCGGAGAGCGAGGTCTCCACGAACTCGGCGCCGTGCCGGCCGACCAGGACCGGCGGGCAGTGCCCGGCGCCGGCCAGGGTGATCCGGCGCTCCTCGGGCTCCACCCAGGCGTAGACGGCGGTGGCGGTGCGGGTCGGCTCGGTGGTCTTGAGCAGCAGCTCCAGGTCGCCCAGGACGGAGACCGGGTCCTCGCCCTCCAGCACCGCGTACGCCCGTAGCGCGGCCCTGATCCGGCCCATCGCGGCGGCCGCGCCGGGGGCGGAGCCGGGGCCCGCGCCGGGGCCGTCGCCGGAGACGGAGCCGACGGTGAGGCCGATGGTGCCGTCCGGCAGCGGGATCGCGTCGTACCAGTCGCTGCCGCTGGAGCGGTCCAGCCCGGCCGGGACGATCCGGGCGGCCAGCCGCAGCCCGGCCGCCTGGGGGAGCCGGTCCGGCAGCAGGCCGCGGCGCAGCGCCTCGGTGGTGCGCGAGATCCGGTCCGCCTCCAGTTGCTTGGCGAGCAGCGGGGAGGCGATCTCGCAGTAGTGGCGGGCGAGTTCGCGCTGGCACTCGGTCGGCTCGGCGGGCTCGTCGTAGAACCAGAGGGCGGCGGCCAGCGGGCCGTCCTCTGGGGTGGCGAGCGGCAGGCCGAAGGCGCCGCCGAAGCCGAGGTGGACGGCGAGTTCGCGCAGCCGGGCGCCGATGGCCGGGTCCTCGGCGAGGTCGCGGGAGTGCAGCTGGGCGGGCCGGTCCCGTTCGCGCAGCAGCCGGGCCAGCAGACTCTGCTCGGTCGGGACGGTCTCCAGGGCGCCGAGGCTGGCGCGGTCGAGGCCGTGGCCGACCGGCTGGCCGGGGCCGCCGCCGGGCAGCCTGGTGACCAGCATGCCGCGGCGGGCGCCGAGCAGGGCCGCGCCGGAGGCGAGGACGGTGTCCAGGGTGGCGGCCAGACCGCGGGTCCTGGCGAGCCGCTCGGTGTGCTCGTGCAGGCTGGTGATATCGGACAGACGTCCGGCCAAACGGTCCTGCACCGCGGCGGACGGCGCCGTGCGGTCGCCCGCCGAGCCGTCGTCCGTCGTGCCGTCCTGGGCGTCGGCGGGGCCGGTCCGTCCCGGCGGATCGAGGACGGTGAGCCCGCCTGCGCAGCCGGGCTCGCCCGGTTCGGCGGTCGTCGTCGAGGGGAGGGCCGTCGACGGGTGGGACTCGTTCATGCCGCCACTCCTGACGCGGTGCTACGTGCCATGCGAGACCCCCAGATAGGCCGATGTGGAGCGAGCACGGCCAAAGGGCGTGTTTCGCCTCGATTCGCTACTACTCGTCATTGATCGACAGCAATGCCACCACTTCTACACAGGCCATTCGGGGCATGTCCAGATCCAGGACGAGGCCGGTGCCCGGTTCCGCGTCCAGCGTGACCCGGCCGGGGGCGCGAGGGGGTCGTGCGCGCGCCGCACGGGCCCGGAGGCATGGAGCGGACCGCGAGCGGGCAGAACGGGGAGGACGGCCCGGGCGGCCGTCCGGATCGTATGTCCGTGCCGCCCGCGAGCCGGGCCGGCCGGAACTCTCTCACTCGTACGGTGGAACCAAGCGCGCCCGGGCGGCGTCCATCCGGTCGCGTACGGGATTCTCGTTCCAAGGGCTGTGCCGGTGCGCGGCCCTTCATGTCGTGCTCCACACCTGTTCCACGTCGTAGCCGCGCCGTCCGCCCAGCCGCCCCGCCCCGCCCCGCGCCGCCCGGGGCCCGCGCCGCGGCGGGCCCGCGCGGAGGATCCCGACGGACGCCGACGGGGCGGAGCGAAGCGAGCGGTCAGGGAAAGGAACGAGCGCCATGCGTGAGAACCCGAAGGACCGGTCGGAGAAACGCGCCGCCCGGCTGACCGCGGCCCTGACGGCCGCCGTCGACCACCGCTGGCCCGTGGTGCCGGGCGCCGTGCTGCGCGAGGGCTGCTGCTCCTGCGGCGACCCGGACTGCACCGTCCCCGGCGCCCACCCGCACGACCCCTCGCTGCTGGCCGCCACCACGGACGCCCGGATGGTGCGCTGGTGGTGGGAGCGGAAGAGCCCGGACGCACCGGTGATCGTCGCCACCGGCCCCACGGTCTCGGCGGTCAGCCTGCCCGCGGCGGCCGGTGCGCGGGCGCTGGTCTACCTGGGCGCGCTGCGGCTGCCGCTCGGTCCCGTGCTGGCGATGCCGGGCCGCTACGCACTGCTGGTGGCCCCGTACTCACTGGACGTGCTCGGTGAGATGCTCGCCCAACTCCCCTGGGTGCCCGGGTCGTTGCGCTACCACGGGCCCGGCGGCTTCCTGTCGCTGCCGCCCGGCGGCGCGGCCGGGCCGGTGCGCTGGGTGCTGGCCCCGCGGCCGGGCGCCGGCGGCGGGGTCTGGCTGCCGCAGGTCGGGCCGCTGCTGGGGGAGTTGGTGGAGGCGACGGTCCGGTTGAACCACGGACGTTCGGCCTACTGAGGATCACCGGAACCGGGCCTGCATCGGGGCCGTCCACCGGGGTGTTACGGAAAACAAAAGATCCGGCCGCTGGCGACGGGGGATGCACCAGCGGCCGGACTCTTTAGACAGTAACAAGGATCCGCGCCCGCGCCAATTTCCAAGACGCCCTCCACGCCCGGAAATTGCGCGTTCAGCGCGACAATGTGACGCGTATCACGCGGATCCTGCGCGCTTTAGTTCAGGGTGACCTGACGGTTCACCAGGTTCGCGCGGGAGCGCCGCTCCTCGGCGGTCAGCGGGGTTCCGTCGGCGAGTACGGCGACGAGCCGCTCGGCGAACTCGGCGGCCGGCTTCTCGCAGTCGGCGGCGGTCATCGTGAGCGGGAGGTCCCACACCGGGACGGTCAGGCCGTGCGCGCGGAAGGAGCCGACCAGGCGGGTGTCCTGGCCGAGCGAGGCCTCGCCGGCCGCGTTCAGCCGGGCCAGCGCGTCCAGCAGCTGCTCCTCCGGCACGGTCATCACCCAGCGCAGGTGGTTCTTGTCCGGGGTGCCGCACCAGTAGGCGGCGTCGACGCCGGCGAGCTTCTCGGTCGGGATGGCCGAGGCGTTGGCGCGCTCCAGGGAGGCGGCGACCTCACCGGTGGCGGACTCGGCGTCCTCCAGCCAGAACTCGAATCCGGTGTGCACCACGGGCTCGAACCCGGCGGTGGTGTCCAGCAGGTCCTGGAGGCGGCGGCCGCCGGGGACGGTCCGGCGGGCCGGCACCGGGCTGCCGGGCTCGGTGGCCAGGGCCAGCTCCAGGGCGTCCGCGAGGTCGCGGCTGAGGTCGCCGGAGGCGGACTGGGTCTGGAGGCCGAGCAGCACCGAGCCGTCCTGGCGGCGCAGGGCCGGCCAGGCCAGCGGCAGCACGGTGGCCAGCGTCACCGACGGGACGTCGCCGCTCGCGCCCTCGGCCACCCCGGCGGCCAGCTTCAGCGGCACCGTGGCGGCGGGCACCAGCTCGCGCAGCGCCACCCAGTCGGCCTCGCCGGGCAGGCCCTCGAACGGGCGCTGCACCAGCTCCTGCACCGCGTGGGAGGCCTCCCGGCCGTGACACGCCTTGTACCGGCGGCCCGAGCCGCAGGGGCAGTCCTCCCGGGCCCCGACCACGGGGATCTCGCCCGTGACGGCGGTGGTGGACTGGCGCTGCGGCGCCTTCTTGGCGGCCTTCTTGCCCATGGTGCGGCTCTCCCGGGAACGGTGGTCCTGTGTTCCGGGAAGCCTAACGACACATTCCCCGGGCCCGGCTCACGCGCTACGGGCATCGCCTCCGGTGCGCCGGGCGTGCCGGGCTCTGGCGGGCAGCGCCGCCCAGACCGTGACCTCGCCGGGCGCGTCGCGCACGCCCCAGTCGCCGGCCAGCTGGTCGACGATGCTCAGGCCCCGGCCGCCGCGCGAGGTCAGCGACGGGCTCGCGGGCAGCGGCCGGGTGGCCGCCCCGCCGTCGGTGACCTCCAGGGTGAGCACTCCGTCGGCGTGGATCTGCCAGCGGACCAGCACCCCGCCGGCCGGCTCGGCCGGGCCCTCGGCGGGCTCCCGGCCGCCCGGTGCGGCGTGCGCCCCGGACGGGACGCCGACCAGCACCTGCCCGAGCACCTCGGCCTTGGCGCTGCGGCCCAGGGCCGGCAGCGGGCCGAGCGGACGGGCGTACCGACAGGCATTGCTCAACAGCTCGGAAAGGATCAGAACAGCATCATCGATGACCGGTTCCGGTATCTGCCGGTCACTCAGATCTCGACGCAGTCGGCGCCGTGCGACCCCGACACTCGCTGGGCCGTGCGGCACTGCCATGGTCGATGAAGTCGGCACTTCACGCGCCACCATCAACGCCACCCCCGGACCTCCTTCAGCGTATGCCGAGGGAGAGATGCCCCTTGGTAATGCGTCGGAAACGAGCACCGGACGATCCCGCGAGCCCATTTCGAGCGAAGCGACCGAAGGTGGACATCAGGTCATTCCGTGCTCACCCTCTGTCGCTCGCGCGCAAGAATTCCGGCAATTTCGTGCGAGGAAGGTTTGACTGCTGACCAGAGCGATCAGTCTGCTGCGGTGTGGCGCCGGGCGTGATGCCGGGTACGGCCGTGGGTACGGTGCCTGCGCCCGCTCACCGGCCGAGCTGCGCCAGCACCTCCGCGGGCCGGTTGGTGATGATCGCGGACACCCCCAGCTCCAGGCAGAGCTCGACGTCGGCCGGCTCGTCCACCGTCCACACGTGCACCTCGTGCCCGAGTTCGCGCAGCCGGGTCACCAGCTGCGGGCGGGCCCGGACCAGCTCGATGCCGGGGCCGGCGATCCGGGCCCCGCCCGGCAGCGGCGAGTCCGCGCGCAGCCGGCCGAGCAGCGGCAGCGTCCGCTCGAACAGGAAGACCCGCCGGAACCCGGGCGCGGTGGCGGCCACCCGGTTCAGCGCGACCGAGGAGAAGCTCATGATCCGGGCGGACGGGCGGTCGCCCTCCGGGGTCGCGCCGATCTTGAACCGCTCCAGCGTCCGCAGCAGCTCGGCCTCCACCCGGCCGCGGAAGCGCACCGGGTGCTTGGTCTCGATCGCCAGGTCCACCGGGCGGCCGCACTCCACCACCAGCTCCAGCAGGCGCTCCAGCCGCAGCACCCCGCGCAGCTCGGGGTCGGTGCTGGGGCGGCCGGTCTTCCAGGCGCCGAAGTCGTACGCCTCCAGCTCGGCGAGGGTCATGGCCGAAACGGTGCCCCGGCCGTTGGAGACCCGGCCGATCCGGCGGTCGTGCACGCAGACCAGCGCGCCGTCGGCGGTGACCCGGACGTCGCACTCCAGCGCGTCCGCGCCTTCGTCGAGCGCGCGCCGGTAGGCCGCGAGGGTGTGCTCGGGCAGCGCGTGGGAGGAACCGCGGTGGGCGATCACCTGGACGGGCGGCACGGTGCGCGCCGCCGTCGAGGACAGGTCTGGGCTGGTCACAGGGCCAACGATAGGCGGCGGAAGTGACGCGCAGACCAAGACGGCCCCAACCTGTGGGGCCGTCTTCGGGCGGTGGTGGCGCTGCCGGCCCCGGCGGTCGTGGCCGCTCCCGGGGGGCCCGGCAGACCCCGGTGAGCGCCGCCGGTGGCAGCCCCCGGCGTCAGCGCGCGGCGCGGCGGGTGAGCGGGGTGAGCGCCCAGGTGGCCAGGGCCGGCACCAGGAAGGCGAACAGCGAGGCCGAGGTCCACTCCTGCGGGGTGAAGTGCAGTGCCTCCCGGGCGGAGGTCCAGAAGTCCGTCCACCAGTCGGCCACCCCGGTCGGCGCGATGAGCTGGTAGACCGCGAAGCCCAGCGTCCACGGCAGCAGCATCAGCCAGCGGGACGGCGCGTCGGCGGAGAGGTTCCAGCCGTGGCGTCCGGCGCCGAAGAAGTAGTCCACCGCCAGCACGGCCAGCAGCGGAACGAACACCGAGCCGATCAGGCCGAGGAAGTTGCTGTAGGTGTCGGTGAACTGGTCGATCCGCAGCGCCAGCACGGTGGTCAGCACGCCGATCGCGCCGGAGAGCACCCGGCGGTCCGCCCTCGGCAGCAGGTTCTGCACCGACATCGCGGTCGAGTACACGTTGGCGAAGGACTGGTCCGTCTCGCGCAGCACCAGCACCAGCAGGAACAGCCAGCCGGCCCAGACCCCGAGGAAGGAGTCGAAGATCCGGTTCGGGTCGCCGTCCGACTGGAGCAGCGCCATCAGGCCGAGCACGTAGCACCAGACCTGGGCGATGGTGTAGCCGGAGAAGCTGCCCCAGAACGCCGAGCGCGGGGTGCGCGAGTGCCGGGTGTAGTCGGCGGCCAGCGGGACGAAGGAGACCGACATCGCGATCATCGCGTCGGTGGCGCCCAGGAAGCCGTGCCAGTTGCCGGCGCCCGGGTCCGGCACGCCCTGGCGGCCCAGCTGGACGGTGAGGTACACCATCGCCACCGCGACCGCCCCGGCCACGAAGCGGCGCAGCACCGCGATCGAGCCCAGCGGCCAGATCGTCAGCGCGGTGGTCAGCGCGCCCGCGAGCAGGACGAACAGCCAGCGGTAGCCGGTGGTGTGCGCGACGGTCTGCGCGCCCGCCGAGATGGTCAGCAGCTCGAACACGCCCCAGCCGACGCACTGCACGATGTTCAGCACCGTCGGCAGGTACGACAGCCGGGTGCCGAACAGCCCGCGCAGGTTCGCCATCGCGGGGGCGCCGGTGCGGGCGCCGATCAGCGCGGCCACGCCGAGCATCGCGGTGCCGACCGCCGTACCGACCACGATCGCCGTCACCGCGGCGGCCAGCGACAGCTCGCTGCCGGGGGCGCCGAGCACGGTGGCGGCGGTGGTGAAGCCGATCAGGCTGACGCCCAGGTTCATCCAGAGCGCGAAGTGGTCCCGGAAGCGCAGCGTGCGCGGCGGCTCGGTGTCCAGGACCAGCGGTGCCTCGACGTGCTGCGCGGGGCGCTCCAGGACGGCGGCGGCCGCCGGACCGGGGAGACCCTCGGACGCGGGATCGGGGAAACCCTTGGACGCGGGTGCGCCCGAAGAAGAGGATGGCGAAGCAGGCGGCATGGCCGATACTCCCTACGCCGGCATTACCCGGACAGGTTCCGGCGGTCAGCGCCCCCTCGAACGTCCGTCACTCCGGTGGCGTACGGTCGACATGCGCACTCTCAGCCTGGTGGGTCCAAGCTCCCGCGTGTCAGTTTGGAGCGACAGGCTAACCGGGACGGGGGCGAACGCCCAAGGCCGAAGGACGTGGGGTCCGCATCGCGGGACGTCCGGCGGGGGAGGGGAGCCCCGGCCGTCGGCACCGGCTAAGGATTCTTATGAGTTCTTCAGAGGGGTCCTTACGGCAATCGAATCGACTGTGCGAAAAACTATGGTCCTTGGTTCTGTCAGCTATGGAGGTCGTCCGTGAGCACTGAGCGCGAGGTTGGGCCCACCGGGCCGCAGGGGGAGCAGCCCGCCGGCCAGGGGGCGGCCGAGGCCGTTTCCGAAGGCCCCGCTCAGGGCGGGCACAACCCGACGATGGCCTTCCGGCGGGTGCCCGAGCCGGAGGCCGCGGAGGCCGTCGCGCCCGTCGAGGCCGCGCCCGTCGACGCCGTACCGGTGGAGGGCGGGCACAAGCCCACCGTCGCCTTCACCAAGGTCCCCGCGCCGGAGGCCCCCGTGGCGCCCGCCGCCGAGGAACCGGCCGTCGACCCGGCCACCGGCTACATCGACGCGCCGCCGCCGGTGCTGCCGCCCGCCCCGCAGGCCCCGGCGGCCCCCGTCGCGCCCGCGGCACCGGCCCTGCCGCCGGCCGCCAACCCGTACGCCACCCCGACCCACGGCGTCCCCGCCGCCGGTGCGCACGAGGGGTACGGCGCCGCCGCGCACGAGGGGTACGGTGCGGCCCCGGTCGCTCCCGGCGGTCCCGCCGCGCACGGCCACCACCCCTTCGGTGCCGGCCAGCCGCTCGGCGGCTGGGGCCCGACCCACGACTCCACCGCCGGCGGCGCGGGCTACCCCGGCGCGCCGGCGGGTCCGCTCGGCTACCCCGGTGCTCCGGGCGGCCCCGGCGGTCCGCGCAAGAAGGGCAGCCGTCTGGTCGGCCTGATCGCGGCCGTCGCCCTGGTCGCCGGTGTGGCCGGCGGCGCGCTCGGCGTGAGCGTCGCCGACCGCGCCGACCGCAACACCGCCGCGGACGACCACCGCAGCACCACCGTCCAGGCCAGCGACACCCAGAAGAACGAGCCGGCCCCCGGCTCGATCGCCGCCATCGCGCAGAAGGCGCTGCCCAGCGTCGTCACCATCAAGGCGCAGGGCAACGGCGAGTCGGGCACCGGCACCGGCTTCGTCTTCGACACCGAGGGTCACATCCTCACCAACAACCACGTGGTCGCGCCGACCCTCAGCGGCGGCAAACTGACCGTCAAGTTCGCCGACGGCAGCTCCTACAACGCCTCGGTGCTGGGTCACGCCGAGGGCTACGACGTCGCCGTGATCAAGATCGACAACCCGCCCAAGAGCAAGCTGACCCCGCTGCCGCTGGCCGACTCCGACAAGGTCAACGTCGGCGACGCCACCGTCGCGATCGGTGCGCCGTACGGCCTGGAGTCCACCGTCACCAGCGGCATCATCAGCGCCAAGGACCGTCCGGTGGCCTCCGGCGACGAGACCGGCTCGCAGGCCTCGTACATGAACGCCCTCCAGACCGACGCCTCGATCAACCCCGGCAACTCCGGTGGCCCGCTGCTCGATTCGGGCGGCGCGGTGATCGGCATCAACTCGGCGATCCAGTCCAACGCCTCCGCCAACGGCCGGGCCGGCAGCATCGGCCTGGGCTTCGCCATCCCGATCAACCAGGCCAAGTGGGTCGCCGACACCCTGATCAAGACCGGCAAGCCGGTCTACGCCAAGCTCGACGTGCTGCGCAACGACGACTACAAGGGCGACGGCGCGCAGATCCAGACCAAGGACATCCAGGGCCAGCCTGCCGTCACCCCCGGCGGCGCGGCCGACAAGGCCGGCCTCAAGCCGGGCGACGTCATCACCAAGCTCGGCGGCGTCCCGATCGACAACGGCCCCGCCCTGGTCAGCCGGATCTGGACGCACAAGCCCGGCGAGACCGTCGACGTCGAGTACACCCGCAACGGCCAGACCCTCAACACCAAGGTCACCCTCGGCCAGCGCGAGGGCGACCAGCCGTGACCGCCGGCCGCACGGAATCGTGTGCGCCGAACCCCGCCGGACCCGTTAGGCTGACCTCCGCCTGGAGAGCTGCCCGAGCGGCCTAAGGGAACAGTCTTGAAAACTGTCGTGGCGTGACCCGTCACCGTGGGTTCGAATCCCACGCTCTCCGCTGGTGAGGAACACCCAGCTCAGGGCGGGTATCGGCAACAAGCCGATACCCGCCTTTTTCGATTCCGTCCCGGGCTGTCCCACCTGTGTGCCGGGTCCGGTCAGCATGTGTGGGCCAGTTGTGGGCCAGATTCTCGGTCTACTCGCCGCCGTACTCCTGGTCGAGGAACCGCTCGATCAGGGTGTTGGACCGGTCCTTCCGGCCGTCGAGCACCTTGGCGTAAAACTTGAAGAGCACCGTGATGCTGTGCCCGGCCCGGTGAGCGACCTCCGCCGGGTCGACGCCGGCCGCCAGCCACCCGGACACGCAGGTGGCCCGGAGGCTGTAGGGCACATCGGCGAACGGCGTGCCCACCTGCACGGGGGTGAGCGCCAGTTCCCGGGCCTTCTTCCAGACCTCCGAAGTCTCCTTGGTGCTGATCAGCCCACCCTCGGCGGCCTGGAACAGCCGTCCGTCGAGGCCCAGGCCGAACTCGTCCACGTGCTCGCGCAGCATCCGGACGAACACCGGGGGGATCGGGATCTCCCGGGTGGCCTTACGGGGTCGGTGCTTCAAGCCGCGCTCTTCATGGGACTGCCCGTCGTCGGTCCATCGCGATCCGACCCGAGGTGAGCTGCCGGGGGCCACGATGAGGCCCCAACCCGTCTTCGGGAGCGTGCAGTCGGCCAAGCGGAGGTGAGCGACCTCGGCCGGGCGCATGGCGGCCCAGTTGGTGCAGCCGTAGTAGGTGGCCAGGTGGCGCCCGCGCAGGCCGAGAGTCCGGACCGCTTCGATCAGCTCCCGAGCCTGTCGCGGCGCCGGAACGTATCGGAAGTCGATCTCGTCGTCCGTCTCCGGTGGCGTCCACTTCACGGACTTCAACGGGTTCGCCGTGAGGAGCTTCCGTTCGATCGCGTACCCGATCGCGCCGCTGAGGGTGGAGTACTTGCGCTTGATGGTGTTGTCCGCCGCGCGCTTCCCGTCCAGCTTGAGGGTGATGGCCGTAAGGGCCTCCCGGAGGGTGTCCGAGTCCTCCAACTGTGAGACGGGCACGGACTTCCGGGCGATCCAGGCGAGTGCGTCCGCGAACTTCTCCGGGATCTCGCCCTGGTGGTCGGAGACGTTGAACGCCCAGCACGAAAGGGCCGTCCGCAGCTCGGCCGCCGGCGGAGCCCCACGGTGGTCCGCGACGAGCGCCGGAGTGATCGTGGCGAGCCCATCGGCCCGCGCGGCACGCTCCTTTGCGGATGATCCCGGCCACGTGACCTTCGCGTACTTCTTGGCGTGCTCGAACCAGGATTCCTGCTTCTGCTGTTGCGTCAGCTTGCGCAGTTCGGACGCGGGCAAGCCGGTCTCGACGTCGAACTGCTCGCCGTCCTTCATGGCGGTGCGGAGTTCGGCCAGCCTGCCGGTGGCGAGGGTCTTGGTGACGTAGCTCTTCGAGTGGGGCTTCGGCCCGACCTTCCAGCGCAGTTCGAACGGCTTCTTCCGGTTGGAGCGTTGACGGATGGTGTACAGCTTCACGTCGTACGTCAGCACATGCTCTCCAAATGACGGAGCCCCGGCACTGGCCGGGGCTCCTAGGTGCTTCAGCTGTCGGTTCAGGCAGCGGAGGATCGCTCCTGGGCGGCCCACCAGGCGTCGAGGGCGCTACGCCGGATGCGCAACTGGCCGTTGGGGAGCTTCATGGTCGCGGGCCCCCTCCCCAGGGCGACCATCCGGTAGAAGGCGGAGCGGGACATGTCCAGCTCTTCGAGGACGGCGGCGAGCTTGAGCTTCGGGTCCTTCACGGGCATGCCGGTTCCTCCCGGGTTCAGCAGGGTGGGGTGTTGGAGGTCGATGGTGATCAGGACAGTCGAGTCGACGCCTCTCGGCGCGTGTGTCCTAGGTGCGGATTTCTGCGTCACAGCGTCACCTGCGTCATCTAGGGCTCTGATCTGCGGTTTTGTGTGACGCAGCGCCCGTCGTCCGCGTCACCCGTGCGTCACGGGCTGCGTCGCGCGGTGACGAGGCCGGTGACGCAGGTGACGCAGGATGACGCAGCGTCCGTCGTCTGCGTCACGGCTGTTGGCGCAGGTCAGAGGCTGCTTTTCGGGCCGCGTGACGCAGGTGACGCAGCGTCTTCCCTCTTAGGACAAAAGAGGGGCGGATTGCTTGTAGTTCGGTGCTCCTCAGAGCGTGAAGAAGGAGCCGCTTCGCGGCACGACCCTTTGGCGGCTTCGCCGAACAGCAAGAAGAGCACCCCGCGCGGACGCCGGTGCTCTTCTTGCTTGTCTGGGCGGCGACCCGGTCAGGGCAGCTGTTGCTGTTCATGTGGGGCGGGGGCGGCCGGGCGGGCCATTTCGAGGTAGCGGCCCTCTCGCGTGCGGCCGGTGTCGATGAGGACCTGGCGGGCGGCGAGGGTGGGTTGGAGGCGCTTGAGACGGTCGGAGAGGACTTTGCCGGTGGTCGGCCAGCCCTTGGGCAGGGGGCGGAGGTCGTCGCCGCTGTAGAGGCGGCTGAGGCAGTTCAGCCACTCGGTGGAGGTCATGCGCTGTGCCTGGCCCGGGGCGATGGTGTCGGCGTGCTTGAGGACGGTCTGCGCGAGCAGGTCACCCTCGATGACGTCGTCGTTCAGGTCGTCCAGGCCGGCCCGGTAGGCGGCCAGCGCCCCGAGGCCGGTCGCCGCGTCGAGTTGCGCGCACAGGTGGGCGAAGTCCGCCATGCGCAGGTCGGTGGGGGTCTCCGCCTCTGCCGCGCGGACCTTGACCGTGAGGTCGAGCAGGGACCCGAGGACGACGGGCAGCACCTCTTCGTACTCCGCCCACAGCTCGGCCTCGGTGCGCCGGACGCGGGGCCGCTCCAGCCGCAGGGGCAGGAGGCGTTCGGCGAGGTCGGGGCGGATGACGCCGACGTCGATGCCGGTCAGGAGCAGGGGCCGGCGGTAGGCGGAGCGGTGCACGTCCCCGTCCGTGAACAGGGCACGCTTGACGGACTCGGCTCCGGTGACGATGCAGCACATGGCGTCCGAGAGGTCCGGGGTCATGTGGGAGAGGTTGTCCAGGGCGGTGACCCATCCGGCCGCGACCGCCGCGATCAGGTTCTCCTCGTCCTTCGGGGCCCGGCGCAGGTCACCGCTCATGCCCTCGATGATCCGCACGAGCATCCGGCCGCCGGTGGACTTGCCCGCGCCCTGCGGGCCGGTGAGGAATGGGGCCGGGACGGGCACGGACGGGCCAAGACAGCCGACCAGCCAGGCCAGGGCCAGGCACTCGGTCGTGGCATCGGCGAAGTTCGTCAATCGCAGCAGCAGGTCGATGCCCTTGCCGTCGGTGTCCTTGGCCGGCAGCGGCAGTTCGCCGGTGAGCTGGGTGCGCCGCCAGCAGACCTCGCTCGGGTCGGGGGTGGCGATGTCCCAGCCGGTGGGGTGGATGCGCACGGACAGGCCGTCGGCGCGGCCGAGGTCGAGCCACGTGGCCCCGTCGAAGCCGGGGGCGACTCGGATGTGGACGCTCTGCACGTCCTCGGACAGGGCGAGCGCCTCGATCAGGTCCAGCGCCTCCTTGAGCGCGGACCCGTTGAACACGCCGACGCCGTCCCGGTAGAGGCCGACCATGAGTTCCTGGCGGTGGCTTCCGGTCGTGCCCTGGGAGCGGATCGGCCGGGCCACCGGGTGGCCCATGCGCTGCGCGTACACGGTGCCGTCGGCGGTGCGGAAGTACCGGAAGTGCGCCTGCGCGTAGTCGGCGATGACCTCGCGGGCGGGGGTCTTCTCGTCGTCGGCCACGGCTACAGTCCCAACCGGTGAAGGGCGTTGGTCCAGGCGTCGGCGCAGTGGCGGGGCGATTCGCCCTTGGCCTGCGCGGCGGTGAACAGCCGCGCGGTGTGCGCCTCGGTCAGGCACCCGCATCGGCCGTGTGTGGAGAGCACGGCGAGGAACGTCGCGAACACGGTGGCGTGCACTGCGGCGGCGGCCTCGGTGATGCGCTGCTCGGCCATGGCGATGCCACGGGCGAGGTAGGTCGGGGTGCGGTGGGGGCAGGTCCCGCCACCAGCCGGTGCGGGCACCGTGACGGCGGCCGGGCGGACAGCCGCGGGCTTCTTCACGACCAGGGCGCGGACGACGTCCGGCAGGGCAGCGATCGTGCCGGTGCCGGGACCGAGCCACCGGGCGTAGGCCATGGTGGACTTGACGTCCACGCCCGGCCGCACGGCGTTGGCGGAGGGCATGGTGCCCCGGTAAATCCAGTGCTCACCCCGGGTGGTGCGCACGGTCCGGGTGGCGGGCAGGAGCTCGTGTGCCCACGCGATGGCCTCGGCGTCGTCGAGGTCGACGACGGTCACCCCGGCGCCGCCCGGGTGGTACGCCACCGCCGCCGCTTCCCGCCACGCCCACGTCCACTCCGGCGAGCCGATGACGGCGGGGTCGGTGGTGGCGGCGGCCCAGCCGTGGCACGGCAGCGGGCAGAGGCAGGGCCCGGGGGTCTTCATGTTCGGCCGTCCGCCGCACGCGGTGCGCTCGCAGGCCCGGCAGTTGCCGAACGGCACCTTCCCGGCCCGCAGCGGCAGCACAGGCACGCCGAAAGTCGCCAGGAAGAGCGCGGCGGCGAGCGGCTGCTCTCCCCTGATCGTGGTCGGTTGGGTCATGCTGGGGGTTCTCCTCGTCTCGATGGGGCGGGGGAACCGGAGCGGCCGGGAAGCCTTGGCCGGAGTGCCGGCCGCTCCGGGCGAAGTCAGTCCTGGTCGGCGCCGCAGACGCAGTGCTCGGGGTCGGCGCCCTGCCCGATCTGGCAGGCGCAGTAGATGAAGCCGAACGGCACGCGGGTCGGCTCGCCGCCGGGGCAGTTGTCGCATTCACCCGGGGCCCAGTCCTCGATGCCCTCGTTGGCGAACTCGTCCGGGTCGTAGTCGTAGTCGTAGTCGTCGTACACGGGCAGGCCTTCCGGTCAGGCGGCGCGGCGGGCGGCGGGGAGCTGGTGGACGGTGGCGAGCCGGATCGCCGGGGCGGTGGTGGCCGGGGTGGTGACGGGCTCGCCGCCGTCGGGCGGGGCCGCGTCGCCGGTGGCGGTGGTGCGGGCGGCGCGGTCGGCGGCGGAGGCGGCGAGGGCCCGGCGGACGGTGGCGCTGTCGGCGGCGGCGCCGCGCTGGGAGGCCACGATCGGGATGCTGAGGAGAGCGCCGGGGCCGATGAGGACGGCGGCGGCGATCAGGTCGCTGGTGGTGCTCATCGGGGGCCTCCCGTGCTGGCGGTGTGGGCGAGGACGTCGAGCAGGTCGGTACCGAGGGCGGCGAGGCGGTGTTCGATGGCCTGCCAGGAGTCGGGGTCGATGTGCATGAGGGCGGCGAGGGCGGTGGCGGGCTCGCGGTCGGCGGCGGCCTGGAGGGCCTCGCGCAGGTGGGTCGCGGCGAGCGGGCGGATGGTGTGCGGGGGCATGGGGGTCTCCCTTCCGGGTCTGGAGGGCGGGGCGGCGAGCGGGGTGTCAGGGACCGGTGTCAGCGGGTGTCAGCGCCGCTGTCAGGGGCCCCTGACACCCGCGTTTGCCTAGGGGAATGGGTGTCAGGGGGTGTCAGGCGTCAGGGGGTGTCAGACCAGCGCCGGGGCGGGCACGATCCGGTAGCGGCCCTTCTGCGCGGAGGGCACCAGACGCCCCTCCTCGACCAGGCGCCGGAACTCCCCGGAGACCCACGGGCGGGAGCGGCCGAACTCGGCGGCCTGGTCCATCACGTCCTTCGGGCCGATCACCATCACGCCCGTCGCCTCGAACTGCGCGACGATCGCCTCCATCGCGGCGCGGGCCTCCTCCGGGGTGAAGTCCGGGGCGGTGGACTCGGGGCCGAACGTGATGCCGGCCAAGGCCTCGGGCACCGGGGGGAGTTCGGCCTGCGGGTCGATGCCCTCGTCCTCGGGGTCGACCCGCCGCTCGGCGTCGGTGTCGTCGTCCTGCTCGCCGCCGTCGCCGTCCGCGTACACGCTGTCCCCGTCCTCGTCGGTGGCGTCCTGGGTGTGGCGGTCGGTGTAGGCCTTGCCGGCGGTGGCGGCGGCGGCCTTCGCGGTGACGGGGTCGACTTTGGCGCCGTGGCGCACCGCCCACGCGGCCAACTGCTCCATGACGCGGGCGGCCTGGCCGGTGAAGCGGAAGGTCCGGCCGGGCGAGCTGTAGCGCTGCTCGGGGACGCCGGGCGTGACGAGGTAGCAGTACCCGGGGCGGCGGTTGGCCCAGGCGCCCGGGTGGGCGCCGGCGTCCAGGACCGGGGCGGGCAGGGCCATGCCCTCGTCCCGGGCGTCCAGGCCGAACACGAGCGCGGAGGGGAGGCTGGCGCGGGTGCTGGTGCTGATCTGGTCGTGGCTGGGCCGCTGAAGGCTGATGACCAGGGCGGCACCGGCGGCGCGGGCGAGCTGGGCGATCTCGGTGAAGCCCTCGTCGCCCATGAACCGGATGGTGGCGGCGGCTTCCTCGAACCAGCCGACCAAGAACGGCATGCCCTCGCAGCCGCAGGCGCCCCGCTTCTGGCACGAGTGCTTGGGGTCGTTCTGCTGCTCGGCGGCGGCGGGCACCCACTGGCGGTAGCCGTGGGCGCCGAGCCAGCGAGTGCGGGCGGGGATGACGGCCTGGAAGGCGCTGACCATGGTCTCGGTCTCGGCCCCGCCCTCCACGGCCCAGTCCAGGCCGGGCCGCAGCGGGCCGAAGTCCTGGAAGCTCTTGGGGTCGGACAGCCAGACGATGACGTCGCGCCGTCCCATGATCTCGGTGAGGACGTTGAGCGCGCCGTCGCCCTTGCCGGAACCCGTCATGCCGCAGATGAGCAGGTGGGTGCCGTTGCGGCCGATCTCCGGGTCGCCGGGCAGCCACAGCTGGAGCGGGGAGCCGTCGTCGTAGCGGCCGATGACCAGCGGGTCGGCGATCGACCCGCCGACGTTGGTCGGCATCTCCCACTCGACCACCTCGGCGAGCATGTCCCGGGGCACCACGACCAGGTCCCCGCGCCGGGCGGAGTCGGGGTCGGGCAGGTAGCGGACGGCGGTGGTGGAGACGTCCAGGGCGGAGGCGATGTTCGGCAGCGCCCGGGTGACGTCGTCGTTGGTCATCTCCCCGGCGGGGAGGGTGAGTTCGGCGGTGACGCGGTTCGGCTCGATCTCGGTCTTCCGGATCTTCGCCCCGGCGAGCTTCACCTTCTCCAGGAGCGAGGTGTCCGCGCTGTCGGCCGCGGCCTGCACGGCGTCGGGGTTCCGGCGCAGTATCTGCCTGATGTTCCAGGACAGGGCGAGGATGCTGCCGCCGAGCCAGAAAGCGCCGAACGTAAAGTCGGTCCAGCCGCCGAGCGCGGTCGCGGTGAACCACCCGGACCCGGCGGCGACGGTCACGGCCGAGTGCAGGCGCCGCTGCGGCGAGGTGGTCTTGCCCGCCCACGCGGTCGCGGCGGTGATGCCGACCGATCCGAGGGTCAGGCCGACCGCGTATCCGGCGGAGTCGTGGGCGGGCACCCACGCCAGCGTGCCGGCCACGCCGGTCGCGGCCACCGTGATCCACGGCGGGGTGTAGGGCTTGGCCCGGTGGGCCAGCCACGCGGCGACGCCCTTGCCGGTGCTGGCGCCTTCCAGGGTCTCCCGGTGCTGCACCTCCGGGTCGGTGCTGTCCTTCTTCGACATGGGTCGTGCTCCTCTCAGAACTGGAACGGACGGTGCTGCCGCTGGGCCGGGCGGGGGGCCATGACGTCGGCGTACTCGCGCTCGTAGGCCGCCCACGCGGCGGCGGCGTCCTTCGCGGCGTCGGTCAGGGCGTCGGCGGCCTTGGAGAGCTTCTTGGCCACCTCGCGGGCCCGGCGCCTGCGCTGGAACGCGTGGTCGCCCGGGGCGCCCGGGGCCTGCTCCAGCGAGGCCTTGAGGATCTCGGACGCCACCTCGACCTCGATCGAGGAGTAGGTGCCGAAGGCGCGCAGGGCCTCGCAGTAGGAGCGCACGTCCTCGGTGGAGTAGAACGCGGGCTCCGGCAGGACCAGGGGCGAGGTGCGGTCCACGCCGGTGCCGGGGTTCGCGGCGGCGCCCATCCGCGGGGAACCGGCCCCGCCGGCGCCGCCGGAGGTCTTGTTGATGTTGATGTTGAGCCCGGGGGCGAACGTCGCCCCCGAGCCGAAGCCGTTCCGGGTGCGGCCGTTGCTGTTCCCGTCGCTGTTCGGCGACGTGGTGTTCACGGTCATCGCGGGCCTCCTGGTGGGCCGGGACTGTCCCGACTCCCCACCCCCGCACGACCCCGAAGGGCCGGGCGAGGACGGGCAATCGTCAGCCGGTCAGGCGGAGGCGACGATGGCGGCGACGGTCTCGAAGGCGTGGTGCCAGGCCTGGTCGAGGGCGTAGGCGCCGTTCATGCCGTGGTCGGTCAGCCTCACGAAGTTGCTCTTGCCGGTGGCGTCCGCGAGGCGGCGCAGGGGCTCGCGCCGGTCGGCGACGTAGTGGGTGACGGCGCTGAGCGCGAGGGCGGCGGCGACGGGGCCGGGCCGCAGACGGACGCCGAGCAGGCGGGACCCGGCGAGCAGGGCGGCGGCCTGCGTGGCGGTGTAGGAGGCGACGTGCGCGGCGCAGGCGAGACGACCATCGGCTGCGCGGTGGACGGCGGTAACCCATCCGGTCTCGTCCGTGTCGACCACCGGGGGCCGGTCGGTGGCGCCCTTGATACGGGCCTGGTGGTCGGTCTGGATCCAGTGGTCCGCGACGTCGGCGGCGGCGCGGAGCAGGGCGTAGGCGGCGGCGAAGCGGGCAGCGCGGACGCTGGTCATGGAGCACTCCAAGGTGGCTGGGGTGGAGCGAAGTTGGGGGATTTCAGGCCGCGAGGTCCATGCCGTCGGCGCAGGGCAGGCAGGTGCCCAGGTGCGCGGGGAGCACGTAGCCCGCGTCCCTGCCGCATGCGGGGCAGGTGCGGCGGGCGGTGTTCGCGGCGGCCAGCGCCCGGCGTCGTCCCTCGGTCATGGGGCGGACGGGCGCGGCGAGGGTGAGGCGGTAGAGGTAGGCGACCCGCACGCCCGACTTCGAGCGGCGGGAGCGCCACATGAGCTGCGCGGCGACGTCCTGTCCGTTGGGGCGCAGGCCGCGGGCGCGAAGCTGTCGGCGGGTGAGCAGGCCGTCCGGGGCCATCCTCCACGGGTAGGTGGGGATGCCCCCGGACCGGTTGCCCTCCGGGTCCCAGAACCGGAGCCGGGCCACGACTACTCGCCGATGGTGGCGCGGGAGTCGTGGTAGCCGGTCAGTCGCAGCGGCACGCTGGCGTAGGTGGTGGTCGCTTCGAGCCAGCCGAGCGTCCCGGACTTGGTGGTGCTGGACTTGGTGGTGTCGTGGTTGATGGTGGCCGGGTCGATTCCGAGGGCCTGGCGCCACTGCTCGAAGTGGTCGAGGCCGTGGTGCAGGGCGATGTTCAGCCCCCACGCGAAGTCGTGCGTGCCGGGCACCTTCAGCTCCTCCAGCCGGATCGCCGGGGTGGGCAGGGTGGCGTGGGCGGTGAGGAGGGACATCAGCGCTCCGGCCGCGTTGAACTGGGTGCCGGCGATGCCGCGGTTGTCGGTGCCGGTGGTCACGATGCCTGCTCCTCGGTGTGCGGGGTGGTGGTCTCTTCGGTGTCGGTCGGGACGGCGTGCAGGGCGGGCCGCTCCGTGCCGGCCGTGCCGAACTCCCGGTAGCGGGCGGCGACCCATCCGGTCGACCAGCCGGTCAGCTCCGCCGCCCGGCGCTGCGGGATACCGAGCGCCACGGCGGTCTGAACGATCAGCCGGGCCTCGTCCTCGGGCAGTCGCTCGGCCGTCGCGGGCGCGGAGAGGAGTTCCTGCCGCAGTCGCTCGGCGTCCTGCTCGGCGCTCTGCTCACGCTCGCGCTCACGCTCGCTCACCTCGCGCTCACGCTCGCTCACCTCGCGCTCACGGCGCTGTCGTTCGGCGCGCTCGGCATCCGTACGGCGGGCCCGATCGGCGCGTTCGTCATCAGCCATCCGCAGCTCGTGCTCACGCTGCTGGGCGGCCATCCGCTCGTCGTGCTCACGGCGCTCACGCTCGGCCCGGTCGGCCCGGTCGAACTCGGCCAACCGCTCCTCGCGTTCCTGCTGGCGGCGCTGCTCGGCGCGGCGCTCGCGCTCGGCCCGCTCATCGCGCTCACGGGTCTCACGGGCGGCCAGCGCGGCGGTGATGGCCCGCCGGTAGGCGAGCGAGGCCTCCGCCGTGACGATCAGCAGCAGTGGCGCCACCGAGTGGACCGCCACCCCGACCTTGTCGTGGTCCAGGGCGGATTGACCCACGTTGAGCAGCACCGTCATGGCGCCGGTCATCCAGCGCAGCACGGCCGGCCATCGGCCGCCGTCGCCGTTGAGGCGGGCGAGCGTGCTGTCCAGGCGGACCACGATCACCACCGCCGCGTCCACGACCAGCGGCAGGATCGGGGCCGTCCACTCCCAGCCCTTCGGGCTGTGGTGGGACATGAGTGGGGTCACCGTGAGCACGCTGTAGAGGACCGCGCCGAGCGTGATCGCCCACGTGCCCACGTTCAGCGCGCGCTCGGCCGAGCGGATCTGTTCCTGGCCCATCGGAACCCTCACCGCGACCACCGCCAGGCGTGCGGTGAGCGCGTCGTGAGCGCGGTGAGCATCGGGGCGGTCATCAGTGAGCACCCCCAGCGGCACGCCGCTCACGGGAGGCGGCGCGGCGGCGGCGCTGGCTGACGCTCCACCGCTCGTCGGCGGTCATCCCGCCCGCGATGCCGTGTCGTTCGCGCCGCTCCAGGGCCAGCTCCAGGCACATCGTGCGCACCGGGCACCCGGCGCAGATCATCTTGGCCCGGCGCTCGGACCATTCGGCCGCCGCACGAGCAACCTCGATGGCCTCGGTGTCCTCGATGTCCTCGTCGGGCTCCGGGTAGAACAGGTCCGGGTCCGCGCTGGCGCAGGCGGCGCCGGGCAGGGTGCCGTCCGGGTTGGGCCGGTACTCAGCGAGCCGGGCGGCCAGCGGGCGGCCGGGCCGGTGCGGGGCGCGGGTGCCGGTGAGGTGCAGGCAGCGAATCATCAGGCGGCCGCCTTCCAGGTCAGCACCCGGCGGCGCTCGGCCGTACGCATCAACGCGGACGCGAAGCCAGCCGCCGGACCGTCCAGGTCCCGCAGGACCGCCCGGGCGACGTCGAGCCGGACGATCCGGTCCTCGTCGGAGTCGTCGGCGCTGCCGTCGAACAGCTCGACGTCGACACCGAAGCCGAAGTCGGCGCCGGTCCCGAACGCGAGTTCCGCGAACTCTTCGGGCGTCGCGGCCTCCTGGCCTGCAACAATGAGCTTCATGGGTTCACCTCGTCGATTCAGGGGGTGAGCCCGCAGGGCCGCCGCGCGTTCCTTGGCCGGAGCGCGGCGGCCCGCCTCATGCGGGCTCGGCTTCTCGTCGTTCACGAGCGGCCGCGGAACCCGACGCAGGCCCGCCGCCACGTGGGCGGCCGGCGCGCGCCGGGGACCGTGATCGCTGGTAACGCGACCGGGATCGGTGAGCCCCGCCCGCTGGTCAGCGGCGGGGCCGGGTACAGCTCTGGGGCATGCCCATGGGCGCGTCCTCCTCAGGTCAAAGCCCCAGGTGGGGCTGTGGATTGGGGGTGCCCGTCCTACGGGCTTCAGGTCTCTCGGGCCTGGTCCGGTGCCTCTCTCTGCTCGGCACCAGCAGGGCGGCGCACTCCCCGGATCGGGGTGTGCTGCGTGGCTCGCTGCCGCCGGCGACATCACCCGGTCGCCTCGGGGGCGGTCTGTCTCATCCCGCCACGTGCTTTGGGACTCCGCTGTACTCCCGGTTTCGCCATCCAGCCGTACAAATCGGCCTGGTCAGCGTCCCGTTCGGCCCCACACCCCCGAAGGGGTGGCATGCCACTGCGTAGGGGGAGGGCGTCGTCCATCGCGGCGGCTCTCCCCCGGTTCCTCAACCTAGGCGCCTACCGCGACCGCCGCCCTCGCGTCGGTCCCGCACGATCACTGTTCAGTTCTCAAAGAACCGCGATGCCGAGCAGTCCGTAGGGCGCGCGGCGAAGCCGCCTTCCCCCGACAACCGTCGGTCGCATTTGCCCAGCTCAGGGCAGCCCAAAGAAGGGCCTCAAGAGCTGATGGTGTTTGCAGCGGGCCCGCTTGATCGCGGCCCCGTTCTGCTGCGGCAAGCCTGCTCCGGCGCACAGCGCCAGACCAATGACGGCCTGTCATATGAGGCTTTCCGCCGAGGCGTTGCCCTCACAATGAACATGGTGCACTTAGTGCGCCAAGTTGGCAAGTGCTTCGCCGCAGCGAGCCTGCGGCACACTGGTGCACTAAGTGCGAGACGTCGACTGGAGGATCACTGGTGACCGAGTTCCAAGGCGAGCCGGCCTATCTACAGCTAGCCGATGACCTGCGGGAACAGATCCGCAGCGGCAAGCTGGCCGCAGGCTCCGCACTGTCGTCAACGCGGAAGCTGATGGACGACCACGGTGTGTCGAGCACCGTCGTGAAGGCTTCCGTCTCGCTGCTTCGCGCCGAGGGCTACGTGGTCGGACATCAAGGGAAGGGAGTGTTTGTCCAGTTCCCGCCGCGCCTTGCCGAGCATTCCCGAGGGGCCGCCGACTGGGCCGTGCCGGCTCTGCAGGCCGGACAGGCGATCGAACGGGCCCTTCGTGAGTTGGCCCGCGTCGGGCGCGAGACCGCAGATGCCGAAGCGGCTCTCCAGCGCTGGCGGGACGCGGTCGATGCGCTTCCCGACAGCGTGAAGAGCCGCTTGGCGGAGTAGGGCAGAGCTAGCCTCGGCTGGTCGCCGCCCACCCGTCTCGGATCAGGTCCTGGAGGCCGGACCGCTCGGGCTTCCACCCGAACTCGGTCGTGATCCGGGTGAGGTCGGCGACCAGCCGAGGCGGTTCCGGCTGCGGAGGACGGTGAACCACCGGCACGGGCCGTCCGGTGACCTGCTCCACCGCCTCGACAATCTCGCGCATGCTCGTCGGAGTCGCGCCCACGTTGTAGGCCCGGTGCGCGAAGTCTCCGGCGTGCAACGCCAAGACGTACGCGCGGGCCAGGTCATCCACGTGGACGAAGTCCCGGACGGCACTCCCGTCGCCGTTCATCTCCAAGTGCGGGTAGCGGCCGGCCGCCACAGCGAGCGCCTTCGGGATGATCCGGGACTCGTCGGCGTCCCCCACCCCGCCCACTGAGCCTGCGATGTTGAAGCACCGCAAGCTCACCGCCTGGATGGTGCCGCGCTCCCCCGCACGCTTGAGCAGCTCATCTGCGGCGAGCTTCGAAGCGCCGTACGGGTTGCTCGGAGCAGGTACGACGTCCTCGCCGATGGGCTGCCGCTCAGGGGCGCCGTAGATCGCAGCCGTCGAACCGAGCACGACTACAGGGCTCTGCGTGGCAGCTCGTCCGGGCAGCGCGGCCAGCAGTACCGCAGTGCCGTTGACGTTGACGTCGTGGTACTCGTCGGGCATCTCGAAGGACTCGCGCACCCGCGTGAGCGCGGCCAGGTGGCAGACGGCGTGCACGCCGCGCACGGCCGACGCGACGGCCTGCTCGTCGCGGATGTCGCCGTGGATCACCTCGGCCACCGGCAGCTCGGGGAGCGGGGCGCCCGGGGGTCGATGGGTCAGGGCGACCACCTCGTGGCCCGCCTCGGCGAGTCGTCGGACAACGGCGTTGCCGACGAAGCCGAAGGCGCCCGTCACGAGTACGCGCACGGATTTCCTCCTCAGTTCAGGATCAGTCCGCGATGCTGCCACGCCAGGTCGAGGCACGCGGCGGCGGCAGACGCGAGCGGTTCATTCTCCAGCAGGTGGCGGATGTTGGCCTCGGTGAAGTCGATCCCGCCAGCATTGCCCGTGCCAGCGATGACGCTGCCCTCGGTGTTGCGGGAGACCATGCCGGAGAACACCGTGTCGTAGACGTCGGCGTCGATGACCACGACGCTGAGGATCTCGCCCGCCAGCGTGAGCGGGTCCAGGCCGATCCCGAAGCAGTACGGCCGGACCTTGCCCGCGCGTCGGGCCTCGTTGAGCGCGCGGAACGGCTCGACCCCGTCGTAGTCGATGGGCTCGCCGCTGCTGCCGTCGGCCTCGGGGTCGCCCAGGAACTCCTCCGCGTACTCGCGGAGCACGTTGCGCCAGAGGTCGAAGTCGTTCGACTGGTCCCACGGCATCACCGAGGACGGCTGAAACACCCCGGCGGGCATGATGTGGTACGTCCCGCCAGCCAGCGCCACGTTGCTCGCCGCCCGGTGGTGCAGCGGGAACGACGCCGTGCCGTCCGGAGCCAGCCGGATGGTCAGGGTGTCGATGGACGGCAGTAGCGGACGACGAGCGAGGTCGAACGGGTCACCGACCAGCGCGCGGAAGGGGAGCGCGTCCCAGTTCGGCTCCCCGATCCATGCGGGGTCGCTGCCCGTCGCCAGCCACGCGCCCGCCAGCTCGTGGGCCACGCCCTCGCAGACATCCGCCATGTCGAAGTAGGTCGTGTAGCCGAACGACAGCTTGGGCCGGCTGTCGACCTGGGCGACGTCGAGGAGCCGGAAGCTCGGCCGGTTCACGAACAGCGACGGCCGGTCGACCATGCGAATGGCCTGCGAGTACCGGGCGAACCGCCCGCCGTTCGCTGCCAAGGGCCGGACGCCCTCGGACTCGGTTTCGGCGCCAACGACCTCCGGCGGAACTGTCTGCGTCAGCCACGTGAGGTCGATGTCGCCGAAGTCCAGGGGGCTCGGCCACATCCACCCGGTCGTCGTGAGCACCGGGCTGTTTCCTGCCCGGTCCACGTCGGGGTACAGCCGGGCAGCAGCCTTGGTGAGCTGGCTCCGGTGCCGGTTCAGGTCCCGGCGAGTCATCCGCCAACGGCGCTGTTCCTCGACGGCGATTTGCGGGCCGCTCTCGTCGCCGGGAACCGAGACGACGGCCGCCTCGGCGGCCGGCAGCAGGCCTAGCTCGTCCTCGGGCAGCCCCAGCACCTGGGCCAACCGCCGGAGCTCGTCCATGTCCTTGATCACCCGCTTCCCGCGCTCCAGCAGCGAGACGTACGACTGGTCGTAGCCGAGCAGGTCGGCGAGGTCCTGCTGCTTCAGCTTGTGCAGAGCTCGGTAGGCCTTCAAGACGTCGCCGAGGTTGGACCCGTCCGGCGGCGCAGTGCGCTCGGCCGAGGCGGAGAGCCAGCTGACCGGCCCGGCCGTCGCGGCAACCGGAGCGACCGGGCCAGCGAGTCCGATCGCCCGGCGGCACGGGCTGCACACGGTGTCGGTGTTGCTGCGGCTCAGCCGGGCGCCGCATCGGGTGCAGACGGCGGGCGTCTTGGCTGCGATGGTCATGAGGCATCTACCCCTTCAGGGATCGGCCGATCACGGGGTGGGCCGCCTGCAAGACGGCGCCGCGCGTCGGAGACATTCAACTGCACCTGCGGCGCAGGCACGCGCCCTCTTGGCGCTTTATGGCTGGCGGCCCGACGGTCGATGCCGATCTTGGGCCAGTTGTGGGCCATGGCGCGGCGATGGGGGCGTTGATACGGTGTTGCCCCTGGTCAGGGCCAGTGCGGACGGCACGACGGAATTGTTCTTGAAAACTGTCGTGCGGTGACCCCGTACCGTGGGTTCGAATCCCACGCTCTCCGCCGGTAGGAGAACCACCTGCTCAGGGCGGGTGCCGAGACCACTCGGCACCCGCCCTCGGTGGTTCCGGGGCGGGGGTTGACCCTGACACGGTGGCAGGGGGTGGAGTGGTCGCATCATGTTGAACATCGGAGACTTCGCCAGCCACGGCCGGGTGTCGGTGCGGATGCTGCGCCACTACGACGCGATCGGGCTGCTCCGGCCGGCCCGGGTGGACCCGGTCAGCGGGTACCGCTTCTACGAGGCTTCCCAACTGGCCCGGCTCAACCGGGTGATCGCGCTCAAGGAGCTCGGCTTCACCCTGCAGCAGGTGCGGGCCGTCCTGGACGAGCGGGTGGACGCGGCCGAGCTGCGCGGGATGCTGCGGCTGCGGCGGGCCCAGCTCGCCGAGGCGATCGCGGCCGACGAGCTGCGGCTGGCCCGGGTGGAGGCGAGGCTCCGGACGATCGAGAGCGAGGGGACCATGTCCGCGCACGATGTCGTGGTGAAGCCGGTGCCGTCCGTCCGGGTGGCCCAACTGACCGGTGTGGCCGCGAGTTACGAGCCGGGGGACATCGGGCCGGTGATCGGGCCGCTGTTCGCCGAGCTGTGCCGGCGGCTGGACGAGGCCGGGGTGGAGGCGGCCGGACCGTCCGTCGCCTGCTACCGGGACGCGCCGGAGGGCGACGGCACGGTGCTGGTCCTGGCGGCCGTCCCGGTCGGGGCGTCGGTGCGGCCGGGCGCGCACGGCTTCGAGGTGCTCGACCTGCCGCCGATCGATCGGGCCGCGACGATCGTGCACCGCGGCCCGATGGACGAGGTGCTGGGCACCGGCCAGGCGCTGGCCCGCTTCATCGAGGAGAACGGCTACCGCTCGGCCGGCTACGCCAGGGAGTTGTACCTGGAGTGCCCGGAGGACCAGGCGGGGTGGGTCACCGAGCTCCAGGAGCCGGTGGTCCTCCGGTAGCCGGGCTTGCCCTCGACCCGGTCGAGGGCCCTAGCGTCGCCCGGCATGACCACTGCCACCGCCGGTTCCGGTCCGTCGTCGCGGGCCGCGCTGCCCCGGACGTACCTGCTCCGGGCGCACGGCTGGACGGCGGGCACGGCGGGGCTGGTGAGCGGCGGGCAGGCGGCCGGGGTGCTGACGGTGGCCGGCCTGGTCGCCTGGCGGGGCGGGCTGCCCCGGGCCGGCATCGGGGGGCGGCGGCCGGGCTCGGTACGGCGTCGGTGGGGATCGCGCTGCTGGCGACGGCCGGGTGGCCGGCGGCGGCGGTGGTCGGCAGCACGGTGACGGGCCTCGGCTCGGGGCTCTTCGCCGGCCACCTCGGACCGCTGGTGCAGACCGGTGCGCGGCCGTCCCATCTGTCGCGCGTCCAGGCCCTGTTGACGCTCGTGCAGAGCGCGGCCCTGGTGCTCTCGAACGCCCTGCTGGGTCTGCTCGCGGACGCGGCCGGCGCCACCCTGCCCACCCTCCTCTGCGCCCTCGCCACCGCCGGTGCCGGTTTCACCGCCCTGGCCACCCCGGCCCTCCGCCGGGCCTGAGCCGGCCCGCGCCGCCGGCCCTCCCCTCCGTGCCCCGCGCCGTGGCCCACTTGCCCGGGCACCGGTCGGCGGGCAGAGTGCGGAGGTGGGGGCGGTCGGGTGGTGAGTGGAGGCGGCGATGAGTGATCTGACGGACCGACTGGCGCAGGGCCTCCCGGAGGGGGCCGTCGTGGTGGATCCGGACGTGACCGCCGCGTACCGCCACGACATGGCGGGCTTCTGCGCGGCCGGGCAGCCCGCCGTGGTGGTGTTCCCGGAGACGGTCGAGCAGGTGCAGCACGTGATGCGCACCGCGACCGGGCTGCGCGTCCCCGTGGTGCCGCAGGGTGCCAGGACCGGGCTGTCGGGCGCGGCGAACGCGGTGGACGGCTGCGTCGTGCTGTCGCTGGTGAAGCTGAACCGGATCCTGGAGATCGACCCGGTGAACCGGATCGCGGTCGTCGAGCCCGGCGTGGTGAACGCCGAACTCTCCAGTGCTGCACTGGAGTTGGGTCTTACGTATCCGCCGGACCCGTCCAGCTGGGAGTCCTGCACGATCGGCGGCAACATCGGCACCGGCGCGGGCGGGCTCTGCTGCGTGAAGTACGGCGTCACCAGCGAGTACGTGCTCGGCCTGGACGTGGTGCTGGCGGACGGGCGGTTGCTCTCCACCGGCCGCCGGACCGCGAAGGGGGTGGCCGGGTACGACCTGACCAGGCTGTTCGTCGGCTCGGAGGGCACGCTCGGTGTGGTCGTCCGGGCGGTTCTGGCGCTGCGGCCCGCGCCGGCCCCGCAGCTGGCGCTGGCCGCGGAGTTCCCGAGCGCGGACGCGGCCGGGGCGGCGGTCTGCGAGGTGATGGCGCGCGGTCTGACCCCGTCGCTGATGGAGCTGATGGACGCGGTCTCCGTGCGGGCCGTCAACGAACTGGGGCGAATGGGACTGCCGGAGTCCACCCAGGCGCTGCTGCTGGTGGCCTTCGACGGTCCGGACCGGGAGGCCGAGCTGGCGCGGGTCGCGCAGCTGTGCCGGGAGGCCGGGGCGACCGAGGTGGTGCCGGCCGAGGACCAGGCGGAGTCCGACCTGCTGCTGGCCGCCCGGCGGCTGGCGCTGCCGGCCCTGGATCGGCTGGGCACCACGATGATCGACGATGTGGCGGTGCCGCGTTCCCGGCTGGCGGAGATGCTGAACGGCGTCGCGGTGATCGCCGGGCGGCACGGGCTGACCATCGGGGTGGTCAGTCACGCCGGGGACGGCAACACCCATCCGATCGTCATCTTCGACGCCTCGGACGCGGAGCAGACCGCCCGCGCCCAGCGGTCCTTCGACGAGATCATGGCGCTGGGGCTGGAGCTGGGCGGCACGATCACCGGGGAACACGGGGTGGGGCTGCTGAAGCGGGACTGGCTGGCCCGTGAACTGGGCCCGGTGGCGCTGGACCTGCAACGGCAGCTGAAGGCGGTCTTCGATCCGCTGGGGATCATGAATCCCGGAAAGATGATCTGATTTTCTCTAGAGCCTCTCCATGTACCTCCTGTGCCTGTCCGCCGTTGTGGGGCCGGGGTGTCGTTCGGCCGGTCGGCGAATGGCGGGAAAAGTCGACACGGGAGGGTGATCGAACTTTTCAGGGGCGCGTTCGCGGTTCGCATGCGCTGGGGTGGTGCGCTCGGCGGTTCGTGCGGGGCTGTCGCGCTGCTCTCCGGGGCGCCGCGATCGGCGGCGGTTCGGGAGAATTCCCAGCTCGATCGGGGTGTATCGGCGGGCTGTCCGCTTTTCCTGACGTTATGCGCAGCCCGGGTGGATATCACGCGAACGGGCGAAATCCGCTGTGTGAGCTAGCGCTTTGTCGATTTGTTGCGGAAGTCTGTCTTCCGGCGTCGCAGCCCGCAGGTGTTCGTCTGGCCGGCGAACCTTGCGCACCTTGATCGACCATTGCGCGATGAACAGCTTCTTGGAGGAATTTCATGGCTCGCATCCACACCCGCAGGGGGGCCGGGCTCCTGCTCGCCGGCCCGCTCGCGGCCGGTCTGCTGCTGATCGGTGCCGGTGCTGCCGTCGCCGACGACGGCGCGGGCGCCGAGTCCGGATCCGGGTCCGGGTCCGGGTCCGGGTCCAACGCCGGTGTGGCTTCCAACACCGGTACCGGCAACGTGTTCGGCGGGGTGGACGGCAACTACGTCTCCACCCAGCAGACCGCCACCGGCGCCGGTGCCTCGAACCAGGACAACACCCTCGCGGTGAAGGACAACACGGGCAACGTCCAGGCCGGCCAGGACAGCAAGAACGTCAACGTCGTCGTCGCCCCGACCTTCAACTGACCGCACCGACCGACCGCACCGACCAACCGCATTGACTGATCGACCGACTGATCAACTGACAGGCCGACACATCGACAGACCGACAGGCCGAGCAGCCGGATCACGGCACCGGGCACCACGGAAGGCGGGGGCGCCGGACGTGGGCGGCCACGGGTGGGCTTGAGCACCCGCGGCGGGCCCGGAGCAGACCGGAACGGCCGGAACGGACACCGAGGACCGACGCATCACGACAGAGGGAACAGCGCATCGACCGGTCAGCGGAAAGGGTCACCGCGAAACCGGCCTCGTGGGCGGTGCCGCCATCGGCACCGCCCACGAGTGCGTCCGCTGCCCGATGCCCACGGTGCCCGACGCCCCCGGCGGCCACTGCGTCCGCTGCCCGATGCGTCCGCCCCCGCCCGGATTCCCGCCGCCCGCCCGGGATCACCCCGCCGACCGGCCCGGATCCGTCCACCGAGGGCCCGCGCCCGGAGCCGTCGGTGCACGACGGTACGGTTGCGCTCCGACAGCGCACCCACGTGCCCGGGCCCGGAAGGACCGGCCCGGCCGGGGCGGCGACCGCGGCAACCGGAGGGAAGGGCGCGCGATGGCGGCGGAGGAGGAGGGCCTGAACGGCCCGGGCGAGGCCGGGCCCGCACCCGAGTCAGGGGCGGTGCCGGCACCGGAGGCGCGTCCGGAGCAGTCGGCCGATCCGGTCCGCGAGCACCGGCCCGAGTCCAGGTCCGTCCCCGAGCTGCTGCTCGGCCGTCCGCCGATGGCCCGCCCGCTGCCGTCCTTCGACCACGAGGCCGCCCCCGCCGAGCCCGGCCCGCTGTTCGTGGACTGGCTCGCCACCGCGCTGCACGCCGGCGTGCTGGACCCGCAGGCCTTCACCCTCTCCACCGTCGACGCCGACGGCATGCCGGACGCCCGGGTGCTGGTCCTGCGCGACATCGACCCGGCCGGCACCGGCTGGAACTTCTCCGCCGCCGCCGACAGCCCCAAGGGCCGTCAGCTCGCCGACCACCCGGCCGCCGCGCTGACCGTCTACTGGCCGCAGCTCGGCCGCCAGGTGCGGGTGCGCGGCACCGTCGAGCGGGCCGCCGACCTGGTCGCCGCCGCCGAGTTCGCCACCCGCTCGCCCGCCGCCCGGGTCGGCGCGCTGGTCGGGCGGCAGAGCGAGTCGCTGGGTTCGCTCGCCGAGTACGACGAGGCGGTGGCGGTCGCCCGCCGCCGGCTGGAGACGCACCCGGACGCGGTCGCGCCCGGGCACGCGGTCTACACCCTCTGGGCGCACGAGGTGGAGTTCTGGCAGGGCGACGCCGAGCGCCGGCACGTCCGGCTGCGCTACACCCGTACCGGCCCGGTCAGCTCCCCGGAGTGGTCGCGCACCCTGCTCTGGCCGTGAGGCCGCAGCGCCGCACTGCCGCAACGCCGTGAGCCGCAGCACCGTGAGCCGCAGCGTCACGGCGCCGCGGCATCGCGGCGCCCCGAGGCCGTAGCCCCGTCACCGCCGCCCGGTCAGCGTGGCGCCCACGCTGGCCGCCACCACGCAGCCGATCCCGGCCAGCTGCGGCGCGCCCAGCAGCTGGCCCAGCACCACCAGCCCGACCAGCGCGCTGACCGCCGGCTCCAGGCTGACCAGCACGCTGAACACCCGCTGCGGCATCCGTCGCAGCGCGGTCATCTCCAGCGCGTACGGGATCACCGGCAGCAGCAGCGACACCCCGGCCACCGCGGCGAGCAGCGCCAGGGGCGAGGCGTCGGGCGCGGTCAGCCCGTGCCAGGCCTGGCCGAGTCCGAACGGTGCCAGCGCCAGCGCGCCGACCGTCATCGACACCGCCAGGCCCTGGAACCCCTGGAAGGCCGCGCCGACCTTGTCGGTGAACAGGATGTACGCGGCGTAGCAGGCGGCCGCCCCGAAGGCGTACAGCAGCCCGACCGGGTCGAGCGACCCGCCGCCCTCGCCCTCGCCGAGCAGGGTCAGCAGGACCACGCCCGCGGCCGCGAGCAGCGCCCAGAGCAGGTGGCTGGCGCGCCGGGCGAAGACCAGGGCGACCGCGAGCGGGCCGAGGAACTCGATGGTCGCGGCGGTGCCCATCGGCAGCCGGTCGATCGCCGCGGCGAACAGGAAGGTCATTCCGGCCGAGGCGACGCCGAGCAGAGCGGCCGCGGCGAGGTCGCGCGGGCGCTTGTCGCGCAGCTTCGGCCGGGTGACGGCGAGCAGGATGACGGCGGCGAAGCCGAGCCGCAGGAAGGTCGTGCCGCTGACCCCGAGCGGGCCGAACAACGGCTTGGACAGCGCGATGCCGGTCTGCACCAGGAACATCGCCGTCAGACAGAGAAGCGGCGCCGGGATCCTCTCCGGGCGCCGCAGGACCTTGCCGAACCGGCCGGTGGACCGACCGGGGTGGACTTCGGGTGGCGCCGCGGAGCCGGACGCCCCACCTCGTCGCCAGCCTCCCCGCTCGCCGGCAGGCTCGCCCTTGGGGGCGGGCGGCATGGCAAGGGCCTCGGCGACGGCGGCGGCCGACGACGAGGCGGCGGGGGTTTCGCTGGTATGGGAGGTGGGCATATTTGTGAGTTTGCCGTAAGGAGTGATGAACCGGCAAGCTCGTTACAAATATCGGGACGGATACGGACGGGTGCGTCCGAAAGGGTGGACTCGCACGGGCGCTGCGGCGTGGTTGCCGGGATCGTCCGACGGACCGTCAGTATCAAGGCGGGGTGCGCCATCTCCGCCTCGCCTCCCGCCTCGCCTCCCGCCTCGCCTCCCGCCTCGCCTCCCTCCTCGCCTCCCTCCTCGCCGCCGCCCTCGTGCTCCCGCTGGCCGACGACGGAACGGTCGTGCGCGCCGAAGCCGCCGTTCCGGCCGCCGTCGCCGCTCCCCGCATCCGGGCCGTCTCGCTTCCTGACCGCGCCGGCCCGCCCAGGGCCCGCGGCAGCTGGGGCGGTCCCGCCTTCGACGCCTGCACCGCCCCGCCGCTCGACACCCTGCGGGCCTGGCGCGGCGCCTCCCCGTACGGGGCGGTCGGCATCTACACCAGCGGCTCCCAGCGCGGCTGCGCCCAGCCCCTGCTCACCGCGGAGTGGGTGCGCCGGGCGCGGTCGATGGGCTGGCGGTTCCTGCCGGTGCACGTCGGACGTCAGGCGCCGTGCGCCGACCCGAGCCACAAGCCCGGGCGGATCGACCCGGCGAAGGCCGTCGAGCAGGGCCGGGAGGAGGCGGGCGAGGCCGCCGGGGCGCTGCGCTCGCTCGGGTTCGCCAAGGGCAGCCCGGTCTACCTGGACATCGAGGCCTACCCGCTGCGCGACCCGCTCTGCGGTCAGGCCGTGGTCGACTTCACCCTCGGCTGGACCGCGGGCCTGCACGCCGCCGGCTACCGCTCGGGCTTCTACTCCAGCCTCGACTCCGGCATCGCGGACCTCGCGGCCGCCGCCCGGGCCGGCGGCTCGCCGATGCCCGACGCGCTCTGGTACGCCCGCTGGGACGGCAAGGCCGACACCGACGGCTCCGGAGGCCTCGCCCCCGACCTCTGGAGCTTCCACCAGCGCGTCCACCAGTACCACGGCAACGTCGAGGAGAGCTTCGGCGGCGCCGCCCTCACCGTCGACCACAACCACGTGGACGGCCCGACCGCCGACTGAGACCCGCAGGTAGGGTGACCCCCGATCGAGCACGGGGGAAGCGGCATGGCGAACGGCCAGGGGCAGGGGTACGGCGGCGCGGGCGGGTACGGCGCGGCGCCGCGGCAGAACCCGTACGGACAGGCGCCGTACGGGCCGAACCCCTACGCGCAGCCGGTACCGCCGCCGCAGCCGTACCCCCAGCAGCACCCACATCCCCAGCAGCAGCCGTACCCGCCGCAGCCGTACCCGCCCCGGCAGCCGCAGCCCGTCCCGCCGCAGCAGGCCCACCCCGCCGCCCGACAGCCGTACGCCGCGGCACAGTTCGGCGCCCCGCCGCACCCCGGAGCCGGCCGCCCCGGCGGCTTCCCCGGCCCGGCCCCGCGCCGCAACCGCCTGGCCGTGCTGCTCCAGTTCCTCCTCCAGTGGATCTACGCCCCGCTCTGGGTCCTCGCCCTGGTGCTCCTCTTCGTCGTCCTGATCCTCGCGGACTACAACGGGGGAGGCCCCAGCTCCGACGGCTGGCTGAAGGTCAACCGCGGCTTCATCCCGCCGCGCCGCCTGCGGGCCGAACTCACCGGCCGCCCGGAGGACTGGGAGCGCTACGCCACCCCCGTCCTGGCCCGCCGGATCGCCGCCGCCGAGGCGGCGTACGCGGCCGGCGACGGCGAGGTGCAGGCCGACCTCGGCCGGGTGGTGACGGCCGGGCTCGCGCTGCGGCTCTACCGGGGCCTCGGCGCGGACGGCGTCGTCCGGCTCGCCGAGCGGTACGGCTGGCACGGCGTGGCGTCCGGGACCGACGCCGGGCACGTCCGGCTCGCCCGCCACTTCCCCGCCCCGGCCGGCCTGGACGTTCCCGCCCCGCAGGACCCGCCCGCCGCCCCCGGCACCCCGTGGGGCCCGCAGCCGGTCCGCTTCGCGCCGCTGCTGCCCTTCGTCTTCCTGCTCCAGATCGTCTACGTCCCGGTGTACGGCCTGCTCACCTGCTGGGTGAACCGTCCCGAGCCCGACTACTGGGACCGCTGGGGCGCCCGCTGGACCGTCGGCCCGCGCGCCTTCCGCGCCGAGTTCACCGGCAGCCCCGCCGCCTGGGACCGTCACATCCGCCGCATCCTCAAGCGCGACACCGACCGCATCCGCGCCGCCACCCGCACCCCCGACGGCGGCCCGGTGAGCCGCATCCACCTCAAGCGCGCCACCTACCGCGGCGCCGGCGCCCACCAGGCCCTGCGCCTCGCCGCCGAACAGGGCTGGTCCCTCGACCCCGCCTACACCCCCGACCCCGCCAACTCCCTCCGCCTCCACCGCCTCGACCGCCCCTGACGGCCGCCCCTGACCGCCCCTGACCGCCCCGGCTCCGGGCCACGGCGGTCGTCGGGCCTGCCCCGGCCCACCGTCCTCCCCGAAGCGGATCACGGAACCGGGACGAATCCGTGATCCGTGCAACGGGGCCGGGATACTGACAGCGGGGAGCGGGGGACGGCAGAATCGGGCAGGTCCGCGCGCATTACCGCCCGGTAGGTGCCCGCAGTCGCTGCCGCCAGTGCCGCCAGGTCAAGGAGGACCCGTGTTCAGCACGATGCAGGACGTTCCGCTCACCGTCGCCCGAATCCTGGAGCACGGGTCCACGATCCACGGCCGCTCGACCGTGACCACCTGGGACGGCACCGGACCGGTCGTCCGGACCTACGCCGAGGTGGGCGCCCGCGCCGCGCAGCTCGCCTGGGCGCTGCGCGACGAGCTCGGGTGCACCGACGAGAGTGTCATCGCGACGTTGATGTGGAACAACGCCGAGCACCTGGAGGCGTACCTCGCCGTCCCCTCGACGGGATCGGTCCTGCACACGCTGAACCTGCGACTGCCCGCCGGGCAGCTGTCGTTCATCGTCAACCACGCCGCCGACCGCGTGATCATCGTCAACGGCACCGTCCTGCCGCTGCTCGCCGCCGTGCTGCCGGACCTCGCGCCGACCCTCAGGCACATCGTGGTGAGCGGCCCCGGCGACCGTTCGGTGCTGGCCGGCTTCGCGGGCGAGGTGCACGACTACGAGGAACTGATCGCCGGCCGGCCCACCGAGTACCCGTGGCAGCACGACATCGACGAGCGGCGGGCCGCCGTGCTCTGCTACACCTCCGGCACCACCGGGGACCCGAAGGGCGTGCTCTACAGCCACCGCTCGGTCTACCTGCACTGCCTCCAGGTCAACACCGGCGACAACTTCGCCTTCACCCCGCGGGACACCGCGCTGCCGGTCGTCCCGATGTTCCACGTCCAGGCCTGGGGCATCCCGCACGCGGCCTTCATGTCCGGCGCCAACCTGCTCATGCCGGATCGTTTCCTCCAGCCCAAGCCGATGGCCGAGATGATCGCCGCCGTCCGTCCGACCGTCAGCGCCGCCGTCCCCACCATCTGGGCCGGCCTGCTGGACGAACTCGACGCGGGCGACTACGACACCTCCAGCCTGCGGATGGTCGTCATCGGCGGCAGCGCCTGCCCGCCCTCCCTGATGAAGGCCTACGACGAGCGCCACGGCATCCGGGTGCTGCACGCCTGGGGCATGACCGAGACCTCCCCGCTCGGCTGCTTCGCCCAGCCGCCGGGCGGCCTCACCCCCGAGCAGGAGTGGCCGTACCGGATCACCCAGGGCGTCTTCCCGGCCTCCGTCGAGGCCCGGCTGATCGGCCCGGGCGGCGAGCGGATGCCGCACGACGGCGCCTCGGCGGGCGAGCTGGAGGTGCGCGGCCCGTGGATCGCCGGGGCGTACTACGGCGGCGTCGGCCAGGACCCGGTCCGCCCGGACGACAAGTTCTCCGAGGACGGCTGGCTGCGCACCGGCGACGTCGGCACCATCACCGCGGACGGCTACCTGACCCTCACCGACCGGGCCAAGGACGTCATCAAGTCCGGCGGCGAGTGGATCTCGTCCGTGGAACTGGAGAACGCCCTGATGGCCCACCCCGACGTGGCCGAGGCCGCCGTGGTCGCCGTCCCGGACGAGAAGTGGGGCGAGCGCCCGCTGGCCACCGTGGTGCTGCGCCCCGGCGCGACCGTCGGGCTGCGGGAGCTGCGGGCCTTCCTGGGCGAGCGGGTCGCCTCCTGGCAGCTGCCGGAGCGCTGGTCGATCGTGGAGTCGGTGCCGAAGACCTCGGTCGGCAAGTTCGACAAGAAGGTGATCCGGGCCGGTTACGCGGCGCAGGAGCTGGACGTCACGGTGCTCGGCAAGGAGTGACCACGAGAAGGGCCGGCCGCCCCCGTACGTACGGGGGCGGCCGGCCCTTCGGCGTACCCGGGGGTCAGCCCGCGGCGGCGACGCCCGCCTCGCCCATCGCGCCGATCCGCCCGAGCAGGTCGACGATCCGGGACTGGACGTCCTCGCTGGTCGAGCGCTCGGCGAGGAACAGCACCGTCTCGCCGGTGCGCAGCCGGGGCAGTTCGCGCGGGTCGAGGTCCACCGAGGTGTAGACCACCAGCGGGGTGCGGTGCAGCCGGTCGTTGGCGCGCAGCCAGTCCAGCAGGCCGACCCTGCGGCGGCGGATCTGCAGCAGGTCCATCACCACCAGGTTGGGCTGCACGCTGCTGGCCCTGGCCACCGCGTCGTTCTCGTCCACCGCGTGCTCGACGTGCATGCCGCGCCGCTCCAGGCTGCTGATCATGGCGGCGGCGATGTCGGGGTCGCCCTCGACCAGCAGCACCCGCGGGGCGTGGTGCTCGCCGTCGCGCGGGGCGAGGGCGCGCAGCAGGACGGCCGGGTCGGCCCCGTACGCGGCGTCCCTGGTGGCCTGGCCGAGGCCTGCGGTGACCAGGACGGGGACGCGCCGGTTGAGCGCCGCGGTGCGCAGCGACTGGAGCGCGGTGCGGGTGATCGGGCCGGTCAGCGGGTCGACGAAGAGGGCGGCGGGGAAGCCGGCGGCCTGGGCGTCCACCTCCTCACGGGAGCGGACGATGACCGGGAGGTAGCCGCGCGACTGGAGGGCCTGCTTGGTGGCCGGGTCGGGCTCGGGCCAGACCAGCAGCCGCCGGGTGTTGGCCAGTTCGCCGGACGGGGCCGACGGCTGTTCGGCGGCGGGCCGCTCCTCGGCGGCCGGGAGTTCGGCCATCGGGCGCGGTGCGGTCCGCCCGGCGTCGGCCGGGACGGGCGGCTGCGGCGCGGCCGCGGGCAGCGGCGCGGGGCCGAGCTGGCGCGGCGGGGCGAGTTCGCCGAGGCCGGTGCCGACCGGGTGCGGCCCCGACGGCTCCTCTGCGGCGGGCAGCGCGGCCCGGGCGGGCACCAGCGCGGTGCCGGGGGAGGCGGGCTCCGTCCGATCGGCCTGGCCGGCCGGTCCGGAGGCGTTCACCAGTGCGTCGGGCCCCGGCCCCGGCGGGACGGCCAGCCGGCGGCGGCGCCCGGTCGGCGCGGTGGCGGTGGCCGGTTCGGGCAGCGCGGGCGTGGGACCGGCCGGCAGGGCGTGCTCCAGCCCCGGGTAGACCGGGGCGTCGGCGGCCCCGGGCAGGGCGGGGCCGCCGGAGGACTCCTCGGCCGGGGGCAGCGCGCGGCGGCGCCGGTGCTTGGTCTCGCCGTGCGCCTGCTCCTGAGCGGCCTGGGCGGACTGGTCGGCCTCGGTGACCGGGGTGCCGCCCGGCGGGGTGCCGTCCGTGGCGGGGTGCGCCGGGGCCGGGCCGAGTGCGAGCGGCTCGCGCCCGCCGGGCCGGCTCGGCTGCGCCGCCCGGTCGCCCTCGACGGGCACGGCGTACGCGGGGCCGGAGCGGCCGTCGTCCTTGCCCCACGGGTCGCTCTGCGCGCCGTCGGGACCGGCCAGGCCCTGGCGGCCGTACGCGGGGTCGTTGCCGGTGCCGTTCCACTGCTCGGGGACGGCCCGCTCGACCCGGGCGGGGGCGTTCGGCCACTGGTCGGCCGGAATGTCGGGGGTGCCGGGTGTCCCGGCGGTGCCAGGAGTGGCGGGGGCGACGGCGCCGGCGGGAGTTCCGGGCGCCGGGGTCTCGGTGCTCGGCCGGCCGCGGCGGCCGCGCCGCTCGGCCGGGGGCTCCTCGGCGGGCGCCCGCTCCGCCTCGGCGCTCTCCGGTCCAGGCTGCTCGCCGGCCGCCTCGGGCTCGGCGGGCTCACCGCTGCTGGGCAGCTGCGGGATGCCGGGGAGCTCGGGCAGGACGGCGCTGTCGCTCTCCTTGGGGCGGTCGGAGCGGCCCTCGGCGGAGGCGCGTTCGGCGGCGGCCTTCGCGGCGACCGGGTCCAGCGGCAGCTCGACGACGTACGTGGTGCCGGCCTTGCCGGGCAGCTCGTGCGGCTGGAGCACGCCGCCGTGGCGCTCGACCACCGCGCTGGCTATCGGAAGGTGGACGGGGCTGCCGCCGACGCCGGGGCCGCGGATCTCGACCCGGGCGACCTCGCCGCGCTGGGCGGCGGCCAGCACGACGGTCGGCGGTTCGGGGGCGGGCGGCAGCGCGGGCGCGGCGGCGCCGTTCAGCCCGGGCACGGCCAGACCGGGGGAGAGGGGGACGGGGGCGTCCAGCGCCAGCCCGATGCCGCTGACGTCGGCGACCAGGTGGGCCAGCGCCTGGGCCAGCCGCCGCTCGTCGGCGATCACCTCGACCGCGGCGGCGTGCACCGAGAACCGGACCCGGCCGGGGCCGACCAGTTCGCCGGCCTCCTCGACGGCCCGGCGGACCACCTTGTCCAGGCCCACCGGCACCCGGGGCGCGGTCTTCCGCCCGCCCTTGCCGTCCTTGCCGGCCTTGGGCTCCTTGCCGTCCTTCGCGCTCTCCCCGACGCCGTCCCTGGCCTCGCCGCCGCCGCTCTCGCCGGCCTCGCAGCGCTGGTGGTCGAGGACTCCGTCGATCAGCTTCCCGAACCGGCGGCACTCGGCGGCCAGCCGGCGCAGCGTCCAGTTGGCCTCCGGCCAGAGCTGGCCGGCCGGGTCGGCGGCGAGCGCGTCGAGCCGCTGGTTCAGCGCGTTCAGGGCGCCGCCCAGCTCGCTCTCCAGGACGGCGGTGAGGTGCTCGTTGCGGGCGACCAGGGCGAGTTCGCGGCTGCGGTCGGTGAAGGTCATCACCGCGCCGACCAGCTGGTCGCCGTCCCGGACCGGGGCGGTGGTGAGGTCGACGGTCACCGGCCGGCCGTCCTTGCGCCACAGCACGGTGCCGCGCACCCGGTGCTTGCGCCCGGAGGTCAGGGTGTCCAGCAGCGCGGACTCCTCCAGCGCCAGCGGGGTGCCGTCGGCCCTGGAGTGCTGGATCAGCGGGTGCAGCTCGCGCCCGCCCAGCTCGCTCGCCCGGTACTCCAGGATGTGCGCCGCGGCCGGGTTGACCAGCACGCAGCGGCCTTCGAGGTCCACGCCGAGCACGCCCTCGGCGGCGGCGCGCAGGATCATCTCGGTCTGCTTGTGCTGGCGGCGCAGCTCGGCCTCGACGCCGAGCCGGCCGGAGAGGTCGCGGACCAGCAGCAGGAGCAGGTCGGAGGAGGAGGGCGAGTTCTCCCGGTACGAGTCGTACGGGGAGCGCGCGTAGCCGCGGCCGTCGCCGTCGTCGGCGAAGTCGTTGCCGGAGACCTCGACCGGGAAGGTGGTGCCGTCGGTGCGGTGGGCGGTCATCCGGACCGGACGGTCGGGGGCGTCGCCGTCGCGGGTGGCCGGGCGCATCGAGCCGGGGATGCGGCTGGGGTCGAACTCGGGCAGCAGGCCCAGCACGCCCATGCCGACCAGTGAGGTGCCCGGTGCCTGCAATGCCTGGACCGCCGCGCTGTTGGCGTCCACGACGGTGCCGTTGCTGTTCACCAGCAGCAACGCGTCGGGCAGGGCGTCGAGTATGGCGGCGAGGCGAGCAGCGCCTCGGATCGGCCTGCTGCTCACGTCGACAGGTCTCCTCGGCTCGGGGCAGCTCCTCCGGAGACGGCAGTATCTCATTCTTCTTTGCGGCGGGGACGACCCGCCTAGTAACGTTGGCAGCGGTTGGTGCCGAGCCCCAGGGTTATGGCATCATCACTGGCACACGGAACGAGTCCGCTCGCGCGGGTACGGTCCGTGTGGGGAGGCTTCGCCTAGTCCGGTCTATGGCGCCGCACTGCTAATGCGGTTTCGGGGTTATTCCTGATCGAGGGTTCAAATCCCTCAGCCTCCGCCAGTCGGGAGCCCCCGTCGACGATCTCGTCGGCGGGGGCTCTTCGCGTTCCCGGTGCGGGTTCGGGACGGGAACGGGGCAGGTCCGGGGCGGTGGCCTGGTCGTGGCGGCGCGGGGTCGAACGGGCTCCGGCGGGGCCGGCAGGGGCCCGGAACAACCGATTTCGCCCTGCGCCGCAGGTCATGTAATGTTGTCCCCGCAACGCCCCGGAGGCAACGTTCACCAGGGCGAGCGCTCATAGCTCAACGGATAGAGCACTTGACTACGGATCAAGAGGTTGCAGGTTCGAATCCTGCTGAGCGCACCAAACTCCGCAAGATCGGGTTCGCCCGTTCCTTGCGCTCATAGCTCAACGGATAGAGCACTTGACTACGGATCAAGAGGTTGCAGGTTCGAATCCTGCTGAGCGCACCAGCAAGAAGCCCCCGGCCATCGGCCGGGGGCTTCTTTCGTTCCCGCCGGGCCCCGCCGGAAGCGTCTCCGCGGAATCGAACACAGGGTTCCGGTGAATGGTCGGGTCCAGGATGCCGGGGTCTGCCGGATGGGTCCTGAAGTCCCGTTCCCGCGTCCGTTCGGGTGGTGTCGATTGCCGCCTAATGGATGAAATGCAGCCGTTTCGGGTACATCCCGTCCTGCCGCCCCAATGACCGCCGAACGGGTGGGACACGGCCAAAGGCGCAGGTGTCGCAGTATGACCGGCCCAGGATCGTGATTCCTTTTTGTCCGATCTTGTGCAGACTGCCCACCACCCCGGCAGCGATCGCGAAGGAGAGCCGGATGAGCCGACAGTTTCCCCGCACGGCCACGGCCCTGGCCGTCCTCGCGACCGGGCTGCTGACCGGTTGGAACGCCCCGCTCGCGGTGGCCCGGCAGTTCCCTGACACCTGGTCCGCGGAGCACCGGCAGGACTACGGCAACGCCTCGCACCTGGTCTCCGACCTCCTCCTGGGCGCCGACCCGGCGATCGGCTTCCCCACCGAGGCCGCGATCGGCCGCTACTACCGGCTCACCGTCCCGGTCGCGGTCGGTGACCGGCCCGCGACCCTGGCCGGCTGGATCGACTTCGGCCACACCGGACGGTTCGACCCCGCCGAGCGGGTGCAGACCGAGATCCGGCCCGGCGCCGACACCGCCACCCTGGAGTGGACCGTCCCGCCCGGTGCGGTCTCCGGCGTGACCTGGGCCCGGCTGCGGATCGGCCGCGACGCCGGACAGCTCGTCACCTCCGGCGGCTTCGCCGACTCCGGGGAGGTCATCGACCAGCAGGTCGAGCTGACCGTCGGCGCCGCCCGGCCGGAGATCGCCGAGCCGCTCGACGGCGCCGTCCTCTCCGACGACGGGCCGCGGATCAGCGGCGGCGGCGCCCTGCCCGGCGCCGGTGTGGAGGTCAGGGAGGGCGACACCGCGCTCTGCACGGCCGAGGTCGAGCGCGGCGGCGGCTGGTCCTGCCGCCCCGGCACGGCGCTGGCCGCCGGGCCGCACGTCCTCACCCCGGTGGAGACCACCCGCGGTGGCGTGGTGCTGCGCGGCGAGCCGGTCAGGGTCACCGTGAGGACCGCGCCGCCCGTCGCCCCCACGCTCTCCATCGCCGGGTACACCAACGACCCGGGGCTCCGGCTCACCGGCACCGGCGAGGCGGGCAGCACCGTCTCGGTCGTCGACCAGGGCTCGGCGGACGAGCTGTGCATCACGGGGGTGCCGGCGGACGGCCGCTGGTCCTGCCTGCCCGTCGAGAACCTGACGGACGGGAAGCACCTGCTCACCCCGGTCGCGGTCGACCCGGCGGGCAACCGGACGGCCGGGCAGCCGGTCGCGCTGGTCGTCGACACCGCCCTGCCGGACCGGCCGGTGCTCACCTCGCCGGCCTCGGGGGAGACGGTGCGGGTCATCCGCCCCAGGCTCGCCGGACGGGCGGCGCCGGGCTCGGACGTGCTGGTCACGGTGCAGGCCGGTGCGGGTACGGAGCCGGAGCGGCGGACGGTGCTGTGCGGGGCGACGGCGGCGCTCGACGGGAGCTGGACCTGCACGGCCAACCGGGACCTGGTGGACGGGGAGCAGTGGCTGATCGTCACGGCGACCGACCGGGCGGGGAACGGGACTTCGGCGGATCCGGTGCCGGTGCGGGTCGCCGGGGTGGCGGCGGTGCCTACGGGGGCGGTGCCCACGACGGCGGTGCCGAGTCGGGGGGCGACGCCGAGTCCGGCGACGGCGAGCCCGACCGGGCCGGGTTCGGCCAGGCCCGGTGCTCCGGTGGCATCCGGTCCGTCCTCGGCGGTGGTTCCGTCGAACCAGGTCCGGCCGAGCCCCACCGAGCCGAGCCCCGCCAGGCCCAGCCCGAGCGCGCCGGTTCCGGCGGCCGCGGCCTCGCCGAGCCCGTCCTTCGCGGTGGTGCCGATCGTCGTTCCGCCGCTGGGTGCCCGGCCGGTGACGGTGGGTCCGACGCAGTCGGGCCCGGCGTCCTCCGGTCCGTCGGCGAAGCCGTCGGGTCCCGCGAAGGCGACCCCGAGCGCGGCGGCCCCGGTGACCTCGGCGACTTCGTCGGCCTCGGCGGCGGTCGCCGGGCTCCCCGCTTCCGCCAGGCCCGTCGTCCCGACTCCTTCGACCGTCGCCTCCGCCTCTCCGCTCAGGGCCCCCGGCCTCGCCGCCTCGCCGACGGCCGTCGCCGCGGTGAAGTCCGCGCCCTCGGCGGCCGGACCCGCCGACCCGACCGGGTCCGACGAGCCGGCCGGGGGCGCGAGCCGGCCGCCGGCCGCCCCGCCGGCCGCGCCGTCGACGGAGCCCGGGCAGGGTGCGTCCGGCAGGCCCGCCCAGTCCGGCTGGCGCGGTGGACTCGCCGGAGTCCTGCTGGTGCTCACCGGTCTCGGCCTGATCACCCGTCGGGTGTTCTCCCACCGGACCGGTGCTTCTCGGCGCTGACCCGCGCCGAACCGTCCCGACCATCCGTTCATGTGCCTGCGCGTCAGGTCGGCTTTGGATGATTCGTCAGTAAATGTCGACACACCTCTACTCAAATGTCGCATTTGATGACGTATGAACTTAGCCTAACCCTGGCACTGCCCGTCAGATCCGGGCCGCCCGTTGCGCGACACACCGACCCAGAGGACCCGTGCATGGACGTCACCCGCGATTCTTCGCAGCGACCCGACAATCTGCCCAAGGCGCTCCCCCCGGCACTGCCGGAACGTTCCGCCTCCGGCGCCAGCCCGCTGGCCAGGACCACGGCCGTCAAGACCGTCAAGGCGGGCGGCCCTGCCGACAGCGGCCCGGCGACCACCCCGCTGGCCGTCGTCCCGAGTCCCTCGCCGGCCGGTTCCGCGGACCTGCGCGACCCGCTGGAGACGGCCGCCCCGGAGACCGTCGAACTCCTGGAGACCGCTGCCGGGGTGCCGACCGCCACCACCTCCCGGCGCCCGCCGCGCGCCGACCAGGCGGTGCGCGAGCACCGCGCCACCTCGCTGCCCGGCTGGATCGCCCTGCTCGCGGTGCTGATCGGCGTGGCCGGGGTGCTGTTCGTGCTGCTGCGCACCGGCGTGATCCCGTACTGGGACGTGCTGCCCGACCTGCGCGGCAGCGCCGTGAAGGAGAGCGGCCGGGTGGAGGTGGACGCCCGGTCCATCGCCGCGGCGGCCACGGCCGGCCTGCTGGTGGTGTTCACGCTCGCCGGGCTGCTGGCCAACGCGGGCGGCGAGACCCGGGTGCTGACCCGCTGGGGCCGCTACCGGGGCACCGTCCGCCGGACCGGCCTGGTCTGGGTCAACCCGCTGCTGCGCCGCCGCCGGGTGGACGTCCGGCTGCGGCACTGGCGCAGCGAGCCGGTCAAGGTGGTGGACCGCACCGGCACGCCGATCGTGGTCCGGCTGCTGATCGTCTGGCGGGTCAAGGACACCGCCCGGGCGCTGCTGGCGATCGAGGACCACGAGAGCTACCTGCGCGAGCAGGTCCAGGCGGTGGTCACCCGCACCGCGTCCACCCTGCCCTGCGACAGCAACGCGGCGCCCGGCCCCGCGCTGCGCGACGGCCAGTGGTTCGCCGACGAGATGACCAGGGCGCTGGCGGCCGAGGCCGCCCCGGCCGGGCTGGAGGTCTACTCGGTGCAGCCGCTGGCCCTGGACTACGCGCCCGAGGTGGCCGAGTCGATGCGCCGGCGCCGACTGGCCGACCTGGACGCTGGCCTGCGGACGGTGCTGGTGGACGACGCGGTGGAGGCGGCGGCGCTCGCCGTCCGCCGGCTGGAGCGGGCGACCGCGCACGAACTGGACGAGGCCGCCCGCAGCGCGCTGATGGAACAGCTGCTGGTCGCCTTCGTCGCCCCGGCCGGAGTGGCCGCCTCGGTACCGCCCCCGGCCAGCCGTGCCGGACGGAAGGAAGGACGACCCGCATGAGGATAGCCACCGGCGCGTACGTCGGAGCCGGTACCGGCTCCGACGCTGATCCCGGTCTGATCGGCTTCGAGGAGCGCCTCGGCAGCATCCCCGCGGTCGCGGGCTGCGGCTGCCCGAACTGCGCCGCCAGGCCGCGCACCGCCCGCTCCGCGACGGCGGTCGGCGGCAGCCGAATACACCGGGCCGTGCGGAGCACCTGCCTGGCCACCACCGTGCTGGCGGGTGCCGGCGTCGTCGGCCTGACGGCCGGTGCCGGATCCGCCCAGGCCGCGGCCGGGAAGCAGGGGTGGGACGGTTCCAAGTACTGGTTCAAGAACGGCTCCGGCGAGTGGCGGTGGACCAGCCACCAGGACGTCTACGCGAGCCGCACCGGGCAGTCCGGCGGCTCGGCCGGCTCCGGCGCCCAGCCCGTCTCCAACGGTTCGGCCTCCTCCTCCGGGATGCGCCAGGGGTGGGACGGTTCCAAGTACTGGTTCAAGAACGGCTCCGGCGAGTGGCGGTGGACCAGCCACTACGACGTCTACGCGAGCCGCACCGGGCAGTCCGGCGGCGGTTCGGCCCCGGCTCCCGCGCAGCCCGCGAACCGTCCCGCCACGAATCCGGCGCCGGCCTCCGGGAGCATGGAGTCGGCCATCGACTACGCGCTCGCCCAGCTGGGCAAGCCGTACGTCTGGGGAGGCAACGGCCCGTCCGGGTACGACTGCTCGGGGCTGGTCCAGCAGGCCTACCGGCGTGCGGGGATCAGCCTGCCGCGGGTGGCCGACGACCAGTACGCGGCGACCACGCCGATCAGCTCCGGGCAGCTGCGCCGCGGCGACCTGGTGTTCTGGTCCGACAGCGGCCGGGCCTCGGGGATCCACCACGTGGGGATCTACCTGGGCGGCGGCAAGTTCGTGGAGGCGCCGCGGCCGGGCACGACCGTCCGGGTCTCGACCCTCAGCCAGGGCTACTACCCGACCCACTTCGGGCGGCCGTAGTCCCGCAGCCGTGACGGGCCCCCGACAGCGCCGCGCTGTCGGGGGCCCGGACCGCGTTCAGGGCAGCTGCGGGGCCGAGCAGCCGTGGCGCTGGGCGGAGCGGGTGGCGAAGCCGCGCAGGGCGGCCTTCTCCAGGGCCGGGTCGGGCGCGCCGGTCCGGTCCCCGTCGAACACGGTGTCCACCGTGAAGAGGGCGGTGGCGCCACCGGGGCAGGCGGCGGCGGCCCAGGCCAGGCCGCCCTTGTCGCCGGCCGGGCCGGTGACCGGGTAGTCGGCGACCGCCGGGAGGAGAGCCGCGAACGGCGGGTAGTACGCCCCGAGGCGGAAGCGCGGGGTGTCCTGGCCGGCGTACAGGAAGCAGTCCTCGATCGGAGCGTTCGGGTCCGCGGGTGACTCGACGGTGACGCCGGGCAGTCCGGCGCAGGTGCCGCTTGCCGCGCCGTCCGGGACCTTGACGTACCGGGTGTCCGCCGGGACTTCGGCGATCTCCGGTCCGGAGGGCGCGGTGCAGCCCCAGACCCGGGCTGCGCCCTCCGCGGCGCGGGCGGCGACGCGGGCGAACCGGGCCCGCTGGGCCGGGTCGTCGCGGACGTACCCGCCGTTGGCGGGGACGGCCTCGACAGTGACCAGCAGGCCCGCCGTGTTCGGAGCGGGGCAGTCCAGCGGGAGTACGGCGGTCGCGCGGTCCCGGCCTTCGAGGTCCAGAACTCCCCGGCGGCCGTGGCCCAACGGCATCACCATGGTGGTGGCGAGGTTCGGACGGTACCGCTGGAGGTCGTGCAGGGCCCTGCCGACCTCTTCGGGGGCCCGGCCGACCCGGACGTTCAGGAAACCGCCGGAGGGCTTCCCGGCGTTGACCACGGAGCAGGCGGCCAGGCCCTCGGGCGCCTCGGCGTCCTCGCCCCGCGCTCGGTCCACCCCGAGCAGGGTCTTGACCTCGGCGGTGTCCACGCTGCCGTGGCAGAGCCCGGTCAGCGAGCGGCCGTCCTGCCGGCGGTCGTACCCGCCACCCAGGTAGAACACGGCGCCGGCGGCGAGGGCCAGCCCGACGCCGGCGGCGACCGGAAGCCGCCACCGCCGACGTGCCGCGCGCGGGCCCGCGGACTCGGGCGTCACTTGTTCTCGCCCCCACGGCCGAGGGCGGAGGCGGCGTCGCTGCGACCCGTGTTGTAGATCGTCCGCATCTGCTGCTCGTCCCAGTCGACGGCGGGGGAGTCCGGGTTGAGGCCGGCCCGCTGTTGCTGCCACCTCTCGACCATGGCACTGATCCCCTCGTGTCCGCTGCGGCCGTTGGCGCCGGTGAGGGTGTTCGCCTCGATCTTGCCGGCCGCGGCCGCGTTGATCTCCTCGGTGGCACTCATCTGCCACCCCATGATCCCGCTGCCGAGCAGACTCTGTGCCATGTCTGCCACACCGGGGACCGGGACCAGCTTCAGCGGGGTGCCGATGCCCTGGTACATGCCCTTGGCCCGCCAGGCCTCGACCTTGGTGTCGTCGTCGCGCTTGTCGAGGATGGCGTCGGCCTGGACGGCGTCGTAGACGCCGAGGGCGACCGAGGAGTTGGCCATCACGCCCTTCCACTCCTTCTCGCCCACGTTCGGCGGGAGTTCGGCGAGCTGCTGGGCGACGTGCACCATCTCGGCCTGCTGGACGATGTGGTGGGACTCGGGGTCGTCGGCGATGCCGCGCAGGACCCGGATCAGGGAACCCTTGTCGGTGGCCATCCTGGTCTCTCCGGTGACCGGGTCGATCCAGACGCCGCTGGCGCCCTCGCCCGCATGGTCCTTGGCGGCGCGGTTGGTGCCGGAGAGGATGTCGTGGGTGTCGGAGGCGTAGTCGGCCAGCGCGTTGGCGATCGGGCGCCGCATGCCGTCCGGGAGCTTCTCGTTGCCGATGCCGCCGTCCAGCATGTTGACGGTGTCGCGCATGACCCGGGCTTGGGCCTCGGTGTGGTGCCGGACGGCGTCCTCCTGGCCGGGGAGGTCGCCGGTGGTGGCGGCCTCGATGGCCAGGCCGAGCGAGTGCCGGCCCTGGACGTGCGTGCCGTCGCGGCCCATCTCATCGGGCCAGCGGCGCTCGTCCAGCAGGTACTTGAGGTGGTCGTTGGTCCGGGGGTCGCCCGGGTCCAGGAAGCGGGTGGAGGCCTGCGGGTTGTGGCTGAGCGACTCCATGAAGCCGGTCACCGCGTCTCCGCCTCGCCCGTCGCCGAGGTGGTCCCAGCTCGGCTGGGTCGAGTCGGGCGCCCAGATGAGCTGCGGGTCGGTCTTGGCGGCGCGTTCGAACTTGAGCAGGCCGTCGCCGTAGGAGTCGAGGAAGTCGGTGTCGTAGGTGCCGGAGCGCATCAGGCTGCTCATCAGCTGGTAGCCCCGCGGCGTCGGGCCGCCGCCCGGGTGGCTGAGAACCTGGGGGCCGAGCTTGAGCATCTCGTCCTCCCAGTCCTGCATGGGCTTGGAGTGGCTCTGGGTGGCGGTGCCCAGGGTCGCGCCCAGCGAGGCCTGGAGCTTCTTCACGGCCTCGTTGCGTTCCTTGCTGTACGCCCCGAACTTGCCCGGGTCGTTGGCGTCGCGCCAGAACTCCAGGGTGCCGCGCGGGCCGAGCGTGGTGGCGAACTGCTCGGCGAACGCCGGGTCGTTCCTGCGCTTCTCCAGCAGGGCGTTGAGCTTGGTCAGCTCCTCCACCGAGAGGTTGCCGCCGCCCTTGCCGGCCAGGGCGAGTGCGTCGGACAGATCCTTGCGGGCTTCGGTGGCGTCCTTGAGGGTGTGGTAGCCGTTGGCGTTGAACGAGTAGTCGTTCGCGCCGTTCGGGTCCGAGCGCAGCGCCCAGGCAGCGGCCTGGTCCGCGTCGGCGGCCTGCTGGAGCGCCGCTTCGAGGCTGTGGACCAGGTCCTCCACCGCGCGCTTGCGCTGCGGCAGGAAGACCCGCTCGTAGTCCGGGTCCGTCTGGGCGGACTTGTCCTTCAGCAGCGGATGGACGTCGGTGACCCTGCCGGTGCCGTCCACCTGGAGGTGGTTGGCCGGGCCGTCCTCGTCGGCGATCTTCTTCAGCCGGGTCTGGGCGGCGGCGAACTGCTGGGCGGCGTCGGCGAGCAGTCCGCTGATGTCGGCGGATTCCTTGCCGGCGGCGTCGATCTGCTCGGCGGCCTTCTGGATCTGCGCGCGGGCCTGGGTGGCGGCCTCGCCCTCCCATCCGGCGGCCAGCTTGTCGGCGACGTCGTTGGCCAGCCGGTCCTTCAGGCCGGTGTAGCGGGACTGGAGGGTCTTCCACTCCTCGGCTGCCGCGTGCAGCGGCTCGGTCTTGGCGTTGCGGACGATCTCGTAGCTCAGCACGGTGGTGGCCCCCTCAGTTCCCGCCGGACAGGTTCTGCTTGTTGGTGTTCTCGGCGGCCGTGTACTGGTCTGCGGTCTTCCGCAGGCGCTGGGCGAGGTCGTAGAGGAGGTTGCCGAGGGTGGCCACCTGGTTGTCCCAGCGGATGGAGCGGTTGCGCAGCTCGGGGCCGGTCTGCCAACTGGTCAGCGCGGCGTACGCGCTGGTGGTCTTCTCCTGGGCGGTGTCGTCGACGGTGTGGAAGTTGCCCTTGATCTCGTCGACGGTGCCGGCCCGCGCCTTCAGGTCGGCGGGGGTGACGGTCACCTTGCCGCCACCGCCGGTGCCGCCACCGCCGCCGGCGGAGTTGAGCCGCAGGCTCGCGTACTTCTTCCGGTCCTCGTCGTCGAACAGACCGTCCCAGGCGGGATTGTCGGTCAAAGCGTCCCCCGTATCGCCTCGTCTTGAGTGAAGTCTTGATGCGTTCACGGTAATTCGTAAATATGACTTTCCATCGGGTCTGATGGTTCCCAGGCGCGTTGCCGCCGCCGGAAGCGCGACAGGCCGCGAACCGCGCCCCGGGTGGGGCGCTGTTCGCGGCCTGCGAGGGTCCGGCGTGGAGCCGGGCGGGCTCAGGCGGAGGCGGCGTCCAGCAGTGCGGTCTGCTCCGGGGTGAGCTCCAGGGCGGCGCCGGCCAGCAGCGGCGGGAGCTGCTCGACGGTGCGGGCGCTGGCGATCGGGGCGGCGACCGTCGGACGGGCGGTGAGCCAGGCCAGGGCGACGGCGGCGAGCTCCACCCCGTGCTCGGCGGCCACGGTGTCCAGCGCCTCCAGCACCCTGGGGCCGCGCGGCTCGGCCAGGTAGCGGGCGGCGCCCTCGGCGCGGGCGCTGTCCACGCCCGCGCCGCCCGGACGGTACTTGCCGGTCAGGAAGCCGGAGGCGAGCGCGTAGTACGGGACGGTGGCCAGGCCGTGCTCGGCCACCACGTCGGCCAGCGGGCCCTCGAAGGTGTCGCGGGAGACCAGGTTGTAGTGCGGCTGGACGGCGACGTACTTCGCCAGGCCCTCGCGCTCGGCGAAGGCCAGCGACTCGGCGAGCCGCTCGGCGGAGATGTTGGAGGCGGCGACCGCCCGGACCTTGCCCGCGCGGACCAGCTCGTCCAGCGCGGTGACGAACTCCTCGACCGGGGTGTCGTCGTCCCGGTGGGTGTAGTAGAGGTCGATCCGCTCGACGCCCAGGCGGCGCAGCGAGTCCTCGGCCGCGGCCTTGATGGTGGCCGCGCCCAGACCGCTCCGGTCGGCGTGCATGCCGACCTTGGTGGCGATCACGACGTCCTCGCGGTTGCCGCGGCTGCGCAGCCAGTTGCCGAGGACGGTCTCGGACTCGCCTCCGGTGTTGCCCGGGGCCCAGGAGGAGTAGACGTCGGCGGTGTCGACGAAGTTGCCGCCGGCCGCCGCGTAGGCGTCCAGGACGGCGAAGGACTGCTGTTCGTCGGCTGTCCAGCCGAAGACGTTGCCGCCGAGGGAGAGCGGGAAGACGGACAGGTCGGAGGTGCCGAGGCTCACCCGGCTGTGGTTTCCGGTCATGATCGCAGTCAACCGCATTGTGCGGCCCGGCATTCCGGGAACGGCGCGGTCTTGACGATGCTGTCATACCACCGTCGCACGTGGGAGTGGTGTGGCCCGCGTGACGGGGGTCCGGGGTGTGCCTGAGGTGGGCCGGTTCGTTAGAGTCCGTGCCATGGCTGACAACGACTACGACCCCGCCGGCAGCACCCAGATGTTCCGGGCGTTCGTCGACGAGACTCCGGCCCCGCAGGCGCCGGGCAACGTTTCCACCTACGGCAGCAGCAAGAGCGGCAGTCGCACCGGCGTGATCGCGCTGGTCGCCGTCGGCGTGCTGGTGGCGCTCGGCGCCGTCATCTGGCTGGCGGTCAAGTGACCCTCGCGCGGGTGACCCTGGTCCGGGTCACCCGCGTGACGGGAGCGGGAGGCCTCAGCAGGGCTTGCGCCAGGCGTTCAGTTCGAGCTTCTTCTGCATCGAACTGAAGCCCAGCGACTTGGCCTTGGTGCAGAACTGGTCCGTGCCGAGCTTGTACTCGACGTGGAAGACCGCCTTGCCCGCCTTGACGAAGGGCGCGACCCGGTCGCACTCGTCGAACTGCGCGCACTCCTCGTTGACCGCGAAGTCGAAGTCCGCGAGCAGTGCCGGGATCTGGTCGAGGTCGTTCTTCAGACCGATGGCCAGGCCGCGTTCGTGGGCGAGCTGTGCCAGCATCCGGTTGTACCTGAGCTGGTCATCGGGCGTCAGCGGGAAGCCGCTGTTCTGGTTGTAGGCCTCGATGGTGTCGGGCTCGACGGCGTCGAAGCCCTTGCTCCTGCACATGTCGAAGCGGGCGGCCATCAGCGGCTTCAGCTGGTCGAGCTTGCGGATGTCGAACCACTTCTCGCCCTTCCAGCCGGTGTCCGAGCCCTGGAGGGACTTGGCGAAGGCGGCGGAGTCGGGGCGGAAGTCCTCCCAGGAGCCGGCGTTGATGTAGCAGATCACCTTGCGGCCCTTGGCGTGCAGCGCGGCCACCACCGAGGCGTCGTTCTCGAAGCCGTCGATGTCGTAGACCGGGACGTCCACCGACTGGTCCACCGAACCGCCGAGCTGCCACTGCCAGGCCAGGCCGGGAGCGGGCTGCCAGCGGGTGCCGGCCGGCGGCGGTGCGGGGTTGCCGGGCGGGGTGCCGGTTCCCGGCGGCGTGGTGTGACCGGGAGTGCCGGGGGTGCCGGGGGCGGGGCCCGGGGTGCCGGGGGCGCTGGGTGTGCCCGGGGTGGTGGGCGGCGCGGGGGGCGGGGTCTCCGGGGCGGTGCTCGGGTCGGGCGTGCCGGGGGTACCGGTGCTGCCCGGGGTGGTCGGTGCGGTGGCCACCGGGGTGTTGCTCGGGGTGCCGTCGGCCGAGTCCTGGTCGTCCTCCGATCCCGAGCTGCTGCACGAACTGACCAGCAGGGCGGTGGCGGTGGCGAGCGACAGGGCGGCCGGAAGTAGCCGGTTGCGACGGTTCACGGTAGTCGGACTCCGGGATCGGGTCAGGTCAGTTCGGCGGCGTTCAGGCCGTACGGCAGGGTGCGCCAGGGGTTGTCCCCGGCTCCCGGTACGGCGCAGCCGACGCCGGCTCGCCGGGCGGCGATCAGGGCGGCGGCGTCCTGGGCGTGCTCGGTGGGGACGTCGTAGATCAGGTGGCAGAAGCGGGAGGCCGCGTGCCTGGCGGTCCACAGCGGCATCGTCATGGTGCGGTAGGCCTCCCAGTCGCCCTCGAAGGTGACCAGCAGGTCGGCCAGGCCGACCTCGGCGTAGCCCGGGTCCGGGTGCTCGCCGTGGCCGAACACCACGGTGCCGCAGCCGGCCGCGCGGGCGGCCGTGGCCAGCCGCCGGTAGTGCGCCAGCGCGCCCGGGTGGGTGGGCACCTGGTCGAGGTAGACGCCGGTGATGCCGTGTCGCTGACGATGCGTCAGGATGTCGCCCACCACGGCCGCGTGCGGCCGGCGGCCGTAGTCGGTGTCGGTGTAGCCGACCAACGGCAGTCCCGCGGCCCGGAGTTCGTCGGCCGCCTCGGTGAAGACGTGGTCCGGGACGTCGCCGGGGCCGTCGGCGAGGTTGAGCACGACGGCGGCGATCCGGGCGGGGTCGGCGGCGGCGACCGCCTGCCAGGCCGCCGGGTCCACCGCGGGGTGGACGTACAGCGGCACCAGCAGGCGGGCGTCGGGGGTGGTCCCGGCGATCATGCGACCACCGGGTCGGACGTGGTCCCCGCGGTGTCGAGCCACAGGTCGCGCAGGGTGTCGGCGAGGTCCGTCTCCGGCTGCCAGCCGAGTTCCCGGGCGGCGGCCGACACGTCGGCCTGCTGCCAGGAGACCGCGGCCGAGCGTTCGGAGCCCGCCCCGCTCTCGTCGATCCGGCCGGTGAAGCCGGTCGCGGCGACCAGCCCGTCGGCGATCGCGCGGACCTGCCGGGCGTGCCCGGAGGCCAGGTTGAGCACCCGGGGGAGCGGACGGTCGGCGGTGACGGCGAGACCGACCGCCCCCGCCACGTCCCGGGCGTCGACGAAGTCGCGGTAGGCGGAGAGGTCGCCGACCGTGATCACGCCGTCGGCGCCCTCGGGCGCCACCCGGCGCAGCTCGGCGGCGAGCCGGCCGGGCAGCGAGCCCGCCGGGGCGCCGGGGCCGACCGGGTTGAACACCCGCAGCACCACGGCGTCCAGCGGCGAGCCGGCCACCGCGAGGGAGCCGGCCAGCTTGGTCGCGCCGTACACGCCGACCGGGCGGGCGTCGGCGTCCTCGGGCAGCGACTCGCCCGGCGCGCAGACGCCGTACTCGCCGGCCGAACCGATGTGCACCAGACGGGTCTTCGGGGCGCCGAGGGAGAGCGCCTCGCAGAGCACCGCGGGGCCGCGGGCGTTCACCTCGGCGAGGGTGACCGCGCTGCCGGCCACCGCGCCGGCGAAGTTGACCACCACGTCGGGGGCCAGCGCGGACAGTTCCTCGCCGAGCGGGCCGGCCTGGGCGGTGGCCAGGTCCAGCCGGAGGTCGTGGGCGGGCCGTCGACCCGCGGTCAGCACGGTGGCACCGGGCAGTGACCGCAGGACGGCGGTGGCGTGACGGCCGAGGAAGCCGTCGCCGCCGAGGAGCAGAATTCTCACGCGGCCCGTCCGTCGCTCTCGGCGCCCACGGCGGTGGGCTCGGCGACCACGTCGTCCGGGGCGGTGCGGGCGGCCGGGATCGGCAGTTCCGCGACGCCCGGCGTGACACCGGTGGACTCGAAGGGCATCAGGACCGGCCGGATGGTGGAGAACTCGGCGTTGGCCCGGTCGTAGTCGTCGGGGCGGCCGATGTCCAGCCAGTAGCCGCCGAACTCGTAGGCGGCGGGCGGGGTGCCGGCGGCCAGCAGGTCCAGCACCAGTTCGTCGAAGCCCAGTGGCAGGCCGGGGGTGTACCTGGCGAGCGCCGAGCGGGAGACGCCGTACACGCCCATCGAGACGCGGTAGTCGATGCTGGGCTTCTCCTGGAAGCCGGTGATGAGGCCCTCGTCGGCGGTCAGCACGCCGAAGTCGATCTTGACCTGACGGGCGTAGGTGGCGATGGTCAGCGGGGCGCCGGACGCCTCGTGGTGCTTGAGCACCCCGGCGAAGTCCAGGTCGGTCAGGATGTCGCCGTTCATCACCAGGAAGTGCTCGGGCAGGCGCTCCTGCATGGTGAGCAGCGGGCCCATGGTGCCGAGCGGGCTGTCCTCGACGGCGTAGCCGACCCGCAGGCCCCACTGGGAGCCGTTGCCGACGTAGGCGCGGATGATGTGGCCGAGGTGGCCGATGGCCAGGGTGACGCTCTGGAAGCCCGCGGCGGCGAGCTGGCGCATCACGATCTCCAGGATCGCGTGCTGGTCGCCGATCGGAACGAGAGGCTTGGGAAGCGCGGTGGTGTACGGGCGGAGTCGGACGCCCTTGCCGCCGGCCAGGATCACTGCGTGCATGGTGTTTCCCCCACGGAAAGGATGTGCAGGACACGAACCTTGGTTACCAGGACGAGCATGATCGTTTCGGGGCGGGTCAGACGTTGTAGATGTCGGTCTTGTAGCGGGCCAGGTTGGCAGGGTCGCGGAAGAACTCGATGGTCTGCTCCAGGCCCTGCTCCAGGCTGTAGCCCGGTGCCCAGCCGGTGGCCTCGCGCAGCCGGGTGGCGTCCGCGACCAGGCGCATGACCTCGGAGTTGGCCGGACGGATGCGCTGCTCGTCCTCCTTCACCACCAGGTCCACGCCCATCAGCTTGCCGGTCAGGGTGACCAGGTCGCCGACCGAGATCTCGCCGCCGGTACCGGCGTTGAAGGTCCGGCCGACCACCGTCGCGGCGTCCGCGGTGCCCACGGTGCGGAAGGCGTTCGCGGTGTCCTTGACGAAGGTGAAGTCGCGGGTCGGGCGCAGGTCGCCGAGGGTGATCTCGGTCTGGCCGGCCGCGACCTGGGCGATCACGGTCGGGATGACGGCGCGCATCGACTGGCGCGGGCCGAAGGTGTTGAACGGGCGCAGGGTGACGACCGGGGTCTCGAAGCTGGCGTGGTAGCTGTCGGCCAGCCGGTCCCCGCCGGCCTTGGAGGCGGCGTACGGGGACTGGGTGTTGATCGGGTGGTCCTCGGTGATCGGCACGGTCTGCGCGGTGCCGTAGGTCTCGCTGGTGGAGGTGTGCACCATGCGCGGGATCTCCAGGTGGCGCACCGCCTCCAGCACGTTCAGGGTGCCGGTGACGTTGGTGTCCACGTACGAGTGGGGAGCGCGGTAGGAGTACGGGATCGCGATCAGGGCGGCCAGGTGGTAGACCGCCTCGGTGCCCTTGACCAGGCCGTTGACCGAGCCCGGGTCCCGGACGTCGCCGAGGACGATCTCGACGGACTCCAGCACCTCCTCGGAGAGGGTCTCCAGCCAGCCGAAGGACGAGAACGAGTTGTACTGGACCATCGCGCGGACGTGGTGCCCGTCGGCGACCAGGGTCTCGACGAGGTGGGAGCCGATGAAGCCCTCGGCTCCGGTAACCGCGACGCTGCTCATGCGGATTTTCGCTTTCTCGATCTGCCTGGGCGGACCGACGCTCTGTGGTGGCCGGCCGCCGTGGCCCGGTGGGTGTCTCAGGTGGAGCGGGTACGACGGTGCACGCGGATCGGGGCGTGCGGGATATTCGGTGTGTTCAGCGGTGCTGGGTGGTGCGGCCGAGCGCGGGCCCGGCGATTGAGGTGAGGACGAGGGCGGCCGCCCCGCAGCCGATCAGCTGCAGGGCGATCGGGTCCGCACCCGCCAGCAGCCCGGCGCTCTCGGCGACCGCGGCGGCCAGACAGATGAGGGCGGTGCTCCAGCTGAACCCGAAGGCGTTCAGCAGCAGCGCCAGCCAGAGCGAGCCGCCGAGGAGCAGCATCGCGGCGAGCTGCGGCACACCGAGCGCGGGGGCGCCGGGCCACAGCACGGTCGCGGCGGCGTCCAGCGCGGCCACGGTGGTGAGGTAGATGAACAGGCAGCCGAGCAGGATGCCGCCGGTGCGGCGGGTGAACTGGCCGCTGGTGTGACTGGTGCGCAGCGCGCCCACCGCCATCGCCCGGTAGCGGAAGAGCAGCCACTCGGCGAGGCCCAGGCTGAGCGTCAGCGCGATCATGGCCGGGCCGGTCGGGGTGGTCGAGGCCCCCCGTACGGCGTCGCCGCCGGTCCGCACGGCCTGGTGGATGGTCTCGCCGAGGCCCGCGATCAGCGTGAGCGTGCCGCAGGCCAGGCCGAACAGCAGGTGCGGGACCTCCTGGCGGACCGGCAGCTTCAGGGAGACGGACTCGCGTTCGCCGCCGCGGATGCAGACCAGCAGCTCCCGGACGCAGAGCCCGACCGCCAGCAGCAGCGAGGCGAGCAGCACGACCGTACGGACCACCTGCGGGACGTCGACCGCCAGCACCACGCCCGCGCCGACCGAGGCCGGGGCCAGCGCCAGCAGCAGGAACTTCTCCCGTCCCAGCACCAGCAGCACGGTGGCCGCGGCCAGGTAGCAGGACTGTCCGGCGGCGAAGCACAGCGCGCCGAGCGGCCCGCCGACCAGGTACGCGGTGGCCGCCGCGACCAGGGCGCCGGCCGGGGCGCCGACGGCCAGGCAGATCGCGGCCTCGCGGCGGCGCAGCCGGCCCAGCCAGCGGTAGGAGCGGTGCGCCAGCGCCTGGTTGAAGCCCCAGCTGACCAGCGTGGCGACGGACAGCGCGAGCATGCCCGAGGGCAGGCCGAAGCGCATCCGGGTGGTCGCGAACAGGTTGGCGCCGAGCAGGTAGCCGAGCCCGGGCAGGGCGAACACCAGGCCGCGCACCACGCAGCGCCAGGGGTCGGCCCGCCAGGGGTTGGCGAACTCGGAGCTCGGGCCCGGGTAGCGGCGGGCGACCTTCTCGAACAGCTCCTCGGCGACGGTGAACGCGTCGGGGCGGCCGTACAGCAGGGCGGCCTGCTCGTCCGAGAGGCCGTCGGACTCCAGGAAGGCCGCGATCTCGTACGGGTGGACGGCGTCGGCGCAGACGTCGCGCAGGCGCTCGGCGAGTTCGTCCAGCGGGTCCGCGGAGAGGTGGAGCGACTCCTCCGGCTCCGCCTCCGGCTCGGGCTCCGGCGGGGCGGGCCGGCGGCGCTTGAGCGGCAGCGTGCGCAGCTGCACGGTGTGCTCGGGGCCGGCCTCGTCGGGCACCAGCCGCAGTGGGCCGCTCATGCGCCCACCTCGTTGCACTCGGTGGCCGCTTCGCGGGACGCGCACCTTTCGATGATGTGCTCGCTGCGCTCGCTCATGCGCCCACCCCGCCGCACTCGGTGGCCGCTTCGCGGGACGCGCGCCCTTCGATGACTCTCCCCCGGCCTTCGGCCGGGGGGACCCCCATACTGCGCTCGCTCATGCCCCGACCTCGCTCGGCTCGGGGCGGGCGGCGGCCAACTGCTGGTCCCAGTCGGGGCTGGGGACCTGGTCGGTGACGGCGACCATGCCGCCGGGCATCCAGCGGGCGGTGCCCAGGAGTTCGGTGTAGATGCCGCGGAAGCCGTCGATGTTCTGGCGGAGGGTGAACTGCTCGATCACCCGCAGCCGGGCGCCCTCGCCGAGCCGGGCGCGCCGTTCGGTGTCGCGCAGCAGCTCGATCGCGGCGGCCGCCATCGGCTCGGGCTCGCGCGGGGGGACGACCAGGCCGGTGTCGCCGACCGCCTCGCGCACGCCGCCGACGTCGGTGGAGACGGTCGCGCGGCCGCAGGACATCGCCTCGATCAGGGTGAACGGGAAGCCCTCGCTGATGCTGGAGAGCATGACCACGTTGCCCGCCGCGTAGGCGTCGGTGATGTCGGCGACGCGGCCCTCGAAGGCCACCGAGTCGGCTATGCCGAGCTCGGCGGCCAGGGCTATGCAGCGGTCCCGGTACGCCTCGCCGCCCTTGGGAGTGCCGCCGAAGAGCCGCAGCCGCGCCTCGGGGATCTCACGCTGGACGATGGCGAAGGCCTGGATCAGCGTCTCCAGGTCCTTGATCGGGTCGACCCGGCCGGCCCAGCTGAGGGTCGGCGTCTCGGGCTCGGGGCCGGCCGGCGGGAAGGCCGCCGGGTCCACCCCGTTGTAGACGGTGCGGATGTGCGAGGACGGCGTGCCGCCGCGCTCCTCCCAGCGCCGGTTGTACCGGTTGCCGGGGGTGACCAGCGCGGCCTGCCGGTAGCTCTCCTCGGCGAGCATCCGGTAGAAGCCGAGCAGCAGTGCCTTGACCGGCCAGCGGTACGGGCCAGTGCGGTAGCCGAGGTAGCGCTCGCGCAGGTAGATGCCGTGCTCGGTCAGCAGAAACGGTACGCCGTACTGCTGTGCGGCGATCAGCCCGGGCAGGGTGGCGAGCCCGCCGCTGGCCGCGTGCGCCACGCCGTCCTTGGGCGGCTCGACCGAGAGCGGCCGCAGGGCGTGCTCCAGCAGGTCGGTGGCGTTGAGGGCGTCGTGCAGGGTGGGCCTGGAGACGGCGGTCGGCAGGTAGTCGCGGGTCCAGACGTGCTGGAGGGTGCGCAGCGCCCGCTCGCTGCGCAGCGCCGGGCTGAGCAGCCCGGCCCGGCCGAGGTCGGCGAAGTTGTACAGCTCGGTCCCGAAGTGGGTGGTGTAGACCGGGTCGAGGATGGAGTGCAGGAAGCGCTCGTACGCGTTGAGGAAGCGCCGCATCTCCTTGCCACGGGGCGGCCGGGCATCGGAGGCCGGCCCCCACAGCGGTGCGGTGGTGACCGACCGCATGTTGGCGGGCAGCTCCCAGGCCAGTGGTTCGTGCCCGGTTCCGGTGACGGCGATGACGTCGAAGTCGACGTCGGGCATGCCCTGAACGAGCTGGTCGCACCAGACGCTCACGCCGCCGTGCTGGTGCGGATACGTCCCCTCGGTGAGCAGGGTGACGCGCATTCCTGTCCCCCCTCCTGTTCTTGCGTCGGTTCCGGCCTGGATGACCGGAACGGGAGCCGTGGCGGGGCCGGGCCGGGCGACCGGCCCGGCCCCACCAGCGGGTGTTGCCGGTTACCGGTTGCCGGAGTGTCCGGTGGTGCTGCTCGGCGAGGCCGTCCCCCCAGAGGCCTTGCCGTGCTTCGCCGCGACCCCGTCGCGGTGGCTGTCCTGACCGATGGTGCCAGCGGTCACGTCCTTGCCGGGCACCGGGGTTCCGCTACCCGGGACCAGGGACGGCGCGGGCTGGCGGGTGTTGTCGCTCGGGCCCACCGGGACCGGGGTGGCGACACCCTGCGGCACGACCTTCTTGTCCGTCGGCACCGGGGCCGGGACGGAGCCGGCCGCGACGTTCGGCGCGACGGGGGCCGGGGCGACCGGCGCGGACGGCAGCTGCAGGGTGACGCTGCTCTGCAGCGCGCCCGGGGACACCCAACCCGAGAGCGTACCGGCGTAGGCGGAACCGAACGCGGCCGTTCCGATGGACAGCTTCTGAGCAGTTCCGGTCGGCACGGTGGCCTGGACCTGAACGCCGGCCGGCGCGTTCACCGTGACGGTGTCGCCGACCCGGTAGGCGGTGACCTGGCCGGAGGCGAGAGCCGTGTTCCAGGCTGCCCGGCGCTGGAACTCCAGGCCGACCTCGCGCTGGCTCAGGTTCACGATCGGGGTGTTGTCCGCGTGCAGCGAGCGGTAGGTGCCGAGGATCTTCTCCAGCACCGGGAAGAGGATGCGGTCCTCGGAGATGTTCGACTGGTGCACGAAGTGCGGCCGGGGGTCGTTGCTCAGCACGTGGCCGAGGTCGATCCGGGCCTCCAGCGGCACGATGTACGACTGGTAACCGGTGTTGACGTCCAGCGGCTGGGTCAGGCAGGTCGAGTTGGCGTTGTTCTCGCAGATGCCGCTGCCGCCGTTGGCCGCGCTGGTGTAGATCCAGTTGTACTCGTCGGCCTCTTCCTTCGCCGTGCCGGCGTTGTAGAAGATGTTCATCGGGTACCGCGGCACGGTCAGCACGTTCGAGCCGATGTTCCGCTGGCCGGTCTCCCGGGAGGCGTCGCTGGCCGTGAACTTGATGCCGTTGGCGGCCAGCACCGGCGCCAGGTTCGGGTTGTCGGTGGTCTCCTGCGGTGCGGTCATCAGGCCGGAGTGCTCACCGGTGACCAGGGTCTGCGGGTCGAAGCCGAGGCCGTGTGCGGCGGCCCAGGCGACGTTGTTCGTGATCTCGGTGGAGATCGTGCTCTGGTCGGTCCAGACCGTGTTGCCCGCGCTGTTCTTGGTGCAGCGCCACGGCACCACCGTGACGTCCTGCACGCAGCCCAGGTACGGGTGGGTGTAGGTGTGGTTGACCCACCGGTAGCTGTTCTGGTCGGCGATCATGCGGTCCGCCGTGGGGTCCACGGTGGTCGAGTGGTCGGACTTCCAGTCCTCGCTGCCGGCACCGTTGAACACCATGTCCAGCGTGAAGTTGTTGGCGGTCTGCCACTGCTTCAGGTGGTTGGCGTCGTCGACGGTCATCCGGATCGGGTTGGCCGTCTCCGGGGTGCCGGGCGGGCAGGTGACGTCGCCGGGGGTGCACTTCAGCACGGTGTCCCAGCGGTCGTCGGCCAGGAAGACGTCGTCCACGTGGGTGGCGAAGTAGTTCCGGTCGTAGCCGAGGTGGACGCCCTGGGTGAGCCACTCGACCATGCCGCGGGCCAGCAGGCGGTACTGCTGCTGGTACTGGTTGTAGACGAACGTGACGACAAGTTCCTTGCGGCCGCCGTGGGTGTACTCGCCGACCAGCGAACCGCGGGAGGTCGTGTTGGGTATCGGCGCGTCTACCAGCGGGACGAAGGAGCTGCCGGACGGAAGGCCGGCGTACGGGGTGGCCAGGTAGCCGTAGCTCTCGCTGACGTCGGGAGCGTTGTCCTCGAACGGGACGCTGCCCTTGAGGTACCCGAACGGTCCCGAAGTTCCGGATGCCGTGGTCGCGCCCTGGAATCCGTCGAGGCTGCCGACGAATCCGGGATTCTGGGCGTAGTTCAGACCCACCGCCGGACTGGCCCAGGTGTACGCGTCGATCTGGCGGACGTTGAATGCGGCTTCGTAGCTCGCGATCGCGGTCATCTCGGCGGCACTGCTGGGGAAGGGGTTTTCGTTGGGCAGCACGATGCCCTGGAACTTCCCCCGGGGCTGGCCGTTCACCGTGTCACTCAGGAAAGCCGAGTTGATGACGGGACGGTTGGGGTCATTGAGACTGACGACCTTGAAGGGCGTGCCCTGGCTCTTCAGCTCGGCCGCGATGGCGGCGACGGACGGGCCACCGTCGTCGACGACCAGGACGGTGAGGTCGATCCTGGGCGGCGTGTCGCCGTGGGCCAGGGTGATCTGCAGGCCGCTGGCCAGCAGGACTGCCGCGGCGCACGCGGCGACTCTTCGGGTCGCTCGACCCATGGTGATCCTCCCCTTGGGGCTGGCGCGCCGCTGCTCGGCGCTCGCCTGCCCGTGTCTCTGTTCGCGGGCAGCCGGGCTGCCCGGGCCCATCCTGGTCGAGTGACGGCGGTGCGAGGGACCAATTGGGCGAGAGTGCAGCGAACCTGTTACCAACGTTCATGGTGAGGCCATGAAGGCGCTGATTGTGACCGGAACCGTACCGGCGGCGCAAATAATGAATTGGAAATGAAAAACCGGAAGCCGAGTGCTACGCGCGGTTACTGACGGTGTGGGTCCGTGGGGCGGGCGGGACACCTACACTGTCGTCGTTGCGCATGACACTCTTGCACATCTCGCCGCCCCGTTGGGCAGGTTCATGCAATATCGGGCACGGCTGTGCCATGTGACAGTCCGAATATGCAATGGAGGTGCTCGCGTGGTCGATCAGCATACCGAGTCGGGGGGATTCCGGAACGTACGGAATGCGTCACCGGAGAGCCGCGGAACGTCGCTGGTCGGACGCAGTCTCGGTTTGCGCGGCGCGATCAACGCGCGGGATCTGGGCGGGTACCGTGCGGCTGACGGCCGGATTCTCCGGCGCGGGGTGGCACTGCGCAGCGATGGCCTGAACCATGTCACCGCCGAGGACCTCGCCCCGCTCGGCGCGCTCGGCCTGCGCAGCGTGGTGGACCTGCGGAGCATGGGGGAAGTCCGCCAGGCCGGCCTCGACCGGCTGCCCGGCGGTGTGACGCTCCATCATCTTCCGCTGCTGGCAGCGGACTTCGACATCTTCCTGCTGATCCGCGACGCGCTGGCCGACCACAGTCCGCAGCGCCAGCAGGCCCTGCTCGGCGACGGCAGGGCGGCCGCCCTGATGACCGGCCTCTACCGGTGGTTCGTCACGGATCCGGTGGCGCGCGAGCGCTTCGCCGCCCTGCTCCGCCTGCTGGCCGCCCCGGACGGGCCGCCGTTGCTGTTCCACTGTTCGGCCGGCAAGGACCGCACCGGCTGGGCCGCCGCACTGCTGCTGACCGCCCTCGGGGTGGACCGCGGGACCGTCCTGGCCGACTACCTGCTCACCAACGAGCGCTCAGCCCCGGTCGTGCGCCGGGCGCTGGACGACTTCGGCGCCCGCGGCCTGATGAGCGAGCCCGAGCTGCTCCTGCCGGTCTTCCGGGCCGACCACGGCTACCTGGACGCGGCGTTCGCGGAGGTGGAGACGGGCTGGGGCGGCTTCGGGGCGTTCTGGCGGGAGGGGCTGGGGCTGGACGACGAGGTGCTGGCCGGGCTGCGCGCCAACCTGCTGGACGAGCCCGGGGCCGAGCACGCGGCCGAGCACCCGGCCGGCCCGGCCCGGGCCGACGGGCTCAGCCCGTGTTGATCAGCGCGCGCTGATCAACCCTCGTTGATCAGCCCTTCGCGCAGCTGGGTCAGCGTCCGGGTGAGCAGCCGGGAGACGTGCATCTGGGAGATCCCGATCTCCTCGCCGATCTGTGACTGGGTGAGGTTGCCGAAGAACCGCAGCATGATGATCCGGCGCTCCCGCGGCGGCAGCTTGGCCAGCAGCGGCTTGAGCGACTCCCGGTACTCGACGCCCTCCAGCGCGAGGTCCTCGTAGCCGAGCCGGTCGGCCAGCGGCCCGTCGCTGTCCTCCTCGCCGGTGCCGGAGTCGAGCGAGCTGGCGGTGTACGCGTTGCCGACCGCGAGGCCCTCGACCACGTCCTCCTCGCTGACCCCCAGGCAGACCGCGAGCTCGGCGACGGTGGGGGAGCGGTCCAGCCGCTGGGAGAGCTCGTCGCCGGCCTTGGTGAGCGCCAGCCGCAGCTCCTGGAGCCGGCGGGGCACCCGGACCGACCAGCTGGTGTCCCGGAAGAAGCGCTTGATCTCGCCGACCACGGTGGGCATCGCGAAGGTGGGGAACTCGACCCCGCGCTCCGGGTCGAACCGGTCGATCGCCTTGATCAGGCCGATCGTGCCGACCTGGACGATGTCCTCCATCGGCTCGTTGCGGCTGCGGAAGCGCGCCGAGGCGTACCGGACCAGCGGCAGGTTGAGCTCGATCAGGGTGTCGCGGACGTAGGTGTGCTCCGTGCTGCCGGGGTCCAGCGCGGCCAGCCGCAGGAACAGCGAGCGGGAGAGCGTCCGGGTGTCGATCCCGGCGCCGGGCGGCGTCTCGGATCCCGCGACGGGGCCGGGCGGCGCGACCGGTTCGGCCCGCTGCCGCGGGACGAGGTCCTCGGCGACGGCCGTGCCGTTGGCCTGACCAGCGTGGATCTCCGCAGTGCCCAGCTCTCCGGACATGCACCCACCCCCTCGTGACTGACAGTTGAACGGGGGCCTTCGCGCGGAGGTTCCCGGCGAGGGCCTTCCCCCTGCATACCGGAACACGGTCCACGGCAAACCCGAACGTCGCAAGATGTCACGCACGGGTAACTCGCTGCAATCTCACTCTTCCCAGGAGTTGCCGGTCCGAAGCCTGGTCAGGATCCGCGAGAGCAGCCGGGAGACGTGCATCTGGGACATCCCCAGCTCGGTGCTGATCTGGGACTGGGTCAGGTTGGCGAAGAACCGCAGCATCACGATCCGGCGCTCCCGCTCGGGGAGTTGGACCAGCAGGTGGCGGACCATGTCGCGGTGTTCGACCTCGGCCAGCGCCGAGTCCTCGTAGCCGAGCCGGTCGAGCAGGGCGAGCCCGCCCTCGTGCTCCTGCGCGGCCTCCAGGGACGCCGCGTTGTAGGCCCGTCCGGCGTCCAGGCAGGCCCGCACGTCCTCCTCGGGGATCCGCAGGCTGGCGGCGATCTCGGGCACCTTGGGAGCCCTCCCGTGCAGCACCGTCAGCTCCTCCATCGCGCCGCTGACCTGGACCCACAGCTCCTGGAGCCGGCGCGGGACGTGCATGGTGCGGACGTTGTCCCGGAAGTAGCGCTTGATCTCGCCCAGGATGGTCGGCAGCGCGTAGGTGGGGAACTGGACGCCGCGGTCGGGGTCGAACCGGTCGATCGCGTTGATCAGGCCGATCGTGCCGACCTGGACGACGTCCTCCATGGGCTCGCTGCGGCTGCGGAAGCGGGTGGCCGCGTAGCGGACCAGCGGGATGTTCACCTCGATCAGGGCGGCCCGGACCCGTTCCCGCTCGGGGGCGTCAGGGGGCAGCTCGGCGAGCCGTTCGAACAGCACCCGGGTCAGCGTCCGGACATCCACGGCCGGCCGGCCGCCGGGGCCGCGCAGCCGGTCCGGGCGGAGCTCGCCGGCCGGGCTGGTGATCGCAGCCAGCACTTCGTCCACGGACACCTCACCCCTCCCAAAGTCGTCGAACGGCGGGCCCTGCGGATCGGGTGTCGGGGCTGGCTCACTACCTCGCCATGTCCGGCAAAACCGGTCATAGCATCACAAGGTGGGCACAGGTCGGGCAAGCACCCGACGGAGGTGTGTTGGTGGGGCGTTCAACCTTTCCCCGGCCGGCCGGCCGGCGGGGTGGGGCCCGGATCGTTCCCGGACGGAGCAGAACGCCCCGCCCGGACACCGGGCGGGGCGCAGCGGTCCGTCCGGGGTACGGCCCTGGTACGGGCTCCGGGCGGAAAGGGGTCGGACCGGGGCCGGAAAGGGGCCGGACCGGGTGGGGCGGGTGGGCCGGACGGGTGCTCAGACCTCGATGTCGGCGATCACCCAGGTGGCGAACTCGCGCCAGAGGCCGGCCGCGGCCTGGTGGTCCGGGTGGGTCAGGTAGGCCTGGAGGGCCTCGCCGTCCTCGACCAGGCTGTTGATCGCGTAGTCGTACGCGATGTCCCGCTCGGTGGTGTTCCAGCCGCACTCCCACTGGCGCAGCTCGGGGATCACCGCGCCGAGCGCGTCGAAGGCCTTGGCGCCGGCGAGCACGCGCTCTTCGTCCTTGCTGACGCCTTCGTTGAGCTTGAACAGGACCAGGTGCCGGATCACGATTGCCGCTCCTCGCGGACGGGGACTGAGGGTCCCGCTCACCGTAGCCGGTGGCCCGGGACCGGTCGCCGGCCGACCACTACTTGATCAGCCCGGTCATGAAGGTGCCGACCGCCTTGGCCGCGTTGGAGATGCCCTCGAACCCGAGCTGGACCAGCTCGGCGGAGCGGGAGGGCGAGGTGATGATCGAGTAGAGCACGAAGACGAGCAGGAGGGCGATGCCGATCTTCTTCGCCTGCGCCATCAGGTGACCTTCCTCGGAGCCGTCGGCCGCCGTCATCCGGTCCCCGAACGGCCTGCAAGGCAGCTTATCCACCCGGACGGGCTATCAAGTGTGCGACGCGTTCGGCCGCCGGGACGAAGGTCCCCGCGAGTGGGGCCTTTCTCCGGGTGCCCGGTCGCGGCCCGGGCGGCAGGATGGATGACGTACCGAGGATCTGGCAGGAATCTCCGGTACATGGATCCGGAGCTCCCCGCTGTGGGACCGGTCGCCGCGACTTCCCCCCGACGCGGCTCCGGTTGTGGGACTCCGTCGGGGGAGCGGTCAGTCCCCCCGAGCCGCTCCCCCCTCCAGGCTCCGTACGGACCGGGCACCGGTGGTCATCGGCCCGGGGTACGGAGCCGTTTTTTCGTGCCCGCGCCCGGGTTGTGCCGTCGGCGCGGAGGCGGGGACAAACGCCGAGGGCCCGTCCGGATCGGACGGGCCCTCGGGCTTTCGAGCGGTAGCGGTGGGATTCGAACCCACGGTGGAGTTGCCCCCACACACGCTTTCGAGGCGTGCTCCTTTGGCCGCTCGGACACGCTACCGAGAGGAACTCTACCGGAGGGTCGGCGCAGTCACGAAATCCGTATCGGTACGGCGGCCGGCGGGCCCTCAGCGGTGGGTGTCGAAGAAGGCGCGCAGCTGCTCGCCGCACTCGTCGGCGAGGACGCCCCAGACCACCTCGGGGCGGTGGTTGAGCCGGCGGTCGCGCATCACGTCGAAGAGCGAGCCGGCCGCGCCGGCCTTCTCGTCGAGGGCGCCGTAGACCACCCGGTCGATCCTGGACAGCACGATGGCGCCGGCGCACATCGTGCACGGCTCCAGCGTGACGACCAGCGTGCAGCCGCTCAGCCGCCACTCTCCGACCTTCGCCGCCGCCTGCCGGATCGCGACCACCTCGGCGTGCCCGGTCGGGTCGCCGACGGCCTCGCGCTCGTTGTGGCCGCGTCCGATCACCTCGCCGTCCGGGCCCAGGACGAGCGCCCCGACCGGTACGTCCCCGGTGGCCGGCGCCAGCGCGGCCTCGGCCATGGCGAGGCGCATCGGCGCCGCCCAGCGGTCGCGGACCGGGTCGGGGCGGACGGGTGCGGGCAGCGGAGGGACGTGCGGGACGGTCAACGGGGCGGATGCGGGCTGCATGGCATCCAGTGTCGGGCATCCGGTGGCGGACACCGGCCTGACCGGCCCCGCTACCGGACGGCCTCCAGGACCTCGCCGCAGCCCAGGGCCTCGGCGATCTCCTCCAGGGCGTCGCCCGGGACCGCGCCCTCGCCGCTGAGGGCGAGCAGTTCGTCGGAGGCGAGGCCGAACTCGGTGAGCAGGTGGGCGTCGCCCAGCGGACCGACCGGGACGCCGCCGCGGGCGTCGGCGTCCTCCTCGTCCTGCTCCTCGGCCTCCTCGGCCTCGTCCAGCAGGTGCTCCAGATCGCCGAACTCGCTCTCGCCGGCCTGGTCGACCAGTTCGTCGGTGAGGACGGAGCCGTAGGAGCTGCGGGCGGCCGCGGCGCCGTCCGACACGAAGATCCGAGGGTCCTCCTCGCCGTCCACGCGGACGATGGCGAACCAGGCGTCCTCCTGTTCGATGAAGATCAGGACGCTGTCGTCGTCCTGGGCCGAGTCGCGGGCCAGGTCGGTCAGATCGGCCAGGGTCTCGACGTCGTCGAGCTCCGTCTCGCTCACATCCCACCCGTCCTCGGAGCGAGCAAGCACTGCAGCGAAGTACGCCACCAGGGACACTCCCAAGATCATCGGTATCGGCTGTCGGCACGCCCGGGCGACGCGAAAATCCGGCCGCCCCCGCGCCGGAGACGGTCCGCTTGTTCGGACCGTCCCCTCGGAATCGTGACAGAAAGCCCGCCCTCGCGGGGGGTGTTCGGCAGCGCGTCTTTGCAGGTCGTGTCGGAAGGACCGGGTGGCGGACGGCGAAGTCGGGCCGGGACGGTGGGAGGCCGGTCGAAATTTGCTCCGAACGCCCGCAGGGCCGCCGCGGGTCGCTTTTCGGTGCGTCCGCCGGGTGCGCACGGTTCGTGCCGGGAGCGCGTCAGGACGGTGTGGGGCCGGGGCGGGGCCGGGGCCGGTCAGGTCCGGAAGGTTCGCATCCGCATCGCCTCGCGCATCCGCCGCTCCTTGGTCCGCCGGGGCTGGACCCGCTCCCGCAGCTCGCGGGCCTCGGTGAGCTCACGCAGGAAGACGGCCCGCCGTTTGCGGCGCTCCGCCTCGGTCTCCGGGAGGTCGTGCGGCGGGCCCGGGCTCCGGCCCTCCCCGCCGACGGGCTCGTCCACCGAGCCGTCCCCGGCCTTCGGGTTGCTCGTCATAAGACGTGACATTCCCAGAACGGCCCGGTTGATACCACAGGAGGTGCTTCCGTCCGGACAGGCGCGGTGGGTCACGGCGTGTCACGAAGGCGTCACCCGGTCCGGCACCCGGGTGGGGCACGGCGGGTCGTACACCCGTCCAGGAGCGGGCTAACCTCGATACATGCGTCTCCACGTCGTCGACCACCCCCTGGTCGCCCACAAGCTCTCCACCCTGCGCGACGAGCGCACCGACTCGCCGACCTTCCGTCGCCTGACCGACGAGCTGGTGACCCTCCTCGCCTACGAGGCCACCCGGGACGTCCGCACCGACGAAGTGGAGATCACCACCCCGGTGGCGGTCACGCTGGGTACCCGGCTCAGCTACCCGCGTCCGCTGGTCGTGCCGATCCTGCGGGCCGGCCTCGGCATGCTGGACGGGATGACCCGCCTGCTGCCGACCGCCGAGGTGGGCTTCCTCGGCATGGTCCGCAACGAGGAGACCCTGGAGGCCTCCACGTACGCCACCCGGATGCCGGACGACCTCTCCGGCCGCCAGGTCTACGTGCTCGACCCGATGCTGGCCACCGGCGGCACCCTGGTCGCCGCGATCAGGACGCTGATCGAGCGCGGTGCCACCGACGTCACCGCCGTCGTGCTGCTGGCCGCCCCCGAGGGCGTCGAGGTGGTGCAGCGGGAGCTGGCGGACCTGCCGGTCACCGTGGTCACCGCCGCCCTGGACGAGCGGCTCAACGAGAACGGCTACATCGTTCCCGGCCTCGGCGACGCGGGCGACCGGCTCTACGGCACGGCCGGCTGAGCCTCCCCCGGACCGGACCACGGGACCACGGGACCACCGAAGCAGTACCGGAGCAGCACCGGGCCACCGGAGCGGCACCGGACCACCGAACACCGAGAGCCCCCCGGCACTGCGTCTGCCGGGGGGCTCTTCGCGGTCCTTGACGCCTCAGCAGCTGCCGGTGGCGGTCGGGGTGGGGGAGGGCTTGGTGGCCAGGGCGAGGGCGGCGGCCGCCTGGGTCTCGTCCAGCAGGGTGTTGTAGCTGTCGCCGATCACGAAGTCCACGCTGCCGTCGGTGCGGGCGTCGGCGGTGACGGCGGCCCCGGCGATCTGCGAGCCGACCAGGGTGCCGGCGCCGGCACCGGCCGGGCCGGCGATCACCTGGGCGGTGCCGGGCACCTTCTTGTCCAGCTCCGCCGGGGCGTTGCCGACCTTGCCGATGACGAAGCCGCGCTTCTTGAACTCCTCGGCCGTCCGGCCGGCCAGGCCGCCCTTGGTGGTGGCGTTGTAGACGTTCACGGTGACGGCGGAGGGCTGCGGGACCGCGTGCGGGTCGCCCTGCGCGCCGGCGGGCGCGCCGGCGGCGTCGGGGGCGCCCGGCGTCGGGGCGGCCAGCGGCTTGCCGGACGGGGTCGCGCAGGCCTGGGCCGAGGCGTTCTTGCCCTTGCCGGTGAAGATGTCGTACAGCTGGAGGCCGCCGAGCGAGATCAGGGCCAGGACGAGCAGGCCGACGAGCGCGGCGACCACCTTGCGGCTCTTCTTGGGGGGCCGGCCCAGCCGCGGGTAGGTGTTGCCGGTGACGCGGTACTGCTTCCCCTTGAGCCCTTGGGGAGTCAACATGCTCACGGTCTGTCTCCCCCTCGTGCCGGGGCGGGGTCGGGATGACGGATCGGCCGGGTGGGTGCTTCCCCCGGTGCGGGCGGAATCCCCTGGTCGCGGCCGTAGTCAGCAGCGTAGTGCCGTACGGCCTCGAAGGTACTAAACGATCATCATCTGGCGTACCCCGGTACCCGAAAGGGGGTACCGGGGTACGCGCGGACCGCCCTCCGCCGGGTGGCGAGGGGGCGGTCCGGAGAGCCTGTGGCGGGTCCGAAGGTCCCGGTGGCCGGGGCCGTCATTCCATCTCGAGGACGCGGGCGTGCAGCACCTGGCGCTGCTGCAGCGCGGCCCGGACGGCCCGGTGCAGGCCGTCCTCCAGGTAGAGGTCGCCGTGCCACTTCACCACGTGGGCGAAGAGGTCCCCGTAGAAGGTCGAGTCCTCGGCCAGGAGGGTTTCGAGGTCGAGTTGACCCTTGGTGGTCACCAGCTGGTCGAGCCGCACCGGGCGCGGGGCGACGTCAGCCCACTGGCGGGTGCTCGTCCGGCCGTGATCCGGGTACGGCCGCCCATTGCCGATGCGCTTGAAGATCACACGGAAAGCCTACCGTTTGGGCGGCGGATGGCGCAGCAGCCGCGGCGCCGCCACGCGTGCCGGTGTGAACTGCGCGTGGACGAATGCGGCTGTTTGATGGGAAATGTCGCGAACATCGCCTCGGGGCCGACGGGTTCCGGTGCCGATGCCGAAGCGTTCCGAAGCGTTCCGATCCGCTCAGGAGTGTGCACCGATGTCCTCCGACCTCACCCCGTCGGCCGTCCGGGAGATCGCCGACGGGTACGCCTTCACCGGTCCCGCCCTCGACCTCGGAGCGGTGCTGCTGGACGGCACCGCGTACCCGGACGCCCAGGTCCGCATCCCGCTGGGCGTGCTCAACCGGCACGGGCTGGTCGCCGGGGCCACCGGCACCGGCAAGACCAAGACCCTCCAGCTGATCGCCGAACAGCTCTCCGGACAGGGCGTGCCGGTGTTCCTGGCCGACGTCAAGGGGGACGTCTCCGGCGTCGCCGCGCCGGGGACGCCGAGCGAGCGGACCGGCGCCCGGGCCGCCGAGGTGGGGCAGCAGTGGGCGCCGCGGGGATGCCCGGCCGAGTTCTACTCGCTCGGCGGGCAGGGCGCCGGCATCCCGGTCCGGGCCACCGTCACCAGCTTCGGGCCGCTGCTGCTGTCCAAGGTGCTCGACCTGAACGAGACCCAGGAGTCCTCGCTCAGCCTGGTGTTCCACTACGCCGACGGCAAGGGCCTGGAGCTCTACGACCTCAAGGACCTCACCGCGGTGATCGCCTTCCTCGCCTCACCCGAGGGCAAGGAGGAACTGCGGACCATCGGCGGGCTCTCGGCGGCCACCGCAGGGGTGATCCTGCGGGCGCTCACCGTGCTGGAGAACGAGGGCGCCGGGGCGTTCTTCGGCGAGCCCGAGTTCGACACCGCCGAGCTGCTGCGGAGCACCCAGGACGGCAGGGGGATGGTCTCGGTGCTGGAACTGCCCGCCGTGCAGGACCGGCCGCGGCTGTTCTCCACCTTCCTGATGTGGCTGCTCGCCGACCTCTACCAGGAACTGCCCGAGGTGGGCGACCTCGACAAGCCCAAGCTGGTGTTCTTCTTCGACGAGGCGCACCTGCTGTTCAAGGGCGCCTCCAAGGCCTTCCTGGAGGCGATCACCCAGACCGTGCGGCTGATCCGGTCCAAGGGGGTCGGCATCTTCTTCGTGACCCAGACGCCGCGGGACGTCCCGTCCGACGTGCTGGCGCAGTTGGGCAACCGGGTGCAGCACGCGCTGCGCGCCTTCACCCCGGACGACGCCAAGGCGCTCAAGGCCACCGTCTCGACCTTCCCGCGCTCCTCGTACGACCTCGGTGCGGTGCTGACCTCGCTGGGCACCGGCGAGGCCGTGGTCACCGTCCTCTCCGAGAAGGGCGCGCCGACGCCGGTCGCGGCGACCAGGCTGCGGGCGCCGCAGTCGCTGATGGGGCCGATCGAGGCGGGCGCGCTGCGGGCGATGGTGGAGGCCTCGCCGCTGACCGCGCGCTACCGGGACCCGATCGACCGGGAGTCGGCGTACGAGAAGCTGGCGGCGCGCGCCCCCAGGCCGGAGGCGGCGCCGGCCGGGGCCGAGCCGTCGAAGCCGTCGGAGTCGTCGGAGTCGCCCGTGCCCCGCGAGCGGGCGAAGGAGCGGGCGAAGGAGCAGGCCGGCGCGGGCGGGCTGCTCGGGTCGCTGCTGAGCAACCCGACCGTGAAGTCCTTCGCGCGCTCGGCCGGGCGCCAGCTCGGACAGGAGATCTCGCGCAGCCTGTTCGGGACGTCCAAGCGGCGGCGGTGACCGGTCAGCCGGAGAGCGCGGCGCCGATCCGGTCCAGGGAGGACAGCCGCATCAGGCCGTAGTTGTAGAACTCGACCTCGGGGACGCCGAGTTCGCGCAGGATGGCGATCTTGGCGGCGAGGTTCTCCGGGCCGTCGCAGTCGGAGGACATCGGGCGCAGGATCACCGCCATGTCCTGCGGGCGGACGCCGTGCAGGGCGAAGGCGGCGATCTTCTCCCGGACCGCCTCCGGGGTCCTCGCGTAGCCGAGGGTCTCGATCCCGTCGACGGCCCTGGCGAGGGCCGGCAGGTCGATGCCGGAGAGCCAGCCCGTGCCGGGGCCGCCGCCGTCCATGAAGCTCAGCCGCATGCCGTGGCGGCGGGCCTGCTCGGAGAGGTCGGCGGCCAGCGAGGTGACGGTGGCGGCGGAGGCGTCCACGTAGGCGGCGAAGGCGCCGTCGGCGAGGGCGCTCAGGTCGGCGGGCCCGGCGGCGGCGGACTCGTCGGCCAGCCGGCGGCGCAGCTCGGTCCGGACGGCTTCGGCGACCAGGTCGGCCGGGACACCGGCCCCGGTGGCGGCGGCGCGGCAGTGCGGGCAGAAGCAGACGCCGAGCAGGGCCTCGGCGGTCGGGCCGAGTTCCTCGAAGTAGCGCTCGTGGTGGTAGCCGTGGCGCAGGCCGTGGAAGTGCAGGGACTCGGCGCGGATCGCGTCCACGCCGTACCTGGCCAGTTCGGCGACCAGGGTCAGCGCGTACTCCCTGACCTCCGGGTTCGCCGGGCAGAGTTCGGTGAGGTGGCGGTCGCCGAAGGCGTTGGCCGGGGCGCAGTCGGGGTGGGCGAAGCCGAGCCGGTCGTTGTGGCAGAAGACCGTCCAGGCGTGCAGCTTCAGCCCGCGGCGGCCGGCCTCCTCGGCGGCCTCGGCGAAGGGGTCGCGGTCACCGATCGCGGTGGACGGCACGGGGGCCAGCCGGCGGCCCCGCCAGGCGGCAGGATCGGGGCGGAAGTACGCGGCGCCGGGCTCCAGGTAGCGGATCACCCGGCGGGGGTTGTGCGGGAAGACGTCGCGGGCCTCGTGGTAGACCGAGGCGAGGGTGACGCCACCGACCCCGGCGCGGCCGGTGAGGTTGCCGAAGAAGGTGTCGGTGCCCTCGTCGAGCAGATCGGTGGCGAAGGCGAGGACGGACGACTCCACGGTGCGGCTCCGGAGCTGGGGGAGGGTGAGCCGTCCACGCTATCCGCAGGGGTGGGAATGGTCTATACCTGATGCTCCGGGTGGCCCTGCGGGCCGATGACGTCGCCGGCCGGCACGTCTCACAGGCCGAGGTCGTCCAGCTGCTTGAGCAGGGCGGATCCGGGGCTGCTCGGGGCACCCGAGCCCTGGGGTGCGGCCTGCGGGGCCCGCGCCCCGGCCTGCTGCTCGGCGGGCCGGTTGCGGAGCAGGACGGCGGCGGCCAGTCCGCCGATCAGCCCGCCGAGGTGGCCCAGCCAGCTGACGCCCTGGGCGAGCGGCAGCACCCCGACCAGGATGGTCGAGTAGACCGCCGCGATGACGATGCCGACCACCGCGTCCAGCACGTTGCGGTCCAGCACCCCGCGCAGCACCACGTAGCCGAGGTAGCCGTAGACCATGCCGCTGGCGCCGGCCGTCACGGTGTTCGGGCCCTCCAGCAGCCAGACCGTCAGCCCGCCGGACACCACGATCACCAGGCTGGCCAGCAGGAACTTCCGCATGCCCCGGTAGGCCGACAGGAAGCCGAGCACGAACAGCGGCCAGGAGTTGGCCTCGATGTGGCTCCAACTGAAGTGCAGGAAGGGCATGGTGAACATCTCGGGCAGATCGCCGAGCTGCCCCGAGCGCAGGCCGAACTCCCGCGACAGCCCGTAGTCGCCCAGCCAGTTGACGACCTGGACCGACCAGATGACGGCCTGGACGCCGAGCATGGTGAACAGCGCGCGGCGGGAGTCGGCGAACAACTGGGCGAATTTGGCGGCCATGCTCCGACTGTAGGGCTTGTCGTCCGGCGGCGGGAGCGGATGCGCACCCGATTACAGTGACCCGTGTCATTCCGACCGTGAGAGGTGACCAGCCCATGAGCAAGCGCCCGCCGCTGCCGTACGAGTTCCTGCCGCAGGTGCCGTCCTTCGAGCTGAGCAGCCAGGACATCACCGAAGGCGGCACGCTGGGAGAGGAGTTCGTCCACGCCGGCGGCAACCTCTCGCCGCAGCTGGCCTGGTCCGGCCTGCCCGAGGGCACCCGGAGCATCGCGGTCACCTGCTACGACCCGGACGCGCCGACCGGCTCCGGCTGGTGGCACTGGCTCGCGCTCGACCTCCCCGCCGACACCACCGGGCTGCCGCGCGGCGCCGGCTCCTCGGACGGGAGCCTGCCGGGCGGGGCCTCCTTCCACGGCCGCAACGACTTCCCCGGCAACCGGTACGACGGCGCCGCCCCGCCGCCCGGTGCTCCGCACCGCTACGTCTTCGCGGTGCACGCGCTGGGCGTGGAGAAGCTCGGCGTCGCCGCCGACATCCCGCCGGCCCAGGTGGGCTTCAACCTGACCTTCCACACCCTGGGCCGGGCGCTGCTGACCGCCGAGTACGGGGTCTGAGCGGGCCGTGCCGACGACCGATCGTCCGGCCGGGGCCTGACCTGCGGTCTAATCCTCCGGGCCCGCCGCGTGGCGGGCCCGGGCGGCGAGTCCGCGCAGGTGCTCGCGCAGCGCCGGCGGCTCGTGCACCTCGAAGGCGCAGTCCAGCGACAGCAGCCGCATCGCCGTCCACTCCAGGGAGTCGGAGCGGGAGCGGAGCCGGCAGCTGTGCCCGTCGATCGGCTCGACCTCGCAGTCGCCGTGCCTGAGGCCGTGGCGGACCCGCTCGGCCGGGGCGTGCACGGTGGCGACCACGGTGCCGCTCGGTGACGGGCGGCGCAGCTTGCCCGCCACGTACGCGGCGGCGTCCTCGGCGGGGAGCTGGCGCGGGGTGAAGCGGACGCCGGTGGTGGCCGGGGCGATCAGCCGGTCGACCCGGAAGAGCCGCCAGTCCGCGCGGTCCAGGTCGTAGCCGACCAGGTACCAGCGGCGGCCGACCGAGACCAGCCGCTCGGGCTCGACCTGCCGCCTGGTCTCGGCGCCGTCGTACGCCCGGTAGCCGAAGCGCAGCCGTTCCCTGGCGGTGACGGCGCTGGCGAGCACCGTGAGGTCCTCCGGGTCGACGGTCGGGCCGTCCCCGGTGAGCAGGGGCACGGTCGCGGAGTTGAGCGTCCCGACCCGCTGCCGCAGCCGGCCCGGCAGCACCTGGAGCAGCTTGCCGAGCGCCCGTACCGAGGCCTCCTCGATGCCGACCACGGCGTGCCCGGCCGCCGCGCGCAGCCCGACCGCGATGGCCACCGCCTCCTCGTCGTCCAGCAGCAGCGGGGGCATCGCGGTGCCCGCGACCAGCCGGTAGCCGCCGACCGCGCCCATGCTGGCCCGCACCGGGTAGCCGAGCTCGCGCAGCCGGTCGATGTCGCGCCGGATGGTGCGGGGGCTGACGCCGAGCCGCTCGGCGAGCTCGCTGCCGGGCCACTCGCGCGGGGTCTGGAGCAGGGAGAGCAGGCTCAGCAGCCGGGCCGGGGTGTCGGTCATACCACCCAGCATGCCGGAACGACTGGGACAGGTTCTGACCTACATGACCCGTACTGTCCCGGACGTGGAGAAGAGCGTCGTGGACGTGGAGAAGGAAGAGGAGTACGCAATGGGCACCGCGCAAGCGGACCGGCGGAGGTGGATCGCGCTGACGATCGTGATGGTCGCCTCCTTCATGGACCTGGTGGACGTCACCATCGTCAACATCGCCATCCCGAGCATCCGGGCGGACACCGGCGCCTCCTTCAGCGCCGTCCAGTGGGTCACCGGCGGCTACGCGCTGGCCTTCGCGATCGGCCTGATCACCGGCGGCCGGCTGGGCGACATCCACGGCCGCAAGCGGCTGTTCCTGATCGGGATAGGCGGCTTCACGGTGGCCTCGGCGCTGTGCGGGCTGGCCACCGGCCCGGAGATGCTGATCGCGACCCGGCTGCTCCAGGGCGGCACGGCTGCGCTGATGGTGCCGCAGGTGCTGTCGATCATCCACGCGACCTTCCCGGCGGAGGAGCGCGGCAAGGTGTTCGGCCTGTTCGGCGCGGTGGTCGGGCTCGGCGCCGTCTCCGGTCCGCTGATCGGCGCGCTGCTCACCGAGTGGGACCTGTTCGGCCTGGCCTGGCGGCCGATCTTCCTGATCAACCTGCCGGTCGGCATCGCCGGTCTGCTGCTGGGCCGCCGCTTCATCGACGAGTCGAAGGCAGACCAGGCGCTGAAGCTGGACCTGGTGGGCGTGGCGCTGGCCAGCCTCGGCCTGCTGATGCTGATCTACCCGCTGACGCACGGCAGGGAGGCCGGCTGGCCGCTGTGGGGCCACCTGTCGATGGCCGGGAGCCTGCCGGTGTTCGCGCTGTTCGTGGCGTACGAGAAGGTCAAGACGCGGCGGGACGGCTCGCCGCTGGTGGAGCTGGCGCTGTTCCGGGTGAAGTCCTTCGCGGCCGGGATCTGCGTGCAGCTGGCCTTCGGCGTGGCGATCGGCATCTACTTCCTGGTCTGGACCCTCTACCTGCAGATGGGCCTGGGCTGGAGCGCGCTCAAGGCCGGTGCGACCGGCATCCCGTTCTCGATCGCGGTCTCCGTGGCGGCCGGGCTCTCGGTGCAGAAGCTGGTGCCGCGCTTCGGGCGGAAGGTGCTCCAGACCGGTGCGCTGGTGATGGCGGTGGGCGTGCTCGTCTACCTCTGGGAGGCGGACCGGTACGGGACGGCCATCACGGCCTGGCAGATGGTGCTGCCGCTGGTGGTGATGGGTCTCGGGATGGGCCTGATCGTCGCGCCGATCACCGACGCGGTGCTGGCGGAGGTGCCGCGCGAGCACGCCGGTTCGGCGTCCGGGCTGATCAACACCGTGCAGCAGGTGGGCAACGCGCTCGGGCTCGGCCTGGTGTCGGTCGCCTTCTTCGGGGCGATGGACGACGTGGTCGCGCCGGAGGCGGCCGGGGCGGCGTTCAGCGGGGCCTTCGTGCACGCCATGTGGTGGGTCGCCGGGGTGCTGTTCGCCGTCTTCCTGCTGATGTTCGCGCTGCCGAAGCGGCGCAAGGCGGTCGGGCCGGTCGCCGGCTCCACCGCGGAGGAGCGGGAGCCCGTCCTGGCCTGACGGAACGCTCCCGTTCGCGGGCCCCGGTCGCGCGGTGCGGCCGGGGCCCGCTTCGCGTGCTGGGACGGTGGACCGTACGGCGGTGGACTCCTCCGGCGGGACCGGCGGGGGCGACCGGTCTCAGCGCGCACCGGTCGGGGCGTGGGCGTGAGCGGGGGTGTGGGCGGGAGAGTGCGCGGGGGGCTGGGCAGCGGTCGTACGGGTGGTGGTGCGCGGCTTGGCCGCGGCCTTGGCCTCCTTCGCGGCGCGCTTCACCTCCTGCTTGAACTCCCGTACCAGAGTGAGGGATTCGGGCCCGGTGATGTCGGCGACCGAGCGGTGCGCGCCCTCCTCGCCGTACACTCCGGCGGCCTCCTGCCAGCCCTCGGGCCGCACCCCGTACTGCTTGCCTAGCAGGGCCAGGAAGATCTGCGACTTCTGCTTGCCGAAGCCGGGCAGGGCGTTGAGCCGGCTGAGAAGTTCCTTGCCGGTGCGGACGTTCTTCCACAGCGCGGCGGCCTCGCCGTCGTACTGCGCGACGAGGAACTGGCAGAGCTGCTGCACCCGTTTGGCCATCGCGGCCGGATAGCGGTGCACCGCGGGTTTCGCGGAGAGGAGGGCGACGAACTCCTCCGGGTTGTAGGTGGCGATCTCGTGGGCGTCCAGGTCGTCGTGGCCGAGGCGCTGGGCGATGGTCAGCGGGCCGGTGAACGCCCACTCCATCGGGACCTGCTGGTCCAGCAGCATGCCGACGAGCGCGGCGAGCGCACTCCGTCCGAGCAGTTCGTCGGCCTCGGGCTGCTGTGCGAGCCGAACGGTGACGTTCATGGGCTTGCGCTCCTCGGAGTTGACGTCGGGTCGGCGCCCAGTCTGGTGGACGCGACGTTGGCGCAGGCGGTCAACACGCCCGTAGCCGGGGAAGTCTTGTCTGTTCAAGGCCTTGTCAGAGCTGCATTGTTCGTTGGCGGAGCGGTTGCCGGGGGTGGCGAACGGGGTAGCGCGGAATATTTTTTGCCCGCGCCCCTGCCCGTCCGAGTCCGTCCTCCTTCCTCCTCGTCCGCGGGACTCCCGCCGCCGCCTCCCCCGCCCTCGCGGCCCGGCCCGTCACCGCGGGATCGGTGTGCGGGGGCGGGCATTGGGGGTGTGCGGGAGGTGGGAGGGCGCTCGGCCGGGCGGGCGGTTTTGAGTGGGGGCAATGGGTCATTTCATATGACTAATTCTGTTGTATCGGTGCGCCGAGCTGACGGCGGGTCATCCTTGGTCCACATCGACGCGTCCAGAAAGGCCAGACCGCCGTGACCCAGCCGTTCGAACTGCCGTCCTTCTACCTGCCGCACCCGGCACGCCTCAACCCCCACCTGGACGAGGCGCGGTCCCATTCCACCGGCTGGGCCCGGGAGATGGGGATGCTGGAGGGCTCTGGAATCTGGGATCAGGCCGACCTGGAGGCCCACGACTACGGCCTGCTCTGCGCGTACACCCACCCCGACGCCTCCGCCGAGGCGCTGTCGCTGGTCACCGACTGGTACGTGTGGGTCTTCTTCTTCGACGACCACTTCCTCGACATGTACAAGCGCACCAACGACCGCGGGGCGGGCAAGGCCCACCTCGACCGGCTGCCGCTGTTCATGCCCGCCGACCCGGCCGCCGAGCTGCCCGAGCCGGAGAACCCGGTCGAGGCCGGGCTGGCCGACCTGTGGCGGCGCACCGTGCCGGCGATGGGCGAGGACTGGCGGATCCGGTTCGCCGAGAGCACCAGGAACCTGCTCAACGAGTCGCTGTGGGAGCTCGCCAACATCAACGAGGGCCGGGTGGCCAACCCGGTCGAGTACATCGAGATGCGCCGCAAGGTCGGTGGCGCGCCCTGGTCCGCGCAGCTGGTCGAGTACGCGGCCGGGGCCGAGGTGCCGAAGGAGGTGTCGGGTTCGCGGGCGCTGCGGGTGCTGATGGACGCCTTCTCGGACGGGGTGCACCTGCGCAACGACATCTTCTCGTACCAGCGGGAGGTGGAGGACGAGGGCGAGCTGAGCAACGGCATCCTGGTGCTGGAACGATTCCTCGAATGCTCCACCCAGGAAGCCGCCGAGGCGGTCAACGACCTGCTCACCTCACGGCTCCAGCAGTTCGAGAACACCGTGTTCACCGAACTGCCGGTGCTGTTCGCGGAGACCGGGCTCGATCCGGCGGGCCGCGCCCGGGTGACGGCGTACGTCAAGGGCCTCCAGGACTGGCAGTCCGGCGGGCACGAGTGGCACCTGCGCTCCAGCCGGTACATGAACGGCGGTGGGGCGGCGGCGGGTTCGGGCAGGCAGGGCAGGACGGGCGGGACGGGCGGCTCGGGTGGCTCGGGCGGCTCGGGCGGTGAGGCGGTGCCCGGCTCGGGCGGTGCGCCGGCGGGGCTGCCGGGGCTCCCGGGCGGGTCCGGGGGTGGGAACTGGTGGGACCAGTACGCGATCGGCGGCATCGGCACCTCGGCGCTGGACATCCTGCGCAAGGGGGTCGTCGGCACCGAGTCGCCCGCGCCGCCGGCGGTCGAGAGCGCGGCGGGCCCGGCTGTGCGGCGGGCGCGGTCGTTCGGGTACGTTCCGTACCAGGCCGTCGGCCCGTCCCGGCTGCCCGAGTTCGAGCTGCCGTACGACCTCAGGCTGAGCCCGCACCTGGACGGCGCCAGGGAGCGGGTGATCGAGTGGGCCGGGCGGATGGGACTGCTGGCGGCCGAGCCCGGCGTCCCCGCGTCCGGGGTCTGGGACGCCGGGTCGATGCGCGACTACGACCTCCCGCTCTGCGCGGCCGGCATCCATCCGGACGCCACGGCCGGTCAACTGGACATCGCCTCGGCCTGGTTGGCCTGGGGCACCTGGGCCGACGACTACTACCCCCGGGCCTTCGGGCGCACCCGTGACCTGGGCGGCGCCAAGGCCTCCAACGCGCGGCTGTCGCTGTTCATGCCGGTGGACGGCAGCCCCGCGCCGGAGCCCGTCAACGCGCTGGAGCGCGGCCTCGCCGACCTCTGGGAGCGGACGGCCGGTCCGATGACCGTCGAGGCCAGGGGCCGGTTCCGGGTGGCGGTCGAGGCCATGCTGGACAGCTGGATCTGGGAGCTGGGCAACCAGATCCAGAACCGGATCCCGGACCCGGTGGACTACCTGGAGATGCGCCGCTCCACCTTCGGCTCCGAGCTCACCACGAGTCTCTCCCGCCTCGGCCACGGGAGGACCGTGCCGCAGGAGGTGTACGACCACGGCTCGATGCGCGCGCTGGAGAACTCCGCGATGGACTACGCGTGCATGATGAACGACCTCTTCTCGTACCAGAAGGAGGTCGAGTACGAGGGCGAGCTGCACAACGCCGTCCTGGTGGTGCAGAACTTCTTCAACTGCGACTACGCGTCGGGGGTCCGGATCGTCGACGACCTGATGCGCTCGCGGCTGGACCAGTTCCAGCACGTCGCGCGGAAGGAACTCCCGGTCATGTACGAGGACTTCGGGCTGGAGCCGGCGGCCCGCGAGCTGCTCGACGGGTACGTGGTGGAGCTGGAGAACTGGCTCGCGGGCATTCTGAGCTGGCACGAAGGGTGCCTGCGGTACGGCACGGCCGACCTGGAGCGGCACTTCGGCGCCGAGCGGGACCTGGCGGAGGCCTCGCAGGCCCGACGGGCGGCCACGGCGGGGGCCGCGGAGGCCCCGTCCACGGCGACGCCGACCATGGCGGTCCCGACCGGTGCGGTGCCGCTCGGTCCGACCGGGCTGGGCACGGCCTCGCTGCGGCTGCTGCCGGGCGGGGCGGTGCCGGAGCACTGAGCGGCTGACGCCGGGGAACCGGGAAAACAGGAGGGCGCACCCGCGCGGGTCATCCCGCGCGGGTGCGTCGCGTCGTGGCTAGGCTGGCGAACCGGGGGTCGGCGTGCGCCCTCCCGGCGCGCGCTTCGCCACACACGAAGGCAGAGAGATGGCTGCGCTACCTGAGGGCACACCCTGTTGGGCCGACGCGATGTTCACCGACCTGGAGGGCGCGAAGGCCTTCTACGGCGACGTGCTGGGCTGGACCTTCGGCGAGAGCTCGTCGGAGTACGGCAACTACACCCAGGCGTACTCGGACGGCAAGGCGGTCGCCGCGATCGTGCCGCCGATGCCCGGGGCCGAGGCCAAGTCCGCCTGGTGCCTGTACCTGGCCTCGCCGGACGCCGGCGCCACCGCGGCCCGGATCCGGGCCAACGGCGGCGAGGTGGTCATGGGGCCGATGCAGATCGGCGACTTCGGTACGTCGGTGATCGCCAGGGACCCGGCCGGCGTGGCGTTCGGCGTCTGGCAGGCCGGCCGGCACGAGGGCTTCGAGAAGCAGGGCGAGCCCGGCGCCTACAGCTGGGCCGAGGTGGTGACCCGCGAGCCGGCCCAGGCCGACGCCTTCTTCCCCGCGGTCTTCCCGTACGGCGTGAAGACGATGGCGGGCGGGGAGTACGACTACCGGATGTTCCAGGTCGGCGAGCGGGTCGTGCTGGGCCGGATGGCGGCGGAGGGCGACTTCCTGCCGCCCCAGGCGCCCTCGTACATCAGCGTCTACTTCGCGGTGGACGACACCGACGCCGCGATCGCACGTCTGACGGCGCGCGGCGGCAAGGTGTACTTCGGCCCGATGGACAGCCCGTTCGGCCGGTTCGCGGCGGTCGGCGACCAGCAGGGCGCGGCCTTCGGGCTGATCGACCTGGGGCGGACGGTCGGCGAGCAGCCGGAGACGGCGGACGTCTGATGGAACGGCGAGCGACGGGGCGGCGAGCGACGGGGACGGCCGCCGGTGGGTGAGCGCGAGGAACTCGTCGAGACGTTGGACAAGCACCGCGGACTGCTGCGGCGCACCACCCGTGACCTCACCGACGCGCAGGCGGCGGAGCGCACCACGGTCAGCGAGCTGACCCTCGGCGGTCTGGTCAAGCACGTGGCGGCGGCCGAGGCGCGCTGGGCGCGGTTCATGACCGGTGGTGCGGAGGGGATACGGGGCCGGGACGGGGAGCACGGCCCCGACAACCAGGAGGCCTGGGCGGCCCAGTTCAGGATGGTGGAGGGCGACACACTGGCCGGGCTGCTCGCCGAGTACGAACGGGTGGCGCGCGGGACGGACGAACTGGTCGGGAGCCTGCCCGACCTCGACCTCGCCCACGAACTGCCGCGTGCGCCCTGGTTCCCGCCGGGCACGGCCTGGTCGGCCCGGCGGGTGCTGCTGCACCTGATCGCCGAGACGGCGCAGCACGCCGGACACGCGGACATCATCCGCGAGTCGCTGGACGGGGCGAAGTCGATGGGCTGAGCGGTGCCGGCGGGCTGCGGGGCTGCGGCCGGCTGCGGGGTGTCGGCGGGCTGAGCGGTGTCGAGGGTGCGGGACCGCCGTCAGGGCAGTTCCACACCGAGGAGTCCGCGCAGCGCCAGGTCGCCGTCCGGGGTGACCCGCAGGGCCCGGCCGGAGCCGATCCGCTCCACCCAGGCGCGGTCCAGGGCGGCCCGGCAGAGCGCCGCGCCCAGCGCCCCGCCCAGGTGGTTGCGGCGCTCCGTCCAGTCCAGGCAGCTGCGCACCACCGGCCGTCCGCCCCGGTGGCCCGCGCGCGGCGGCAGCTCGATCCCCTGCGCGGCCAGCCAGTCCCGGCCGAGCCCGGTGACGGCGATCCCGCCCTCCTCGGTGACCAGGCCGCGGGCGAGCAGCGCGTCCGAGACGGCCACGCCGAGGCGCCCGGCCAGGTGGTCGTAGCAGGTGCGGGCACGGGCCTCGGCGCTCAGCCGGGTGGCCTCGCCCAGGTTGCGGGGTGCGCTCGCGGGGCCGGGGCGGGACTCGGCGAAGACGGTGAGGTCCTCGATCAGGGTGGCCACCGCGGGGGTGGCCAGCCGGACGTACCGGTGCCGGCCCTGCCGCTCCTCGGCCAGCAGCCCGCCCGCGATCAGCCGGGACAGGTGCTCGCTTGCCGTGGACGGTGCGACGCGTGCGTGCCGGGCCAGTTCGCCGGCCGTCCAGGCGCGGCCGTCGAGCAGCGCGGTGCAGATGGCGGCGCGGGTGGGATCGGCGAGCAGGGCGGCGAAGGCGGCGAGCGTCATGCCTCCATGGTCGGGGCACGGGGGCTCGGACGGAGGCGGGGGCCTGTGCGGAGGCTGGAGCGGGTGCGGAGGCGGGGCCGCGTGGGGAGTCGTGGGCGGTCGCAGCGGCGGGGCCGCGTGGGGAGGCGGGGCCGGGGACATGCCTCCAGGGTCGCCCCGGCACGGTTCGGCCGGGGCCGAAACGACCCGGGACCACGATGACGGCATGAGCGAAACCACGGTGGTCCCCGGCCCGGCGACCCTGACCTTCTCCCGCTACGACGACGTGACGGCGGCCCTGGCCGACCCGGCGCTGGTCCCGCTGCCCGCCGCCCCCGGCGCCGCCCCAGGCACGGTGGCCTGGCTGCGCTCCGCCGTCGCCCGGTTCAGTTCGGGCGAGCCGCACGCCCGGCGCCGGGCGCTGGTGCTGGCCGACCTGGAACGGCTGGATCCGGCCCGGCTGCGGGTGGCCGCGGCCGGTGGCTTCGAGCCCGACGTACGGCTGCGGGTCGTCCGGGTGCTCGCGGCGGAGCTCGGCCTGGCCGACCCGGAGGCGGTGGCGCGGGACGTCGCGACGGTGGCGCGGGCGTACTTCGCCGACGAGCCGGCCGACCCGGAGGCGGACTCGGCGGTGGCCCGGCTGCTGCCCGCGATGGGGGACCGGGACGAGGAGACGGCCGCGAACCGGATCGGCCTGCTCGTCCAGGCCTGCGACGCCACCGCCGCGCTGGTGGAGTCCGCCCGCCGGCACCGGGACGGGCTGAACGGCGTGCTGCGCGCGGACCCGCCGCTGCGGACGATGCGCCGGCTCGCCGCCCGGGCGACCGAGGTCGGTGGCGTCCCGGTACCGGCCGGGAGCAGGGTCCTGCTCGACATCGGGGCCGCCCAGGCCGGTGCGCCGGAGGGCGTCGCGCTCACCTTCGGCGCTCCGCCCCGGGGCTGCCCCGGCCGCTCGCAGGCCCTGGTCATCGCGGAGGGCGTCCTGTACGGCGCCTCCGACCCGGCGGACACCGGGACGTCCGCCGACACGCCGCCGAAGCAGGGCCTGGCAAAGGCCGAACTCGCCGCGCTGGTACCGGAGATGGTCGACTATGTACTCGCGTCGGCGGCCGGCTGGACGGCCTGGGACGGCCGTCCGGTCGTCAACGGTGACGGCCGAACCTATGCTCCGCACAAGGTGGTTCGCCGCATCGCCGACCATCTCGTCGACCATCTGGCGGAGTTGGAGGCCAGGCTGGCCGGAGAGCCGACCGAGCCGGACCACTGGCACGCCTCCGGCATCACCACCCCGGCCGACCTCGCCCCGTTCACCGCCGCCGACCTGGACGAGGCCCGCAGCCGGCTGACCAGGCTGGCCGGGATCTGGTCCCGGCGGGTCGCCGCGCTCCCCGACGAGTGGCTGGACGACTCGCCGGGTACGGGCTGGAGTTTCCGGCAGATCGTCTGCCACGTCTCCGGGGCCGGGTACTACTACGCGGACTCGGTCGGGAGCCTGACGGACCCGGTCGGGAGCCTGACGGACGGCCCGAGTGACCCGAGTGATCCGAGTGACCCGAACGAGCCGGAGGAGACGACCCGATGACCCCCTTCACCGCCCTGCACCACCGGCCCGGCCACCCGCTGCTGCTCCCCAACGCCTGGGACCACGCCTCGGCCGTCGCCCTCGCCGCCCAGGGCCACCCCGCGATCGGCACCACCAGCCTGGGCGTGGCGGCCGTCGCCGGCCTGCCCGACGGCGCCGCCGCCACCCGCGCGGAGACCGTACGGCTGGCGCGCCGGCTCGGGCGCCGCGGCTTCCTGCTCAGCGTCGACGCGGAGTCCGGGTTCAGCGACGACCCGGACGAAGTCGCCCGGCTGGCAGTCGAGTTGGCGAAGGCCGGCGCGGTCGGCATCAATTTGGAGGACGGCCGGGCGGACGGCACGCTGACCCCGTCCGACCGCCACGCCGCGAAGATCGCGGCGGTGAAGCAGGCCGCGCCGGAGCTGTTCGTGAACGCCCGCACCGACCCGTACTGGTGCGGGCAGGACGCCCCCGAGGCGGAGACGCTCCGGCGCCTGGCGGCCTACCAACAGGCGGGCGCGGACGGCGTGTTCGTCCCCGGGCTGACCGATCCCGTGGTCATCGCCCGGTTGGTCGGCGAGCTCGCCGTCCCGCTCAACATCCTCTGGTCGCCGGCCGGCCCCGGCCTCCCCGAGCTGGCCTCGCTCGGGGTGGCCCGGGTCAGTCTGGGCTCGCTGCTGTACCGCGCGGCGCTGGCGGCGGCGCTGGCCACGGCGGCGGCCGTCGCGGCGGACGAGCCGGTCGCCCCGGTACCCGGGTACGCGGAGGTGCAGGCGCTCAGCGGGAGTTGAGCGGGGTGCTCGGCGGGCGCCGGTCGGAGTGTCCGGCCGTCATCGGGGTCCGGGGCGGGGGCTGAGGGGTGCTCAGCTCTTGCGCCGGGCCGTCAGGGACGCCTCGATCCCGTTCAGGATGACGGTGATGCCGCGGGTGAAGCTGGTGTCCCGGCCCGCGGCGACCTCCTCCGGCACCTCGGTGGTGTACAGCCGGTGCAGCCGCGGGAACTCCTTGGTGGCCTCGATGACTGCGGGCAGCAGCTGGTCCATCCACTCCTGCTCGTCCTGGCCGCTGCGGGCCAGTGCGCTCACCCAGGAGGCTTCCACGCAGGCCGTCCCGATGGTGTAGCCCATCACCGCGCTCATCGCGTCGCTCGCCTCGCCGGTTTCGAAGCCGTCCGTCTCCAGTACGACCAGGAAGGCCTCGGAGAGCCGCATCCAGTTGGGGCCGAGGTAGATCATCCCGACGTCGCCGATCACCGAGACCATCCACGGGTGTCGCATGATCGCGGCGCGCATGCTCTCGGCCAGCTCCATGACCGTCGCGCGCCAGGCCCCGGGCTGCTCGGAGCCCTCGGCCCCGGGCAGCGGGAGGCTGCCGAAGACCTGGTCGACGACCAGGGCGAGCAGTTCGTCCTTGTTGGAGACGTGGGTGTACAGCGAGGTCGCGCCGGCGTTCAGGCGGGCGGCGAGCTTGCGCATGCTCAGCGCCTCGATGCCGTCGGAGTCCAGCAGCGCGAAGGCCTCGGCGACGATCTGCTCCCGGCTGAGGGTGGGCTGTTCCCGTCGCCGCTGGGGGCGGTTCCACGGCGTGGGGATGCCTGCTGTCGTACCTGTCGTACCGCCCTCTGATGTGGCCGCCATCGGGCCCTCCTCACCAATCGTCCGGACCCGGTCCGGTTCGGCGCAGCTCGCCGCAGGTTGCTGCGAACAGTGTACGGCGAGGAGAACAGTGTGCGGAGTGCGAACGGTGTACGGCATTGCGAACAGTGTTCGGAGTCCGTACAGTGTTCGGAGTGGCGCACACCGTTCCCCTGGGGACGGAGGGCGGTGTGTGCCGCGACGACTTCTGCGCGGCACCGGTCACAGTCACGGCTACGGCCACGGCCGCCACCGCCTGCGCGTCATTCCGAAGCTCGAAGGGGGAAACGCCGTGGAACGTCATCCGCAGCGCTGGCTCATTCTGATCGTGCTCTGTCTCAGCAGCCTGGTGCTGGTGATCGACAACATGGTGCTCACGGTGTCCATCCCGCCGATCGCGGAGGACCTCAAGGCCGGGGCACAGGACATCCAGTGGATCATCGACTCGTACATCCTGGTCTTCGCCGGCCTGCTGCTCACCTCGGGCAGCCTCTCCGACCGCTTCGGACGGCGGAAGGTGATGATCGTCGGACTGGCACTGTTCGGCGCCGCCTCGCTGGTCGCGGCGTACGCCGGCAGCCCCGGTGAACTGATCGCCGGGCGCGTCCTGATGGGCGTCGGCGGCGCGCTGGTCATGCCGAGCACGCTCTCGATCCTGATCACCGTCTTCGACGACGAGGAGCGCCCGAAGGCGATCGCCGCCTGGACCGCGGTGGCCATGGTCGGCCTGGTCGGCGGTCCGGTGCTGGGCGGCGCGCTGATCGCGCACTTCTGGTGGGGCGCGGTCTTCCTGCTCAACGTGCCGATCGCGGCGGTCGCCATCCTCGCCGCGGTGCTGCTGATGCCGGAGTCCAAGGGACCGTGGCGCCGGCCCGACCTGCCGGGCATGGTGCTGTCGATGGTCGGCATGACGGCGCTGGTCTGGTCGATCATCGTGCTGCCCCGGGACGGCTTCACCAGCGCCGGCACCCTCGGCGGGTTCGTCCTCGCCGCAGCTGCGCTGACCGGGTTCGCCGTCCGCCAGGTCCGCACCGGCTCGCCGATGGTTCCGCTCAAGCTGTTCCGCAACCGGGTCTTCACCGGCGCCAGCTTCTCGCTCGTCCTGCTGACCTTCGCCACCGGCGGACTGATGCTGGTCCTCACCCAGTACCTCCAGTTCGTGCTGGAGTTCTCGCCCACCGACACCGGCCTCGCCTTCATCCCGCTGGCCATCGCCTCGCTGGTGTTCAACGCGATCGGCGCGGTGATCGGCAAGAAGGTCCCGGCGCGGGTGCTCACCTCGATCGGCATGCTGGTCATCGCGGCCGGCTTCGGGCTGCTGGCCACCCTCTCGGTCGGCGACGGCTTCACCAAGGTCGGCCTGGCCATGCTGGTGCTCGGCATCGGCTCCGGCCTCGGCATGCCGGCCGCCGCCAACGCGCTCATGGGCGCCATCCCCGGTGAGCACGCGGGCGTCGGCTCCGCGCTCAACGACACCATCCAGCAGTCCGGCGCGGCACTCGGTGTGGCCATCCTCGGCACCGTGCTCTCCGGCACCTACACCGGCGCGATGCCCGACTCCGCCCCCGCCGCCGCCCGCCACGACATCACCGGCGCCCTCGCGCTGGGCGGCTCCACCGGGGACGGCGGACTGGTCGCGGCGGCCCGGGAGGCGTTCAACACCGCCACCTCCACCACCTTCACGGTGGGCGGCATCGCGGTCCTCGCGGCCGCGGCGCTCACCCTGGTACTGATGCGCGACCCGCGGAAGGCCACCGGAGGCGGGGCCGAGGCTCCGGCGGTGCCGGACGTCGAGCCGGTCGCCTGACCCCGGCCTCGGTCCTTGGTCTTCGGCCTTGGCCCGATGGCCCGATCCATGGCCCTGACCGCCCCCCGCCCCGACCGCCCCGACCGCCCCGACCGCCCCGACCGCCCCGACCGCCCCGTGCGGCCGGGGCGGTCGGCGTCCGCGCGCCTCCGGCCCGCCCGGCGCGTAGCCTCGCGTCATGTCCTCCGAGTACCTGGAGCGCGCGTCCCGGCTGCCCGGCGCGGTCGTCTGGACGAAGCAGGCCCTCGGGCGTACGGGCGCCGACGGGGCCGGCCCCGTCCTGCCCGACGGCTGCATGGACCTGCTGTGGACGCGGGGGCGGCTGCTGGTCGCGGGGCCGGACACCCGGGCCTTCCGCCCAGGCCCCGGACTGCGCGGCCCCTGGGCCGGGGTGCGCTTCCGCCCCGGCGCGGCTCCCGCCCTGCTCGGCGTCCCCGCGCACGAACTGCTGGACCACCGCGTCGAGTTGGCCGATCTGCGGCCTGCCGCCGAGGTGCGTCGCCTCACCGAGCGGATCGACGCGGCCCCCGACCCGGCCGCCGCGCTGGAGTCCCTGGCCCTGCACCTGGCGGCCGGAGCGCGGCCCGAGGACCCGCGGATCCGGGCGGTGGCCGACTCGCTCGCCGCCGGACGGTCCGTCGCCGCCACGGCCGAGGCGGTCGGCCTCGGAGCCCGCCAGCTGCACCGCCGCTCACTGACCGCCTTCGGCTACGGTCCCAAGACCCTCGCCCGCATCCTGCGCATGCAGCGCGCCCTCGCCCTGGCCCGCTCCGGCGTCCCGCTGGCCGACACGGCGGCTCGGGCCGGCTACGCGGACCAGGCCCACCTGGCCCGCGACGTACGGGAGTTGGCGGGCATGCCGGTGACCGCCCTGCTGCTCGGATAGTCCCGCTACAGCGGCGCGAGCAGGTCCACCCCGTTGCCGTCCGGGTCGTGCACCACGGCGTACCGCTGCCCCCAGAAGGCGTCCCACGGCTCCAGCTCCCCGTGGTACCCGGCGCCGGTCAGCTCCTCGTACAGCGCGTCCACCTGCGCGGGGCCCGCACAGCGGAACGCCAGCGCGGCCCGCGTGCCGCCGCTCGGCGGCTGCCAGGAGGGATGGAACGACCGGATGGTGGACTCGGCGTCGAGCACCAGGAGCAGCCCGCCGGGCAACTCGGCCTCGACGTGCGGCTCGCGTTCGGCCCCCTCGGGGAACTCGATCCCCAGCCGCCGGTAGAAGGCGACCGAGGCGGCCACGTCCGAGACGGCGAGACCGATGAAGGCGAACTGCGGTGCGGAAGTGCTGTTCATGCCCGCCACGCTAGGCGCTCCCGCCCGCCCGGTCTTGAACGAATCGGACACCGGGCGGCTGCCCCTGCCCCTGCCCCTGCCCCTGCCCTTGCCCCGGCCCCGGCCCTGCCCGCCGGGTCCGGGACCGGTGCGCGGCGCGGGGGCGCTACACCGCCGCCCACCGTCGCAGCGTGGCCGACGCCGTCGCGGCGTCGGCGGCGGGCAGCTTGGCGATGCGTGCCGCGTGGGTGCCCCCCGGCACCTGGAACAGGTAGGAGTCCCGGGAGCCCCGGCCCAGCCGGAACGGCTCGGCCACCGACGGGTCGGCGCCGCCGTTGACGAACATCAGCCGGTCACCGTGGGTGCGGACCCACCGGTCCACGTCGCGCATCGCCTGCGGCTGGTAGCGCAGCGGGACGTCACGGGGGACGAAGGTGCGCGGCTCGGTGGCGCCGGGGTAGCGGAGCAGGCCGTCCAGGTGGGCCGTCTCGACCGGGAAGTACCCCAGCTGGGTGCCCAACTGGTAGAAGTACGGGACGAACTCGTTCGCCACCGAGTCCGCGTAGACCTGGAGTTGGGCGACGTCGGAGAGCCAGCCGTACAGCGTGTCGTCGGAGGCGTCCGGAGCCGGCACGGCCGGGCAGGCGGCCTGTCCGCGGCCCTGCCAGAACATGAACGGTGCCCGCAGCACGGCGATCTCGAAGGCCTTGTCGGCACTGCCGACCAGCCGGAAGCCGTCGCCCCGGGAGTCCGCCCACGCCTGGTACCCGGCGACCAGGGCGGTGCGGCGCTCCAGCAGGGCACGCTGGGCGGCCTGGAGGGCGCCGCGGCATTCGGGGGTGCCGACGGTGCGCAGGAAGTCGAGGTAGGCGGAGTCCTCGTGGTCGTCGACGTTGTTCGGCGCGGAGTAGGCGACCGAGCCGGCCACGTCCTGCGGGTAGAAGCGACGGTGGTAGACGGTGGTCATGCCGCCCTTGCTGCCGCCGGTGGAGATCCAGGCCGCCCGGTAGACCGCGCGCAACGCCTCGACCACGCGGTGGTGGTCGGCCGCGGCCTGCCGGATGTCGAGGTCGGTCCAGTCCGCGGACTCGGGCCGGGAGGTGCCGAAGAACCGCTGCTCCGTGCTCACCTGGTTGGCGTCCAGCAACTCGGTGGGCTCCACGCGGAACTGGGCGGTGGAGACGGCGTAGCCGCTGGTGTACAGCACGGTCGGCCGGTCCGTGCCCCGGTGCAGGAGCGTGAGGCGCTGCTCGAAACCGCCCTTCTCCGGGTGCCGGTGGTCGGTGGGCTGGTGCAGCGTCAGGACGAAGAAGCGGAACCCGCTCGCGGCCTGCTGCTCCTCCACGACGCGCAGACCCGGCACCGCCTCGATGGCCGCCCGGATGTCGGCCGGTCCCGTCTCCTGCGCGGCCGCGGCGGGCCCCGCGGCCACACCGGCCAGCAGCACCGCCACGGTGGCCTGCGCCAGCACCTGCCCGATACGCCTGAACAACATGGTCGCCTCCCCGGTCGTGATGCCCCGAGTCAACCGGGCCGACGACGGCCACGGATCCCGCCCCGGCGGGTCCGCGGCTCCCTCCCGGGAGGGAGCCGCAGCAGGTCGAGATGCCTTTCTCCGGGCCGGCGCACCGTGAAGTCGCGGCTTCGATGGCGGGGCCGCCATGCCGCCCCTGCCGCGAAGTGACCCCATCACTCGGACGAGTGGTACGTGGGCATCCTTGCGCAGGATTCGCCTGAGCAGTTGCGACAGTGGGATGTCAGTCGGCTCCGACCCTCTCGCGGTCTGCCGCAGTGTCGGCTGCCGATGAAACGTACGCACCGTTCACGCGGGCGGCGTGCCCGTCAGATCGAGGAGTTGTCCGAGTATGTCCGAAGTCACGACGTCGGGAACCTGGACTGCCATCACCCCGACCCCGCCCAACGTCTCCGGCCTCAACACCGGCCACATCGCCTGGGGCACCCCCGCGGGTGGGGGCGGCAAGAGCGGCTACTCGTTCTCCGGCCGCACGATCGAGGTGAAGAGTGACGGCACGGAGGTGACACTGGGCACCTTCACCCACCAGAACTTCCCTATCTACGGCGGTGGCGTCGACCAGTTCGATGTCGATCTCGTGGTGCGTATTCGCTTCGAAGAGGACGTCGAGGACCGAGAGTTCAGCTTCAGGTTCCACCACTTCGAGACCCCCAACGACGGCCCCACGCCCGACGACGAGGTCGACCTGCCCACCCGGGTGTCCCCGGAGAGCGTGACCATCGACGGCGAGGAGTACGCCGCCGTGATCACCGGCTTCAAGCGCAACGGCGAGATCGTCAACAAGTTCCACAGCCCCGAGAACGGCTCCAACAGCGCCGACATCGTCGCCGTGCTCTCCCGCGTGGGCGCCCCGGACGTGGTCATCACCGGCGTCTGCCACAAGGGCGGGGTCAAGTACACCCAGGCCGACGAGTACGTCGAGATCGTCAACCAGGGCACGGCGCACGCGGACATCTCCGGCTGGCTCCTCCACGCCGACGACCCCGGCCAGAACTTCACCTTCCCTCCCGCTACCACCCTCAGGGCCGGCCAGCGGATCCGGGTCTACACCAACGAAGTCCATGCCGAGTGGGGCGGCTACTCCTATGGCAGTGGACGCGCCGTCTGGAACGACAAGGGCGACACCGCGTACCTCGTCGACGCCGAGGGCGCGGCCGTCTTCGACTACGGCTACGGCACCGAGGCTCCCTGAACCACCGCCCCGGCCGAACGGGGGGCTGGCCACCTTCGGCGAGGAGCCCGACGCCGGAGCGATCTCGGCGACCCCAACCACGAGACGACGAAGGCCCGGACCGCAGTGCGGTCCGGGCCTTCTGCCGGCGGAGGATACGAGATTCGAACTCGTGCGAGGGTGAACCCGACACGCTTTCCAATTCTCCTCGGAAGTGTCCGGTCGGGTATGTCACCGTCCTGACCTGTGGTGAAGCGAATCCGGGGCCATCGACTGAACCCCAGCGGACGGCAGTGAATGAGACCAGAGCTGAGACCACGATCCTGTTCTGGGGCCTCCGTCATCGCAGTTGCTCGTCGGGCGGCGATTTGTGTCCTCGGGCCCCACGGGTCGCGGGCCGCGCGTCCTGAGGGAGCGGGGCTGTGCTGCGGCGGGAGCGGCAGGTCGCCGTCTGATCCAGGAGGCAGCAGAAGGGGTCGGAAAAAATAAAGGAGCAGTGGCCACAATGTGGCGAGTGCTCCTTTAAGTCTGTCTAGAGAGTAGCACACCAGCATGGAACGCGCGGGAAGGCGATCCATGGCCCCGTTAGAGTGCTGCGGTGAGTTCTCCAGCAGTGGATACGGTTGCCCAGCACGTCCTGGCACGTATGGTCGACTACTTTCAGGATGCGGGAACGCCATGGCCGCGGCGTCTGTGGGATGTCGGCTCCGTCCTGGCGCTGGAGGAGCTGTGGGAAGCCTGCCGCTGGCAGGCCCGCAACGTGCTGTCGTCCACGGCCTGTGACTGGCAGCGCAACGAGCTGAGCGCGCTGATCGGCCCGGACCGCGGGCTCGGTGCGAAGGACCTGCGCAAGGAGATCACCGAGCTGCTGAAACGCTCGCTGGTGGACCCGAGCCCTGAGCACCGCCGCCTGAAGGTCATCATCGAATACGCCCGGGAGGGTTACCTGGAGCGGTGGGCCGACGCCGTCAAGGCGGGCTCGGTCAAGCCGGAGCGGCTGTCCCGCACCGTGGCCGCGCACCTGCTGGACATCGGATACAGCAGCAGCTACCTGCTGGCCTGGGCTCGGCAGACCGCCCGGTCCGGTCCGACGACGGTGGACGTCGTTCTCGCGGCCGCCGAGCTGGCGGCTCAGGGTCGGCGCGACTTCGAGGTGCTGATCGCCTTGGACAAGGTGCCCCGCCGCGACCTGGCCGAGCCACTGCCGAGCTGGCGCAGCAAGGGCGCGGTCGTTGCGTGGCTTCGGGAGAACGGACACGACACGACCGGTTTCCGGGCCGGAGGCGGGTTCGTCTACACGGTGCCCGCCTGGGATGCCTATGGCGCGGCCGGCCAGGCTCGGCAGTTGTTGGAGCGGATGACGGCACGGGCAGAGTTCCTGCGCAAGGACCGCGGAGGGGTCTCGCCCTTGCCGTCGATCTGGGTCGCCGGCCACCGCGCCCCGGTGCCGCTCAGTCCTCCCGCCCGCGGGGCGGACGTACTGTCCCTGGTCCACGAAGGCCACCTCTACAAGGTGGAAGGCCACCGGACCCGCATCGATGACGCCCTGGAGCTGGCGGCTGCGGTCAATCGCGGTGCGCTAACCCCGGCCGTCGCCGGCGGCTGGGCCGCCGTCGAGTCGTTGCTGTCACACCCGGACGACCCGAAGGGCGAGGAACGCTCCGGGAAGGCGGTCGCAGCCGACCGGCTGGCCGCCATACTCGCCTGCTCCTGGCCCCGAGCTGAACTCACCACCCTTGCTCACCGGCACGCCCCTGTCCAACCCGACGCCCTTTCCACAGCAGTTGCTGCGGCCGACACCAACCTGCGCTGCTGCCAGCTCATCGTGGAGGCGCTCATGACCGGTGGCGCCGACGCCCTCGCGCTGACCAAGAGCACCAAGCTCTCCGACCGTGCTGCCGCGGACCGAATGGCCGCCTTGATCGTTGCCCCCACGCAGCAGCTGCAGCAGGTCAACAAGGCTTTCCGGATTGCGCTGCGGCGGCTGTACCGGACGCGCAACATCATCCTGCACGGCGGCTCCATCGACGGAGTCGCACTGGAGGCGTCGCTGCGCACCGCCGCGCCCTTGATCGGCGCGGGGCTGGACCGTGTCGTTCACGCCTACTACACCGAGGGGCTTGAACCCCTTGACCTTGCCGCCCGTGCCGAGGTCGCCCTCCAACTCGTCAACGGCGAGACCGGCCTGAGCCTCGTGGAGCTGCTGGAGCCTCGCCGCCGCTGACTGGGAAGGTCCGTTTACTGCTCGGTTTTCCCGACCGCGTCATCGATCAGCTCGGGGGCTGGGATCCGGGCACCTCCGCGCGCATGCGCGCCAGGTACCTCCGTGCGCTACGCGGGCATCACCCCGTGGATGCGGGAGAGGGTGAACACCCGCTCGTCGTTCCGCAGGTGGCACCAGGCATGGAGGTAGGGGGCGTCCAGTTCGAGCCGGCTGAGGGTGCGGACCGTCGTGTTGCCCGACGTCGCGACGTACTCGATCGTGATGGCCTGGCCGTCGTTGACGGCATGGGCCAGCTGACGGACATCGGTGAAGAGCAGGTTGCGCGCGTATCCTGCGATGATCTCCTCGGTGTCGCTGTCGTAGGGGCGGTTGTCCCACGGGTCGGGCTCTGGGATGTCCTGCGGGGCGCCCCGAAGCCGGGCGGCGAGGGAGGGCAGGTCGACGGTCGTCCGGGCGTTCGTGGTGTGGGCGTCCGCGTGCTGTGCGCGGGATCTGCCGGCGGATGGGCGCGGGGGTGGGAGGGGGTTCGCCGCGCGGGGGCGTTGGGCCCGCTCGATGCGGACGGACCCGTCGGGTTTCTCGGCGACAGGGGCGTAGCCCGCGGACCGCAGTGCCGCGAGCGTCTTGTCCAGTGGGGTCCGGCTGATCAGCACCGTCGGTGCCAGCAGCCGCAGGCCGAGCTGGGTGAGCTTGCGGTGCGCGGCCAGTTCGGCCAGGAGGGCGGGCTCCTCGCCGTGGATCACACAGGCCGCGGAGACGACGCGCATCCGACCGTGGCTGCGCGCGGTGTCGTGGATCAGGTACGAGAGCGGCTGGGGAAGCGGTTCGACGGCGACGGCGGCCAGGTCGGCCGTGAGGGCGTCGGGGGTGAGACCGGCGTCGAGGGCGCGGCGGACGCTTCCCGGGCTGAACCGCCACACGGACGCCGCACCGGCGGTCTCCCGGTCCGCGACGGAGTCCAGCAGCGCGAGGAGGTGGGCCGACGGCGTGCCGGAGACCACGGCGGTGAGGTCGCTGCCGAAGCGGGCGGTCCCGCTGGCGGCGGGCAGCAGTCGTCGGCAGGCGTCGGTCAGGGCTTCGGCGTCGCCGGCGAGCAGGGCGGCCCCGATCGGGGACACGGACCCGAGGGCGAGTGCGCCGAGCAGTTCCGCCTCCCGGATCAGGGTGGCGAACGGCGTGGTGTCCTGGGGGAGTTCGTCGACGAGCGGGCGGAGCCACACGAGCAGCACCCCCAGGTCCGCCGAGTTCGCCGCGCCTTCGCCGGAGGGGAGCTGCGACGCGGCTGTGAGCAGCCCGTGTCGGGCTTGTACGCAGCCTCCGCAGGGCGGTGCCCCGGCGAGTGCCGGCAGAGCCTTCCCGTCCTCGTCGCGGCTTCCGCCGGGGGTCAGCGGGAGCGCCCACCACGCCTGGAGCAGCACGGCGAGTTGGCCGGTCGGTTCCTGCTCGGCCCAGGTGTCGTAGGACGCGGTCGCCGCGACCCGGTCGCCGTCCCGGGCCAGCAGTCCGGCCGCGCTCGCCGTCTCCAGCACGAGGCGTACCAGGATCTCGTCGCACCGCGCAGCTTTGCCGATCCGGGACAGCTCGCGGGCGCCGATCCCGCCGGCCTTGAGCCGGGCCGGTGGAGCGGCGGCGCACACCCCGAGGACGGACACGGCGTGGGCGGCGAACGCCATCGAGGCGGCCGCGGCTTCCCGGTCGACGTCCGCGACGGTGGCGGGCACCGACCGTACGCCGGGCGGGACGGGTGTGAACAGGGCGTGCCAGTCGGAGCCGCGCAGTGCGAGTGCCACCTCCGCGGGCATGCGGGCCGGCCCGTACCGGTGCTGGTCCCGGATCAGCAGCCCCCGTTCCACCGCCCACTGTTCGCCGGGCGTGGAGTCGGTCCGCGGAGCCCCGAACATGGTGAAGCCCAGTTGCTCCGGAGCCTCATGCGCCCGCCGTTCAAGGAGCTTCCGAGTGGCTGCGGGCGCCGTGGCCACCAGCGCGGCGACCCGAGCCGGGTCGCTGTGGTGGTCGATCAGCGCCGTCAGTCGCATCTCTTTCCTGTTGGCGGCAGGTTTGACGTCGAGTTTCGCCAACATGCGGGCCAGTTCGTCGGAGTTCGAGCCCGCGAGTAGTCGCGCGAGCGGCGCGTCGAGCCCCAGCGGTGCGTCCCACGCGTTCCGCAGCGGCGCGGCCATGTGCAGCAGGCCGTTGCCGTCGGGCCACACCAGAGCGCGATCGGCCAGTACTTCCAGGACGGCGGCCAATCCGTGGGCGCGTTCACCGTGCGTCGCGTCCAGGAGGCCCGCCAGATCGTCCCCTGACACACCCGTCAGCGCGGCGACGACCTCCGCCACCTGTAGGCACGGCAGCGCGAGCCGGGGCAGGACCAGCGCCACCGACGCCGGGCGCTGGAGCCGGTCCGCCAGTTCACCGACCGACCGCGGCTCCGGAGCCGACGCGGCGTCCGGGCGCGCAGCCAGGACCCGCTCCAACCCGGCCGCGTCCCGACCGCGCAGCCATGCGGTCAGTGCCGATCCGCTCTTCTTGCCGATGGGGACACCTCGCCACGTAGAAGGACGGCCTGCCCTGCCGGAGCCGACCCGGAGCACAAGGATGACCTACCAACGAGGGTGAGTGCGACGAAGGCCCGGACCGCTGAGCGGTCCGGGCCTTCGTGAAGGCGGAGGATACGAGATTCGAACTCGTGAGGGGGTGAACCCAACACGCTTTCCAATTCTCCCGAACGCCGTCCGCCGGGGTTCACGCCCGTCCTGACCTGCAGCGGAGTGGGCGGTGGGGCGACGGCTGAACCTGGCCGGACCAGGGTGAATGAGACCAAAACTGAGACCAGCAATGGCTCTCGAAGCGGTTGCGCTGTTCCGTTCGACGGGCTGGCCGCGGTCAGGTGAGCACGTATGCGTCGGGGGTCGGTGGTTACAGAGATCTGTCGGATCGGCTGCCCCTGTTCGGCCTCCGGAGTGTCCCGTGCCGTCGAGTCCGGGCGCGGATAGTATCCACGCCATGACGCAGAGTTATGGGCCGGTGCAGCGCAAAATCCTCGCCGCGCTGACCTCGGCACGGACTGTTGAGCCGTACCCGATCTGGATGACGTGGCGGGGCCTGGCAGCGCGCGTCTACGGTCGTACCTACGCGGTGGCCAGCGACATCGCGAACGTTCGTCGGGCAGCTCGCGATATGCGCGGCACGGTCACTTGTTTCAACTACACCAATGGGAAGCTGGCTGGTGCTGGTCTGAGGCTCACCCCAGAGCACCAGTGGCTACTTGACCAGGTGACTGCGCTGGCTCCTCAGCTTGGGTGGGCCGTCGACTCCCGTAACTATCGTCCACCGACCGCAGCCGAAGTGCAGGAAGCTTTCAGGCGAGGCTGCCTCGCCGATGGGGAAGTCAGAGTCGACCTCACCAAGGTCACCGGGATGGTCAACGCAGCATGCAAGTCCGCCTTCGATCCGTCTGAAATCGCCTGGCAACGGCTCGGCCGTGAAGAGCTCAACAAGCAGAAAAAGGCTCAGGAGCTGTCTCGCCTTGCTGCGGCTCTCAGACAACATGCGTCCAGGCAGAAACGGTTGGAGGCCGAGGCTCGGATGATCACGCTCGGCCCCTTCCGCGTTGATCCCACCGCGATCGAGTTCTGCCCCTGCTGCCAGCAAGGTGTTTCAGCCGACAGGATGCCGGAGCTGAGGGCGAACCTGCTCGGCGTGCGGCGTCCGTCGTTGATCCCGACCTGAGCCCTCGCGTTCGGAGCTTGCTGGGCGCGCAACATCGGTGCGCCGTCGATGGGCTGGTCTCACGACCAGGTGCCGACCAACACCGGCTCGGGCTGCAGTGCGATCCCGGTCGCGATCTCGACCTGGGCCGAAAGCTCGGCGAGGGCCCGGGCGAAGCCCGTCGCGGTCGCTCCGTCGTGGGCGGTGAGCGTGAGGGTGCGACGTTCTGAGCAGCGGATGCCGTCTGCGATCTTGTAGCCGGGGCGGTAGCCGATGTGTTCCAGCAGCCAGCCGGCGCTGGCTCGGAGCTGTCCGTCGCTGTCGGTGTGGGTGGGGCATCCGGCGGCGGACAGGCGGGTGGCCTGGGTGGCGGTGACGGGCGGGTTGACGAAGACCGATCCGGCCTGGCGGGCGGCGGGGCCGTGCGGGTTGAGGAGAAGTCCGCGGCGGTGGCGGTTGGCGAGAACGGCGGCCGTCACCTCGGCTACGGGCGGCCGGGTGCCGATGGATGTGCCGAGTTCGTCCGCGAGCGGCTGGTAGGTGACGGGGGCGGCCGGTGAGCGGGTGAGGTGGAACGTCGCGGTGAGGAGGGTCCAGCGGCCGGGGTTGCTCTTGAACCTGCTGCCACGGTGGCGCAGGCGGCATGCCTCGGCGGGCAGGGTCCGCATGCGGCCCATCTCCCAGTCCCACACCGTCAGGTGGTCGAGGGTGTCGGAGATCTGCTGGCCGTAGGCTCCGGCGTTCTGAACGGGGGCGGCGCCGACAGTGCCGGGTATCCCGGCCAGGCACTCGATCCCGGCCAGGTGCTCGGCGGCGGCCCAGGCGGTGAGGTCGGTGAGCGGGTGTCCGGCCTGCACGGTGACGTCGACCGTGGTGTCGTCCACGCGGCTGGCGGTGATGCCTCGGGTGTTCATGACTACGACGGTGCCGGGGTGTCCGGTGTCGGAGGCGATGACGTTGCTGCCGTGGCCCAGCACCACGGGTTCCTGTTCGTGGCGCTGCCCGATCGTCCTGACGGCGTCGGCCCAGTCGGCGGGGGTGGAGATCGTCAGAACGTGCTCGGCGGGTCCCCCGAGTCGCAGGGTGGTGAGGGACGCGAACGTGGTGCTGGGCACGGTAGGCCCTCCTAGGGTTCGTCGGTGATCGCCTTGAGGGCGAGGGTCCGCAGCGGGGCGAGGCGGGTGCGGTTGTCCTGGTGGTGGTAGACGGCGTTGGTGCAGATGGCCAGGTAGCGGCCGGTGGCCGGGGCGAGGTAGAGGCTGGTTCCGGTGAAGCCGTGGTGGTAGGCGACCCTGCCTTCGTCGGCGAGAATCCAGGCCAGGCCACGGTCGAGACCCGGCTCGATCTCGGCCTGCGGCTGCATGCTGTGGACGAGCCAGCGGCCCAGGGGCCCGCTGGTGGCGTGTGAGGTCAGCAGGCAGGTGGCGAAGGTGGCGAGGTCGGCCGGGGTGGTGAACACCCCGGCGTGGCTGGCGACTCCGCCGAGCAGGGTGGCGTTGTCGTCGTGCGGCATCCCCCACAACCGGGGCCCGCCGGCCAACCGCTGCTCGGTCGGGGCGACCTGAGCGGAGCGGGGCACCGATCCGTAGGTCGTGCTGGTCATGCCGAGGTCCTGCCAGAGCTCGGCCGCCAGCTCGTCCAGGCGCCGGCTGCGGTAGTGGGCCAGAGCCAGGCCGAGGAGGATGAAGCCGCGGTTGATGTAGCGGTGTGCGGCTCCGGGCTCGGCGATCAGGTCCTCGGCGCAGATCAGCTCGGCCAGCGGCTCGGGGCGGCCCCGGTACCGGTCGAGGCGGGTGTCGGCCCGCAGGCCGGAGGTGTGCGACAGAATCTGGCTGACCGTCACTTGGCTGCCGGGTGCCTCGGCCGGGATGCCGGGCAGCAGCTCGCGCATCGTGGTGTCCAGGGTGAAGCCGTCCATGTGGGAGGCGCCGGCCAGCAACCAGGTGGCCAGAACCTTGGTCAGCGACGCCACGTCGTACACCGTGTCCGGGCCCGGCCGGACGTCGCCGCACTCAGGGGCGACGACGCCGGAGGCCAGGTAGCCGGGCTCGGTGTCGAAGGTGCCGTGGGCGATGACTCCGCCGGGCACGGTGCCGTCTGCGGTCATCAGGTCCAGGCACTCGCGCAGGTCGGCGAGCGCGTTCGGCTTCCACGGCACGGTGTTGGTCACGGCTACTCCTGGTCGATCGTCAGGTGGGCACCGAGCGCGGCCAACTTCGGCAGCAGGCTGCCGTATCCGCGCCGCAGGTGGTACATCCCTCGGATCGTAGAGGTGCCCTCGGCGGCCAGGGCGGCGATCACGAGAGCGGTCACCGCCCGGATGTCCTCCCCGGCCACGTCGGCGCCGGTGAGGGCGGACCGGCCCCGGACGGTGATCACCGATCCGGTCGCGTTGACGGCGGCGCCGAACGCGGCCAAGGCCGGCAGGTGGGTGTCGCGCTGGGTGTAGATCCGCTCGTCGATGCGGGAGGCGCCCTCAGCCTGGGTGAGGAAGGCGGTCAGCTGCGGCTGCACGTCGGTCGGAAAGCCCGGGTGCGGGCCGGTGGCCATCTGTACCGGCCGTGGCCCGGCCGGGGTGCTGACGGCCGTTCCGGCGTCCAGCGGGTCGAGCTGGATTCCGGCGTCGGCGAACACCGACACCAGCCCGTCCGGGAACGCGGCCGGCGGGAAGCCGTCCAGGTGGACCGTGCCGCCGGTGATGGCGGCGGCCAGCGCGAGGGTGGCGGCCTCCAGCCGGTCCGGCGGCACTGTGAACACCCCGCCCCGGATGCGGTCGGTGCCGGTGACGTTCAGGGCCTTCCTGCCGCGCCACTCGATGCCGACGCCGGCCTGCGCGAGCAGGGCAGCGGTGTGGGTGACCTCGGGTTCCACACTGGGGTTGAGGATCGAGGAGGTACCCGGGATGCGGGCGGCCAGCAGCATCGCAGTGACCGTCGCGCCCAGGCTCGGCCCCCATGAGCGGGTCTCGGCGTCGGTGATGAACGGCAGCCGCTTGCCGGTGAAGCGGGCCCGAACCCGGCCCCGGTTCACCTCGACCTCGGCCCCGGCGGCTTCCATCGCGGCCAGATGCCGGTCAATGTAGCGGGCGCAGAAGGCGTCCCCGCCAGGGGTGGGGAAGGTGACCTTGCCGGTGCGGGCCAGCAGGGCGCCAGCCATCACGGCGGTGGTGCGGATGCGCCGTCCGAGGTCGTCGGGGATGACGGGGAAGTAGGAGTCGGCCGGGCGGGTGGCGAACTCGTCGCCGGTCACGGTGGCGCGGGTGCCGGTGCGGTGCAGGATGTCTGCGACGACCAGGGTGTCCAGGATCTCGGGTGCACCGGCCAGGGTGAGCGGGTCGTCGGCGAGGATCGCGGCAGCGTACAGGTGCAGGGCGATGTTCTTGCTGCCCTGGACGGTGGCGGTGCCGGTGAGGCGGCGGCCGCCGGTGATCCGCACGGCCCGCTCGTCGGTCGTCGTGGTGGTGGCGGTGGTGGGCACGGTCACCTTCCCTGGCTTCCGGCCGGGAAGAAGCCCCCGACCTGGGTCTTCGGGTAGAGCAGGGTGTGCGCGCCGATCAGGGTGGCGGGCTGGAGGACGGTTCCGGCGGGGACGATCACCCCGTCGCCGATCACGGCGCCGAACTTGGTCTGGCCGGTGGCGACCCGGTGGCCGTCGAGGTGGGCGCAGACCTCTTCGGTGGCCGGTTCGGTGACCGGTCCGGAGGTGACCCTCAGGCCGGTGGTGGAGACGAAAGCGCCGATGTTGACGCCGAGCCCGAGCACGGAGTCGCCGACGAAGCTGGTGTGCTTCATGAACACTCCGCCGGTCAGCAGCGAGCGGGTGACCTCGGCGCCGAAGCCGATGCGGCAGCCGGGGCCGACGACGGTGTTGTCGCGTACCCGGGCGCCGGCCTCGATCACCGCGCCGGGGCAGACCAGCACCGGGCCGGTGACGATCGCGCCTTCGGCGACGACGGCCCCGGGCGCCACGATCACGTGGCCCCGGACGCTGGCACCGGGCTCGATGATCCCGGTCGCCTCCGGCAGCGGGATGTCCAGGTTGCCGGCGAGCAGGTCGGTGATCGCCTTCTTGATGCCGAAGACGGTCGGGCAGCAGTTCAGCAGCTCCAGCACGACCGGGTCGGTGACGTGTTCGGTGTCGAAGTAGTACTCGGGGGTGGTGCGGTAGTCGATGCGCTGCAGCTCGGTGTGCAGTGCGGGCGCGTCGGTCAGCCGGTGCATGGCTGGATCTCCTCTCGGGCGAGCGAGTGGAAGAAAGGGGCGGGGCCGTCACGGCGGCCCCCGGGGCCTCAGGAGGCAGGAAGGTCGGGCACGGTCGCCGCCGCCTGGGGGCTGGCCTCGGCCGGGTGGTTGTGGACAGCCAGGCCGAGCAGGGCAAGCACGGGTAGGTGCAGGGCGGCCCAGGAGGCGGTGAGGAAGGTGCCGAGCCGGTCGCGGTCCGGCGGGGCGGCGTGCCGCCGACTGGCGGGCGGCGGGGAGGTGCTGGGCGTTGGCATGGAAGGGCCTTCGGCAGCAGGGGGAAGGGTGGACGTTCCCCAGTGAACCGCCGGGCGAAAGGCCGGATCCGTAGCCGGGCTACGGGCCGTAGTCCGGCTACGGGTCAGATGATCTGGACGCCCGCTCGGGCGGCGAAGTCCCGTACGCCGGGCAGCTTGCGGTCGTGCCGCAGCAGGGTGGTGGCGAGGTCGCGGACGGCACCCCGGCGGATCTCCTGCGGGGCTGCCTCCTCTGCGGCCAGCAGAGCCCGGTAGCACTGTTCGGGCTTGCCCCACTGGTCGAACGCGCGGGCCACGTCGGTGAAGAAGCGGGCTTGCCGCTCGGCGGTCGGCAGTGCGGTGGGGTCGATCGTGGAGGCCAGCTCGATCGCCCGGCCGGCGTCGCCGAGCTCGTAGTGCACCGACAACTCGTGCAGGGCGACGCCTTGGAGGCCGTCCACGAGGCCGGAGGTCCGGCCGGCAGCAGCGGCGCTGTCGGCGGCTTCGCGGATCAGCGAGTGCGCGTAAGCGCGGTCGCCGGTCTTCGCGGCGGTGTAGGCCGCGGTGGCGTACAGGTCGCCGCGGACGGCCAGGCGGGGGGACTCGGGCACCGCGGTGTCTGCGAGGAGGTCCTCGGCGGCGACCACCACGATGTCGGTTGCCCGCGCCAGGCTGCCCTGGCGGCGCCAGGCGCTGGAGACCATGCGCTGTGCTTCGGCGACCACCAGCGGGTCGCCACCGTCCCGGGCGGCGGTGAGCGCGCGGTCGGCGGTGATGGCCACCAGGTTGTTGTCGCCGATCTTGATGCACAGCCGAGCCGCGAGGTTGTAGAGCCGGGCGACGTTGCGCGCTCGCTCCTCGGTGCTGCCGACCATCTGGGCGGCGGCGATCCGGCTCGGCAGGGCCTCAGCGAGCGCGTCGTACTTGGCTGCCTTGAACTCACGACGGGACGTCAGGAGGGAAGCGGCAACCGTCTCGTGGGTGGGCCCGCTGCGGGGCGCCGGAACCCGCCCTGTCCCGTAGAGCAGCAGGTCTTCCAGGCCGGCCAGTGGTGAGGCTGTCTCGGCGTGCGCGGCCTGCTGGCCGGCGACCGGGGTGAACAGGGCGGCAGCCGCCAGGGTCAGGAACGGGCGGCGTCGCACATCGTCCTCCTCGGCAGCGGAACTGCTCGTCAGCGTAGCCGAGGTGGACTTGCGGGGGCGGGACCTCGGCCTGTCGGAGGCCGGTTGCGGTAAGGCCATCAGCTCGCTGAGCTCGCAGCTCAGTACCTCCGCAAGGCGCCGGAGCAGGGTCAGGTCCTTCACCTGCTGCAAGTCCCGTTCGACCAGCGACATCCAGACCTCGCTGCGGTCGAGCTCAGTGGCGAGGCGGAGCTGGGTCCACTCCATCTCGGCGCGACGGAGCGCAATGAACTTGCCGAACGTGATGCCGTTGCCCCCCACGCTGGCCCCCGGTGCCGTGTTGAAGCCACTACGGATCGCTACCGTACCGATGCTGGGGGCCACGGCGTAGTGCTTTCGGACCGGAGCTGGCATTGACCGCGTTGTTCGGGAAGGTGTGGCGCTGCTGGTTCGTGGGCTGGCCCTGGAAAGCCTGAGGCCCGCCGTGTAGGCGAGCCTCAGGCTGTGGATCACGACCATGTGGTGCCGGCGAGCAGGCCGTCGAAGGCGAGTGCCCGCATGGCCGTGTCGTAGTCGTCCCATTCGTGTTCAGGGGCGGTGAAGTGCAGGTCGAAGTACGCGCGGGTGAGGTCGGGCTCGTGCCACTCGGCCGCGCAGCGGCATCGGACGAAGACCTGGTGGCGAACGTTGGGGAAGGGCCGGTCAGCTGTGCTGGCGTGCCTCTTGAGGCTGGGCTTCGACGGCGATGAGGCGGTTGGCGAGAGTGCGTGCCTCGGCGGTGAGGCCGTCGAGGACCTGGCGGGTGTGGAGGCTGTCGGGATGGCGGGCGAGGTCCAGGAGGGCGCCCCAGCGTTCGGCGATGGCGGTCAGCTGCTGCTGGTCGCGGCGGACGGCTTCCTGCCGCTGGCCGAGAGCCTCGGTCGCGATGTCGAGGGTGAGGTGGCCTTCGGTGACCTGGACGGCGAGGTCGGGAGCAAGCAGGCGCAACTGGTCGTGCTTGGCCTGGGCGGCCTCGGTCGCGGCCTTCCGCCGGCGGACGATGTCGGCGGCGGCATCGAGGCCGACCTTGCCATCGAGGACCTTCTCGGCGAGGTCGGGGGCGTTCTTGAGCACGGTGTTGGCGAGGGACAGACGGGTGCGGCTGAGGTCGTGGAGTTGGGCGTGGCTGCGCAGGGAGTGTCCCGAAAGTGAACGCGCCATGGCGTGGATCATGGCGCGCTGGCCCTCGCTGAGGTGCCGGCGCCGGACGTTGGCGGCGATGATGTACGCGGTCTGGTCGGTGCCGGTGTAGGTGGTGAAGCGGGGTCCGACGCCGGCGAGTTCGCAGGCGGCGAGGCGGTTGCGGCCGTCGAGGAGGACGCCGTCGGGGTCGAGGACGATGGGCATCTTCAGGCCGAATTCCTTGATGGATTCGGCGAGGTCGTGCATCTCGTGCTCGGGAACCATCGGGAAGTTGGCGGCGAGCGGGTGGACCTTCAGAGGTAGCTCCGTGGTGAGTAGGGTGCCGGGGCACCGGGTCGGTGCCCCGGCGTGAGGAGTCGGTCGGGTGCGTGGGCTCAGCGGGTTCGGTGCTGAGAGCCGGCGGGTCGTGCAGCGGCCGGGGGAACCGGATTGACCGGGTCGGTGGGGGTGGCGTGTGCGGCGGTTCGGGCGGTGGCGGCGCGCACACGGGCGGCTTCGGCTGCGGGGTTGTGGTTGGGGTTGCGGCCGGTGTGCTGGATGCGGCCGAGCAGGACCTTGGCGGGCAGGCGGGCGGTGGTGAGTTCGCGTTGGGCGGCGGCCTCCTGGAGGAGCTGTCGGGGTTGGTGGCCGAGGGCGGTGGCGTCAGCGAGGACGGTGGCCAGGGCAGGCCAGTTGGGGTCGGTGAGGATCCGGGTGGCGTGGTTGGGGACGGCGGAGCGGACGTCCCCGGCGAGGGTGTTGGTGACCTCCGGCTTGGGCTGGCGGTGGGTGAGGGCGGCGAGCTGGCCGGCGGCGGCCTGGTCGTAGGCGGTCTGGAGGTGCTGGACGGCCTGCTGGGCGGCTTGGGCCTGCTGGGCGTGGCCTCGGGCGGCGTGCCAGCGGCTGGTGAGGATCGCCGCCCACACGAGGGCCGCGATCATCACGGTGAGGGCGTTGCCGTCGGGCCCGTCGCCGGCGTGGAGGATGTCGCGGGCGGCCCGGCGCAGGTCTGCGGCGCTCTGGTGGTCGGCGCGGACCTGGGAGCGCTGGGCGCGGGCGAACGCCCGGGTGGCGGCTCGCAGTTCGGCCCGCAGTTCGGCGGAAGCCTGCTGGGCGGTGGCGTTGATGATGTCGCCCAGCGCGGTGATCTGCGCCTGCGCGAGCGCGCCGCCGTCCTCGCCGCCGGTTTCGCCGGTGGTGTCCTCGGTGAGGTGCCGATGGACGGTGTCGAGGGTGTCGGTGGCGCGCTGCCAGCTGGTGGTGGGCCGGTTGCGCCGGGCGGTGGGGTGCTCCTCCGGTGCGGTGGCGGCGAGGCGGGCCTGGAGCTTGGGCAGGGAGAGGTCGGGGGCGATCTTGCCGCCGGGGATGTAGATCTGCTCGCCCTTGGCGTTGGTGTCGCCGGGGCGACCGACCGCGTAGCCCTGGAGGTCTCCGGAGGGCAGGCGTCGGGGCTTGACCTCGACGCCGTCTGCCTGGAGGTAAGCGAGGAGTTCCTCCACGTTGCCGGCGTGGGGGATGGCGTCGCGGATGCGGTCCTGCAGCCAGGCGCGGCTGGTCTGCTGCCAGCCGAGGCGCTCGGCCTTGTGCATCTCGGCCTGGGTGGGGCGGCGCTCGCCGGTGCGATCACCCGGCTTCACCTGGTGGAGGCCGAGTTCCTTCTCGATGTTGCGGGCTTCGGCCTGGGCGTGCTTACCGCTGTTGTGCTGCTTGGGGCGGCGGCCGTCCTGGCGGACGGTGGTGGCGAGGATGTGGATGTGGTCGTCGGCGTGGCGTACGGCGATCCAGCGGCAGCCGTGCGGGTCGTGGTCGGGGGCGATGCCGGCGGCGTGGACGATGCGGCGGGCGATCTCGCCCCACTCGGCGTCGGAGAGGTAGCGGTCGCTCTTCGCGGCGCGGACGGGGCAGTGCCAGACGTGGTCGGTGACCTTCTTGCCGAAGCCGCTGTTGTGCAGGTTGACCGGTTCGTCGAGGATCCGGGCGAGCTGGGTGAGGGTGGCGGCCGGGTCGCGGCCGGGGTCGCGCAGGCCGAGCGGGCTGAAGGAGGCGACGATGTGCGGGTCGCTGTGCTCGTCGTGGCGACCGGGCCCGTACAGGTAGGCGAGCAGGCCACGGGTGTTGCCGCCGGGGGCCTTGATGGAGGGGATCACGCGCTGGCACCTCCTTCGTCGAGGCCGGTCGGGGGCGTGGGTATGAGCAGGGCTCGGGCGATGTCGGTCAGCAGCCCTTCGAGGCGTTCCAGGCGTTCACCGATGTCGGGTTCGACGCGGTCGTCGCGATGCAGCACGTGGACCATCTGGTTGATGTTGTTGCCGATGCGGCCGATCTGGTGCAGGACCTCCGCGCGGAACTCCTGGAGGGCGAGGCGGTCGGTGTGCAGGGGCAGGTCGACGGTGAACTCGCCCCGGATTAACGCCAGCGAGATGTCACCGACGTATCCGGAGACCGTGTTCCCGTATCCGTGGCGGTCGGCGGCGTCCAGCAGTTCGGCGTGTTCCGGCGGCGTGTAGCTGACCGGGCCGACCCGCTTGCGGCGGCGCTTGCCGGTGTGCTTCCGGATCTTGCCCCTGGGCATCGGCTGGGCGCCCTCGTGGGCGTTCAGTTTCGGGACGTCGAGGGCTGCGGTGTTCTCGTGCAGGAATGCGGCACGGGCGGCGCGAACGCTCTCGTCGTCGACGGCGGCGGGCGTCTCGTCGGCGCGGGCACGGGCGAGGATGTCGAGCTGCAGCGTGTTGAGTTCGTCCGGGCCGAGGGCCTTTGCCTGGCCTGGCGCGCCCTCGCGCTGGGCCTCCTCCGTCACCCCTGGGGCGGAGGACCCCAGTCCCGCGCGAAGTGTCGGAGACTGGGTACAACTGGCTCCGCCAGGAGCCGAGTTACCGAACGCGCGGAGCAGACGGCCGAGCAGCCTACCGCCCTTGGGTCCCTGTTCGGGAACGGTACGGGCAGGGTCGTGGTGGGGCTGCGGATCGGGCACGGGGGCCTCCGGATTCTCTGTCGGGACAGGCGGGTGCAGGCATGGGGTGCGTGCGGGATGCGGGGAGATGGTCGGGCCGGGAACCCGGTTCGGCGGTGCCGGATATCCGGCGTAGAAGCCGGGGGTTCGGGACTTCCGGAACACCCGGCTGGCGATATGCGGGGGCCCGGTGATCACCGGTCAGCGCCGGTGAGGGGCCGCTCGCCCGGTCCGACAGCGGCCGGTGTCCGGGCGAGCGGCGGGGGCGTCAGGCGGCCGAGAGGCCGGTTTGCGCGTCGCCCTGCCGGGCGGCCTGCTCGTCCTTGAAGCGCTGGGTCAGCTTGCCGAGGCGGTCGCTGGCGATCGGTATGCCGGCCTCGCGCAGGGCGGTCCTGATGACGGCCTGGGTGGGGCCGTGCTTTTCGACGGCGGGGCGGACGGTCTCGGCCAGCTCGTCCATGGAAGCGGCGGGCTTGCGGCCGGTGCGCTTGGTGCCGACCACCGGTTCCCGCGCGTCGGGTCGGAGGGTGTCGTCGGGGCCGAGCACCGGTTCGTCGCCGGGCGGGCCGTCCTGCTCCGTGTCCTCCACCGGTGCGGGCTCTGCCGCCGGGGTGGGCTCGGGGCTTTCACGGAGCGGGCGTTCGCCCTCGGCACGCTTCGGGGCGGTGGTGGTCGCGGTGGTGCTGTGGGCGAGGAGGGTGCCGCCGAAGAAGGCGAGGGCGGGCCATCCGGCGACCAGGATCCGCAGCCAGGCGGGGACGTGGGCGAGGTCGAGTAGCCCGGCGGTGGCGACGTTCGCGCCGAGGGAGGCGGTCAGGGCGATGGCGAACCAGGTCCAGGCGGTGCCGGCCGGGCGGCCGGTGGTGCGCAGGGTCCGCATGCGGTGCCAGGCGGCGACGAGCAGCAGGTCGACCGAGACGGGGTAGGCCCAGGCTTTCCAGTCGTGTTGTCCGGAGGCTTCGGCGATGTCGTGGAGGTGGGCGAAGGACAGGGCGCCCGCGATGGCGGCCTGTACGAGGACGGCGTCCGGGCGGGGCGGACGCCGCGTTGGGGTAGTGGCAGTCATGCGGAAGGTGGTCCTCGCGGGTCGGGGTGGTGGTTTGCGGGCTTGCCGTCTTTGCCGTCTTGCCGTCCCGGCCGCTGCGGGAGGAGCTCCGGCTGGGGCGGGTGCGGCTGGCCGGGGGTGTCACGGCTGCGGCGTGTTCAGGTTCGGGACGGTGTGTGCATCCGTCTTGGGACTCGTATCCGTCCTGGCTTCATGGCCTTTGACCTGCTGTTTTACGGCAGGGACGGCTGGGACGGCACAAGACGGATGTGTTTCCCGTCCCGAGGTGGGCCCGCCGCTCGCGCCGTGGTTCGGGCGGCGGCGGGCCGGTGGAGGCGTGGGCCGGTTGCCGTCCCGCTGCCGTCTTGGCCGGGCGTGGTGCCGTCTTGGCGCGGCGATCAGTCTCGGCGGCAGGTGCTGTGACCTGCGCCGTTACGGCAGGGACGGCAGTTCGGCGATGGGGTCAGCCTCTGCTGCCCGCGCCCGCGTTCTCGTCCGTGGCCGTGGGGGTGCTCGGGTGGACGGTGGGGCAGTAGCGGCGCCAGGCGTCGAGGAACTTGTGGCGCGTGTAGCCCTTGCGCTGGGTTCCGTCGCCGAGGCGCACGTTGCCGGAGGTGATGCCGAACTCGCGGAGCATCGAGCCGAGCCCGCGCGGGGTCAGCCCACCCCGGGCCGACTCGGCCCACGGGGCCTCGTCGAGGCCGTTGAGCTGGTGCAGCAGCTGGTCGGTGGCCATGCTCTCCGGCTCGCTGTTGGCGTGGTAGATCCGGCGGATGTCGGCGAGGATCCGGGCGCCGCCGGGGTTGTCCTCCTCCGTCTGGACCTCGGCGTCGACCATGCGCTTGCACGCCTGGCGGGCGAGGCGGGGCCAGGGGCCTCCGGCGAGGTCGGCGATGATCACCAGGGGCTCCCAGGTGTCGGCGGCCCGGTCCTCGACCGGCATGGCGGGCTCCAGGCGCAGGGCCCGGTCCGTCAGCGGGGCTGTCCAGCGGGCGATCTTGTCGCGGATCGCGTGCAGGGCGGGACGGTCCCGCATCGTCCGGTACGGGCAGACGCTCTCGCCCTCGGCACGGCGGCGCATCCGGATCACGATCGACCGGTCCATGATCGTGTCGGGGAGGTCGCCGATGCCGGCGATGGCCGCCATGGCGAAGGTGTGGAACCTGCGGGGGGTGTGGTCGTTGCCGACCACGCGCAGCACGTACCGGTCGCGCTGGTGCCCGGCGTTGAGCAGGCCACGCATCTCCTCGTTCTTCTCGGCCATCTTCGGGCTGCCGAAGATCGTGTCGGCCTCGTCCACGAGCAGGGTGGGCGGCTCCTCGGTGATCGAGCGGAAGACCGCCGCCGGGGTCGAGTTCACCGTCAGCACCGGCTGGTGCACCGTCTCCGTGAGCACGTCGAGCAGGCGCGACTTGCCGCACCGCTTGGCCGGGCCGACCACGGCCAGGCGCGGCGCGTGCTGCCACGAGCCCTGCAGGTGGGTCGCGGCGACCCACAGCGTCGCGGCGTCCAGCGCCTCCTCGGAGGGCAGGATCACGAACTTCGCGATCAGGGCCCTCAGCTGCGCGAGCAGGTCGGCGCCCTCACTCGCCTCGGTGTCCGGGATCAGGTCGGTCCCGTCAGGGATGGCGGGCTCGGCTGGTGCCGCCTCGGCGTCGTGTCCACAGGCTGTGGACGGCTGCTCGCTCTGCTGGGCGAGCAGGTAGGTGCCGGGCTCGCCGGCCTTGGCGACGGGCGGCCAGCCGCCGGCGGTCGGCGGGGTGGTGGGGGCTGTGGTGGCAGGGCGGGAGGCAGTACTCTCGGTCATGGAGATCCTCACTCGGTGGCTCCGGGGGGCAACCCGGTCCGCCGTAGGTCGACTGTCCTGGGATGGGCGGTGGCGAGGTTTTCGATCAGCCCCCGGTGTTCGTAGCGCCGGGGGCTTCGCGTTTTTTATCGGGACACTCGGGCCGCTGCCCGGCCCGGTGTAACCTCCTCTCGGTTGAGTTCTTCATGCTGTCGAGGAAGAGCGTAGCGGCAGTCGGGACTCCCGATCAAGCGATTCAGGCATAAAGATCTCAACCTTTTGCCGCATGTTTACAGGTGAATGCGACTCGTGGAGGGTTTGTGTAGACCCGCTTCAACCCATTGGTGGTTGGATATTCCATGCTGCTACTGTCGACCCCGTCGCCGCGTCGCGCCCGCTCGCAATCGAAAGGAGGTTGGTATGGTCAACCCCATGGTGCATCGGTACAAGACCCTGGAGGGCGAGGCCCTCGTGGCCCACAACCTGAAGGTCTTGCGCAAGGCGGCCCGCCTCTCCCAGGAGGACGTGGCCGAGCGCATGACCCGGCTCGGCTTCAAGTTCCACCAGACCCAGGTCGCCAAGATCGAGAACGGAACCCGCCCGGTCCGCTTCGACGAGGTGATCGGCCTGGCCAGGGCTCTCAGCGTTCCGGTCGGCAACTTCATGACCGAAGCCGTGGCCGGTCCGGACGAACCGGACTACGAGCTGCAGGAAGCGGGCTTCGCCGTCGAGAAGGCCGAGCAGGAGTGGAGAACCGCTCACGACCTCGAAAAGGCCGCCAAGGCCCGGTACGACGAGGCCCTGCACACCTACGAGGAGATCGCCGAACGCCTCGAAGCCCAAGGCATCGACCTCGGCCCCTCCGGCGCTGAGCCCACGTGGTACCCGGCCCCCAACTCCCAGTGGGACCCGCTCCGCAAGGGCCCCTCGGCCGACCGGTAAGCGAGCCCGCCCAGCTCGCCCAGGGAGCGACGGCGTCGCGGAGCATCATCGCCGCGACCCGGCTCGCAACCTAAAACGGGCAGCCCGGCTCATGGGTCCAAGATCGTTTTAGGTTCCGAGCCGAGGCCGCCGTAGTGTGCCCGTCCCGCCCACCACCTACCTCCGCTGCCCGACCCTCGGCGCTACGAACGCCGAGGGCCACCTGGCAGCCCACCAACCCACCGCCCATCCCACACAGTCGCCATGGCGGCGCGTTGCCCCGCGCCGCCGGGAGGAACACCTATGCCCGAAACGCCCCTGTCCCTCGCGCGCCTTGCCGGCGCGATCGGTCTCACGGAGCACCAGCTTCTCGCCCTCGTCGCCAGCTGCGGCACGGAGGTGCCGGACCCGACGCTTGTGGCCCTCACCGTCGAGGAAGCCGCCCGTCGCCTCGGCGTCGGCCGCACCACGATGTACGCCCTGGTCGCCTCCGGAGAGGTCCCGTCCGTGACGATCGGCCGTCTCCGCCGGGTGCCCGCCGAGGCGCTCAAGGAGTACGTGGCCATCCGTACGCAGGCCGCCGCTTCGGCCGTCGCGCTCGCGGCCTGAGGGGGGACCGATGGCGAACACCCGCAAGCCCAACGGCGACTCCTCGATCTACGAGGGCAGCGACGGCCGGTGGCACGGCCGTGTCACGGTCGGCGTCAAGGACGACGGCACTCCCGACCGCCGTCACGTCAGCGCCAAGACCCGACCCGAGGTCACGGCCAAGGTCCGCAAGCTGGAGAAGCTGCGCGACGACGGCACCGTGCCGAAGGCCGGGCAGAAGTGGACGGTCGGCAAGTGGCTGACCCACTGGATCAAGGAGATCGTGCCGGGCACCGTCAGCGAGAACACGTACGCCGGATACGAGGTCGCCGTCCGCGTGCACCTCATACCCGGCCTCGGCGCGCACCGCCTGGAGAAGCTGGAACCCGAGCACCTGGAGCGCTTCTACAAGAAGATGCAGGCCGCCGGCAGCGCCGCCGGCACCGCCCACCAGGCCCACCGCACCGTCCGGGTAGCCCTCGGCGAGGCCGTACGGCGCCAACACCTCACCCGCAACGTGGCCACGATCGCCAAGGCCCCGAAGCTCGAAGAGGAGGAGGTCGAGCCGTTCGAGATCGAGGAGGTCCAGAGGCTCATGGACACGGCGCGCCAGCGCCGCAACTCTGCCCGCTGGATCTTCGCGCTCGCCCTCGGCCTGCGGCAGGGCGAGGTGCTCGGGCTCCAGTGGAAGGACGTCGACTTCGCCCGAGGCGTCGCCTGGGTGAAACGCGGCCGGCTGCGGCCCAAGTATCGGCACGGCTGCGGCGACCCCTGCGGGAGGAAGCCCGGCTTCTGCCCGAAGAAGGAGCCGATCCGGCGCGAGACCAAGGACACCAAGTCCCGTGCTGGGCGACGCGCGGTGCCGCTGCCCGAGCAGCTCGTCGTGATCCTTCGGCTGCACAAGGAGGAGCAGGACCGCGAGCGGGCCCTCGCCCGCGACCTCTGGACGGACAAGGGCTACGTCTTCACCTCGGAGACCGGCGAGCCGCTCAACCCCAGCACCGACTACCACCACTGGAAGCGACTCCTGCGCGAGGCCGGCATCCGTGACGGCCGCCTCCATGACGCCCGTCATACCGCCTCGACCGTCCTCCTCCTGCTCGGCGTGCCGGAACGGATCGTGATGGCGATCATGGGCTGGTCCTCGACCTCGATGGCCCAGCGCTACCAGCACGTCACCGAGCCGATGCTGAACGACGTCGGCAGGAAGATCGGCGCTCTGCTGTGGGCTGCGGCGGAGCCCGAGGATATGGCCGAAGACGTGGTTTGAATGGGGTGGGGGAGGGCTCTGGTGCTCGGAGCCCTCCCCGGACTCATCCTGCGAGCCACATTCCCTTATCCGGTGTACGCATTTCGCTGAGCCACGTACGGAGGGCATCAGTGTTCACTTCGCGCACGGGATAGCTCCTCGTCCTCACAGTCTCCCGAGCACCAGGAGACCACTCGGTGGTAGCGACGAGAAGTCCCTGCTGTGCGTTCTCCCACTGCACATCTGCCGCAAGCGCCTTAACTACGACCTTGCTGATCTTTCGCTGTTCTCGCTTGCACTGGACGATCATTAGGGGAGGTGTTCCATCGTCGCGTCCATCCTCCCAGACACGGATATCGACTCCGTTGTCATTTCGGCCGGGTCCAAGCTCTACCTTGAATCCTGACCGATGAAAATACTCGGCAATCAGGGCTTCGAACTTCCGCCAATGAATTTGGCCGATCTCCTCGAAGTTGCCGGCCAGGTAATTGACAAAGCGCTGATCGAAGAATCTGCCGTATGTCGCAACGGATGAGTCGGATTTGAAGAGATCGGCGAGAGCGAGCACGTCGCTCCACTCGGAGGACCCTGGATTCCATCTCCATGGTTCGATGGACGCCTGAAACTCTGCCTCGTCTAGCGTCGCGGAGACCGCAGATAAAAAATCTTCGCCGCCAAGTCGCGATGCCTCCCGGAGGATGGTTGCTCTACGCTCATCCGGCATGGGATCGAATCTGTGGCCCATGTGGACCTCGACATCCCAGAGGCTAATTGGTGAATCTGGGGCTTCTCTCTCGCGTGTCATCTGAACAACGAATGCGGCGGCGCGCGAGGCCAGATCGTTGTCGCCGAGAATCTTCCGCAGCTCTGGAACAAGGCCCCCTATGCCGCGAAACGCGCCGGGAATGTAGAAGGCATCCATGGCGCTGTACGCGATGATGGTCAAGGTCTCGCTGCGCACGCGGGTAATTTCATTAGAGGTGCCTGGATACCAATCCCCATAGCCGGTGCGCTTCAGCGAGTACGCCACGTCCTCCTCGGAGATCGCAAGGCCAGCCCTTGCTCCGATCAGCTCTGTGACCCATTCGATGATGTGGCGTCCGCTTGTCCATGTGGCACCCACCATGACCTCGCTGTCTCACATTTGCTAGCGTCAACTGCTGCGGTAATTAGCGCACATCGGCTAGGCGTCGGAGGAATCGCTGCAGTACTGCCATTAGCTCTTTTGGATCCGACAGTGACTCCACAGGAACGCGATCCACGTAGCCGACGCCTGAGTCAAGCAGTAGGTGGTCGCGGCTTGTGTCCAGTGCCCTCCTGGCGTTATGGTGCGGGCCGTCAATTTCCAGAACGCCGGCGCGCCCCTTGTAGGTGACGATTACATCGGGCTCCCATGTGCGCCCTGGCATTCGGCCGTTAGGGAGGGGGAATATTCCGATCGTTTCTTGTGCGGGAAGCAGCTTTTCTTGGATGTACCTCAGTGCCCGATATACTCTCTGCTCTCCGGCGTTCGTGAATGAGAGATTATCCTCTGCCCAGAGCGGTGCGGCGGGTGCAAGTCTTCTGGCCTGGTTGGTTGGCTTCTTGCCTTCGACTTGCTCGCGTAGGGAATCGCGCCAGCCGGGTCGGATGGGCGGAAGTGTTTCGCGTACTCCCAGCCAGCTAACTCCGTAGCCTTTCCGGTTGGATACCTCGATGCATGCGGACCTGAGGCGGGTTACTGCCTCCTCGGCAAAATCCGCACGATCGGCCGGGGCGATCTCGAGCCACAGGTCGAGGGAGCGGTCTTCGTCGTCCCACTCGATGAGGGCTGCTTCAGCGGCGAGGACAAGTCGTGCCGTATCCAGGTCGCCTCGTTGTGCAAGCAGTGTGGCGATACCGCCGAGGAGCGCGTCAGCTTTGGCCGCGTCCTTCTCGTCGTCGGATGCTCGAGGGTCGTCCTTGAGCTCGTCGTAGCTTCTAGTCTCCGGCAAGGGCGAGGGCCCCTGTAGGCGTTCCTGTGCAGTCACGTGGCCTCCCTGCCCGAGCTGACGGCGCATCCAACCGTAGCGGGCCCGTGCCGACAGGCTGCCCCGGACCTGTGGTCACTCGGCTGGGTCTGATTCTTCACTGGCGAGTGCTGTGCTCTACGGGAGGCAAGACCTCGGTGCCGGCTCGGCGGGGGCGCCAGCAGTAGGCGCCGCCGGTTAGGGGACTTGGACCTCTCCCAGGGCTGGTGGCTGCTGGCACAAGCCACGACTGAGACCAGAACTGAGACCACGCGACGACGAAGGCCCCGACCGCTGGGCGGTCGGGGCCTTCGTTATGGCTGGTCAGCCATGGCGGAGGATACGAGATTCGAACTCGTGAGGGGGTGAACCCAACACGCTTTCCAAGCGTGCGCCCTAGGCCTCTAGGCGAATCCTCCGTGGGAGAGCTTAGTACATGTTTCGGGGTGGTCGCGACCACCTATCCCGCAGGCGGGAGGGCGGGGGTGGCCTGTGGATCGTCGGGGCCCGGATCCGGTACTGTGGGGCTCAGCCCCTCGTGTGGCGTTATCTCTCTGAACCCCCCCAGGGCCGGAAGGCAGCAAGGGTAGGAGGGCTCTGGCGGGTGCACGGGGGGTCTTTGCGTTCCCGGGGCCGGGCTCCGGGGGGCGTGGGGGAGCGAGGGGCGACGCGTTTGTCGGTCCGTCCCGATATCGTCGGGGGTGTGTCCCTAGCCCTGTACCGCCGCTACCGCCCCGAGACCTTCGCGGAGGTCATCGGGCAGGAGCACGTGACCGCTCCGCTCCAGCAGGCCCTGCGCAACAACAGGGTCAACCACGCGTACCTGTTCAGCGGGCCGCGCGGGTGTGGAAAGACGACGAGCGCGCGCATCCTGGCCCGCTGCCTCAACTGTGAACAGGGGCCGACGCCGACGCCCTGCGGGGAGTGTCAGTCCTGCCAGGACCTCGCGACCGGCGGGCCCGGGTCGATCGACGTGATCGAGATCGACGCCGCCTCGCACGGTGGTGTGGACGACGCGCGCGAGCTGCGTGAGCGGGCGTTCTTCGCGCCGGTGCACAGCCGGTACAAGATCTTCATCCTGGACGAGGCGCACATGGTGACCTCGGCCGGCTTCAACGCACTGCTCAAGGTGGTCGAGGAGCCGCCGGAGCACCTCAAGTTCATCTTCGCGACCACCGAGCCGGAGAAGGTGATCGGGACGATCCGGTCCCGGACCCACCACTACCCGTTCCGGCTGGTCCCGCCCGGCACGCTGCGCGACTACCTGGCGGAGGTCTGCGGGCGGGAGGGCATCCAGGTCGAGGACTCCGTGTTCCCGCTGGTGGTGCGGGCGGGCGCCGGGTCGGTGCGTGACTCGATGTCGGTCATGGACCAGCTGCTGGCCGGGGCCGGCACGGACGGCGTCACGTACCAGATGGCGACGGCGCTGCTCGGGTACACCGACTCCGCGCTGCTGGACGAGGTGGTGGACGCCTTCGCCGCGCAGGACGGGGCGACGGTGTTCCAGGTGATCGACCGGGTGGTCGAGGGCGGGCACGACCCGCGCCGCTTCGTCACCGACCTGCTGGAGCGGCTGCGCGACCTGGTGATCCTGGCCACCGTGCCGGACGCCGGGGAGAAGGGGCTGATCGACGCCCCGGCCGACCGGGTCGCGGTGATGCAGGCACAGGCGGACGCCTTCGGCGCGGCCGAGCTGAGCCGGGCCGCCGACCTCGTCAACACCGGGCTGACCGAGATGCGCGGCAACGCGGCGCCCCGGCTCCAGCTGGAGCTGATCTGCGCCCGGGTGATGCTGCCGGGCGCGTACAGCGACGAGCTGTCGTTGCAGGCGAGGCTGGACAAGCTGGAGCGACGGGCGGCGGCGGGCGGCTTCGCCACGCCGATGGCGGCCCCGGTGGGAGTTCCGATGGCGGGTGGCGCGATGGCCGAGGCGCCGGTGGCCGCGCCCGTCCAGCCCACGCCCATCCAGCCCGCGCCCGCGCCGATGGCGGCGCCTCCGGCGCAGCCCGCGCCCGTACAGGCCACGCCGCCCGCCACCGCGCCGGCCGGGCCCGCGCCGGGCGCCTGGCCGATTCCGCGCAGCTTCCCGCCTGCCGGCGCCCCCGTCGGCGGAGCCCCCGCGGAGGCTCCGGCGGCGCCCCCCGCGGCCCCGCCGCAGGCCGCCCAGGCCCCGGCGGCCCCCGTACCCGCGCCCGCACCGGCTCCCGTTCCGGCGGCGGCCCCGGCGGCGGCGCCGGGCGGGCAGCCGTCGGCGTCCGCGCAGCAGGGAGCCGCGCAGGTCCGGCAGCTGTGGCCGCAGATCCTGGAGGCGGTGAAGAACCGCCGCCGCTTCACCTGGATCCTGCTCAGCCAGAACGGCCAGGTGGCCGGTTTCGACGGCAGCGTGCTCCAGGTGTCCTTCATCAACGCCGGCGCCAGGGACAGCTTCGTCGGCAGCAACAGCGACGACGTGCTGCGCTCCGCGCTGGCCGACGCGCTGGGCGTGGACTGGCGGGTCGAGTGCATCATCGACCCGTCCGGCGGCGTCGGGGGCCCGGGTGGCGGCGCGCCGGGCGGCGGTGCCCAGAGCGGTGGCGCCCAGGGCGGTGGCGGCTGGGGAGCCCCGGCGCGTCCGGCGGCCGCCGCGCCGTCGATGCCCGCCCCCGCGCAGGTGCCGTCGCCGGTGGCGGCTCCGCCCGTCCAGGCCGCTCCGGCACCGGTCCAGGCCCCGCCCGTGCAGTCCGCGCCGGTGCAGGCCCCGCGGCCGGCGGCGGCGCCGGCCCGTCCGGCGCAGTCGGTGCGCCCGGAGGACGACATCCCGGAGGCGGACGATCCCGACCTCAAGGAGGACGTGTTCTCCGGCCAGGAGCTGATCATCCGCGAGCTGGGTGCGACGGTGCTGGAGGAGATCCACCACCAGGGATCCTGACCAGGCCTCTGCCGGGCTCGCGATCGGCCCTCGATCGGCCCCTGAGCCGACCCTGATCCGGGCCCCGAACCGGGGCCCGGAGCCGCAGGCAGCACGTAGGCTCGGCGGTGACGGACGAAGCACCGCAAGACAGCCGTGACAGCAAGGAGAGTGCCGTGTTCCCCGGTGGTGGCCAGCCCAACATGCAGCAGCTGCTGAAGCAGGCGCAGAAGATGCAGCAGGATCTCGCGAAGGCCCAGCAGGAGCTGGCCGAGACGAAGGTGACCGGTACGGCGGGCGGCGGCCTGGTCGAGGCGACGGTGACCGGTTCCGGTGAGCTGGTGGCGCTGACCATCGCCCCGGCGGCCGTGGACCCGGAGGACACCGAGACCCTGGCCGACCTGGTGCTGGCGGCCGTCCGGGACGCCAACCAGGCCGCGCAGAAGATGCAGGCCGAGCGGATGGGCCCGCTGACCCAGGGCCTCGGCGGCGGCATCCCCGGTCTGCCGTTCTGATGTCAGGCTTTGAACTTCAGAGGATCTGAAGTTCAAAGCCCTGAAATTCAGACGACAGACCCATGTGATTTATGTGGGAGTCGGGCGTCGGGCGCTGCGTCCGACGCCCGATTCGTTGGATGATGGCACCGGAGCACCACCGGCCATCCGGACGACCGGGCACCCCGACGACCGGACACCGGCACCACCGACCATCCGAGGGAAGGCGCGACGTTGTACGAGGGCGTGGTTCAGGACCTGATCGACGAACTGGGCAGGCTGCCCGGCGTCGGGCCCAAGAGCGCCCAGCGGATCGCCTTCCACGTGCTGCAGGCCGACCCGACCGACGTGCGCCGGCTCGCGCACGCGCTGCTGGAGGTCAAGGACAAGGTCCGCTTCTGCGCGGTCTGCGGCAACGTCGCGGAGGCCGAGCGCTGCCGGGTCTGCCTGGACCCGCGCCGCGACCTCGGCGTCATCTGCGTGGTGGAGGAATCCAAGGACGTCGTCGCCATCGAGCGCACCCGTGAGTTCCGCGGCCGCTACCACGTGCTGGGCGGCGCGATCAGCCCCATCGAGGGCGTCGGCCCGGACGACCTGCGCATCCGCGAGCTGCTGTCGCGTCTCGCGGACGGCACGGTCACCGAGCTGATCCTGGCCACCGACCCCAACCTGGAGGGGGAGGCGACCGCCACCTACCTGGCCCGGCTCTGCAAGCCGATGGGCCTGAAGGTGACCCGTCTGGCGAGCGGCCTGCCCGTCGGCGGGGATCTGGAGTACGCGGACGAGGTCACCCTCGGCCGCGCCTTCGAAGGGAGACGACTGCTCGATGTCTGACCGGACGATCAACCAGCAGCCCCACACCCCCCACCAGCAGTCCCACGGGGAACCGGGGGCGCACGCCCCGCACATCCACGGCCACGGCTCGGAGCCGGACGACTTCGCCGTGCAGATCGCCGACTCGGTGGAGAGCTTCGTGCTCGCCGTCACCGAGGTCGCCAAGGGCGACGAGCCGGGCAGCGCGGTCTCCCTGCTGCTCCTGGAGGTCTCGCAGCTGCTGCTGGCCGGCGGCCGGCTGGGCGCGATCGAGGACGTCGTCCCCGACGACCGCTTCGAGCCCGACGCGGGTCCCGAGCCGGACGGCGAGCAGCTGCGCGAGCGCCTCGCCGAGCTGCTCGCGCCGATCGACGTCTACCACGAGGTCTTCGACCCGTACGGTCCGCCGGAGAAGCCCAACGCCTTCCGGATCTCGGACGACCTGGCCGGTGTGGTCAGCGAGCTCCAGCACGGCCTGACCCACTACCGCGAGGGCCGGGTCAGCGAGGCGCTGTGGTGGTGGCAGTTCTCGTACCTCTCCAACTGGGGCACGACCTGTACGGCGGTGCTGCGGGCCCTGCAGTCGCTGATCGCCCACGTCCGGCTGGACAGCCCGATCGGTGCGGCGCCGGACGGTGCGGACACCGACGACGACGGGCTCACCGACGAGCAGCTGGAGCAGCAGGCGGGCGACCTGATGGTGGCCGAACTCGGCCTCGGCCGATAGCCGGTGGGCGGTAGCCGGTAGCCGGTAGCCGGTAGCCGGCAAGGGCCTGGCGGCAAGAGGCGGGCGGCGGGCGGTAAGCGATATGCGGAAGACGGCGGCCCGCCGTATGCGGTACGCGGCATTCCGTGAATCGAATGCGCCCTCGGATTGTGACGGATGCCTCAGCGGACCGGCCGGAAAAGAAATCCGGCCGGATCGCCGCCCCCCGGTCCGCCGATTCTTCGGAGTCGTGCCGAATCGCCCGCAGACCTGACGGTGGAGTCACCCGAACTGCCGCTCACGTGCTGAAACGACTGTCTCACCATATGGAAAGAGCCAGTCGGAGCACCCCTGCTCGGTAGACTGACGACGACCGCACCCCCTTCTCCCCCGGGGGGTACGGGGGCCCACCGCCCCCGGAAAAGACTTCGAGTCGAGGAGCGCACGTGGGCCTTGTCGTGCAGAAGTACGGCGGCTCATCCGTTGCGGATGCCGAAGGCATCAAGCGCGTGGCCCGCCGAATCGTCGATACCAAGAAGGCCGGCCATGAGGTCGTCGTCGTGGTGTCCGCGATGGGCGACACGACGGACGAGCTCATCGAACTCGCGGAGCAGGTGTCACCGCTGCCTGCCGGCCGTGAGTTCGACATGCTGCTGACCGCTGGAGAGCGCATCTCCATGGCGCTGCTGGCCATGGCGATCAAATCCCTGGGGCACGAGGCGCAGTCCTTCACGGGCAGCCAGGCCGGTGTCATCACCGACTCCGTCCACAACAAGGCGCGCATCATCGACGTGACGCCCGGCCGCATCCGCACCGCCCTGGACCAGGGCAACATCGCGATCGTGGCCGGCTTCCAGGGCGTCTCCCAGTCCAGCAAGGACATCACCACGCTGGGCCGGGGCGGCTCGGACACCACCGCGGTGGCGCTCGCCGCCGCCCTCGACGCCGAGGTCTGCGAGATCTACACCGACGTGGACGGCGTGTTCACCGCCGACCCGCGTGTGGTGAAGAAGGCCCGCAAGATCGACTGGATCGCCTACGAGGACATGCTGGAGCTCGCTTCCTCCGGCTCCAAGGTGCTGCTCGACCGCTGTGTGGAGTACGCCCGGCGCTACAACATCCCGATTCACGTACGCTCGTCCTTCTCGGGTCTTCCCGGGACGATCGTCAGCAACGACAACCCGAACAAGCCCGAAGGGGGCGAGATGGAGCAGGCCATCATCTCCGGAGTCGCCCACGACACCTCCGAGGCCAAGGTCACCGTCGTCGGCGTGCCCGACAAGCCGGGCGAGGCGGCGCGGATCTTCCGCGCCATCGCCGACGCGGAGGTCAACATCGACATGGTGGTGCAGAACGTCTCCGCCGCGTCGACCGGCCTGACCGACATCTCCTTCACCCTGCCGAAGACCGAGGGCCAGAAGGCCATCGACGCGCTCGGCCGGGTCAAGGAGGGCATCGGCTACGAGTCGCTGCGCTACGACGACGCGATCGGCAAGATCTCGTTGGTCGGCGCGGGCATGCGCTCCAACCCGGGCGTGACCGCGACCTTCTTCGAGGCGCTGTCCGCCGCGGGCGTCAACATCGAGCTGATCTCCACCTCGGAGATCCGCATCTCGGTGGTCACCCGTGCCGATGACGTGCCGGAGGCGGTCCGCGCCGTGCACAGCGCCTTCGGCCTGGACAGCGAGAGCGACGAGGCCGTCGTCTACGGCGGCACCGGGCGATGACCCGGGAGCGGAGCGGGAGCAGCGGGCGATGACCCGGGCACCCGGCCGGGACGCCGGGCGGTGACCCGGCGTCCGAACCTCGCCGTCGTCGGCGCCACCGGCGCGGTCGGCGAGGTGCTGCTCGGGCTGCTCTCCCTCCGTCAGGACGTCTGGGGCGAGATCCGGCTCGTCGCCTCCCCGCGTTCGGCCGGCCGCGAGGCGGTGGTGCGCGGGGAGGCGGGCGAGGTCGTCCCGCTGACCGAGGAGGCGTTCGCGGGGACCGACGTCGCGGTGTTCGCCGTCCCCGGACCGGTCTCCGCCCAGTGGGCGCCGATCGCGGCGGCCAAGGGCGTCGTGGTGATCGACGGCTCGCCCGCCTTCCGCACCGTCGAGGACGTGCCGCTGGTCGTCCCCGAGGTCAACGCGGCGGCGCTGCGGATCCGCCCGCGCGGCATCGTCGCCAGTCCGGCCGGCACCACCCTGGCGATGATCGCGGCGGTCGGCGCGCTGCACGCCGAGTACGGGCTGGCGCAGCTCGTGGTCGCCTCCTACCAGGCCGCCGCCGGCGAGGGCCGGGACGGAGAGGCGGCGCTGCGCGCCCAGACCGGGCTGGTCGCGGGCACCGGAGTCGGCGGGCAGACCGGCGACCTGCGCGCCCTGGTCGCCGATCAGGGACCGTTCGCCGCCCCGCTCGCGCTCAACGCGGTGCCCTGGACCGGCGGGCTGCGCGAGGGCGGCTGGTCCGCCGAGGAGGCGGGCATCCGCGACGAGTCCCGCAGGGTGCTCGGCCTGCCCGCCCTGAAGGTCTCGGCGACCTGCGTCCAGATCCCGGTCGTCCGCACCCACGCGCTGGCCGTGCACGCCCGCTTCGAGCGCGAGGTGACCAGGGAGCACGCCCAGGACATCCTGCGGGACGCGCCCGGCGTGGTCCTCTACGACGACCCGGCGGCGGGCGAGTTCCCGACGCCGAACGACGTGGTCGGGACGGACCCGGTCTGGGTCGGGCGGGTCCGGCGGGCGCTGGACGAGCCGGACGCGCTGGACCTCTTCCTGTGCGGGGACAACCTGCGCAAGGGGGCGGCGCTGAACCTGGTGCAGATCGCGGAACTGGTGGCGGGAGAGCTGACGGCGGGGCGTCCCGCGGAGGCGGCGGAATAGCGTTCCGGGGCCCTCGCGTGTTCCGGTGTGCCCGCTTGTGTCCACAGCTGTGTCCATACCTGTGTTCGCTCCTCGACACAATCTGTCCGGAATCCCGTGGGAATCCCCTGGAGGCCCGTTCCGTCGATACGGAAGAATGGCCCCCGGGCTGGGCAACCATGACAGGGGATCGAGTGTCCAACGTGCGTGGCGAACGTGATGGTGGGGGCAAGGGCGGGCATCCCGGCGAGAGCCGCGACGGCCTTCCCTTCGCGCGCCCCGTGGTCTGCGAGTAGGCCGGAAGAAGACCAGATGACGGCGGCCGCACCCGGTGCGGCGGACTCCGGTGCCGGTACCGACGCGGGTACCAGCGAGGACCTGCTCACCGCGACCTATCAGGCGCACTACCGCTCGCTGCTGCGGCTCGCCGCGCTGCTCCTCGACGACCTCTCGACCTGTGAGGACGTCGTCCAGGAGGCGTTCATCCGGGTGCACGCCGCCCGGCGCCGGGTGCGCGAGCCCGAGAAGACCCTGGCCTACCTGCGCCAGACGGTCGTCAACCTGTCCCGCTCCACGCTGCGCCGCCGCATCCTCGGACTGCGACTGCTGCCGAAGCCCATGCCTGACATGGCCAGTGCAGAAGAAGGTGCCTACGATGCCCTGGAGCGTGACCAGTTGAAGGCCGCGCTGCGTGGTCTGCAACGCCGTCAGCGGGAGGTTCTGGTGCTGCGTTACTTCGTGGACATGACGGAGGCGCAGGTCGCCGAGACCCTGGGCATCTCGATCGGCTCGGTGAAGGCCTACGGCTCGCGCGGACTCGCCGCCCTCCGCGTCCAGATGGAGGCCGGACATGGCTGAGGCGGACGGCGGCCGGCGGCGGCCGCTGGACAGGGCTTCCGGCACTTCCGGTCCTGCCGGTCCCTCCGGTCCTCCGGGCGGTTCCGGTGCCGCTGGTACGTCCGGTGACTCCGGTGCCCGGGGCGCGGACGGGGCGGCGGAGTTCCCCGGCCTGTCCTCCGAGGAACGGGCGCTGCGGGAGCTGATGCACGGCGCGGTCTCCGGCATCCAGCCCGTGCCCGGCGGGCTGCCGCGGATCCGGCGGTCCGTGCCCCGTCGGCGGGCCACCCGGCGCGGTGCCTGGACCGGAGCGGCCGCCCTGGCCTTCATCGTCGCGATCGGCCTGCCCGTCCTGCACGAGGGCGAGCACCTCGGGCTCTCCGGCGGCCCGGGCTCGGCCGCCGCCAAGAGCCCGGCCGCCGTTTCCCCCAGCGGCACCGCCGAGCACACCGCCGGCGACGCCGGTACGGCCTCGCACGCGAGCCCGAGCGGCACCGGCGAGGTCTCGCCGCCGCCCGGCACCACCTCCGCCCCGCCCACCTCGGGCGGCGAGTCGGCGCGCACCGGTGGCGTCGTCGTGCCCACCGGCACGGCCGGCACGGCGGACGACGGCATCGTCCCGCTGTGCGCCCGGGCCGACCTCGGCGAGGGCGCCGCGCAGGTCGGCACGGCCGACGCCGCGGGGCGGATCTACGGCTCGTTCACCGTCTACAACGTCTCCGGGCGCAGCTGCCGGCTCGGCGGGCCGGGGGCGGTGGCGGTCACCGCCGTCAGCGGCGGCGACCGCGGCCGCGTCCGCACCGCCGACCACGCCCCGGGCGACCCGGCCGCCGGACTGCCCGCGATGGACGGGGAGGCGCCGTTGCTCGCGCCGCGGGCCGGGTACCGGGTGCCGTTCGCCTGGGTCCCCGACCAGGCCTGCGCCGACTCGGACCCGGTGACCCCCCCGTCGAAGGGCGTCAACTACAAGGTGGCCCTGCGCTCGGACGTCCCCGCCGCCGAGTCCGGCGCCCCTGCCTCCGGCGCCTCCGGCGCCCCCGGGGTACCCAGCGCCAACCCGCCGGCCTCCCAGTCCCCGTCGGCGGCCCCCAGCACGACCTCCAGCCCGACGGCGACCCCGACCGGCAACCCGACCACCGCGCCGGCCACCGCCACCATCGCCCACACCCCGGCCCCCGGCAGCCCCGCGGCCGCCACGGTGACCCTGCCGGTGTCGTGCAGCGGCACCGTCTACCGCGGCGGCGTCCAGGGCGTGGGCGGTCCGGCGCCGCAGCCGTCGGGCTCGCCGACTGCGCGGTGACGGGCGGCGGCCACCGGGCGGCGAACGGCGGGAACCGCGCACCGGTCGGCAGCCGCGAACGGGCCGGACGTCGCCGTGTCCGGGGCCCGGGGGGTCGGGCGGATGTGAGGAGTGGTTACCGTGGGGGGTGTGTACCGGTTCCTCCTGACCCCGAGATGGCTCGGCGGCACCGTCGTGGCCGTGGCTGCCGTGGCGGTGTGCCTGTGGCTGGGCTCCTGGCAGCTCGGCCGGTTCGAGGACCGGGTGTCCACGCACCAGGAGACCAAGCAGTCGGCCGCCGATTCGGGTGACGCCCGGCCGCTCGACGCGCTGCTCAACCAGACGACCCCGCAGGTGAACACGGAGACCGTCGGCAAGACCGTCACCGTGACCGGCGGCTACGACACCGAGCACCAGCTGCTCGTGCCCAACCGCGTGATGGACGGCAAGCAGGGCTACTACGTGCTCACCCCGCTGCGCACCGCCGACGGACACGCCGTCGCCGTGGTGCGCGGCTGGGCGGCCGGGGACCCGGGGGCGGGCGCCGCCGGGCCGCCGCCTGGCGGGCAGGTGACGGTCACCGGGCGCTTGCAGGCCAACGAGACCGTGGGCAGCAACGGCGCGGTCGCGGGCGGTCTGCCCACCGGGCAGCTCGGCATGATCAACCGGGCGTCGCTGCTGAACGTGCTGGAGTACGACGGCTGGTACGACGGCTGGGTGGCCGTCGACGACGCGCCCGCCGGGCTGGCCCCCGTACCGACCGTGCAGCCGCAGGGCGGGGACGGGCTCACCCTGCGCGCGTTCCAGAACCTGGGCTACACCCTGGAGTGGTTCGTCTTCGGCGGGTTCGTGGTCTTCATGTGGTACCGCCTGGTGCGCCGCGAGGCGGAGGCGGAGCAGGACCGGGTCCTCGGGCTGGACCCGGTCCTGGACTGACGTTCCGGAGCGCCCCCGGGCTCAGCGCTTGGTCGGCAGGGCCGGTGGCGCGGTGGGCTTGACCGGCGGTGGCACGGTCGGCGGCGCGGTCGGGGCCGGTGTCGGAGGCAGCGGCTGGGTCGGGGACGACGAACCGGTGGGCAGCGGCGTCGGCTCGCCGTGGCAGTGGCCGTTGCCACTGCCGTTGGTGTCGTCGGAGTCGTAGTGGTCGGTGTGGTGGTGCACGGTGCGACCGGACTTCGACCCCTTGGAGCCCTTCGAGCCCGAGGAGCCCTTGGACCCGCTCGACCCCTTCGACCCCTTGGCGAGTTCGACGGTGCCGTCCTGTTCGGTCGCCGCGTACACCGCCGGCAGGACGGCCGTGCCGGTGCCCGACGCGCTCGCCCTGGTCGCGGTGGCGGGCGGTGCGGCGGAAGAGGGTACGGCGCCGGCCGGCGTCGGGGCGGACGGCGCCCCGGTGGGCACGGCGGGCGGCACCGCGGTACTCGTGGGCAGGACGACCGGCGGGCCGGTCGGGGGCGGGCAGGCCGCGTTGTCGCCGTCCGAGCTCGAACAGCCGGTGAGCACCAGGGCTCCGACGGCCGCCACCCCCGCGAGCGTCAGCAGACGTCTCACACGGTCCCCCCGGCCGCGGTGTGTCCGTCCGCGGTGTGTCCGTCCGCGGTGTGCCCGTCCGCGGTGTGTCCGTCCGCGGTGTGTCCGTCCGTGCCCAGGTACCGCCGGACGAAGTCGATCTCCAGCCGCAGCTGCCTGATCCGCTCCTCCACCACCAGCGAGCCGTGCCCGGCGTCGTACCGGTACACCTCGTGCGGCTTGCCGAGCCGCTCCAGCCGCTCGACGTAGTTCTCGATCTGCCGGATCGGGCAGCGCGGGTCGTTGACCCCGGCGCTGATGTAGACCGGCACCCGCACCTGCTCGACGTAGGTCAGCGGCGAGGAGGCGGTGAAGCGCTCGGGGACCTCCTCCGGGGTGCCGCCGAAGAGCGTGCGGTCCAGCGACTTGAGCGCCTCCATCTCGTCGGCGTACGCGGTGTGGTAGTCCGCGACCGGGACGGCGGCGATGCCCAGCGCCCAGCTGTCGGGCTGGACGCCGAGGCCGAGCAGGGTCAGGTAGCCGCCCCAGCTGCCGCCGGTGAGCACCAGCCGGTCCCGGTCGGCGAGGCCGCTCTCGACCGCCCACGCGCGGACCGCCGCGATGTCCTCCAGCTCGATCAGCCCGACCCGCTCGTGCAGGGCGTCCGTCCAGGCCTGGCCGTAGCCGGTCGAACCGCGGTAGTTGACCCGGACCACCGCGAAGCCGTGGTCCAGCCAGGCCGCGGGACCGGCGGCGAAGGAGTCGCTGTCGTGGTGGGTCGGGCCGCCGTGGATCTCGAACACGGTCGGGTACGGGCCCTGCGCGGGCGTCGCCGGCCGTTGCACCAGGGCGTGCACCCGCCCGCCGGGGCCGTCCACCCAGACGTCCTCGACCGGGACCGAACCGGGCGGCACCGCGCCGGGCGCCCGCAGGACGACCGTCCCGGCGGTGGAGCGGACGGCGGAGGGCTCGGCGGCGGAGGACCACAGGTACTCGACGGTGCCGTCCGGACGGGCGGTGGCGCCGCCGACGGTGCCGCGCGGGGTGTCCAGGCGGGTCAGAAGGCCGTCGGAGAGCGCGTACGAGAACAGCTCGCTGCGCGCCTCGTACTCGTGCTCCACCAGCAGTTCGGCGGCGCCGGGGCGCCACTGCGCGGAGACGTCGCCGGGCAGCTCGCGGCCCTGCTCGTCGCGCAGCGGCAGGGCGGTCTCGGCGCCGGTGGCGACGTCCCAGACCATCGGCTCCCAGCGGCCGGTGCGCTGGTGGGCGACCAGCAGACGGGTGTCGCCCTCGACCGGGGCGAAGCCCAGGCAGGCGACCCCGCGCGGCTCGTCCCGGCCGGTGACCTCGTCCAGCTCGGCGACGGTCTCGACGCCGCCGTCCCCGGTGAGGCGCACGACCCGGATCGCGGAGTGCATCGCGTCACCGTGCTCGGTGTGGTCGATGGCGAGCAGCGTGCTGTCGTGGCTGAGGTCGCCGATGCCGCCGTACTCCTCGTGCCGGTAGATCTCGACCGGCTCGGCGCTGCCCGGGCGGCGCAGGTGCAGGGTGGTGCCGTGCTCGTCGGTGGAGCGGCCGACGACCACCGTGCCGTCGCGGCCGACGGCCAGGCCGGCCGAGTAGGAGGGGGCGAGGCCGGGCACGGCCTCCTCGTCGGGGCCGCCCGCGAACGGCTGGCGGCGCCAGACGCCGAACTCGTCACCGTCGTGGTCGTCGAACCACCAGACCCAGTCGCCGTCGGGGGACAGCTCGGCGTCGGTGGTGCCGTTCGGGCGGTCGGTGACCTGGCGGTGGGTGCCGGTGGCGCGGTCCCAGGCGTAGACCTCGTAGGTGCCGGTCGCGTTGGACACGTACAGCGCCCGGTCGGGGGCGTCCTCGGCCCAGTCGGGCAGTGACACCCGGGCCGCCCTGAACCGCTGCTCCCACGCCGGTACGGCGCTCTTCTCCTCGCTCATCCGACCATCCAACCCGATCGGGGGGAGCGAAGGGAACGGGCGGGCGGGCTTCGGGCCACCCGCCCGGTGCGCCGGGGGCCGCCGGAGGCCGCCGGGGTTCCGTCGGCGGCTCTCGGCGGCGGCCCGCGTCGGGCGCCGGGCCGGGCGTCCACGAACGCCCGGCCCCGGTATCCCGACCTGCCGCGGTCCGCCGTCCTCCAACGGGCGCCGCACCAACAGAGGTTGACGACCAACCGGGCCGTCGCCCAGGCACTGCCGGACGGTGACCGCCGCACCTGGCACCTCGCCCTGGCCGCCACCGCCCCGACGCCGCCGGCGCCGGCATCGACCCGGTGTACGCCGCCCGGCTCCCCGCGGCGGTTCTCGACGCCCTGCTGAAGGCGCCTCAGCGGCAGCGCCGGAGAGGCCGCTCTCCCTGCGGATTTCTCCGGGAATTCTCCCGAGAGCCCCGGGAGAAACAGTCAGGGCCGGTGTCCCTTGCGGGACACCGGCCCTGAGCTGGTGTTACTGGGTCGGGGTGGCGGGATTTGAACCCACGGCCTCTTCGTCCCGAACGAAGCGCGCTACCAAGCTGCGCCACACCCCGGTCTTGCGTTTTGTTGCTCTGTCTCCGTCGCAACGAGTAGAACTCTACCGGACGCTCGCCGAGACGCGAAATCCGGTTTCGGGCGGGCGTCCGGCGGGGGTCAGCGGGGGGCCGGGGTGAGGGTGAGGAGGGTGGCCTCGGGAGGGCAGGCGAAGCGGACGGGGGTGTAGCGGTTGGTGCCGCAGCCGGCCGAGACGTGGAGGTGGGAGCGGTGGCCGCCCGCCGTGTGGGTGGAGAGGCCCTTGACCCGGCGGGTGTCGATGTCGCAGTTGGTGACCAGCGCGCCGTAGAAGGGGATGCAGAGCTGGCCGCCGTGGGTGTGGCCGGCCAGGATCAGCGGGTAGCGGTCGGCGGTGAACGCGTCGAGGACCCGCAGGTAGGGCGCGTGGACGACGGCGAGGGAGAGGTCGGCGTCGGGGGAGGGGCCGCCGGCGACCTCGCTGTAGCGGTCGCGGCGGATGTGCGGGTCGTCGAGGCCGGTGAACTCCAGGTCGAGGCCGTTCACGGTGAGGCGGCCGCGGGTGTTGGTGAGGTCGAGCCAGCCGGCGCCGTCGAAGCCGTCGCGGAGCTTCTCCCACGGGTTGTGGACGGCCCCGCTGATGCCGCGGCTCGCGGTCCCGTCGGGGTTGTTCATGCCGTGGACGCCGCTGCGCATGGCCTGGAGGTAGCGCGCCGGGTTCTTGCGGGCCGGGCCGTAGTAGTCGTTGGAGCCGAAGACGTAGACGCCGGGGAACTCCATGAGCGGCCCGAGCGCGTCGAGGGCGGCCGGGACGCCGAGCGGGTCGGAGAGGTTGTCGCCGGTGTTGACCACCAGGTCGGGGCGCAGGCCGGCCAGGCTCTTCAGCCAGCGCTGCTTCTTGCCCTGTCCGTTCACCATGTGGATGTCGGACACCTGGAGGACCCGGATCGGCCGGGCGCCGCGCGGGAGGACGGGGACCTCGATCCGGCGGAGGCGGAAGGCCCGGACCTCGTACCCGACGGAGTAGGCGAGGCAGGCGGCGCCGGCGGCGGCGATGCCGAGGGGAACGGAGTGCAGCGGTCGCATCAGTCCATGCTCTCAGACGGTCGATCAGCTGCCACCCGCCCGGAGCCGGCAGAGGAGCCGGCTGGGGAGGCAGCGGCGGAAGGGGGAACGGCGGCGGCGGGCTCCTCGGAGTCGCGGCGGGCGCGCAGGGCGCGGACCTTGTGGCGGTTGCCGCAGCGCTCCATCGAGCACCAGCGCCGCCGGCCGGGCCGCGAGGTGTCGACGAAGATCAGCCGGCAGTCGTCCGCGCCGCACTCCCGGACCCGGTCCGCGTACGGGCCGGTCAGCAGGGCGATGGCGTCCCGGGCGAAGGTGGAGGCCAGCTGCGCGCCGTCGGCGGGCAGGGGGGCGGCCCCGGTGCCGTCCGGGGCGATCCGGGGGACCAGCGGCGGGTGCTCGGCGGCCCGGTTGAGGACGGCGTAGTCCTCGGGCGTGCCGGTGGTGCCGCGGGCGTGGGCGGCGGTGAGGCGCCAGAGCGCGTCGCGCAGGGCGCGGGTGCCGGCGAGCCCGGCGGGGGAGATCCGGACCGCCTCGGCGGGCAGCCGCAGCCGGGAGAGCGGGAGCCAGCCGGCGAGGTCGGCGGGCCGGTGCAGCACCTCGTACCGGGCGTACGGGCCGGGGCCGCCGGTGGTGAGCAGTTCGAGGCAGAGGGCGCCGGGGTCGAAGTGGAAGCGGCCGCCCCCGGGGGGCGTGAGGACCAGCCCGTCGTCTCCTTCGGTCATGCGATCAGGATAGGCGTAACCGGAAATGGGGGTTACTGGGAATGGCGGTCACTGGGAGCGGGGGGCACCGGGAGGGGAGGCCGCGCCCAGGAGGGCCGGTGTCAGGCTCCGGATGTCCCCGCGCAGCTCGCCGGCGGTCAGCGCCGCCCACATCACCCGGCGCCGCGGCTTGCCGCTGGAGGTGACGGCGATCCCGCCGCGCGGCATCTCGACCGCGAGCAGGTCCGCCTCGTGGCCCAGGGCCTCGGCGAGCACCGAGTGGGCGGCCGACTGCCAGCGCGGCTCCGGCTTCTCCAGGACGACCACGCCGGTCGGACGGTCCTCCCGGTGGCCGAGCAGGATCGCCACCCGCCGCTGAGGGATGCCCAGTTCGTGCAGCCGGGCCTCCAGGTTCTCGGCGAACACCATCCGGCCGCGGATCCTGACGCCGTCGCCGATCCGGCCGACGACGAAGAGCTGACCCCCGCTCATGAAACCCGCGTCGCCGGTGCGCAGCACCCCGCCGCCCAGCACGGTGCCGGAGGCGGTGACGATGTCGTCCCGGTAGCGGGTGCCCACGGTGCCGCCGCTGACCAGCACCTCGCCGACCACCCGGTCCGGCACCTCGTCACCGCGGTCGTCGACCACCCGCACCCGGACGCCGTCCAGCGGCCGCCCGCAGCCGACGTAGCGGCCCGCCTGCTCGCCCTCCAGGTCGACGGTCGTCCAGCCCTCGCCGATCGGCAGGCCGGTGACCGCCAGGGTGGCCTCCGCCCCGCCGTACGCGGGCAGCAGCGCGCGCCGGTCGAAGCCGTACGGGCCGAGCAGCTTCTCGAAGTCCTCCAGCACCTGTGGGTCGATCCGCTCCGCGCCGAGGATCAGCGAGCGGACGGATCCGAAGTCCAGGCCCTCCAGCTGCTCCGGCCGGACCCGGTTCAGGATGTAGACCAGGCCGAAGTTGGGCATGGCGGTGAGGGAGAGCTTGTTCTCGCTGAGGCAGCGCAGGTAGCGCAGCGGAGAGCGGAGGAAGTCGTCCGGTTGCAGCATCCAGCCGTCGCAGCCCACGGTGACGAAGCTGACCAGGCAGCCGATCAGGCCCATGTCGTGGTGGACCGGCAGCCAGGAGACACCGGCGTCGCCGGGCAGCCACTGGGTCCAGCGGTGGATGGCGTTCACGTCGTTGCGCAGCGCGTCGTGTCCGATCAGGACGCCGCGGGAGCGGCCGCTGGAGCCGGAGGTGAACTGGAGCAGCGCGAACTCGGCCGGGGGGTACGGTTTCGAGGCCGGTCCGACGCCGGCGACGAGTGCGTCGAAGAGCACCGGGGCGGGCAGGTCGAGACCCTCGGTGACGCCGCGCACCAGGGCCAGGGACTCGTCGTCGCAGACGATCACCGCGGGCCGCGCGGTGGTGAACAGGGCCCGTGCGCGCTCGGCGTACGCGCCGCGGCGCTGGAGGGCGAACGGCGGCGCTATCGAGCACGGGGTGCAGCCGGCCGCGATGGCGCCGAAGAACGTCGCCACGAAGCCGGGGCTGCACCGCTGGACGACGGCCACCACGTCGCCGTCGCCGGCTCCGGCGGCGCGCAGCGCCTCGGCGGTGCGCAGCACCTGCTCGGCCAGGTCGGCGTAGCTGTGGAAGTCCCAGGAGTCGCCCGGTCCGGCGAAGCGGAGGCCGCGTTCCTCGGGGGCCTCCTCGATCCAGTCCAGCAGGGCCCTGTCGGGGGTGCTCATTGACCGATTCCTCCCAGATCCTCGCGTCATCCGGAGCAAACTGGTGCCGCCCACGCGGAATCCTCCGGTTCCTTCGGGCGGGAGGACAGGAATCCCAGCGGGCAAGTCCGTCCCGGGGGCACCGGGGACCGGCAAGGCAGGTTGCCGGTCGCTTTCCTGGCCGACGCCCGCGGCGCGGGCCCGGCGTCGGCGGCGACGAACCGGCGATGAACCGGCGACGAAACGGGCGCGGCATCGGTGCGAAACCGGCGGAGGCGACCGGCGGGGAGAAGAGCGCGCCCCGGAGCACACGCAGGGACCGGAGCACACGCAGGGACGGGAGCGCGGGCAGCACGGACGGTACGGGCGTGGGGGCCGGCCTCAGGCCGGAATGGCGTTGACGTACTCGCGCATCATCCGGGGCACCCGGTACGCGTACTGGTGGCCGCGGTTCACCTGGACGACGGAGAAGTCGACCAGCTCGGCCAGGACGTCGAGGTTGCGGGAGGGCTCCAGCGCGTCGTCGACCGGCTCCTGCCGGACGTCCTCGATGGAGAAGTCCTCCGGGAAGCGGGAGAACCGTCTGAGCGCCCGGCGCTGCCGTTCGTCGAGCAGCCCGTACGCCCAGGCGAGGCTGCGGTGCAGCGAGCGGTGGTGGGAGAGCCCGCCCACCTCCTCCTGGCCCAGGATCGGCAGCACCCGGCACTCCTCCACCAGGACGCGCAGCGGCACCGAGCGCATCCGGAACGCGGCGTTCTCGATCGCGAGCGCCAGACCGCCGAGGCGCCGGCACAGCTCGACCACCTGGGGCATCTGGTCGCTGAGGTCCAGTGTCGGGACGACCGAGTGCACCCGGCGGCAGAACAGTTCGGCGGCGGGTGGGCAGCCGTACAGGCCGTCCGGCTGGTCGACCGACAGCGGCGACACCTCCCACAGGTCGGCGGGGACGCCGGCGGGTGCCCGCAGCGAAGTGATCACGATGTGCAGCGCGGGGTGCCGCTCCAGCAGCGCCCTGACCTGCCGGGCCACCGTGTCGATGATGTGCTCGGCGTTGTCGACGACCAGCAGCATCTGCATCTCGGGGCTGGTCCGAGGGTCGCGGTCGAAGCTCCGGAACAGGGTGTCGAGCGCGCGCTGGGCCTGGGCCGAGGCGGCTGCCGGGTCGACGCCCTCGGGGGTGACCGAGCCGAGTTCCAGGACCGCGACGCCGTCCCGGAAGCGGTCCAGGAGGTGGGCGGCAGAGTCCAGCGCCAGCCGGGTCTTGCCGACTCCGGCCGGTCCGGTGAGCACCAGCGGCCGGCCGGGGCGCAGGGCGGTCACGACGTGCAGCAGGTCGGCCTGGCGGCCGACGGTGATGTCCGTCTTGGGGCGCAGCCCCTGCCACCGTGCGGTTTCCGGGATCGCGGCGGCCGGGGCGAGCAGGCGGGGCTCGGGCCGTGCGGGCAGCAGCCCGGCCGGGGTGCCGGGCCGTCCGGCCTGGGACATCAGGACGTCGCGGTTGGTCGCCGCGGAGAACAGTGCCCCCACCAGGAGTTCCACGGAACTGCGCCGCGGATTCCTGATGGCACCGGTTTCCAGATTGCGAATGGTCCGGACACTGACATTGGAGTGCTCGGCTAATTGCTCCTGGCTCCAGCCGACCATCTTCCGTTGCGTTACCAACATCGAGCGAAGCTGATTGTTGTCCATTCCCCCGCGCTTCCTGCTGTCGTGAGCAGAATACAAGTCAAGAACAAGTCAAGAACTCGATGCGCCGTTTCGCGGCGCCGGTCACTCCGAAAACGATCGCTCCGGCCGGGCGACCGGTCGGAGCGCAGGCGTGGGCGCTCGTACCGGGCTCGGGCCGCAGTGCGCACGGTTCGCGGTCCGCGCGGGCCGCGACGGGCGTGGGCCGCACGGCGCTCGGGCCGCAGTGGGTCGGTGCCGTGGAATAATGAATCGGGGACGTGGTGACGGTTTGTCGCAGCTGTTCGGCCGCGGTCTTCGGCAGTGCTTTTGCGGTGAGGTGATCGCCGCTCGGGGGCTGCTCGGGCGACGCGCGAACGAGTGTACTACGCGGGTAAATTCCGGGAAGCGTCCGCAGCGTTCGAGGTGCCCCTCCGACACCGGCAACTTCGCGCGGTTTCCGGCAATTCCCGGCCTTTCGACCGGGTGCGTGCGGGCATTTTCGGCCACCGTGGCCCGATTCCTTCGGCCGTTCCCGGCCTTGATCGCCGATTGTTCACGGACCCGGCCGTCGCCTGTTCACGGACTCGACCTCCGCCGTTCCCGGGTCGGATCGGCGTCGCCCGACGCGCCGCCGGGCGACGGACGGCCGGTGTCGCCGGGGCATACTCGTTCATCTGCGAAAACCCGCTGGATGCCTGCGGGAAACCCGGTTGAGCCCACCCACGGCCGAAGGATATGAAGAGGAAATGACAACGCTCAAGGAGCAGCTGCACGAGGACCTCACCGCTGCCATCAGGGACCGGAACGAGCTGCACTCGTCCACCATCCGGCTCACGCTGGCCGCCGTCACCAGCGAGGAGGTGGCGGGCAAGCAGAAGCGCGAGCTGTCCGACGCCGAGGTGCTGAAGGTGATCGGTCGCGAGGCGAAGAAGCGCCGGGAGGCGGCCGAGGCCTTCGACACCGCCGGCCGGACGGAGCAGGCGGACCGGGAGCGGGCGGAGGGCGAGGTGCTGGCGACGTACCTGCCCAAGCAGCTCTCCGACGAGGAGCTGGCCGCGATCGTGGCGGCCGCCGTGGCCGAGAGCGGCGCGAGCGGCCCGCAGGCGATGGGTGCCGTCATGAAGCTGGTGAAGCCCAAGGTCGACGGTCTGGCCGAGGGGGGCCGGGTCGCCGCCGCGGTGAAGGCCGCCCTGCTCTGACCCGCCCTGCTCTGACCCGACCCGGCCGGGGCCGCCCCGCCCTGCTCCGGCTCGACCCTTCCGGGCCCGTAGCATCCGGGCCCGTCCGGGCCTGACCTGGGCGGTCGGGCCCGCCCCCGGCCCCCGCGAGGCGGCGGCGCACTGGCCTGAATCGAGTGTTCCGGTGCCGCCGTGCGGCGCCCGGCCGCCCGTTCCGCCCGCGGCCCCGCCCCCGGCGCCCGGCAACACGCCGAAGGGGCGCCCTCCGCACTGGAGGGCGCCCCTTCGGCATGCTCGTCCGCCGAGCGCGGGGAAGGCCGGTCAGCCGTTCCCGTTGCCGCCGTGCCGGCCGTTCCCGTTCCCGTTGCCGGGCCCGCCGATGCCGGGCGGGAAGGTGAACCCGCCGGGCAGTCCGCCGGGCAGCCCGCCAGGAAGACCGGTGGTGCCGCCCTGCTGCGGCTGCTGCGGCGGCGGGGGGTTGCCGGCGGGCGGCTGGGCGGCGTTCGGGTCGGCCGGCGCGGTGGTGGCCCCGGGGGGAGTGACCGGCTGCGGGTCCGGGATGCTGGCGGTCTGGATCGGCTCCAGCGGGGTGCCCTTGAGCGCCTGGTTCATCGCCAGCGCCCAGATCGGCCCGGGGCCGGTCGCGCCGAACACGTCGTCGAAGTGCTTGCCGCCGATGTTGATGTTCTTCATCTTGACGCCGCCGGCCGGGCCGCCGAGCCAGACCGCGGTGGCCAGCGACGGGGTGTAGCCGTTGAACCAGGCGGCCTTCTTCTCGTCGGTGGTACCGGTCTTGCCGGCGATCTTTCGGCCGTCGTCCATGGTCAGGGCGGCCGCGGTGCCCTTCTCGGTCACGTTCAGCAGGACGGCGTTGAGCGAGTCCGCGGTCTGGTCGGAGAAGGCCTGGCTGCACTGGGCCTGCGGGACCGCGATGTCCTTGCCGTCCACCGTGGTGATCTTGTTGATCGCGACCGGGGTGCAGTACTTGCCGCGGGCGGCGAAGGTCGCGTAGACGTTCGCCATGGTCAGCGGGGAGAGCTCCAGGGTGCCGAGGACCATCGAGGGCACCTCCTGGAAGGCGTCGCCCTTGGCGGACTGGGTGATACCCAGCTTGTTCGCCATCTGCTTCATAGCGCAGAGGCCGACCTGCTGCTCCATCTGCACGAAGTAGGTGTTGATCGAGCGGGCCATCGCCTCCTTCAGCTGGTACGGCCCGACCTCGTTCTCCTGCTCGTTCTTCACCGTCACCTTGGGCCGGTCGGTGTTCTTCCAGGTGCCCGAGCAGGTGGACATCTGCGGGTACTCGATCTTGTTCTCGGACGGGAACGACTGGGTGTTCGACATGCCCGACTCCAGCGCCGCCGCGGCCAGGATCGGCTTGAAGGTCGAACCGGTCTGGAAGCCGTTGCCGCCGCCCATCGCGGCGTCCACGTTGAGGTTGACGACGGTCTGGTTCTTGTTCGGGTCCAGGCCGTACGGGCGGGTCTGGGCCATCGCCAGGATCTTGCCGGTGCCCGGCTCCATCATGGTGGCGGCCGCCGACACCTGGTCGGTCACGTTGACCTTCGAGGTGACGGCGTTCTGCGCGGCGGTCTGCTTGTCCGGGTCCAGCGTGGTGTAGATGTTCAGGCCGCCGGTGTTCCACACCTTCTTGCGCTCGTCGGCGCTCTTGCCGAACGCCGGGTCCTGCTTGACCACGTGGCGGACGTAGTCGCAGAAGAAGCCCATCCCGGCCTTGGCGGTGATGCAGCCGTTCTGCGGGTCCTTGTACTTCAGACCCAGCGGGGCGGCCTTCGCCTCCTTCGCCTGGTCCGGGGTGATGTGCTTGTTCTCCAGCATCTTGTCGATCACGACGTTGCGGCGCTTGACCGTGTTCTCGGGGTAGCGCACCGGGTCGAAGGACGACGGGTTCTGCACCATGCCGGCCAGCGTGGCGGCCTCGGCGACGGTCAGGTCCTTGTTGCTCTTGCTGAAGTAGCGCTGGGAGGCGGCCTCCACCCCGTAGGCCTGGTGGCCGTAGAAGGTGATGTTGAGGTAGTTGGTGAGGATCTGGTCCTTGCTCAGCTCCTCCTCCAGCTTGATGGCGACCTTGAGCTCCTGGATCTTGCGGCCCAGGGTCTTGCGCTGGGCCTCCAGGACGGCGGCCTGGTCGTCGCCGGCCTTCTCCACGTTGACGTTCTTCACGTACTGCTGGGTCAGCGTCGAGGCGCCCTGGGAGGTGGTGCCGCTCTCGGCGTTCTTGCTGACCGCGCGCAGGATGCCCTTGAGGTCGACGGCGCCGTGCTCGTAGAAGCGGGCGTCCTCGATGTCGACCTGGGCGTACCGCATGAACGGCGACATCTGGTCGGCGGGGATGACCGTGCGGTCGCGCTCGTACACCTTGGCGATCAGGCCGCCCTTGGCGTCGAAGATCTGGGTCGCCTGGGTGAGCGGCGGGGTCTTGAAGTCGTCGGAGACGCTGTCGAAGCTCTCCGCGGTGTCCTTGGCGGTCAGCCCTATGGCGCCGACGGCGGGCAGGGCGAGGCCTGCCAGCAGGAGTCCGGAGAGCACGCTGACGCCCAGGAACTTCACGCCGTTGCCGGCGTGCTCCAGCGCTGATCCGCCGGAGCGGTCGCGAGGAGCTCCGGTGTTGCCTGGGGGCTGGGGTGCCTGGGGGCGCTTCGGTGCCATGGGGAGAACCCTACGTCGCGGAATCCCGCACACCGGGGCAGGTGTTCGCCTAGGCTTGTCACAAGCTTGCGACAGCTTCGGTGCGTCAACATCGTTCACTCGTGTGGGCGAGGAGACTTGCCCGAATTACCCGCCGATGGCCGGATTTTGAGGCAGCTGTGGCCTGCTGTACCCCTGTGGCCGGTCACGCTCCGTGGTGACGTCTGTGGCGAGGGTGAGGGTTCGGTCCTTGGCAAGGTGTACGACCTGCGATCACTCCAACGAGTGAGCTGATAGATACCCATAGTCCGATCGGGTCATGCGAGATTGAGCCCGAAGGGGCTGTTGCAAGCTGTCGTTCTTCCGTAACGTCCTCAACTGGCAACGGTGAACATGCCGTTGCCGCCGTGGGGGAGCCTCGATACGGGAGAGGACGGCGCCGGGATGGGCTGGGTTGACGACTGGAGTGCGCAGGCCGCCTGCCGCACGAGTGATCCGGACGAACTGTTCGTCCAGGGGGCGGCGCAGAACCGCGCGAAGGCGGTGTGCAGCGGTTGTCCCGTCCGGACGGAGTGCCTCGCGGACGCCCTGGACAACCGGGTGGAGTTCGGGGTGTGGGGCGGGATGACGGAACGCGAGCGCCGGGCGCTGCTGCGCCGCCGCCCGACCGTCATCTCGTGGCGGAGGCTGCTGGAGACGGCACGCACCGAGTACGAGGAGTCCCTCGCGACCGGCGTGATACTGACGGACTACGCCCAGGCGGGCTGAGCCCGGCCGCACCACGCGGTCCGGGCCGGTCGGCCCCGCGGGCGCGGACTACACCGCGCCGTTGAGCCGGTCCCCGATGGCCCGCAGTCCGTCCAGGTCGTGCACGTCGCCCGGCAGCGCCGGCACCTCCACGATCGGCACGTCCGGGTACACCGAGACGAAGCGGTCGCGGGTACGGCGTTCGCGCCCCACGATCTGCATCCGCTCGGCGTGCAGCCGCAACAGACCTGCCGCGAGCAGCTCCGCCTCGGGTGAGGTGTGCTCCGAGCCGTTCTCCTCCAGGGCCTCGGCGGCTGCCAGCGCCCGCTCCGCGGTGAGCTGCGGCGCGCCCGTGCCGTGCACCCGGTTGAGCACCAGCCCGGCCAGCGGCATCCGGTCCGCGGCCAGCCGGTCCACGAAGTACGCCGCCTCGCGCAGCGCGTCCCGCTCCGGCGCGGCCACCACCAGGAACGCCGTGCCCGGCGCCTTGAGCAGCTGGTACGTGCGGTCCGCGCGCTCGCGGAAGCCGCCGAACATCGAGTCCATCGCGCTGACGAAGGTCTGCACGTCGGTGAGCAGCTGGGCGCCGAAGATCTTGCCCAGGGTGCCGGTGAGCAGGCCCATCCCGGCGTTCAGGAACCGCATCGCGCTGCGCCCGCCGACCTTGGCCGGGGCGGTCAGGATCCGGATCACCCGGCCGTCCAGGAAGGACCCGAGCCGGTTGGGCGCGTCCAGGAAGTCCAGCGCCGAGCGGGACGGCGGGGTGTCCACGACGATCAGGTCCCACTCCTCGGCGGCGCGCAGCTGCCCGAGCTTCTCCATCGCCATGTACTCCTGGGTGCCCGCGAAGCCGGCCGACAGGGACTGGTAGAAGGGGTTCTCCATGATCGCCCGGGCCCGCTCGGGCTCGGCGTGGGCCAGCACGACCTCGTCGAAGGTCCGCTTCATGTCCAGCATCATGGCCTGGAGCTCCCCGGTGCCGGTGACCCCCTTGACCACCCGCGGAGTGTTGTCCAGCTCGGTCAGGCCCATCGACTGGGCGAGCCGGCGGGCCGGGTCGATGGTCAGCACCACGACCTTGCGGCCGCGTTCGGCCGCCCGCAGGCCGAGCGCGGCGGCGGTGGTGGTCTTGCCGACGCCGCCGGAGCCGCAGCAGACGATGATCCTGGTCTTCGGGTCGTCGATCAGCCCGTCCACCGCGAGCCGCTGCCCGGTGCTCCGGACCCCGTTGCCTGTCGCGCCGGTGCCGTTGGTGGTCATGCCGCCCCCTGCCGCTTCAGTTCGCCGGCCAGCCGGTACAGCCCGCCGAGGTCCACGCCCTCGCCCAGCAGCGGCAGTTCGTACGTCGGGAGCCGCAGCTGCTGGATGTCGGCGCGCTGCGCGCGCTCCAGCTCGACCCGCTCGGCGTGCTCCCTGGCCTGCTCCAGCAGCGGGTCGAGCAGCGGCTCCACCGCCGCCCTGACCTTCTCCGCGGTGCGCGGGCGGCCGCCCAGCCCGGCCTCCCCGAGCGCCAGGGCGACCTCCTCGCGGTGGTCCCCGTCCACCGCGGCCACCGCCGCCGCGTCCAGCACCGGCGGCCTGACCAGGTTGACCATCACCCCGCCCACCGGGAGCGCCGCCTCGCGCAGCTCCCCGATGCCGTCCACCGTCTCCTGCACCGGCATCTCCTCCAGCAGGGTGACCAGGTGCACCGCGGTCTCCGGCGACTTCAGCACCCGCATCACGGCCTGCGCCTGGGTGTGTATCGGGCCGATCCTGGCCAGCCCGGCGACCTCGGCGTTGACGTTCAGGAACCGGGTCAGCCGTCCGGTCGGCGGGGCGTCCATCACCACCGCGTCGTAGCGCCGCCGGCCGTCCCGCTCCTTGCGCCTGGTCGCCTCGCAGGCCTTGCCGGTGAGCAGGACGTCCCGCACGCCGGGCGCGACGGTGGTGGCGAAGTCGACGAAGCCGACCTTCTGGAGCGCCTTCCCGGCCCGGCCGAGCTTGTAGAACATCTCCAGGTACTCCAGCAGCGCCAGCTCGGTGTCGATCGCCAGCGCGAAGACCTCGCCGGCGCCGGCGTCACCGGCGGGCAGTCCCAGCTGGGTGCGGGAGACCGAGGCGATCCGGCGCTCCTCGTACGGCAGCGCGGCGATCCCGAACAGCTCGGCGATGCCCTGCCGGCCCTCGACCTCGATCAGCAGCACCCGCCCGCCGTCGGCGGCGAGCGCCAGGGCCAGCGCCGCGGCCAGCGTGGTCTTCCCGGTGCCGCCCTTGCCACTGACCACGTGCAGCCGGACGCCCTCCCAGTCGGGGTCGCGCCGGTCCGTCTGGCCGGGGGTGCGTGCCACGCTCCGTCTCCGTCCGTCTCCGTCCTGCGGGCGTTCCCTCCTGCCGAGGGTGCCCCTCGCCAGGGTGCCCTCCCGCGAGGGTAACCAGGGACCGCGCCGGATGCCCGGAGCACCGGGGCCGCCAGGCCTGATCATGCCCTCTTTGTGCCCCACCTCACACGCCTCGCGGCCGGCGGAGCGGATCGCCGCGACGGCTCGTCTAGAGTCTGGCCATGACCAAGTGGGAATACATGACGGCGCCCCTGCTGGTGCACGCCACCAAGCAGATCCTGGACAACTTCGGCGAGGACGGCTGGGAGCTCGTCCAGGTCGTGCCCGGCCCGAACCCGGAGCAGCTGGTGGCCTACTTCAAGCGGGAGAAGAACGCATGAGCAAGGTCGAGGAGAAGCTCGCCGAGCTGGGCCTGACCCTGCCGCCGGTGGCCGCCCCGGTCGCCGCGTACGTGCCGGCCGTGCAGTCCGGCGACCTGGTGTTCACCTCCGGCCAGCTTCCGGTGGTCGGCGGCAAGCTGCCGACGACCGGCAAGGTCGGCGCCGAGGTGTCCCCCGAGGAGGCCAAGGAGCTCGCGCAGATCTGCGCGCTGAACGCCCTGGCCGCCGTGAAGTCGGTGATCGGTGACCTCGACCGGATCGAGCGGGTCGTCAAGGTCGTCGGCTTCGTCGCCGCCGCCCCCGACTTCATCGCCGTCCCGGCCGTCGTCAACGGCGCCAGCGAGCTGCTCGGCGCGGTGCTGGGCGAGGCGGGCGTGCACGCCCGCAGCGCCGTCGGCGTCGCGGTGCTGCCGCTGGACGCCCCGGTCGAGGTCGAGCTCCAGGTGCGGGTCAAGACCGCCTGAACGTGATCGCGGAGGCGGGGCCGGGCCTGTCCGGCCCCACCTCCGTGTTGCCGGGGTGTGTCCGATCGACCGGTGAGCCTGGCGGGAATTGTCGGACACGCCCTAGCATCCGGGCATGGACCATCGAGCGACGACGCTCCCGATGCCGCCCGGCTGGCCTGCCCGGATCCGGGCGGTCGAATCCGGCGCGGTGACCCCGCCGCTGCCCAGGCCCGCCGCGACCGTCGTGCTGCTGCGCGACACCGCCGAGGGGCCGGAGGCCTACCTGCTGCGCAGGCGCACCTCGATGGCCTTCGCGGCCGGGATGTACGCCTACCCCGGCGGCGGGGTGGACCCGCGGGACGCCGAGGTCGAGCCCCGCTGGGCCGGGCCGGCGCCCGAGGAGTGGGCGCGTCGGCTCGGGGTGGACGCCGGGACGGCGCGGGCGGTGGTCTGCGCGGCGGTCCGCGAGACCTTCGAGGAGGCCGGCGTGCTGCTGGCCGGCCCCGACGCGGACAGCGTCGCCGCGCCGCGCGACTGGTCCGCCGAGCGGGCCGCGCTGGAGGCGCACGAGCTGTCCTTCGCCGAGTTCCTCCGGGACCACGGCCTGGTGCTGCGCAGCGACCTGCTGGGCGGCTGGGCCCGCTGGATCACCCCGGAGTTCGAGGAACGGCGCTACGACACCTGGTTCTTCGTGGCCGCGCTGCCGGCCGGCCAGCGGGCGGCCCTGGAGGTCGGCGAGGCCGACCGGGTCGCCTGGCTGACCCCCGCCGAGGCGGTGCGGGGCCACCGGGAGGGCCGGTTCGGGATGCTGCCGCCGACCGTGACGGTGCTGCGCGAACTGTCGCCGGTGCGGACCGCCGCCGAGGCCCTGGCCGTGGCCGCCGACCGCCCGCTGGCCCCGGTGCTGGGCCGGGCCGAGGTCCGCGGGGACCGCCTGACGGTCCGCTGGCCCGGATACGAGGAACTGACCATCGACGGGGAGTTCCCCGAGGGCTCCTGACCGTTCCACCGACCGGGACCACCCGTCCCGACCCGCAGGGCCCGCACGACCTGCACGACCCGCAAGATCCGTACGACCCGTACGACATGACCTTCCCGCACCTCCGCAGAGAGAGGACCGACGCCCGATGACCCACGACGACGTGGCTCGCCGGACGGCACCCGAGATGCCCGCCCGCCGCCTGATTCCCCGTGTCCCCGCCTGCGACAGCCAGGCCCCGTTCGTCGAGGTGGCGCAGCGGGCCCTCGTCCGGGCGCTGCCGCTGCGGGCCCTGCACCGAGACCTCGGAGGCGGCCGGTGAGCGGACTCCTGCCGGGTGACCCCGCCGCCGTCGTCGGCGGCGAGGCCACCCCTCGGGCGCTGTGCGTGCTGGCGCCGAACCCGTCGCCGATGACGCTGGACGGCACCAACACCTGGCTGCTCTCCGAGCCCGGCTCGGACCTCGCGGCGGTGATCGACCCGGGCCCGCTGCACGAGGGCCACCTGCGCCGGGTGATCGACCTCGCGGAGGAGCGGGGCAAGCGGATCGCGCTGACCCTGCTCACCCACGGCCACGCCGACCACTCCGAGGGCGCGGCGCGCTTCGCCGAGCTGACCGGCACCGAGGTGCGGGCACTGGACCCGGCGCACCGGCTGGGCGCGGAGGGCCTGGTGGGCGGACAGCGCCTGGACGTCGGCGGCCTGGACCTGCGGGTGGTGGCCACCCCTGGGCACACCTCGGACTCGCTGACCTTCCACCTGCCGGACGACGGCGCGGTGCTCACCGGGGACACCGTGCTCGGCCGCGGCACCACGATGGTGGCGCACCCGGACGGCCGGCTCGGGGACTACCTGGACTCCCTGCGCAGGCTGCACACCATGGCCTCCGACCAGGGCGTGCGGACGGTCCTGCCGGGCCACGGCCCGGTGCTCGCGGACGCGCTCGGCGCCGTCGACTACTACCTGGCCCACCGGGCCGCCCGGCTCGCCCAGGTGGAGACCGCGGTCGAGGACGGCTGCCGGACCGCGTCCGAGGTGGTGGCCCGGGTCTACGCGGACGTGGACCGGGCGCTCTGGCCGGCCGCCGAGCTGTCGGTGCGGGCCCAGCTGGACTACCTGGTCGAGCACGGGCTGATCCCGGGCCAGGGCGGCGACTGACCGCGCCGGGGCGGCGACCGACCCGGGGAACGCCGAAGGGCCCGTCCGATCCGGACGGGCCCTTCGGCGTTCGCGGGCGTCAGCGCGAGCGGCGCGACAGCCGCTCGACGTCCATCAGGACCACCGCGCGCGCCTCCAGCTTCAGCCAGCCACGGCCGGCGAAGTCGGCGAGCGCCTTGTTGACCGTCTCGCGGGAGGCGCCGACCAGCTGGGCCAGCTCCTCCTGGGTGAGGTCGTGGGCGACGTGGATGCCCTCCTCGGACTGCACGCCGAACCGGCGGGAGAGGTCCAGCAGGGCCTTGGCGACGCGGCCGGGCACGTCGGAGAAGACCAGGTCGGACATCACGTCGTTGGTGCGGCGCAGACGGCGGGCGATGGCCCGCAGCAGCGCGATGGAGACCTCGGGGCGGGCGTGCAGCCAGGGCTGGAGGTCGCCGTGGCCGAGGCCGAGCAGCTTGACCTCGGTCAGCGCGCTGGCGGTGGCGGTGCGCGGGCCCGGGTCGAACAGCGACAGTTCGCCGATCATCTCGCTGGGGCCGAGCACGGCCAGCATGTTCTCGCGGCCGTCCGGCGAGGCGCGGTGCAGCTTGACCTTGCCCTCGGCCACGACGTACAGCCGGTCGCCCGGGTCGCCCTCGTGGAACAGCGACTCCCCACGGGCGAGGGTGACCTCGGTCATGGAAGCGCGCAGCTCGCCGGCCTGTTCGTCGTCGAGTGCCGCGAAGAGTGCGGCGCGCCGCAGAACGTCGTCCACGTGCTTCCTCCTTCTCGGCCGTACGGCGGGTGGGCCGTCCGGCACAAGTTCCGTTCAGTGTTCTGCATCACCAAGCATGGCGCATGTCGCTCCGATCATATGAGGAGGGGGTGTGCGGAGGTGTGCCGTGCGGGGCCATTCGTACCGGCGGGTCACCGTGCGGGCCCGGTGGCGGGAGCCCCGGGGCGGCCATCGGACGAACGCTTGTCCGGTCTCGTCGAACAGTGGCCGACCGCATATGCTTTACGGGTAAATTATCTGCTAATCTTTTGTGCATGGCCACAACCGCCCAGTTCCGGCAGGCACTTCGGATCGGCCCGTCCGGGGACATCTGGCACAAGCCCGCGCTCAGCGCCGTGGTCACCCTCGGTGCGCTCAACCTGACCCTGCTCGGTCTCGGCCGGCTCGACCTCGCCCTCTACACCTCCGCCGGGGGCCTGGGCGCCCTGTACGGGCACGGCCTGCCGTACCGGGCCAGGGCCCGGACACTGGCCGGCGTGTTGCTCGGCACCGTGCTCAGCACCGGAGCGGCCCTCACCGCCGCCGCGCTGACCCACGACGCCGCCGTCCTGGTCGCGGTGGCGGCGGTGCTCGCCGCCCTGCACAAGCTGTTCTGCGACGCCGCCCGGGTCGGCCCGCCCGGCAGTCTGATCATCACCTTCACCACGGCGAGCTGCGCCTTCCTGCCCCAGCGCCTCTCCGACGTCCCCGCGCACCTGGCGCTCACCGTGCTCGGCGCCGCGCTGGCCTGGCTGGTCTGCATGGCCCCGGCCCTGGTGCGCCCGTACGGGCCGGAGCGGATCGCCACCGCCCGCGCCCTGGAGGCCGCCGCCCGGCTGCTGCGGACCGACCGGGACGGTCCGGGCGCGGCCGCCGCCCGTACCGCGCTGGTCGGCGCGGTCGAGGCGGCGTGGCAGAGCCTCGCGCTCTCCTCCCCGAACCGGCCGCGGTCGCTCGGCGACCGACCGGAACGGCTGCTCGTGCACGCGGAGTCCGCCCTGACCGGGCCGGGCCGGGCCGAGGACGCCGACCGGTACCTCGCCCGGGCCCGCGACCTGCGCCGCGACCGCCCGCTGCCACTCCTGGACCTCACCGACGCGGAGGAGGCCGAACTGCGCGCCCGACTCCCCGCCCCGCGCCGTCCGTTCCACCGGACACCGCACCGGGCGCTGCGCCCCGGGTCCGCGCTGCTGCCGATCGCCCTGCGGGTCGCGGTCGGCTGCGCCGCGGCGGGCTGGCTGTCGCTGGCGCTCGGCGTCGGCCGGCCGTACTGGGCGGTGGTCACCGCCGCCTCGGTGTTCCAGGCCAACAGCACGCTCACCTGGCAGCGCGCGCTGCAACGGGTGCTCGGCAACCTGCTCGGGCTGCTGCTGTTCACCGCCGTGCTGCCGGTCGCGCACTCGGGCCCGGTGGCGCTGATCGGGCTCGGGCTGGTCTGCCAGTTCGGTGCTGAGGCGACGATCGCCCGCAGCTACTGGCTGGCGACGGTCTTCGTCACCCCGATGGCACTGCTGATGACGGAGTTCGCGGGCCCGCAGCCGGCCGGGGCCCTGGTCGCCGACCGCTGGCTGGACACCTGCGTCGGCGCGCTCACCGGACTCGCGGCCTGCCTGCTGGTCACCAACCGCCGCACCGCCGCCCGGCTGACCCGCGCCCTGGCCGGCGCCGAGGCCGCCGGCCACCGGGCGCGCGCCTCCGCCGGTGCCTCGAGTGCCCCGGAGGCCCACGCCGCCCGCACCCGCCTCGCCGCCGCCCTGCTGGAACTGCGCGAGGCCGCCGACACCGCCGCCGGCGAGTGGCGCCGCCCCGACCTCCCGCACCAGCGCGCCGCGGTCACCGAGCAGCAGGCCCACCACCTGCTGGCGGCCCTGCTGGAACGGCGCGGCCGCCGGGACCTGCCGGACACGCCTTAGGATCGAAGCCGATCGGCAGGCCGCAGAACGGGAGCAGCACGCGTGGAGGACGTCGTCGCAGGTGTGCTGCGCCAGTGGGAGCGGGCCTACCCGGGGCTGGACACCGGTCCGATCGCCGTCCTCGGCCGGATCAACCGCTGCGCCGCGCTGCTCCAGCAGACCCCGGACCCGCTCACCAGGGCCGGGCTCACCCGCGCCGAGTTCGACATCCTCGGCGCCCTGCTCCGCCTCGACCGCGAGCTGACCCCCACCCAGCTCGCCCGGGAGAGCTTCGCCTCCGGCGCCGCCGTCACCAAGCGCCTGCGGCTGCTGGAGGAGCGCGGCCTGGTCAGCCGCCGCACCGACGACCGGGACCGCAGGGTCGCCCACCTCGCGCTCACCGAGGAGGGCCGCGCCCTGGTGGACGGCCTGATCCAGGAACTCGTCGCCTACGACCGGGCCCTGCTGGTCGGCCTCACCCCCGCCGAGCAGGACCGCCTCGCCGGGGCCCTCAGCGGCCTGCTCAACAGCCTTGAGGGGACCATCGGCCGCACCCCGGGCTGAGCGCCGCGGCCTGCCACGCCCGATGCCGGTGTCGGTGCGGCGTCGGTGTCGGTGCGGCGTCGGTGCCGGCTTCGGTGTCGACGGATCGTCGGCGGAGCGCCGTCGACGGGAAACTATGCTCGGGTGCGACGTGTCAAGTCGTCTGCCGGGAGCACTCCTTGGGCCACCGCGCGAACCGGGACGACGACGGTCGCCCCCACCCGGAGCGCCCGCCCCGCCCCGGTGACCCGCAGGGCGCAGACGAGCGCGGTGAAGGCGCCGGCGAAGCCCGCCTTCCGGCCCCGTACCGTCCGCCAGGCAGGCTTCGACACATGGCTCGGCTCCCCCCGGTACGGCGCCCTCGACGTCCTCGCGAGCCTAGCTCCGGGCGTACCGGCCGTCATGCCCTTCGTTGACGAAGGGAAGCCTCGTTGAGCCTCGCCGGAGGTCGGTCACGGTCGGATCCATGCGAAACGCACGGTCCGTCAACGCCGGAGGCGCCATGTCACCGAAGCGATCCGCCGTCCGGGCCGGGCGTCGCCGGGCCCGGCCGCGGAGCTGGACCGTCGGCAGCCAGCCCATCTCCCCGGCGATCCGGATCGCGTCGACCCGGCCGCCACCTCCCTGATCGCCGCCGCCAGCTCCCGCGCCGGGGCGTCCTTCCCGAGGAACCCGAGCGCACGGGCGGAGAGCGCGGCGCGCAGGTACGCGGGTCGCACCAGTCCGGTGAGGACCAGCGTCCGGCAGCCGGGGAGCTTCTCGTGGAGTTCGGCCGCCGCCCGCAGCCCGTCCAGTCCCGGCAGGTCGATGTCGAGCACCGCGACGTCCGGGCGCACCTCCAGGGCGGTCGGCACCACCAGGTCCCCGCGCTCCACGTCGGCGACGACCTCCAGGTCCTCCTCGTACGCGAGGAGGGCCATCAGCGCGCCGCGCACCATGCTCGTGTCCTCGGCCAGCAGGACCCTGATCATCCGCACTCTCCCCCTGTCAGGTGACGGCCACGGGCGGGGTTCATCAGACAACAGGCCCTGCCAGGGGCCGTTTCCGCGCTTGATCGGCCCCGAGCGGTCCGCCGGTCGGCGTAGCCTTCGTGCATGGCAGAGAGCAAGGTCCGGACGGCCGCGGCGAAGCCGGTGGCGAAGAAGGCGGCGGGCAAGCCGAGGAAGCCGGAATCGCATCTGGCGATGGTGCGGCGGGCCCGGAGGATCAACCGCGAGCTGGCGGAGCTGTACCCGTACGCGCATCCGGAGCTGGACTTCGAGAACCCCTTCCAACTGCTGGTGGCCACCGTGCTGTCGGCGCAGACCACCGACCTGAGGGTGAACCAGACCACCCCGGCGCTGTTCGCGAAGTACCCGACGCCGGAGGACATGGCGGCGGCGAACCCGGAGGAGCTGGAGGAGGTCATCCGCCCGACCGGCTTCTTCCGGAACAAGGCGAAGTCGCTCATCGGCCTCTCGATAGCGTTGCGCGACGAGTTCGGCGGCGAGGTGCCCGGCAGGCTGGACGACCTGGTGACCCTGCCCGGTGTCGGCCGCAAGACCGCCAACGTCGTCCTCGGCAACGCCTTCGGGGTCCCCGGCATCACCGTGGACACCCACTTCGGGCGGCTGGCCCGGCGGTTCGGCTGGACCACCGAGGAGGACCCGGTGAAGGTCGAGGCGGCCGTCGCCGAGATCTTCCCGAAGTCGGAGTGGACGATGCTCTCGCACCGCGTGGTCTTCCACGGCCGCCGGATCTGCCACTCCCGCAAGCCCGCCTGCGGCGCCTGCCCGATCGCACCGCTCTGCCCCGCGTACGGCGAGGGGGAGACCGACCCGGAGAAGGCGGGCAAGCTGCTGAAGTACGAGATGGGCGGTCAGCCGGGGCAGCGGCTCCAGCCCCCGGCCGACTTCCCCGGTGAGGCGGCCGCCCGCGCGGACGCCGCCGTCCACCACGGGCGGGTCGCGGACCTGGCGGTGGACGCATGAGCGAGCGGTGGGGGCACCCCGGCGGCCCGGAGACCGGAGGCGCCGTGCGGGGCATCGAGCCCCACGGTCTGCCGGACTGGCTCGCGCCCGTGCAGGAGGCGGCCGAGCGGGTGCTGCCGGAGCAGCTGAGCCGCTTCCTGCCGCCGGCCGAGGGCGGCCGTCCCGCGGCCGTGCTGATGCTGTTCGGCGAGGGGCCGGACGGTCCCGACCTGCTGCTGATCGAGCGGGCCCGCTCGCTGCGCTCGCACGCCGGCCAGCCGTCCTTCCCCGGCGGCGCGCTGGACCCGGAGGACGGCGACCCGAACGGTCCGGGACCGATCGCGGCGGCGCTGCGCGAGGCCTGGGAGGAGACCGGCCTGGACCCGGCCGGGGTGCAGGTGTTCGCGGAGCTGCCCCGGCTGTACATCCCGGTGAGCGACTTCGTGGTGACCCCGGTGCTCGGCTGGTGGCGCGAGGAGTCGCCGGTGCACCCGGTGGACGAGGGCGAGACCGGCGCGGTGTTCCGGGTCACGCTCGCGGACCTGGCCGACCCGGCGAACCGGGTGCGGCTGCGGCACCCCTCCGGGCACCTCGGGTCGGCCTTCGCGGTCGCCGGGCGGCTGGTCTGGGGCTTCACCGCCGGGGTGATCGACCGGGTGCTGCACCACAGCGGCATGGAGCTGCCGTGGGACCCGTCCCGGATCGTCGACCTCTCGGACGAGGCGCTGGCCCTGGTCCAGGGCGACCTCGAACACTCCAGGGCGCTGCCGGGCGGCGACTCCGGCGCCTCGTGACCGGCCGGCGGCGCGTCCGGCGGGACCGGCGGGACCGGCGGGTCCGGTCCGTTGTGACGGGCCGTCGGCGCGTCCGGCGCGCGGACCGTGGGAGGGTGTCCGGGTGAACGTCCTGGATGTGCTGCTGATCGCCGCGGCCGTGGCATTCGCCGTGTCGGGCTACCGGCAGGGCTTCGTGGTCGGCGTGCTCTCTCTGGTCGGCTTCCTCGGCGGCGGCCTGCTGGCCGTCGAACTGCTGCCGCTGCTGGTGCTCGACCACATCGGCCCCGGCACCACGGCCTCGGTGGTGGCCGTCGTGGTGGTGATCGTCCTCGCCGCGATCGGCCAGGCGGTCACCGCGCACTTCGGCTGGAAGCTGCGCGGGCACATCGGACGCCGCCCGGCCCGGGTGCTGGACGCGTCCGGCGGCGCGGTGGTGAACGTCGTCTCGATGCTGCTGGTGGCCTGGCTGATCGGGTCGGCGCTGGCCGGCGCGTCACTCCCGACCGTCTCCAAGCAGGTCCGCTCCTCGGCGGTCCTCGGCGGGGTGCAGGACGCGCTGCCCGGCGACGCGCCGAACTGGTTCTCCGACTTCTCCAAGGTGCTCGCCCGCAACGGCTTCCCGCAGGTGTTCAACCCCTTCGAGCACGAGCCGATCACCCAGGTCGACACCCCAGACCCCGCGCTCGCCGCCAGCCCAGCGGTGGCGCGGGCCCGGCAGAGCCTGGTCAAGGTGGTCGGCACGGCGACCTCCTGCAGCAAGACCCTGGAGGGCAGCGGCTTCGTCTTCGCCCCGCACCGGGTGATGACCAACGCCCACGTGGTCGGCGGGGTCAACGAGCCGACCGTGCAGATCGGCGGGGTCGGCCAGCTGTACGACGCGACGGTGGTCCGCTACGACTGGCAGCGCGACATCGCCGTCCTGGACGTGCCCAAGCTGAACGCGCCCGCGCTGACCTTCGCGGGCGAGGCGAAGACCAACGACAGCGCGATCGTGGCCGGCTTCCCGGAGAACGGCGCCTTCAACGTCCAGCCGGCCCGCATCCGCGGCCGGATCCAGGCCAACGGCCCGGACATCTACCACCGCGGCCAGGTGGTCCGCGACGTCTACTCGGTGCGCTCGGTGGTCCGGCAGGGCAACAGCGGCGGGCCGCTGCTCACCCCGGACGGCGAGGTGTACGGCGTGGTGTTCGCCAAGTCCCTGGACAGCGCGGACACCGGCTACGTGCTGACCGCGGCCGAGGTCCGGGAGGACGCCGAGCGGGGCGTCGCCGCGACCGCCCGGGTGGACACCCAGGGCTGCGCGCTCTGAGCGGGCGGCGCGGCCGGTCGCCGGCCGCCGCTCCCCGGTCGCCGATCGTGCTCCGGAGGGCGCGCCGGACCGGACCGCCCGATATCCGTCACACCGTCAGGCGGCCCTGATAGCGTCGGCCGCGCTCACCCGTTCGGCTCAATCGGACGCCGTCCAGGAGTGGGCCCGACGGGAGGTCCCGGCAGTCCGATGATGGGTCACTCGCACGCGGTGAGCGGGGCGATGCTGTACGCGGCCTCGGCTCCCTTCCTGCCCCCGCTGCTGCTGCACACCACCTTGCAGCCGGCGGACATACTGATGGGCACGGTGCTGTGCGCGGGCGCGGCCCTGCTGCCGGACCTCGACCACCACGACGGCTCGATCGCCAACTTCCTCGGCCCGGTCTCCAAGGTGCTCTGCCGCTTCGTGGCCTGGGCCTCGGGAGGCCACCGGCACGCCACCCACTCACTGCTGTTCGTCGCGCTGACGGGCGCCGGCACCTGGGCCGGGGTGACCTTCCTGGGCCGCAACTTCACCCTCGGGCTGACCTTCTTCCTACTGGCGCTGGCGATCAGGGCCCTGCGGCTCTGCCCGCCGGGCGACGGCCCGGAGGCGTGGATCACCGTCATCGGCCTGGCCGCGCTCGGCACCTTCGGGATGAACACCTGGATGCCCAACTCGCCCGGCTGGCTCCCGTACGCGGTGGCCCTGGGCACGCTGGCGCACTTGCTCGGCGACTGCCTGACGAAGAAGGGCGCGCCGCTGCTCTGGCCGCACAAGGAGCGCTACGAGATCGTGCTGATCAAGCGCAGCGGCAACAGCGTCGAGACCAAGGTGCTGGTGCCGATCATGTCGGTGGCGACCTTCGTCCTGCTCTGGTTCACCGCGCTGTCGCCGACGATCGTGAACTGAACGGGGTGCCGGGTGCCCGGCACCCCGGCCGAGGTGACGGCCGGTGTGACGCGGCGCGAGGCCTCAGGTCTCGCGCCGCAGCCGTGCGCCCACCCAGCGGGCGCGCCGGCCGAGGATGCGGGGGATGCCGAGCTGTCGCCGCTCCGTGCGCTGACGGCCGTCGGGGCCGTCGAAACCGAGGTCGTCCGCCCGGTCGGGCCGGTGGGCGGAACGCTGGGGGCTGTTGTGGCGTCGGCCGCGCGGAGCGCCGCCGCTTTCGGGCATCCAACTCATACCGGAAGGGATGCCCGTGGGCCGGTGGGGGTAACCGCCCCGGCCTCGCCGAAATTGGCCTATGCGGATGTCATATGAGCGTCAAGCCAAGGGAGTTGGGCCCAACGGCCCTTCCGGCACCGACCGCACGTCCGGCCCTGCCCCACCCGTCACCGGCTACTCCTTGTGACGGCCGATCCAGTCCAGCAGCTCGGCCGTGAACTCCTCCGGCGCCTCCTCGTGCGGGAAGTGCCCGACCCCCGGCAGCAGCCGCCAGCGGTACGGCGCGGCCACGTACTCGCCGCCCCCGAGCGCGGTGTGCGACAGCAGCACCGGGTCCGCCGCGCCCTGGACGTGCAGGGTCGGCGCGGTGATCGGCTTCTTCATCCGCCGGGCGAACTGGATGCCGTCCGGCCGGGCCAGCGAACGCAGCAGCCAGCGGTACGGCTCGATCGAGCAGTGCGCGGTGCTGGGGATCTGGATCGCCTGCCGGTACGCGTGCACGGCGGCCTCGTCCAGGCCGTTCGGGCCGGTCCAGGAGGTCAGGTAGCCGCCGACCAGCTCGGCGTCGTCGGCCACCAGCCGGCGCTCCGGTATCCACGGCCGCTGGAAGCCCAGCACGTGCTCGAAGGCGGCGAACTGCCGACGGTCGGTCAGCAGTGCCCGGCGCAGGTCCCGCGGGTGCGCGGCGGAGACGACGGTCAGGCTCTGGATGACGGACGGACGCATCACCGCCGCCACCCAGGCCAGGGTGCCGCCGGAGGCGTGCCCGACCAGGTGCGCCCGGCGCTCGCCGAGCGAGCGGATCACGCCGGTGATGTCCAGGGCGAGGTTGCCGGGGTCGTACCCGCGCGGGGTGCGGTCGCTGCCGCCGATGCCGCGCAGGTCGAGCGCCACCGCCCGGTAACCGGCCGCGGCGAGTGCGGTCAGCTGGTGGCGCCAGGCCCACCAGTACTCGGGCCAGCCGTGCACCAGCAGCACCAGCGGGCCGGAGCCCAGCTCGGCGATGTGGAAGCGGGCGCCGTTGGCCGCGAGGTCGCGGTGCGTCCACGGGCCGGCCTGCCGGACGCTCCAGGCCTCGCCGCCCTGCGCCGGGGCGTCGCCGGAGGCCGCTTCGACGGGTTCCCGTGCCGGCTCCCGCCCGGGCTCCCGCTCCGGCTCCGGGGTGGGCGCCAGGCCGGCGCCGTCCGGCGCGGTGCCGAGGCCGTCGCGGCCGTCCGGCGCGGTACCGGCCGGGCCTTCGGAGGCGGTGCCGGGGCCTTCGGGGGTGAGGCCGGCGCCGGAGTCGGGACCGGAGTCGGCGGACGGCTGCGCGGGCACGGGCTTCTGGTCAAGCGGCATACCGAGAGCGTGTCACATCCGCGCGTCGGACACGTGCCCGGCACTCGTTGTCGGCGGGTCCGGTGGCCGGTCGGCGCGGGGCCCCGCCGCGGGTCAGGGCGACGCCCCTGCCGGTGGGCCCATGGATCCGCGGAGCACGGATTCCCGGGCTCCGCGGATCCGTGGAATCACGGAGTCGCGGGCTCACGGAGCCACGGACCTACGGGATGCGGCCGAGGGCCCGGTCGATCTCCTCCTGGGTGGCCGGGCGCGGACGGGCGTTCTTCAGCACGTCGGCCGTCTTCTGGGCGCCCTCGATGGTGCGGACCGGCTTCTCGATCTTCTTGAACGAGCGCCAGGCCAGCACTCCGAGCAGCACCGCGAGCAGCAGGTAGGCACCGGCCACGATCAGGAAGGACCAGCCCAGCGAGAGGCCCAGCGCGTGGATGCCGAAGGCCGCGGCGGCGCTCAGCATCGGGATGGAGAACAGCGCCACCACGCCGGCGACGATCAGCGAGACGCCGCCGGAGACGCCGCGCTTGACGTCCGCCCGGATCTCGGCCTTGGCGAGCGCGATCTCGTCGTGGACCAGCGCGGACAGGTCGGCGGTGGCCGCCGCGAACAGCTGCCCCACCGAACGCTCGCCCTCGTAGGGCGCCCGGCCGTTGCTGGACGGGTCTGCGGCTCCTGCGGGCATCAGCGGTTCTCCTCTGCGGCTGTGCGGCGTGACGCCGCCGCGGGTGTGCGGTTCCGGGAGCCGGTGGGGGTTCCGGAGACGTCTGTGGATTCGTCGACAGCTCAGAATCATGCCCCTACCGGTCAGTCGGACACCACTCCGGGGCCCCGCCGGAGGGACGTGTCCCGGCGGCCGGGGCCCTCCGGACGCAGTTCGGAGGCCTTCCGGAGGGGCTTTCCGGCGCTGTCCCGGGCGGATCTCAGCCGTGCCTCAGGCCTGCGGTCCGGACCGGTCCTGGTGGTCCTGGTGGCCTTGGTGGTCCGAGCCCGGGCCCTCGCCGGTGGCCGGGCGGGCCGCCTCGCCGACCCGTGCCCGCCAGGCCGGGTCGTCCTCCTGGTAGACGTCCGGGATGCCGTCCCCGTCCACGTCCCGGTCCTCCTCCTCGCACAGCGCGCGGTAGTGCCGGTTGCGCAGCTTCAGCAACACGGTGGCGACCGTCGCGCAGATCAGCGAACCGAGCAGGACGGCGGTCTTGGCCCGCTTGGCGAGGTCCGGGTCGTCGGGGAAGGCCAGCTCGCTGATCAGCAGCGAGACGGTGAAGCCGATGCCCGCGAGCACCGAGACGGCGACCATGTCGGACCACTTGAGCTGCGGGTTCAGTTCGGCCCTGGTGTACCGGGCGGTCAGCCAGGTACCGCCGAATATGCCCACCGACTTGCCGACCAGCAGCCCGACCACGATGCCGATCGGGGTGGCCTGGGTGAACACCTCGCGCAGCGCCGAGCCGGAGATCACCACCCCGGCCGAGAACAGCGCGAACAGCGGGACGGCCACGCCGGCCGAGAGCGGGCGGACCAGGTGCTCGATGTGCTCGCCGGGGGAGTGCTTCTCGTCGCCCTCCCGGTGGCAGCGCAGCATCAGGCCCATCGCGACGCCCGCCACCGTGGCGTGGATGCCGCTCTCGTGCATCAGCGCCCAGGTCACGACGGCCAGCGGCACGAAGATGTACCAGCCGTGGACACCGCGCCGGTGCAGGAACCAGAACAGCACCAGTCCGGCGAAGGCGAGGCCGAGCGCCCAGAACTTGATGCCGTGACTGTAGAAGACCGCGATGATCAGGATCGCGATCAGGTCGTCGACCACGGCCAGGGTGAGCAGGAAGGCACGCAGCGGGGACGGCAGGTGGCTGCCGACCACGGCCAGCACCCCGAGTGCGAACGCGATGTCGGTGGCGGTCGGGATCGCCCAGCCACCGGGGTGTCCGCCGCTGCCGGAGTTCACCAGGGCGAAGAGGATCGCGGGCAGCGCGACCCCGCAGACGGCTGCGGCCACGGGCAGCAGTGCGGCACTGGGCGTGCGCAGCTCGCCGGCGACGAATTCGCGCTTGAGCTCGATCCCGGCGACGAAGAAGAAGATCGCCAGCAGGCCGTCCTTGGCCCAGGTGGCCAGGGAGAGGTCGAGGTGCAGCGGGGCGGAGGGACCGACGGTGTAGTCGAGCATGCTCTGGTACGCCTGCGGCCAGGCATTGGCCCAGATCAGCGCGATGGCCGCGGCGCCCAGCAGCAGCATGCCGCCGACCGTCTCGGTGCGCAGGGCGTCGGTGATGAACGTGCGCTCGGGCAGTGACAGCCGGCCGAGGAACTGCCGGCGGCGGGTCGTCGGCTCGTGGACGGGCGGCTGATCGGTCACGGGGGACCTCCTGGGGCTGGGAGCGGCAACGGATACACGTGTGGTGTAGTTGCCGACCAGACTTCCCGGCGCGCCCTGTGACGTCCGCGAGTCCCGTCAAGGGATCTTGATACGTCCCTAACAGTCTAGCGGGCGATCAGGTGACATCCGGATTGTCCTACTCAAGGACTTAAGCCCTGTGGGCCGGTTCTGCACTCCGGAGGAGCACCGAACCGCCACCCGGACGGTCCTGGAGAGCCCCGGACGGTCCCGGACGGCTGCCGCTCGCCCATGTGGCGGGCGGGGGTGAACGCGGCGTCGTGGCGACGGAACGGCTGTGCCCCGGGCGGTGACCACCGCCCGGGGCACAGCCGTTGTCCGTCTCAGCCCGTCTCAGTCTGTCTTAGTCCGGTTCAGACCGGTTCAGCCGTCGCCGGCCTGGTGGACCCGGCTGTCGCCGGGCCGGTGGGTTCAGCCGTTGCCGTTGTCCGAGGCCGGCAGCTGGGCCTGGATCTGGCTCATCACCGTGCTGTCGGCCAGGGTGGTGGTGTCACCGACCTCGCGGCCCTCGGCGATGTCGCGCAGCAGGCGGCGCATGATCTTGCCGGAGCGGGTCTTCGGCAGCTCGCCGACCACCTTGATCTGCTTCGGCTTGGCGATCGGGCCGAGCGTGCGGCCGACGTGCGCCCGCAGCTCCTCGACCAGCTCGGGGCTCTCGGTGGCGCCGCCGCGCAGGATCACGAAGGCGACGATGGCCTGGCCGGTGGTGGCGTCGGTGGCGCCGACCACGGCGGACTCGGCCACGGACGGGTGGCCGACCAGGGCCGACTCGACCTCGGTGGTGGAGATGTTGTGGCCAGAGACGAGCATGACGTCGTCCACCCGGCCGAGCAGCCAGATGTCCCCGTCCTCGTCCTTCTTGGCGCCGTCACCCGCGAAGTAGCGGCCCTCGAAGCGGGACCAGTAGGTGTCGATGTAGCGCTGGTCGTCGCCCCAGATGGTGCGGAGCATGGACGGCCACGGCTCGGTGAGCACCAGGTAGCCGCCGGAACCGTTCGGCACCTCGTTGGCCTCGTCGTCCATCACGGTGGCCGCGATGCCCGGCAGGGCGCGCTGGGCCGAGCCCGGCTTGGTCTCGGTGACGCCCGGCAGCGGGCTGATCATGATGGCGCCGGTCTCGGTCTGCCACCAGGTGTCCACGATCGGGCACTTGCCGGCGCCGATGTGCTCGCGGTACCAGATCCAGGCCTCGGGGTTGATCGGCTCGCCGACGCTGCCCAGCACCCGCAGCGAGGACAGGTCGAACTTCGCGGGGATGTCGTCGCCCCACTTCATGAAGGTGCGGATCGCGGTCGGCGCGGTGTAGAGGATGGTCACGCCGTACTTCTGGACGATCTCCCAGAACCGGCCCTGGTGGGGGGTGTCCGGGGTGCCCTCGTAGATGACCTGGGTGGCGCCGTTGGAGAGCGGGCCGTAGACGATGTACGAGTGGCCGGTGACCCAGCCGATGTCGGCGGTGCACCAGTAGACGTCGGTCTCCGGCTTGAGGTCGAAGACCGCGTGGTGGGTGTAGCTGGCCTGGGTGAGGTAGCCGCCCGAGGTGTGCAGGATGCCCTTGGGCTTACCGGTGGTGCCCGAGGTGTAGAGGATGAACAGCGGGTGCTCGGCGTCGTGCGCCTCGGGGGTGTGCTCGGTGGACTGGCGCGCGGTGATCTCGTGCCACCAGACGTCGCGGCCCTCGGTCCACGGGATGTCCTGCTCGGTGCGGCGGATCACCAGGACGTGCTCGACGCCGTCGACCTTGGTGAGCGCCTCGTCGATGGCGGGCTTGAGCGCCGAGGGCTTGCCGCGGCGGTAGCCGCCGTCGGAGGTGATGACGAGCTTGGCCTGGGCGTCCCGGATGCGGGAGGCGACGGCGTCGGCGGAGAAGCCGCCGAAGACCACCGAGTGGGTGGCGCCGATCCGGGCACAGGCGAGCATCGCGACGACCGCCTCGGCGATCATCGGCAGGTAGACGGCGACCCGGTCGCCCTTGCGGACACCGAGCTCCAGCAGCGCGTTGGCGGCCTGCGAGACCTCGTCCTTGAGCTGGGCGTAGGTGATCGAGCGGCTGTCGCCGGGCTCGCCCTCGAAGTGGATGGCGACCCGGTCGCCCAGGCCGTTCTCCACGTGGCGGTCGACGCAGTTGTACGCGACATTGAGCTTGCCGTCGGCGAACCACTTGGCGAACGGCGGGTTGGACCAGTCGAGGGTCTCGGTCGGCTCGACGGCCCAGGTGAGGCGACGGGCCTGCTCGGCCCAGAAGCCCAGACGGTCCTCGGAGGCCTGCGCGTACGCCGCCGCGGTGACGTTGGCGGCTGCGGCGAGCTCTGCCGGCGGGGCGAAGCGCCGCTCCTCCTTGAGCAGGTTGGCCAGGCTCTCGTTGCTCAACGCGCACTCCTCATCGAGTCATGATCGGGGGCGATCCCGTGCGTGGGGATTGTCCCGTGTGTCCCAGCGCACAGCTCACCAGGCGAACGGGGCAGTTGACAAGAGGCTCCTGTGAATTGGTGTAGACCTTTGACCGACGGGCGGCCGACTTCCCGTGCGGTCCGCCGCGGAGAGCCGGCGATCCGTGCGAGGGTGGGTGGGCCCGTGCCCCGGCCCGCCCGGCGGGGGCACGGACCCGGCTCTCAGGCGGCCAGCTGTGGGCCCTCCTCGCTACCCTCTACCGGAATCCGATCGTCCTCATTCACCCGTTCGGCCGATGCTGTGTGGGGTCGGGCACGGGGGCCGGTCCCGGCATCGGCCTCGGCGTGGTGTTCGATTTTGCCTGTGGTGTGGCTCCCGGCGTCGTCCGCGGCTCGGGCTGCGGTTCGGGCCGCAGCGCCGTTCCCGGGATGCTCCTCGCCACAGTCCTCGCCACAGTCCTCGCCTTGGTCTTCACCGCGGTTCTCGCTGCGGGCCTCGACCGGGCTGAACGTCCCGGCCGCCCGGTCCAGGACGTAGGCCTGGGCCGTCGCGAAGTCGAAGTACATCCCGACCAGCCGCAGGGTGCCCTCCTCGACCCGGCGCTCCACCGCCGGGTTCGCCATCAGCTGGTCCAGCTGCTGGACCACGTTGGTGATGCAGAGCTGCTCCGCGACGTCCACCACGGGCCTGGCGGCGAACTCCGCCGGCACCCGTCGGAGCCGGTCCAGCGAGCCGCGGCCGTTGCGCAGCCAGCGGGCCAGCGGGGTGGGCTGCCCCGGGCGCTCGTGCACTCCGTCCAGCAGGGCCTGCATCGCGCCGCAGCCGGAGTGGCCGCAGACCGTGATCGAGCGCACCTCCAGCACCTCGACCGCGTACTGCACCGCGGCGGCCACCGAGTCGTCCGCCGCACCGGGTTCGTGTGGCGCCGGCACCAGGTTCCCCACGTTGCGCACGGTGAACAGGTCACCCGGACCGCTGTTGGTGATCATGCTGGTGACCATCCGGGAGTCCGCGCAGGTCAGGAAGAGCTGGGAGGGCGTCTGCCCCTCCCGGGCCAGCCTGGCGAGTTCCGGTCTGACCAGCGGGGCGGTGTGCAACTGGAACACCCGGACGCCGTCCAGCAGCCGGCCGTGCGGGTCCTCCTGCTGTTCGATGCAGTGGTGGCCGACCCAGGGCGTCCAGGCCCGGCACCGGTGCGGGCCCGGTGAACTGCCCGCGCGCACCGTGCCGTCCGGATCGAGCACCTCGTCGTCCTGACGTCGCGTCACCATCGAGACCCGGCCGCCCGCGCCCTGGTGCCCGGCCCGCCAGGAGTGCAGCGTCTCGTACGCGGCGTGGTCCAGGAAGGAGCCGTCGTGGACCACGGCGACCCCGGCCCCGGCCGGGATGCCGGCCAGGGCCCGGCCGAGCCGGGGGACGGCGGTGAAGGTGAGCGGGCCGTGGGTCCGGACGGTGACCGTGCCGTCGGGGCCGGTCTCGACGTCCACATGGGCCCGGGTCAGCCGGTGGAGGGCGAGCAGTGCGGCGGTGCCGGCCCCGATCGCGACGCCCCACAGCACGCCACCGGCCACCACACCGAGCACGGTGATCAGGTAGACGGGGAACTCGCGGTGCCGGTGCACCTTGCGGATGTGCGCGAAGCTCACCATCTGCAGCCCGACCACCAGCACCAGCGCGGCGAGCGCGGCCAGCGGGATCCGGCGCAGTCCGCCGGTCAGCGCCAGCGCGGCGGCCAGCACCCAGACGCCGTGCAGCACCGAGGCCCACCTGGTCCGGCCGCCGGCCCGCACGTTGGCGGTGCCGCGCACCGCGCCACCGGCGATCGGCAGCCCGCCGACGAGGCCGCTCACCAGGTTGGCCAGGCCCTGGCCGCGCAGTTCACGGTCGAGGTCGCCGGTGCGGCGGGACATCCGGTCGATCGCGACGGCGGACAGCAGCGACTCCACGCTGGCCACGGCGGTGACGGTGAGGGCGGCGGCGAGCAGCCCAAGGAGCGGGCCGTGCGGCAAGGTGGGCAGGAACACGTCCGGCCGCCAGGCGGGCAGTTCGACGTGGGCGAGCCGCAGGTCCAGGGCGACCACGAGCGCGGTGGCCAGCGCGACACCGGCCAGCGGACCCGGCACCGCGGCCAGCCGGGTGCCGAACTCTCCCGCGCGGCCCGGGAGCCGGCCGAGCCGAGGCCAGCAGATCAGGACGGCCACGGTCGCCGCGCCGGCCACCAGTGCGGGTGGGCGAGGATCGGCCAACTGCCCTGGCAGGGCGAGCAGGTCGGCGATCGCGGAGCCCTGCGGCGAGCCGCCCAGGACGACGTGCAGTTGCGCGATGGCGATGGTGATGCCGACTCCGGCCAGCATGCCGTGCACGATCGCGGGCGAGACGGCGAGCGCGGTCCTGGCCACCCGGCGTGCGCCGAGCAGGAGTTGGAGCAGCCCGGCGGCGACGGTGATGGCGCAGGTGGCCTGCCAGCCGTACTGGGCGACCAGTCCGGCGGTGATCACCGTCAGCGCCGCGGAGGGGCCGCTGACCTGGAGCGGTGTGCCGCCGAACAGTCCGACCACGATCCCGCCCACGGCCGCGGCGGCCAGGCCGGCGGCGAGCGGGGCGCCGGTGGCGAGCGCGATGCCGAGGGAGAACGGCACGGCGATCAGGGAGACCACGAGGGAGGCGGAGAGGTCCTGGGCCCAGCGGATCCGGGAGCCCGGGCCCGGTGGCGCGTGGTCGGTGGTGTCGGAGGCGATGGGGGCGCTGGAGATGTCGAGGGTCATTGTCTTCCCGTCTGTCCGGGGGAGCGAACGCAGTCAGGTCCGGTGGTGGGTCCGGCGTGGGGCCGGGGCGGATCGGCTGTCGTGGGTCGCGACGGTGTGGCGGGATGGCGTGGGCGCGGCGGGGGAGTGCGGGATGTCACCGGCCGGCGTTGACCATCAGGGCCGCCAGGGGTCCGGGCGAGGTGCGGGACGTCTCGCGAGGGCCGCCGGGCGAACCATCAAGACTCGGTAAACCGAGGGTAATGAAAGCTTTGCACAGCGTGGTTACGGGAGGGAAGCGGAAAACCCCCTCGTTCACCCCAATGGGTGGTGGTCGAACCGCCGGGAATCTGCTGGTGGGGGCAGTCGGCCCGGATGAACCGGCCGGGGCCGGGTATGCCGACGGGCCGCGGCCTCCCCGGGATGGGGGAGGGCCACGGCCCGTCCGGCTACGGTGGAACGGGTCAGGCGTGGGCGCCCGCCGGGGCCGTGCGCTCGTCCTCGTCCGCGAACTCGCCCAGGACGAAGCCGTCGTCCACCTGGGTGGCGAGGTCGATGCCGACCTTGGAGTTGGCCCAACTCTCCGCGTTGCGGCGGTGGAAGAGCACCGCCTGCTCGGTGTAGCGGCGCGCGTCCCGCCGCCCGTACGCCGTGTCGGCCTCGATCCGCAGTTCCTCCAGCACGGCCCGGTTGGCCGGCTCCAGGGCCTTCAGCGGCGGCTCGGCGCCCTGTTCCAGGCGACGCACCCAGTCCGACTGCCCGAAGGTGGTCAGCAGGTCGTCGCCGACCTCGCGACGCAGGAAGGCCAGGTCGTCCGGGCCCTGCACCTTGTTGCCGACCACTCGCAGCTGCACGCCGAAGTCGCGGGCGTAGTCCTTGTACTGGCGGTAGACGGAGACGCCCTTGCGGGTCGGCTCGGCCACCAGGAAGGTCAGGTCGAAGCGGGTGAACAGGCCGGAGGCGAAGGAGTCCGAGCCGGCGGTCATGTCGGTCACCAGGTACTCGCCCGGGCCGTCCAGCAGGTGGTTGAGCAGCAGCTCCACCGCGCCGACCTTGGAGTGGTAGCAGGCCACCCCGAGGTCCTCCTCGGTGAAGGCGCCGGTCGCCAGCAGTCGGACGGAGCCCTCGTCCAGTGCGATCGGGCGGGCGCAGGAGGCGTAGACCGGGTTCTCCTCGACGATCCGCAGCAGCCGCGAACCGCGGCCGGGCGGCGTGGTTTTGATCATCTCGTCGGAGGAGCGGATCAGCGGGTTGCTGCCGCGCAGGTAGTCCTTGATCTCCGGCAGGTGCCCGCCCAGCGAGGGCAGCCCGACCGCCTGGTCGTCCGTCAGCCCCAGCGCGGGGCCCAGGTGCTGGTTGATGTCGGCGTCCACGGCGATGACCGGCCGGCCTTTGGCTGCCAGGTGGCGGATGAACAGGGCGGACAGCGTGGTCTTCCCGCTGCCGCCCTTGCCGACGAAGGCGATCTTCATCTGGGGACTCCGGCTCTCGCTCTGGGCCCTCGCGACGGGCCGCCTGCCCAGGGGCCGCGTGGGGGCGGGATCCCCTAGTTGGAAATCGTTATCGTCTCCGATAGCGGCCATGCTAGCCGGGGTTTGGGGTCCGCCGGGGGCGGGAAGTGAGGATTGCCTCTAACGGGTGATGCGGGGTTGCTGTTCCGGGAGGGGCGGCCTGTTCATTACTCTCGGGTAGGTGAGCACTGGAACTGATCCCCTCGCCCCGCTGGCCCAGCTCCCCGGGGTGCCCGACGCGGTGGCCGAGGTGCGCAAGGCCGTCGACCGGCTCTACGGCCACCGGGTGATGCGCCGCCGCGCGGCCGAGGTCACCTCCGAGTCCGCGCTGCGCGGCGCCCGCGCCTCGGCGGCCCTGGCCGGGGCCGACTGGTCGCTGGAGGAGGTCCGCCGCCGCAGCGACTTCGGCGCTGAACCCGAGGCCAGGACGGTCGGCGCGGCCCTGCGGATCGCCGCCGAGGCCGGTCAGCTGCTCAGCATCTGGCGGCACTCGCCGCTCCAGGTGCTGGCCCGGCTGCACCTGCTCGCGGTCGGCGACGGCGAGCAGGCCGCGGGCCGCCCGCGGCGGGCCGGGGAGGGCGCCGAGGAACTGTTCCCGCTGGAGCTGAAGCCGGTGGAGAGCGTCGAGGTCGACGCCGTGGACGGGCCCTTGCCCGTGCTGCCGCCCGCCCCGGGCGCGGACGAGGTCGCGGCCAGGCTCGACCAGCTCTCCCGGCTGCTGGTGGCGCGCGCGGAGGGCCAGGGCGTGGGTACGCCGGCCCTCGTCGTGGCCTCGGTGGTGCACGGCGAACTGCTCGTACTGCGGCCGTTCGGCACCCACAACGGGGTGATCGCCCGGGCCGCCCAGCGGATCGTGCTGATCGCGGAGGGCCTCGACCCGAAGTCGGTCTGCCCGGCCGAGGTCGGCCTGGCCGAACTCGGCACCGCCGCCCACCGCCGGGCCCTCGCCGGCTATCTGGCGGGGACCCCCGAGGGGATGGCGGCCTGGATCGCGTACTGCGGCCGGGCGCTGCGGCTCGGCGTGCGCGAGAGCACGGCGGTCTGCGAGGCGATGCAGCGCGGGATGGTCTGAGCGGCCGGTCCTGACCGGCGCGAGCGCCCCGTCGAGGGGCGTGCGGACACGATGATGCGGCGGCACCCGCTTCTGCTGGGTGCCGCCGCTGGTGCAGATACCGGGTGACCATGCATGCACCGGAAGTGCCGATCAGACGGGGATCCTGCCCGTTCGTCTGGTCCGGCGGCCCGACAGCGGGTCGGCTGCATGTGGGTGCCCGGATATCTGTACGTGCGGTCCGTGGGGCCTTAACTGCGTTGTCGGTTTGACCTCTTAGGTCCTGACCGGGTCTCGCGGGCCGTGCTTCATTTGTATCGCGTTTCGGGCGAAAGGGGAACCCGAAACGAGAAGTCTGTCCCGATTGACCGTTTTGTCCAAGGAGTGCCGGGTGACACGGCCCCTCAGGCCGCGGGGCGCCGCCGGCGGGCCAGGTACCAGATCACCCCGGCGGTCACGGCGGCCGTCCCGACCGCCACGGCGGTCAGCACCGAACCGCTCGGTGCGGAGAACTCGGGCAGCCGGCGCCGCAGTTCCACCGGCTTCTCGAAGACCAGCACCGGCCACTCCCGGGCCTGCGCCTCCTTCCGCAGCGCGCGGTCCGGGTTGACGGCCGACGGGTGGCCGACCGCCTCCAGCAGCGGCAGGTCGGTGGAGGAGTCGCTGTAGGCGTAGGAGGCGGCCAGGTCGTAGCCCTCGGTCGAGGCCAACTCCCGGATGGCGGCGGCCTTGTTCTCGGCGTAGGCGTAGTACTCGATCTCGCCGGTGTAGCAGCCGTCCTCGACCTGGAGGCGGGTGGCGATCACGTGGTCCGCGCCGAGCAGCCGGCCGATCGGCTCGACCACCTCGGAGCCGGAGCTGCTGACGATCACGACGTCCCGCCCGGCCGCGTGGTGCTGCTCGATCAGCGAGGCGGCCTCGTCGTAGATGATCGGGTCGATCAGGTTGTGCAGGGTCTCGGCGACGATCTCGCGGACCTGCTGGACGTTCCAGCCCCGGGTGAGCGCGGAGAGGTACTCGCGCATCTTCTCCATCTGGTCGTGGTCCGCGCCGCCGACCAGGAAGACGAACTGGGCGTACGCACTGCGCAGTACGGCCCGACGGTTGATCAGGCCGCCCTGGTAGAACGGGCGGCTGAAGGCCAGCGCGCTCGATTTGGCGATGATGGTCTTGTCGAGGTCGAAGAAGGCCGCCGTGCGCAGCCCGCCGGGTCGGGGGAGGCCGGGCGGACGGAGTTCTCCGGGCCCGGTGGTGTCGCCCTGGGACTCGTCGGCGTGGTCGTCGGCGTTCTCGGTGGTGTCCACGGGAACCGAGGATAGAGGGAGCCGCAAAAGACCCCGCCATTCGGCGTACTCGCGGGCGTGTGGGTTTGTGTTTCTGGCCGCTCGGGTACACCATGGAAGTCACGGATCGTTCGCGACCGTGCTAACCCGGTCCGGCTCCTCCCCCCCGAGTCGGGCTGTGGATAGACGACCCCCGCTCTCCCCCCCGGCGGGGGTCGTCGCACGTCCGGGGCCATTTTCAGGGCTTGAACGCCCTTCGCGGCGCATTCGGCGCCGCCGCTCCGGCGGCTTACAGGGGGTGTCCGCGGTTCGGGCCGCCGGCCGACTTTCGTCACTCTGTGTCGCCATTTGCTCATGCCGGTCGAAGATCGAACGGCTGGTTCCGATCGGTGGCGCCGGCCTCTCGGAGCGCGGTGCCCGGACGGTGTCGGGCGGTGGTCCGGAGAACGACCGGACGGGACGGGGCGGGTCACCGGTTCATCTCTGTGACCCCCTTTCGTCAATTCTTCGCCGATTAGCCCCCCGCCCGGGTGAACGTTTTCATCCACAGTCCACGAGTTATCCACAGGCAATCGGAACTCGGATGACGGAATCCGGATCTCCCCCCACCGTGATGACCGGCGGCGGTCGCCGGGCAGGGCCTCAACCCCCTTCCTCCCCCAGAGGTCTGCCTGGCGGCTGTCCGCCGGAACCGTCCGACGTGCGCCGCCGGCCACCCCCGGTGGCCGGCGGCGCGGAGGGGAGACCACCATGTCGACGCCGATCGCCGACCACATCACCGCCGAGGGCCCCGCTGTCGCCGGGCCGCTCGTCGTCACCGAGGACGAGGGCCTGGCCGAGCACCTGCTGCGGATCTGCGCGGCGGCCGGCACCGAGCCGAGGCTGGTCAGGGGTGCGCCGCCGACGCGGGAGCTCTGGGAAGGAGCCTCGCTGGTCCTGGTCGGGGACGACCAGGCGGTCCGCTGCTCCGATCTGGGGCGGCGCGGCGGCGTGCTGCTGCTCGGGCTGGACCTGGACGACCCCGGAGTCTGGGTCAGAGCCGTCCGGCTCGGGGCCGAGCACGTGCTGTTCCTGCCCGACGCCGAAGCCTGGCTGCTCGACCGGATCGCCGACGCGGCCGAGGGCGTCGGGTGCCCGGCGGTCACCGTGTCGGTGCTCGGCGGGCGCGGCGGGGCCGGGGCCTCGACCCTGGCCTGCGCGCTGGCGGTCACCGCCGCCAGGGCGGGCCGGCGGACGATGCTGATCGACGGCGATCCGTTGGGCGGGGGCCTCGACATCCTGCTCGGCGGCGAGCGGGTCAGCGGGTTGCGCTGGCCCGATCTGGCCGGCTCACGCGGGCGGGTCAGCGGGGCCGAGCTGGCCAGGGCGCTGCCGGCGCTCAAACGGCTCACCGCGCTGTCCTGCCTGTCCTGGGACCGCGGCGACACCCTGACCGTGCCGCCGGAGGCCATGCGCAGTGTGCTGGCCGCATCCAGACGGCGCGGCGGGCTGGTGGTGGTCGACGTGCCCCGTCACCTCGACGCCGCCGCCGGGCAGGCGCTGGAGCAGTCCGACCTGGCACTGCTGGTGGTGCCGTCCGAACTGCGCGCGGTGGCCGCCGCGGACCGGGTCGCGGCGGCGGCCCGGATGCGGCTCGGGGACGTCAGGGCCGTGGTGCGACCGGTGCAGGCCGCCGGGCTCGCGACCCGGCAGATCGTCCGCGGGCTGGGGCTGGCACTGGCCGGGGAGCTGGAACCGGAGCCGGGCCTGGCCCAGGACGTGGTGAGGGGCGTCCCGCCCGGGAGTCGGGAGAGCGGCCCGCTGGCGCGCTTCTGCGCGACCTTCCTGAACGAGGTGCTGCCGCCGGTGCCGGTGGTCGGAGGAGGTGTGTACTGATGGACCGTCTGCGTCGAACAGTCCTGCGGGGCGGCTCGTCCGGCCCGGGTGCCGGTGCGCGGGAGCACCGGCCGCTCAGGAGCGTGCCGCCGACCGGCAGGCTGCCGGAGGCCGAGCACGGGCCCTGCCCGTACGGCCGGACGGCCCGCGAGCAGCGGACGGCGGCCCTGGTGGACGCGGTCCGGCTGCGACTGGCCGAGTCGGGGGCAGCCCCGACGGCAGGCTCGGTCGCGGCCGCGCTGCGGGCCACCCGTCCGCCGCTCGGCGGGGACGAGGTCCTGGACACCGTGCGCTCGCTGCGCGCCGAACTGGTGGGTGCGGGCCCGCTGGACCGGCTGCTGGCGGCGTCCGACGTCACGGACGTCCTGGTGAACGGGCCGGACGAGGTGTGGGTCGACCGTGGCGGCGGCCTGCACCGGGCCACCGGAGTCCGGTTCGCCGATGCCGAGGCGGTGCGGCGGCTGGCCCACCGGCTGGCCACCGCGGCCGGGCGGCGGTTGGACGACGCCCGCCCGTGGGTGGACGCCAGACTGCCGGACGGCACCCGGCTGCATGCCGTGCTGCCGCCGATCGCGGCCGGCTGCACCCACATCTCGTTGCGGGTCTGCCGTCCCCGGCCGTTCACGCTCGACGAGTTGGTGGCGGGCGGGTCGCTGCCACCGGAGGGGGCGGAGCTGATCGCGGGCATCGTGCGGGCCCGGCTGTCGCTGCTCGTGTCGGGTGGGACGGGCTCGGGGAAGACCACGCTCCTGTCGGCCCTGCTCGGCCTGGTCGGGTCGGACGAGCGGATCGTGGTCGCCGAGGACTCCGCCGAGCTGCAACCGGCCCACCCGCACGTGGTCCGGTTGCAGGGCCGCCCGCCGAACCAGGAGGGGCTGGGCGAGTTCACCCTGCGGGATCTGGTCCGCCAGGCGCTGCGGATGCGCCCGGACCGGTTGGTGATCGGCGAGGTCCGCGGGGCCGAGGTGTCGGACCTGCTGGCCGCTCTGAACACCGGGCACGAGGGCGGCTGCGGCACGGTCCACGCCAACACGGCGGCGGACGTGCCGGTCAGGCTGGAGGCCCTGGGCTCGCTCGCCGGCCTCGACCGGCCGGCCCTGCACAGCCAACTGCGCTCCGCGCTCGACGTGGTGGTGCACCTGGTCCGTGATCCGGGCTCGGGGCGGCGCCGGGTGGCGGAGATCCACACGCTGGCCGGGGACCGCGCAGGGCTGGCCGTGACCACACCCGCGGTGGCCTTTCCCGCGTCCGGCGGGTGGTGCCCCGGCGCGGGCTGGGAGCGGCTGGTCGGCCTGCTGGCGGCGCGCGGGGTGTCGCTCGGGTCGGGGCGGTCGTGATCGCGGTGACGGCGGCCGGGCCGGCCGGGCCGGACGTACGGGTGGTGGAACTCGCCTTCGTCCTGCTGCAGGGCGGGTGTGTGGTGGCCGCCGTGGCGCTGCTCGGCGGCTCGGGACGGAAAGACCGACGACAACGGAGGTAATGACATGGCGCAGAGTCAGTTCATGCTCTGCTGGGTGGTGGTGCTGTGCCTGGCGGCCGTCATGGCGTGGCGCGCGGTGCAGGAACAGCTGCCGGGCGGGCGGCGCTCCAGGCTGGTGCCGGCGGGCATCGGGCCTCCGCTGCGGGGGCCGGATCCGGAGGCCGTGGCGAGGCGCCGGGAACGGCTGCGGGGGCGGCTTCCGGAGTTCCTGGCACCCGAACTGCTGCTCCTGCCGGTCGGATTGGCCGCCGGTCAGGCCGCCAACTCGCCGGTGCCGCCGCTCGCGGCCGTGCTGGCCGTCCTGCCGCTGCGCGGGTGGCGGCTGCGGCGGCGCCTGACGGCGGAGGCCAGGCACAGAGCCGCGGCCGTGGTGGAGCTCTGCGCCGGGCTGGCGGGGGAGCTGCGCGGCGGGGTGACGCCGGAGCAGGCACTGCACCTGGTCACCGCGCGGCTCGCCGCCGACCCGGAGGGGCTGCGCCGGCTCGGTGAGGAACCGGTCGCCCGGCTCGCGGCGGGCCGCTACGGCGGGGACGTGCCCGCCGCGCTGCACCTGCTGGCCGAACTGCCGGGCGGCAGTGGGGCCGCGGCCATCGCGGCCTGCTGGCGAGTGGCCGCGGACAGCGGGGCGGGGCTGGCCGCCGCGCTGGAGCGGGTCGCGGAGGCGCTGCGCGGCGAGCGGGCGCTGGTGGAGGAGATCGCCGGGGAACTCGCCGGGCCCCGTACGACGATCGCCGTCCTGGCCGCGCTGCCGGGCATCGGACTGCTCCTCGGCGCGGCGCTCGGGGCGCGTCCGCTGAACGTCCTGCTGCACACGTCGGCCGGGCTGGGCTGCCTCGCGGCAGGGGCGGTCCTGGAGGGACTGGGCGTGCTCTGGACGGCGCGCATCGTCCGGACGGCGGCCCACGGGGGGCTGGAGGCGTCCCCGGGGCGGAGTGGGCGGCGTCGGGCGCCCGGCCGTGCGTCGCCTGCCTTGCGGCCGAGCGAGTGGAACTGCGGGCTTTCGCGGGTGCGTTCCCGGACGCTCGGTGCGGGTGCGGGTGCGGGTGCGGGTGCGGGTGCGGGGGTGAGGTGATGGGAGGCGGCGAGTGGGTGGCGGTCACCTTCCCGGTGGTTGCGGCCGCCGCTGCGTGGACGGCGGCACGTGGCCGGGCGAGGCGGCGTCGGACGCTTGCCTGGGGCAGGGGCGGAACGAGCGCAGATGGGCGAACAGGGCCGGCCGCCCCGGGTGTTGTGAGGCGACGGCGAGTGGTGACGGCGGTCGTCGCCGGGGCCGCGGCGACGGTGTTGCTCGGCGGTGGCACCGGCCTGGTCGTCGGAGTGCTGCTGGCGGTGGGCGTCCACCGGTGGTCCGCCCGGGGGCGGTCACCGGTGGACCGGCGGGCGGCCCGCGAGGAGGAGTTGCTGACCAGGCAACTCCCCCTGGGGGCTGAACTGTTGGCGGCCTGCCTCGGTTCGGCGGCGCTGCCCTCGGAGGCCGTGGCGGCGGTGGGCCGGAGCGTCGGCGCGCCGCTGGGGCCCCGGCTGGTGGTGATCGGGGCCGAACTGGCCCTGGGTGCACCGCCGGAGCTGTGCTGGAGCCGACTGGGGCGGCGACACCCGTCGCTGGAGCCGCTGGCGCGCTGTCTGGAACGGACCAGCCTCGGTGGCGTCCCCGCCGCGGGCGCGCTGGTCGGGCTGGCCCAAGGGCAGCGCACGGCGGCCGCCCGTGCGGCCCATGCCCGGGTCCGCCGGGCCGCGGTGCTCGCCACCGCGCCGCTGGGGCTCTGCTTCCTCCCGGCCTTCGTCCTGATCGGCGTGGTGCCGGTGGTCATCGGCCTCACCAGCCGTTTCGCCCAAGTGATGTGAACGGAGGCCGGTTTCGGCGGGACGGCCGCTCGCCGAACGCGGCTCGCCGCCGGCAGGGGATCTCAAGCGCCACATCAGACGGCACGTCAGACGACACATGTCAGACGGCACATCGAACGAACAGGAGAGATTCATGACCGCAACGATCGCGATCAGGACCGGTACCGGGCGTCCGCTCCGCCCGTCGGCGGTGGCCCGTCGTCGGAAGAGCCGCCGACGGGCCGGCCGGGTACGCCGGTTGGCTCGGCTGAGGGGCCGCTCGGATGCCGGGATGACCACGGCCGAGTACGCCGTCGGGACCTTGGGCGCGTGTGCCCTCGCAGCCACGCTGTACAAGGTGGTGACCAGCGAGGCCATCACGGGCGCGCTGACCGACATGCTGGTGCGGGCGCTCCATGCGACCTAGCCGGCCGGTGGAGCGCGGTGCCGGTCGGGCGTGGTCACTGCGCCCCGGGCGGCGCGGTGACGCGGGATACGTCACGGCGGAGACGGCGGTGGCGCTGCCCGCGCTCGTCCTGCTCGCGGCGATGCTGATCTGGGGCGTGCTCGCGGCGGCCGCACAGATCCGCTGCGTGGACGCCGCCCGGGTCGGCGCCAGGGCGGCCGCACGCGGGGAGGCCGACGCCGTGGAACTCGCCCGTGCGGCGGCCCCGCCGGGTGCGGAGGTCCGGGTGGCGCTGGCGGCCGACACGGTGCGGGTGGACGTGGACGCGCCCTGCGCGGGGCCGGGCCGGCTCGGCGGGCTGCTGGCCGTACGCCTCAGTGCGGCCGCCGTGGCGGCGCGGGAGGACGTCCTGGTGGCGACCGCGGCCGGAGGTGGTGGCCCATGGCCGTCCTGACCGGGGTGCGGGAAGCGGCGGCGCGGGTGGCGCGCACCCGTGCGGCCCGCGCGGTCGCGGTGGGCGGGCGAGGGCCGGACGCCGGCTCGGCGACGGTCTGGCTGCTCGCCCTGGCGATGCTGGGCACGGCGGTGTTCGCCGCGACGCTCGCGGTCGGCTCGGTGGTCGCCGCCCGGCACCGGGCCGAGTCGGCCGCCGACCTCGCGGCCCTCGCCGGGGCGGACCGGTTGCTGCTGGACCCGGACGGCGGCTGCGCCCGGGCTGCCGGGATCGCCGCCGCACAGGGTGCCGGGCTGCTGTCCTGCGCGGTGGACCGGTCGGCGGACGCGGTCGAGGTGGTGGCCGAGGTCGGGGTCCGCGGGCTTCCGGCGCGCCTACCGGTCGGCCCGGCGCGGGCGAGGGCCAGGGCCGGTCCGGTACGGGCCCCGGTCACCGACCCCGAGGACGTCCCGGCTGCCTGGCGGGGTGGCGACCCGCCGGGCGACGGGCCGGGCGGTGTCCAGGACAGGGCACGGAACGGCGAGCCGAGCAGAGAGGCAGTGGCCTCATGAACCGACCGGCGCTCCACCGTCCGGCTCCGGGGCCGCCCCCGGCCCCTCAGGTCCGCCAGGCCCGTCAGGCCCGTACGAGCGGCCCGGCTCGTCCGGCCCGTCCGTGGCCTCGGGCGCGCCGGCCAGCAGGACGTCCAGGAGCCGGACGGCCGCGGCCTTGTCCAGTGGGTCGTTCCCGTTGCCGCACTTGGGTGACTGGACGCAGGACGGGCAGCCGCGCTCGCACTCGCAGGAGGCGATCGCCGTCCGGGTGGCCGTCAGCCACTGGACCGCCCGCTGGAAGCCGCGCTCGGCGAAGCCGGCCCCGCCCGGGTGGCCGTCGTAGACGAAGACGGTCGGCAGCCCGGTGTCCGGGTGCAGCGGGACGGAGACGCCGCCGATGTCCCACCGGTCGCAGGTGGCGAACAGCGGCAGCAGGCCGATCGAGGCGTGCTCGGCGGCGTGGGCGGCGCCGGGCAGCTGGTCGGGCGGGATGTCCGCGTCGAGCAGCTGGTCCTCGGTGACGGTCCACCAGACCGCGCGGGTGCGCAGCGTGCGGGGCGGCAGGTCGAGCTTGGTCTCGCCCATGATCTCCCCGGTGGAGATCCGCTTGCGGAGGTAGCCGACCACCTGGTTGACCACCTCCACCGAGCCGAAGCTGAGCCGGCCCTCGCCCCAGTCCACGGTGGTGTCGGTGTCGAGGACGGAGATGGAGGTGATGTCACGGGCGGCCGTGGTGTACGGCGGGTCGGCCGGTTCGACCAGGGCGACGGAGTTCTCCAGGTCGAACTCCCGGACCAGGTAGGTGCGGCCCTGGTGCAGGTGGACGGCTCCGGTGTGGACGGTGGTGTGCGCGGCCGCGGCGTCCACCGTGCCCAGCAGCCGACCGGTGTCGGCCTCGACGATCTGGACCGGGTCACCGCCGCTGCCGCGCAGGTCCACCGCGTCGGCCGCCCGTTCGCGACGGGTCCAGTACCAGGAGCCGTCGCTGCGCCGGCGCAGCAGGCCCCGCCGCTCCAGGACCGGCAGCAGTGGCGCGGTGGAGGGCCCGAAGAGTTCCAGATCGTCCTCGGTGAGGGGGAGTTCGGCGGCGGCCGCGCACAGGTGCGGGGCGAGCACGTGCGGGTTGTCGGGGTCGAGCACGGTGGCCTCGACGGGGGCCGCGAACAGCGCCTCCGGATGGTGCACCAGGTAGGTGTCCAGCGGGTCGTCCCGGGCGATCAGGACGGCCAGCGCGCCCTGGGCCTCCCGGCCGGCCCGGCCCGCCTGCTGCCAGAGCGAGGCCCGGGTGCCGGGGTAGCCGGCCATCAGGACGGCGTCGAGGCCGGAGATGTCGACGCCGAGTTCGAGAGCGGAGGTGGAAGCGAGGCCGAGCAGTCGGCCGGAGTGCAAGTCGCGCTCCAGGGCCCGGCGTTCGTCGGCGAGGTAGCCGCCGCGGTAGGCGGCCACCCGTCCGGCGAGCGGGCGGCCGAGCTGGTCCTGGGTCTGGAGCGCGACGAGCTCGGCGGCACGGCGGGAGCGGACGAAGACCACCGTGCGGGTCTCCCGCTCGACCAGGTCGGTCAGCAGGTGCGCGGCCTCGGCGGTCGCGGTACGGCGCACGGGCGCGCCGTGCTCGCCGACGTTCTCGGTCAGCGGCGGCTCCCAGAGGCCGAAGACCATCGGTCCGCGCGGCGAGGCGTCCTCGGTGACGGCCACGGCGGGCAGGCCGGTCAGGCGCCGGGCGGTCGCGGCCGGGTCGGCGGTGGTCGCGGAGGCCAGCAGGAAGGCGGGTGACGAACCGTAACGGGCGCAGACGCGGCGCAGCCGTCGCAGCACCTGGGCGACGTGCGAGCCGAACACGCCCCGGTAGCTGTGGCACTCGTCGACGACCACGTAGCGCAGTGCCTTCAGGAAGGAGGACCAACGGGCGTGGCCGGGCAGGATGCCCCGGTGCAGCATGTCCGGGTTGGTGAGCACGTAGGAGGCGTACTGGCGGACCCACTCGCGCTCCTCGGGCGGGGTGTCCCCGTCGTACAGGGCGGCGCGGACCCGCGGCGGGGCGAGTTCGGCGGCCCGACGGCGCTGGTCGGCGGCGAGTGCCTTGGTCGGGGCCAGGTAGAGCGCGGTGGCGCCGCGGCCGTTGCGGGCCTCGGTGCCGTCCAGCAGATCGCTGAGCACCGGGGCCAGGTAACCCAGCGACTTGCCCGAGGCGGTGCCTGTGGCGATCACCACAGTCTGGCCGCTTTTGGCCAGGTTCATCGCTTCTGCCTGGTGCGCCCACGGCTGTTCCACACCGGCGCTGAGCGCCGCGGCCACGACCTCGGGCCGGATCGAGTCGGGCCACGGTGAATAACGTGCAGGTCGGGCGGGAAGGTGCTCCGTATGGGTGAGCCGGTCGGACCGCCCCCGGCTGGTGGCCAGGGTCGTGAGCAGTGCCTCGGGCGGGCTGTGTCGGGGCGGCATGGGGACCCAGTGTGTCACCGGCGTGACGGAGAATCGTCGTAAGCCATCGTGCGGGCATGGTCGCAGGTGGTTGAATGTGGCGGTGACGGCCGTATGGCCGTGGGTCGCAGCGCTGAGGCTTGCCACGCGTTGGCTGGGCGCGCCCGGGCTCGCGACCATGCGGTGGCGGCCGTCCGGCCGAGGATCGCACATGACGTAGCAAGGCAAGGTGCTGGAGGTTCCGTGGACCTGTCCCTGTCGACCCGTTCAGTCGGCGATCGTACGGTCGTCGAGGTTGGCGGCGAGATCGATGTGTACACCGCCCCGAAGCTGCGGGAGCAGCTGGTCGAGCTCGTCAACGACGGCAAGTACCACCTCGTCGTCGACATGGAAGGCGTTGACTTCCTCGACTCGACCGGCCTGGGTGTGCTGGTGGGCGGTCTGAAGCGGGTGCGCGCTCACGAGGGCTCGCTGCGCCTCGTCTGCAACCAGGAGCGCATCCTGAAGATCTTCCGCATCACCGGCCTGACCAAGGTCTTCCCGATTCACACTTCGGTGGACGACGCGGTCGCCGCGACCGACTGACGCGGCCGGGCCGGCCCGCGCGGTCGGCCCTGCCCGTTCCTCGCGTTCCGGGTGCCCGGGCCCGTGTGGCCCGGTGCTTCCCCGGGCGCATCAGGGCCGGTTCCGCCGGCCCGCAGGGGCCGGACCTCCGGCCCCGGTCGGAGCACCCCGAGGGGGAGAGATGGCAACCGTCGAACTTCGATTCAGCGCGCTTCCCGAGCACGTGCGGACGGCCCGGTTGGTCGCCGCGGCCGTCGCCAGACGGGCCGGGGTCGACGAGTCGGTGCTCGACGAGGTACGGCTCGCGGTCGGCGAGGCGTGCTCCCGTGCGGTCGGACTGCACCAGCGCGGTGGCATCGGCGGCACGGTCCGGGTCGCGCTGACCGACCAGGAGAAGCGTTTCCTCATCGAGGTCGAGGACGAGGCCGGCCCTGCCGCCGTCCCGGCCTCAGGCGCCGCCGAGGGCGGCGAGCCGGACGAGGACACCCTGGGCCTCGCCGTGATCACCGGCCTGGTCGAGGACCTGGAGGTCACCAACGGCGCCGACGGTGGCCTGATCCGGATGAGTTGGCCGGTTTCGGTCGCCTCCGTCGCGGTCTGAGACGCCGCTTCCACTTCCACGCACGATCGGGGGCAGGGAGTCCTGCCCCCGATCGTGCACGGGCGCATTGTTGATGCCGGCTTGTCGGCCCAGGCCCTTCGCCGCTTCCGGCGCGAGCGGTCCGACTGCCGAACAGGGCTGATTGCCGGCCGGACCGCCCGCCGATCGACCCCTCGTCGTCACAGGCGGGCGGGCACGCGGCTCCGCATCCTGCGGCCGGTCGGCCGGCCCACGGCCTGGCTATGGCCAAGCCGCCGAGCCGGGGCGGCAGTGACGCAGCACGGCGGCGGGACGGCCGGCGGGTCAGCTGTGAGGGGGCGGACGGCGGAGGCGGGAAGCGGGGAACGGGCACCGGCCGTGTAGGTTCGACGACCGATGACGACCGAAACCGAAAGGCCTCTCCCGGTGAACAAGCGACTGCTGGCCGTACCCGCCCTCGGCGTGCTGCTCGCGTTCGGTGCCGTCGGCTGCGGCGGCGACGACAACAGCAAGCAGCTGGAGTCCTGGGCGTCGACCGTCTGCGGCGCGGCCAAGGACCCGATCGCCCAGGCGCAGACCGCGCTCGCCGACACCGGCCAGGTGAAGACCGGCGAGGCTCCTGCCGACCTCCAGAAGCGGCTCTCCACGGACATCGGGCGGCTGGCCAAGACCAACCAGGACATAGCCTCCGCCATCGACGGGGCCGGGGCGCCCAAGGTGAAGGACGGCGCGACCCTCCAGAAGGACACCGTCGACGAGCTGAAGAAGGCGGCCGACGGCTACGTGGAGGTCCAGAAGAAGCTGGACGCGCTGCCCAACAACGATCAGGCGAAGTTCGCCGACGGGCTGCGCAGCGTCGCCGACCAGGTGCAGCAGCTGGCCTCGCTCTCCACCCAGGCGCAGAGCAAGCTCCAGCACGGTGACCTCGGCGCGGCGATGGCCAAGCAGGAGGGCTGCAAGCCGTCCCCGACCACCGCCCCGACCACGGCCCCGACCGGTGGCGCGACCAGCGCCCCGGCTGCCGGCGCCACCGACACCCCGGGCGCCCCGGCCTCCACACCCGCGCCCGGCGCGACCGACGGCGCGACCACCGCGCCGGCCGCCCCGCCCGCCACTCCGGAGAGCCCCGCGCCCAGCACGAGCTGAGCCGGGCGGAACGCACGAATCCGGGCGGACCGCGCGCGATCCCCGTGAGCCCGTCCCAGACGCCGCCGCCGGCCAAGACCGGTGGCGGCGCCTGGGCCGGGCCGCGCGTTGTCCGGGAAGGCCTGCCTCGGCCGGGAAGGCCCGTGAGGTACCCCGACAAGCCCTCGTCGAAGCCCTCGTCGAAGCCGTCGCCGAATGACTCGGCGCCCGCGCCCGGACGGCGCGTGGAGACGTCCGGGGGCGCGCGGGGTGGTGAAGGCTTCCGTCCGGTGAGTGCGGGGCGCAGCGGCGGCCGGGGGCCGGTCGGCGGGGGACAATGGCGGGGTGATCAGTAGCCCCGTTCTCGACCCGACCCGCCTCGCCAAGTTCCGTGAGGCGCTGCTCGCCGCCTCGTTCACCGCCGACGGGTGCCTGGACCTGCTCGGGCCCACCGGCTATTCGGCGCTGGCCCGCAGCGAGGCGGTCCCGGCCCTGCGGGCGACCCGCGGTGGCAGCCCGCTGGAGACGCTGGTGCGGCTGTTCCTGCTCCAGCAGCCGGTCCCGTACCGGGCGGCCGCCGCCGCGCTGCCGGTGGAGGACTGCCTGGCGGACGGCTGGCTGCGTTCCGACGGCGATCTGGTGCGCGCCACCGTCGACGTCCGGCCGTACGCCAACGAGGTGGCCGGGATGCCCAGTTCGGATGCCTGGGTGGTCTCCGACCTGGGCTGCGCGGTGGGTGGCGCGGGTGGCATCGGCTCGGGCGAGACCGCGCACGGGGTGGCCCGCAAGGACCTGGTGCTGGGCGTCGGCGGTGCCTCCACCACGCTGGCCAACATCACCGTGCGCCGTCCCGTCCGGGCCGCGCTGGACCTCGGTTCGGGCTCCGGAGTGCAGGCGCTGCACGCGGCTCGGCACGCCGGGTCCGTCACCGCCACCGACCTCAACCCGCGCGCGCTGCGTTTCAGCGAGCTGACGGTGGCGCTGTCCGGTTTCGACAACGTCGAGGCGTCCGCCGGAAGTCTCTTCGAGCCGGTCGGGGAGCGGAAGTTCGACCTGATCGTCTCCAACCCGCCGTTCGTCATCTCGCCGACCGGCCGCTTCACCTACCGCGACGGCGGCATGGCCGGTGACGACCTGTGCCGCAGCCTGGTCCGTTCGGCCGCCGACCACCTGGAGCCCGGCGGCTACTGCCAGTTGCTCGCCAACTGGCAGCACGTCAGGGGCGAGGACTGGCACGAGCGGCTGGCCGGCTGGGTCGCGGGCACCGGGCTGGACGCCTGGATCGTCCAGCGCGAGGTCCAGGACGTGGCCCAGTACGCGGAGTTGTGGCTGCGCGACGGCGGTGACCACCGCGGCCCCGGCGGCGACTACCAGGCCCGGTACGGCGAGTGGCTGGACGCCTTCGAGACGGGCCGGGTCGAGGGCATCGGCATGGGCTGGATCACCCTGCGGGCGAGTGGCGCCGAGCATCCGACCGTCCGGGTGGAGGAGTGGCCGCACCCGGTGGAGCAGCCGCTCGGCCCGCACATCGAGGCCTGGTTCGACCGGCAGGACTTCCTGCGTTCGAACGACGACGCGGGCCTGCTCGCGGCCCGTTACGTGCTGGCCGACGAGGTGGTCCAGGAGCAGCTCGGCGCGCCGGGGGCGGAGGACCCGGAGCACGTGGTCCTGCGCCACAACCGCGGCATGCGGCGGGCCACCAAGGTGGACACGGTGGGCGCGGGCTTCGTCGGGGTCTGCGACGGGACGCTGTCGGCGGGCGAGATCGTGGACGCCATCGCCCAACTGCTCGGCGAGGACCGGGTGGTCCTGCGGGACCGGGTGCCGGAGTCGCTGCGGCTGCTGACCGAGCAGGGGTTCATCGAGCCGGTCCGCTGAGAGCCGGTCCGCTGAGAGCCGGTCCGCTGAGAGTCGGCCTGCCGAGAACCGGCCAACCGAAGGCTGGCCAACCGCGAACCGGCCAACCGAAGGCCGGCCAACCGCGAACCGGCCAACCGAAGGCCGGCCAACCGAGAACCGGCCAGCCGAAAGCCGGCCGACCGCGAACCAGGCCGGCCCCGGCGGCCCTGGTTCATTCGCCCGTACCCCCTGATTCGTCCCACCGCCGCCGGGCGGCCGCCTCCCGTTGGCCCTCCGCTGTGAAGCTCTGTCCACAGGCTGTGGACAGAGCTGAGGAGCCGGGGGCCAGGGGTGGACACGACGACGGCGATGGTGGGCGGGCTGGTGCTCGCCCTCTTCGGTGGCGTGCTGCTGCTCTGGTGCGCCGCCGAAGTGCGCCTGCGCCTGCGAGTGCGCCGCCGCGGACTGTCGGCGGTGGCCACCGTCATCGCCGAGGACGACGTGCACGGTCGGCTGGACAGCGCGCCGCTGCTCTCCTTCTCCGTGCCGCCCGCGGTGGGCGGCACCGGCGCGTGCGGGATCGCGGGCCTCGTGGTCGCCCGCCCGCGCGGACACACCCCGCTGCGCCGTCCGGATCGTTTCGCGCCCGGCGCCTCGGTGCGGATCTGTTACGACCCCCAGCGCCCGAGCCGGGTGGTGCTGGCGGCCGGGGAGATCAGCCGGGCGGCCCTCGTCGACCTGCTGTGGAGCGTCCTGGGCGCCGGCTGTCTGGCGGCGGGCGCCGGCCTCCTGGCCGCGGCCGGCGGCTGAGCCCCACGACCCACGGCGACGTGCCGTCGGCGGAAATCGCGCCATCCTGTGCCCGCCCGTCGAATTTCCGTTGACAGATCTCGAAATCCGTCATTCCATCCTCCGGAACCTGTCGAAGGCCCCCCTCCGCGGGGCACGAACCTCCGTCATCGGGTTACCGTTCGAGTGGCGTCGGTGAGCCCGGCAAGTGAAAAAGCGGGATCCGTCCGTTTGACAAGGGTGGCCGGGGTACGGTCACACTCCGCTGGTGGGGGTGTCGTGCCGCGACAGCCCTGGGACGGTGGAGGGGTCGGGCGGAGCGCAGCCCGTGCTGCCGGCGCCGACCAGCCACATAAGGACCGGGAGAGAAGAGCGAAGGTGTCCCCGAGCAGCGAGACCGCGCACGGACAGCGACTCGTCATTGTCGAGTCGCCGGCCAAGGCGAAGACGATCAAGGGCTACCTGGGCCCCGGCTACATCGTCGAGGCGAGCGTCGGGCACATCCGCGACCTGCCCAGCACCGCGGCCGAGGTGCCGGAGAAGTACACGGGCGAGGTGCGCCGTCTCGGGGTCGACGTCGACCACGACTTCGCGCCCATCTACGTGGTCAACGCGGACAAGAAGTCTCAGGTCAGCAAGCTGAAGTCGCTGCTCGCGGAGTCCGACGAGCTCTTCCTCGCCACCGATGAGGACCGCGAGGGCGAGGCCATCGCGTGGCACCTCCAGCAGGTGCTCAAGCCCAAGGTGCCGGTGCACCGGATGGTGTTCCACGAGATCACCAAGTCGGCGATCCAGGAGGCCGTGGCCAACCCGCGCGAGCTCAACCAGCGCCTGGTCGACGCCCAGGAGACCCGCCGGATCCTCGACCGCCTCTACGGCTTCGAGGTCTCGCCGGTGCTGTGGAAGAAGGTCATGCCGAAGCTGTCGGCGGGCCGTGTGCAGTCCGTCGCCACCCGCCTGGTGGTCGAGCGCGAGCGCGAGCGGATGGCCTTCCGCACCGCCTCGTACTGGGACCTGGTCGGTACCTTCGGCACCGGCAGGACCGCGGCCGACGCCGCCAGCCCGGAGACCTTCGGCGCCCGGCTGTTCTCCGTCGACGGCAAGCGGATCGCCAGCGGCCGTGACTTCGGCTCCGACGGCCGCCTGAAGGCGGGCAGCGCCAACACCCTGCACCTGGACGAGCAGGCGGTCCGTCAGCTGGCCGCCGCCCTGGAGCAGACGGCGTTCGGCGTCCGCAGCGTCGAGTCCAAGCCCTACCGCCGCTCGCCGTACGCGCCGTTCCGCACCACCACGCTCCAGCAGGAGGCCAGCCGCAAGCTGGGCTTCGGCGCCAAGCGGACCATGCAGGTGGCTCAGAAGCTGTACGAGAACGGCTTCATCACCTATATGCGTACCGACTCCACCACCCTGTCGGACACCGCGATCACCGCCGCCCGGGCCCAGGTCACCCAGCTGTACGGCGCCGACTACCTGCCGGCCGCCCCGCGCACCTACGCGAGCAAGGTCAAGAACGCGCAGGAGGCGCACGAGGCCGTCCGCCCGTCCGGCGACCGCTTCCGCACTCCCGCCGAGACCGGTCTGACCGGCGACGACTTCAAGCTGTACGAGCTGATCTGGATGCGCACCGTCGCCTCCCAGATGAAGGACGCGGTCGGCCAGTCCGTCACCGTCAAGGTCGGCGGCGCCTCCGCCGACGGCCGGGACGTGGAGTTCTCGGCCTCCGGCAAGATCATCACCTTCCACGGCTTCCTCAAGGCCTACGTCGAGGGCGCCGACGACCCGAACGCGGAGCTCGACGACCGCGAGCGCCGGCTGCCGCAGGTCGCCCAGGGCGACCCGCTGGCCGCCGAGCGGATCACCCCGGAGGGCCACGCCACCAAGCCGCCGGCCCGCTACACCGAGGCCTCGCTGGTCAAGGAGCTGGAGGACCGGGAGATCGGCCGCCCCTCCACCTACGCGTCGATCATCGACACGATCATCCAGCGCCGCTACGTATTCAAGAAGGGGACGGCGCTCGTCCCGTCCTTCCTCTCCTTCGCCGTGGTCAACCTGCTGGAGAAGCACTTCGGCCGGCTGGTCGACTACGACTTCACCGCCAAGATGGAGGACGACCTCGACCGGATCGCCGCCGGTGAGGCGAAGTCCGTGCCGTGGCTGAAGCGCTTCTACTTCGGCGAGGGCGAGGGCCACGTCGCGGGCGGCGCCGCCGAGGCCGGCAACGGCGACGGCGACCACCTGGGCGGTCTGAAGGAACTGGTCACCGACCTCGGCGCGATCGACGCCCGGGAGATCAGCTCGTTCAAGGTCAGCGACGACATCACCCTGCGGGTCGGCCGCTACGGCCCGTACGTCGAGCGCGCCTCGACCGTCGAGGGCGAGCCCGGCCAGCGTGCCGACATCCCGGACGAGCTGCCGCCGGACGAGCTGACCGTCGAGCTGGCGGAGGAGCTGCTGGCCAAGCCCAGCGGTGACTTCGAACTCGGCCCCGACCCGGTCAGCGGCAACATGCTGGTCGCCAAGGACGGCCGCTACGGCCCGTACGTGACCGAGATCCTGCCCGAGGGCACGCCGAAGACCGGCAAGAACGCGGTCAAGCCGCGTACCGCCTCGCTGTTCAAGACCATGTCGCTGGACACCGTCACGCTGGAGGACGCGCTGCGGCTGCTCTCGCTGCCGCGGGTGGTCGGCGCCGACGCCGAGGGCGCGGAGATCACCGCGCAGAACGGCCGCTACGGCCCGTACCTCAAGCGGGGCACCGACTCCCGTTCGCTCACCAGCGAGGACCAGCTCTTCACGATCACCCTCGACGAGGCGCTGGCGATCTACGCCCAGCCCAAGCAGCGCGGCCGGGCCGCCGCCGCCCCGCCGCTCAAGGAGCTGGGCAACGACCCGGTCAGCGAGCGTCCCGTGGTGGTCAAGGACGGCCGCTTCGGCCCGTACGTGACGGACGGCGAGACCAACGCCACACTGCGCAAGGACGACGAGGTCGAGACGATCACGCCGGAGCGCGGCTACGAGCTGCTCGCCGAGAAGCGGGCGCGTGGACCGGTGAAGAAGCTGGCGAAGAAGGCCCCGGCGAAGAAGGCCGCGGCCAAGAAGACCACCACCAAGACCGCGGCGACCAAGACCGCGGCCGCGAAGAAGACCGCGGCCAAGAAGACCACCACCAAGACGGCGGCGGCCAAGAAGACGGCGGCCAAGAAGACGGCGGCCAAGAAGACGGCGGCCAAGAAGACCGCCGCGAGCAAGACGACGGCGCCCGACGAGGGCTGATCCCCGGTCATCGCCGACGGGCCCGCGTCCCCGATCCCCGGGGGCGCGGGCCCGAAGTCCGTCGGGGGTGTGCGGGGAACGTCACAACCCGGTGATGAGCGCGATCCGGAAGCCCGTTCGCCTCAATCCGGCCAACCCCAGCCCGCTACGCTGACCGTATGACGAGCGAGGAGCAGCCCACCCCCAGCGCCGCCCCGGCCGCCAGAGCCCGGGCGTCCGACCTGCCCGAGGTCTCGCCCGCCGGCACGCCGGCGGACCGGGCCAGGGCGCTGCTGCGGACACGCCCCTACCGGCGCCTGTGGACCACCCAGCTGATCGGCGGCACCGCCGACCGGCTCGGCCTGCTGGTGCTGCTCGCGCTCACCGTGATCGCCGCCGCGCAGGACGACCGGTTCGGCAGCCTGCCGCGCAGCCTCGCCTTCGCCCTCGCCGCGGTCCTCGCCGTCCGGGTGCTGGCCACCGGGCTGGTCGGGGTCGCGCTGCTCGGCCCGGTGCACCAACTGGTCGCCGGCCGGCTGGACCGGCGCTGGACGCTGTTCGGGGCCGACGTGCTGCGCGCCCTGCTGATCGGCCTCGCGCCCTGGTGGAGCGTCTGGCTGGGTTCCGCGGCGAAGCCCTCGGGGGCCGCCACCTACGCCCTGCTCGCCACCGTGTTCGTGACCGGCGCCGCCGAACGGGTCTGGGAGATCACCAAGACGGCCGCCGTTCCCGGCCTGCTGCCGTCGGCCGATCCGTACCTGCCGACCGCCGAGCAGCGTCCCGCCGCCGCCAACCTGGAGAGCGTCCGGGGCATCGACCGCTTCACCGGCTGGGTGACCGTGCCGCTCGGCGCCGTCGGCCTGGTGGTCCTCACCCTGCTCAACAACATCGGCGCGGCGCTCGGCTCCGACTGGCTGCGCTCTCACCAGCTCACCTTCGCGGCGCTCGGCGCGGCCGGGCTGTTCGCCGCCTCGGCGGTCCGCGGCTACTTCCAGCAGCTGCCCGGCGGGCCGGTGAAGGTCGCCCCGGTCTCGCCGCTCCAGGGCCTGCGCGCCCCGACCGACGCCGCCCCCGGCCCCGCGCTGAGCAAGGGCCGTACGGGCAGCGCCCCGTACTTCACCTTCGCCGTCGCGGCCGGCTACGCCGCGATGGCGGGCGTCGCCGCGCTCGCGCTGCTCACCGCCGCCGAGCACCGCGCCGGGCCGATCGGCTTCGGCCTGCTGGTGCTCGCCGCCGCCGGGGCGCCCGCCCTGGGCGCCAGGCTCACCAGGGCCACGCTGCCCTCGCTGTCCCGCCGCCGGCTGCTCGCGCTGGCGTTGCTCACCCAGGGCGTCGCGCTGATCCTGGCCGGGCTGGTGCTGGACTTCGTGCTGGTCCTGCTGCTCACCGTGCTGGCCGCGCTGGCCGCCGGGATCGTGGTCTCGGCCGGGCGTACCCTGCTCGCCCAGGAGGTCGAGGAGGCCCGGCTGCCGAAGGTCACCGAGCACCTGTTCGCGGTGCTGCGGGTCGTGGTCGCCGCCGCGCTGGTCGCCGTCCCGCTGATCGCCGCCGGGTACGGGGACGTCGAGTACGGCACCGTCGAGCCCGGTTCCTTCACGTTCATCCACGGCGGTGCGGCCCTGGCCGTGGCCACCGCAGGACTGCTCACGCTGGTGCTCGCCGCCGTCGTGCTGCTGCGCACCGACGACCGGCGCGGCACCTCGCCGTTCGTCCGGGACCTGGTCGACGCGGTGCGCGGCCCGGGCGGCCCGGTGCCGCACCGCGGCACGGGCACCGGCTTCTTCATCGCCCTGGAGGGCGGCGACGGCGCCGGCAAGTCCACCCAGGCCCAGGCGCTCGCCGAGTGGATCCGCGGCAAGGGGCACGAGGTGGTGCTCACCCGCGAGCCCGGCGGCAGCCCGGTCGGCCAGCGGCTGCGCGGCCTGGTCCTGGACGTCGGCAACACCGGCCTGTCGCACCGGGCCGAGGCACTGATCTACGCCGCCGACCGTGCCGAGCACGTCGAGAACGTCATCCGTCCCGCCCTCGCCCGCGGCGCCGTGGTGATCACCGACCGGTACATGGACTCCTCCGTCGCCTACCAGGGCGCCGGGCGCGACCTGGCCGCGACCGAGGTCGCCCGGATCTCCCGCTGGGCCACCGGCGGACTGCTGCCCGACCTGACCGTCGTCCTGGACGTCGACCCGACCAGGGCCCGGGAGCGCTTCACCGAGGCGCTGGACCGGCTGGAGTCCGAGCCGACCGAGTTCCACCAGCGGGTCCGGGCGGGCTTCCTCGCCCTCGCCGCCGCGGACCCGGAGCGCTACCTGGTCGTGGACGGCAGCCAGGCCCCCGGCTTCGTCACCACCGCCATCCGGCACCGGCTCGACCGCGAGCTGCCGCTCTCCGAGCAGGAGCGGGCCGCCCGCGCCGAGCAGGAGCGGCTGGCCAGGGAGGAGGCCGAGCGCCGCGCCGCCGAAGCGGCCCGCAAGAAGGCCGAGGAGGAGGCCGCCGAGCGCAAGCGGCAGGAGGTGCTCGCGCAGCTGCGGGCCGAGCAGGCGGAGAAGGAGCGGCTGGCCGAGGAGGAGGCTGAGCGGGCCGCCGCCGAGGCCCGGCGCAAGGCCGAGGAGGAGGCGCGCCGCCGGGCGGAGGAGGAGGCCAGGCGCCGCGCCGAGGAAGAAGCCAAGCTCCGCGCGGCGGAGGAGGCCAGGCTGGCGGCGGAGGCCGCGGAGCGCAAGCGGATCGCGGCGGAGGCGGCCGCTCAGGCGGAGCTCCAGCGGCAGCGTGAGCTGGCCCGCGAGGAGCAGCGCCGCCGGGCGGAGGAGGCTCTCCAGCGGGCCGAGGAGGCGCGGCTGGCGCAGGCCGCCGCGCTCGCGGCCGCGGCTGCCGCCGCGGAGACGGCGGAGGGCCGGGCCGAGGGGCGGCCGGGGCCGGATTCGGATTCCGGCTCGGGCTCGGGTGCCAGGGCGGCTGCGGGAGATGCCGTGACCACGGAGCTGCGGGCGATCCGGGATGTTCCGGAGGACGCTTCGCAGGATTCCTCGCGGGGTTCCTCGCAGGGGGCGCCGCAGGGCTCGGCGCAGGCCGCGTCGGGCGGGCTCGGGGACGAGGCGACGCGCGAGCTGTCGCCGCGGGACCGGCAGGCCGCGGTCCGGGCGGCGGAGGCCGTCGAGGCGCGCAAGGCCGCCGAGGCGCGCCGGGCCGCGGGCGGGGCGTTCGGTGGGGCGTCCGGTGGGGTGTCCGCTGGGGTGGACGAGACCGCCAAGCTGCCTGTGGTGCCGGCTTCGGCGGTGGACGAGACGGCCGTGCTGCCGAGGATTCCGGCGGAGGCCGACCGGACCGAGGTGCTGCTGCGGATCGAGCCGGGTCGTTCCGAGGGACGCCCCGAGGGCCGTTCCGAGGGCCGTCCCGGTGGTCGGCCGGCCCAGGGGCCGCGGCGGACGGAGCCGGTGGACGGCACCCGCGAGCTGCCGGTGGTCGGCGCGGAGCCGGCTGCCGCCCCGCAGCCGAAGCCGCAGTCGGGCGCCGAGCGGCCGAGGCCGGACTGGGCCGAGGAGACGCCGCTGGACGACCTGCCGAGCCTCACCGACACCCTGCTCGGCTCGCACGACGAGTGGTCGCGCTGGGAGCGTGGCGGCCCGGGCCAGGAGGGCCCGTACGCCGGCCCGCAGCCCGGTGCGGAGCGGCCCGAGGGCCGTGACGGGGGAGACCAGGGCAAGGACGACGGCAAGGGCAAGGGCCGTCGCTGGGGCCGTAGGGGCTGAGCCGCAGGGGCTGATCGGACACGTGTGCGCGGCGCCGTCGGGGCAGGTCCCCGGCGGCGCCGTGGCGTTCCGTCGGGCGGTGGTCGGGCGGTGGTCGGGGGAGCAGTCGGGCAGCGGGCCGCCACCCGCGGGGCCGGCCTTCCCGTCCGCCGTGACCCGGACGGAGCAGTGGGTGTCGGACCGGAGACGTATGCTCGACGGTGGGGAAGAGGCGCCATGGCGCTGCCGTACGGAGCTTGGGAGCAGCAGTGGCCGTCTGGGACGACCTGGTGGGCCAGGAGCGGGTGGTCGAGCAGCTGACCGCCGCCGCCCGGGCGGCCGGGGCGACGGTCGAGGCCGGTCGCGGAGCCGCTCCGATCGAGGGCGTGAACGCCTCCCTGATGACGCACGCCTGGCTGTTCACCGGACCGCCCGGCGCCGGGCAGGTCACCGCCGCGCGCTCCTTCGCCGCCGCCCTCCAGTGCACCAGCCCCGACCTCGCGCTCGGCGGCACGCCCGGCTGCGGGTTCTGCGACGGCTGCCACACCGTGCTGGCCGGCAGCCACGCCGACGTGAAGTACGTCCGCACCGACGGCCTCTCCATCGGCGTCGGCGACATGCGCGCCCTGGTGCTGCGCGCCTCCAGCTACCCGACCGGCGGCCGCTGGTCGGTGATCCTGGTGGACGCCGCCCACCGGCTCACCGAGGCCGCGGCGAACGCGCTGCTCAAGGGCGTGGAGGAGCCCTCCCCGCGCACCGTCTGGCTGCTCTGCGCCCCCTCCGTCCAGGACGTGCTGCCGACCATCCGCTCGCGCTGCCGCCTGCTGGTGCTGCGGACTCCCGCGGCCGAGGCGGTCGCCGACAACCTGGTCCGCCGCGACGGCGTCGACCCGGAGACCGCCAGGCTCGCCGCGCTCGCCGGGCAGGGCGACATCGAGCGCTCGCGCCGCCTAGCCGTCGACGAGCAGGCCAGGACGCGCCGGACCGACGTGCTGCGCATCCCGCTGGAGGTCGGCGACATCGGCGGCTGCCTGAGCGCCGCCCAGCGCCTGGTCGACACCGCCAAGGCCGATGCCGAGGCCCTCGCCGAGACCCAGGACGCCAAGGAGACGGACGACCTCAAGGCCGTCTACGGCGCCGCCGAGGGGACCAAGGCGCCGCGAGGCATGGCCGGGGCGGTCAAGGAACTGGAGAAGCGGCAGAAGAGCCGCGCCACCCGCACCCGCCGGGAGACCCTCGGCATCGCCCTGCTCGATCTGCTCGGCTTCTACCGGGACGTGCTGGCGATCCAGCTCGGCTCCACCGGCGCGCTCGCCAACGAGGACCAGCGGCAGGCGCTGAACCGGGTGGCCCAGGCAGGGCCGGCGGAGGGCACGCTGCGCCGGATCGAGGCGGTACTGGCCTGCCGCCGGGCGCTGGACCGCAACGTGGACCCGCTGCTCGCGGTCGAGGCGATGACGGTGGCACTGCGCGCGGGCTGAGCGGCTGGGTTGAGCGGCTGGGCCGAGGGGGTGGGCCGAGCACGCGGGCTTGGAGACTGCTCCACCGGGCGCCGCCCGTAGGCCTCCCGGAGTCCGGGCCGTCCCACCTTCGAGTGAACGAGCGACACTCACCGGGCACACCGTCGTGTGACCGTTCGCCGGTTGTGCACGCTGGGGCCGACCGCGCCCGCCGCCGGGGCGGTCGCCTCCCGCACGCGCCGGTCCAGGTTCGGCGCGGCCCCCTCCAGAGGTGGTGCGTCCCGTGGTTCGTTCGCTCCTCGTCATCCCCCTGCTGGCCGCCGCCCTCGGCGGGATCTGGCTGGCCAGGGGAGCCCGACAGCGCTGGCACGACCTGCGCGCCGCCGAGACCTACGAGCTGGCCGGCGACCGCTGGCCGATGCTGCTGCGGGCGGCCGGGGCGATGGTCTGCGGGGTGTGCGTCACCGCCCTGACGGTGCTCACCGCGCTCGGTGCCTTCGGTGGCCTCGGTAGGAGCGGCCAGGAGCCGGACCGGGCGGAGACCGTCGTGGACGCGGCGGGTACGGGGGCGGAGGCGGACGCCGGTTCGGGTACCGGGAGCGGCTCGGGGACGGCGGGCCGGCAGCAGCAGGCGGCGCCGCCCGCGGCCGCCGAGCCGCCGGCCGCCGCGGCTCCCGCTGCTGCGGCGGCTCCCGCCGTGGTCAGCCGCTTCGACAGCGTCGGCCACCCGGGCGGCGGCGAGCTGCTGCAGTCCGCCGTGTTCGGCCCCGACGGTCACCCCCGCAACGTCCGGGTCTGGCTCCCGCCGCAGTACGCCAAGGAGCCGAACGCCCGCTTCCCGGTCGTCGTGATGCAGGCGGCCGCGCCCCAGAAGACCGCCGACGCCGAGGTACCGGACGTCTTCGAGGGCATCGGCTCGGCCCTCCAGACCGGCAAGGCCCGCCCGTTCATCCTGGTCGCCCCCGAGGCGCCGAACGGCACCGGGCACCCCTGCGAGCTGGTCGCCGCCGCCCCGGCCGCCGTCGCCGACGACGCGACGCTGCGCACCACCATCGCGGCCTCCTTCCGCACCCTGCCGCCGGGCCCGGCCTCCTGGGGCACCCTCGGCGTCGAGGGCGGCGCGCCCTGCGCGGCCGCCGCCGGGCTGGCCAGGCCCGACCTGTACGGCGCGGCCGCGGCGGTCTCCGGCCGGTACGACGCCACCGCGCTCACCCAGACCGGCGCCGAGGCCCCGGCGGGCAGCTCGGCCAAGCTGCTGCTGGCCGCCGCCAGGTCCGACTCCGCGGGGCTGGACGCCGCCCGCAAGCTCCAGTCCGCCCTGAAGGCCGGCCCGGGGGCGGCGGCCAAGGCCGAGGTGCGGATCTCGGACAACGTGCAGGACTTCACCCCCGACCGGGAGCGGCTGCGGCTGGTCCGGCAGGCCGCGCAGTTCCTGGCCGAGGCGCTGGCCAGGGCGTCCTGAGCGCGGGTCCGGCGGCGCTAGGCTGCCCGGTACCCGGGGCGGGTACCGGGCAGCGGCGTTTCCTCCGGCGTGCTCGTCCGAGCCTGCTCGTCCGGCCGTGCTCGTCCGGCCGTGCTCGTCCGGTCGTGCGCGTCCGGCCTGGCTCGGAAGCGTGTCTCCCGGTGTGTTCCACGTGCTGGTCGATTGCGGAGAGGTGGCGGATGAGGGCCTTCGGGCGGGCACAGGCACTGGCTGCGGCGCTGGTCGTCCTCGGTCTGGCGGCGGGCGGATGCAGCACGGACCCGTCCGGGCCTCCGGCGGCCTCCGCCACGGACCCGGCCGGCTCCGGCAGGCCCTCGGCCCCGGCCGCCGGAGGGACCCCGTCGGCCGGATCCGCCCCGACGTCCGGGGCGACCCCGCTGGAGCCGCTGCCGGCCGCCGTCCCGGCCCCGCTCGCGCCGTACTACGCGCAGGGGCTGGCCTGGCAGCGGTGCGACAGCGGGTTCGAGTGCACGACGTTCCGGGTGCCGCTGGACTACGACCACCCCGGGGACGGCGACCTCACCCTGGCGGCCGCCCGCGCGGTGGCCGAACCGGAGGGCTCGGACGCCGGTTCCCTGTCCGGTTCCCCGTCCGCCGCCGCCTCACCGGGCGCGAAGCTCGGCTCCCTGCTGCTCAACCCGGGCGGGCCCGGCGGCTCGGCGATCGAGTACCTGGAGGCCGCGGCCCGGACGTACGACCGCGGGGTGCGCGCCCGGTACGACCTGGTCGGCCTCGACCCGCGCGGAGTCGGCCGCAGCAACCCCGTCAGCTGCCTGAGCGGCGACCGGATGGACGCCTACACCGCCGTCGACCTGAACCCGGGCGACCAGCACGGGATCGACGCGCTGATCGCCGCCGACCGGGAGTTCGCCGAGGGCTGCCGGCAGCAGGCCGGGGCGGCGCTCGGGCACCTCAGCACCGTCGAGGGCGCCCGGGACATGGACGTGCTGCGCGCCCTGCTCGGCGACGAGAAGCTGAACTTCGTCGGCAAGTCCTACGGCACCTTCCTCGGCGCCACCTACGCCGGGCTCTTCCCGAGCCGGGCCGGACGGCTGGTGCTGGACGGCGCGATGGATCCGGCGCTCGACTCCGTCACCGGCAACCGCGCCCAGGCGGGCGGCTTCGAGACCGCCTGGGCCGCCTTCGCCAAGGACTGCGCCAAGCGCGAGGACTGCCCGCTCGGCCGCACCGAACAGGAGGCCGGCGAGCAGCTCACCGCCCTGCTCGCGGGCGTCCACGCCGGCTCGCTGCCCACCACGGGCAACGGCCGCCGGCTCACCGGGGCCCAGGCGACCACCGGCGTCATCGAGGCCATGTACGCGGACTTCCTCTGGCCCCAGCTGCGCGCCGCGCTCGCCGGCGCCAAGGCCGGCGACGGCACCGGCCTGCTGAAGCTCTCCGACGACTACTACGGGCGCGAGGCCGACGGCTCGTACCCCAACCTGATGTTCGCCAACACCGCGGTGAACTGCCTCGACCTGCCGGCCCCGTTCGGCGGTCCTGAGGACGTCCAGCGGGCGGTGCCGGAGTTCGAACGGGTCTCGCCGCACTTCGGGCGCGACATGGCCTGGATGGCGCTGGCCTGCACCTACTGGCCGGTCCGTGCCACCGGCGCGGCGCACACCATCCGGGCCGCCGGCGCCGCCCCGGTCGTCGTCATCGGCACCACCCGCGACCCGGCCACCCCGTACGCCTGGGCCCAGTCGCTGGCCGGCCAGCTGGAGTCCGGCCGTCTGCTCACCTTCGACGGTGACGGCCACACCGCGTACGGCAGGCACAGCACCTGCGTGGACACCGCGGTGAACCGCTTCCTGCTGACCGGGGAGGCCCCGGAACAGGGCAAGCGCTGCGAGCGGTAGGACCCGGCCGGCGCCGGCCGTCCGACAGGTGATTTCTACTTCAACCGATCAGCGGTACGACGTTACGATGAGCGCCCCCTGCCACCCTCCCCCCGCACCGGAGCTCATCGTGCTCGGAGTCAACGACCTGGCGACGTACGTCCTCGGCGCCCTCGTCATCATCCTGCTGCCCGGCCCCAACTCCCTGTACGTGCTGTCCGTCGCGGCCCGCAAGGGCATCCGCACCGGCTACCGGGCCGCGGCCGGCGTCTTCATCGGCGACCTCACCCTGATCAGCCTCACCTCGCTGGGCGCGGCCTCCCTGCTCAAGGCCAACCCGGCCGTCTTCGCCGTGGTCAAGTTCGGCGGCGCCGCCTACCTGCTCTGGATCGGCTACGGCATGCTCCGCGCCGCCCGCCAGCTCTGGCGCGAACGCCGGGCCGTCGCCGACCCCACCGCCGAACCGGCCCCCGAGTCCACCGAGAACCCCTTCCGGCGCGCCCTGGTGATCAGCCTCCTCAACCCGAAGGCCATCCTCTTCCTCCTCTCCTTCTTCACCCAGTTCGTCGACCCCTCCTACGGACAGCCCGCCCTCTCCTTCGCCCTCCTCGGCGGCATCCTCCAGACCTTCAGCTTCCTCTACCTCTCCCTCCTGATCTTCGCGGGCACCACCCTCGCCACCGCCTTCCGCCGCCGCAAGCGCCTCTCCGCCTCCCTCACCAGCGGCGTCGCCGTCCTCTTCGCCGGCTTCGCCGCCAAGCTCGCCGTCTCCTCCGCCTGACCACCGCGGCCCCGGCATCCCGTTACGGATCACCTGCGAACCTGTGTAGACTGGCCCGCGTTGCCGGCACACACGGCAACGGTGCCGCCTTAGCTCAGTTGGCCAGAGCAACGCACTCGTAATGCGTAGGTCGCGGGTTCGAATCCCGCAGGCGGCTCTGTAGAAGCCCCAGGACTCACTCGCCGTGACCTGGGGCTTTTGCGTTTTCTTGACCCATGGGCAGGCGTCGGCGGCGCGATACAAGATCGCTTGCGTGAGCGCGGATGTTGATTTCGAGTTGCCCCTTGGCCTTTTTGGCCTCGGACTTCGCCTTCTCCGTGGCCTTCCGTGCCAGATAGGGGGGCAGGCAGGTGAACCGGATTCACGGATCAGATGTCCTTAGGACGCGGCCTTCGTGGGCCACGATCGCAGCGGCAATGCCTGGGCGTTCCTCCACAGCCTGCTGTGCCACATCTACTCCTCCAAGCACGCCATGACATCGACTGCGGATCGCTTGGCCCCACGCGTAGTGGTGGCCGACCTGGGAAACCATCGACGCATGAGCGAAGAACCGACTTCTTGGGCCAGAACGTTGGTGAGGAGCGAGCTTGCCGAGCCACTGCCCCGCCGCTGGGCGCACACCCAAGGCGTGGCAGACCGAGCCGGCCGACTCGAAGGAGTTCTCGGTCAGAAGGCCAGGCTTCTCATCTGTGCCGCTCTGCTGCACGATGTCGGCTACGCGCCGCGGCTGGCGGCAACAGGTTTCCACCCGCTCGACGGCGCCCGGTTCCTCCGTGATGTCCATGGGGCCGATGACCAGCTCACGCGGTTGGTGGCGAACCACTCGTTCGCCCTGCTCGAAGCCGAGGAACTCGGCCTCCGGGAGGTACTGGAGGCCGAGTTCCCGCTGTTGGAGGACCAGCGCCTGGTTGACGCCCTGGTGTGGTGCGACATGACGACGACGCCCGACGGTGGCCCGACCACGGCTGGGGCACGCGTGGCTGAGACCCTCGGTCGTTACGGGGCGGAGAGCGTGGTGGGGCGGTTCAATCGTCGGGCGTCGCCGCAGATCTTCGCGGCCGTTGAACGAGTGGAGGCGGCGCTGGCGGCTCAGCCCAAGTAGGGGTAGGTGCCGGCGAGGTAGTCGCCGATCTGCTGGCGCATGCTGGGGTGGATGTCGTACTGGTCGAGGTCGGCGGGCTGGATGAAGCGGACGCCGTCGGCCTCGTCGTTGATCGTGGGTTCGCCGCCGATAGGGCAGCCGATGTAGGTGTTCTCGTACTGCTGGCGGATCTCGCCGTCGGTGTAGGCGACGATGTGGTTCGGGTTGGTGTAGACGCCGAGGAAGCCGGTGATCTCGGCTTCGACGCCGGTCTCCTCCAGGCACTCGCGCACGGCGCACTCGGCGGCGGTCTCGCCGATGTCCTGGGCGCCGCCGGGAAGCGCCCACTGGCCGGTGTCGCGGCGGCGCTGGAGCAGGATGGCTCCGGAGTCGTCGACGACGAGCAGATTGCTGGCAGGGATGAGGGTGTTGGCCTTGGGGGCGTTGGGGTCGTAGTAGTACTCAGTCCTGCCCATGTGCGGTGGCCCCCTCATGGTCGGGCGTCCAGGGCCGTGCGCAGGCCCAGACTGCTTCGAAGCTCTGAGCGTAGTTGTAGAACCAGCCGGTGGCGTCCACGCGCTTGAGGTGGAGCAGGGGGTTGGCGCTGGCCGGCTGCCCGAAGATGTGCGGGTTGACCAGCAGGTTGTCGTCGTAGCGGAAGAGGGAGTTGTAGAGCGTGGTGTCGTGGAGCCTCACCTCACAGCCCTCCTCTGGGGGCAGAGGGCGGTAGTAGGTGAGGGAGGCGCGGATCTTGGCGGCGAGGGTGTCGCCGATTCCCTCCTCACGGCCTCTGACTGCGGCGGCGTGCCCGCTCGGGTCGCCGAAGCACAGTCGGACCTGGACGCCGTCGGCCGCTCGTTCGGCGAGCATCTTGGCGACGTGCGGGTTGGACTGGGCGAAGAACGTCCCGGAGAAGACGAGCACGTCGATCTGCTGCCGGGCCTCTTTCAGCAGGGCCAGCCAGGTCTCACGGGGCACGCTGGCCCGGTTCTGGTAGGTGCCGACGAGCTCGGTGCCTGACCCGCCGGTCCGTCGGCCTGTGCCGGGCTGCGGGTCCGGCCAGAGGAAGGTCTCCTCAATACGCAGGAACCGAGCAGCGCGGAAGCGGTGCCTCGGGTCGGGCATGCGCCCGCCGAGCCAGCGGCCAACGGTCTTGGGGTCCACTTCGCAGGCTGGGCTTTACCCCGAGATGTGGACACTTCTGAGAAGCGGATCTTCGGGTCCGTGGAGAGGATGTCCTCATGGGTACTGCGAGGTACTCGGGGGAGTTCAAGCGGGACGCGGTGGCGCTGGTGGAGTCCAGCGGGCGGCGCATCCCGTCGGTGGCACGCGAGCTGGGCGTCAACCCGGAGTCGCTGCGCCAGTGGATCGCACGGTCACGCGCCGAGTCGGCTTCGGGTGCGGGCGGTGAGGGCCCGTTGACGCCGGCCGAGCGCGAGGAACTGCGCCGGCTGCGCAAGCAGGTCCGTGAGCTGGAGCTGGAGAAGGAGATCCTGCGGAAGGCAGCGCAGTATTTTGCCAAGGAGATGGGCCGATGACCGGCCGCTGGCGGTTCATCTCCGACCACCGTGACCTGTACGGAGTACAGCGGCTGTGCCGGGTGCTGAGCGTGTCGGCATCAGGTTTTTACCGATGGACTGCCGCGGCGGCCGTCCGGGCGGCCCGGACGGCCGCCGACGAGGACCTCGGCGCGCGCATCGAGGAGATCCATGAGGAGTCCAACGGCGCCTACGGCGTCCCTCGGATCACCCGGGAGCTGCGGGAACGCCACGGTGTGGTGAACCACAAGCGCGTCGCCCGCCTGATGCGTGAGCGCGGGATCGCCGGCCGGCACCTGCGCCGCACGGTCCGCACGACGGTCGCGGACCGGAGCGTGCCGCCGGCACCGGACCTGGTCGGGCGCGACTTCGCGGCTGCGGCGCCTGACGTGCGCTGGTGCGGCGACATCACGTATCTGCCGGTCGGAGGGTCGTGGATGTACCTGGCGACGGTGATCGACATGCACTCGCGACGGGTCGTCGGCTGGTCGCTCGCCGAGCACATGCGCGCCGACCTGGTCGTCGACGCCGTTCAGGCCGCCGTCGACGCGAGGGGCGGCCACGTGCACGGAGTGGTCTTCCACTCCGATCGCGGAGCGCAGTACACATCCGCGGTGTTCGCCGAGGTCTGCCGGGCGCACGGGATACGGCGCTCGATGGGCCGCGTCGGCTCCAGCTACGACAACGCCCTCGCGGAGTCCTTCTTCGCCACGCTCAAGCGTGAACTGCTCTACAGCTCACGCTGGATGACCCGACCCCAGGCCCGCACCGCAGTCTTCTCCTGGATGGCCTGGTACAACCGCAGACGACGCCACTCCGCCCTCGGCTACCAAAGCCCCGTCGACTACGAACGACAACACGCCACCAGCGCGGATAACCTGGACCTGGTGGCATAGCAGGCGAGTGTCCACGAAATAGGGCAAAGCCCGCACCTACCGCCGCTTTGAACTGGAAGACGGCGTGCCCACGGACGTCTACAGCCTGGATGAGGCCGTGGCCGAGGGTTATCTGGTCGCCCCGTGCACCGTTGAAGTCCCGTTGAAGTTCCAGCGCGGCGGCATCAAGTACGACGACCTGTCCGACGAGGACAAGGAGAAGTGGGACGAGACGGAGTGGAGCGAGGACGGCGACGTCCCTGACGAGATCACGACCGACGAGCTCAACAAGTACCTCTTCAACGATGACACCGTCGACAAGGCCCTTCAGGTGCTGATGACCCACGGCCTCAAGGTCGATAGCGGTGACACTCTCGGCAAGACCATCATCTTTGCTGCCAACAACACGCACGCCGAGTTCATTGCCGAGCGCTTCGACAAGAACTACCCCCACCTCAAGGGCGCCTTCGCGCAGGTCATCACCTATCGCAAGGAGTACGCGCAGAGCCTGATCGACGACTTCTCCGACTCATCAAAGTTCCCCCAGATAGCCATCTCCGTCGACATGCTGGACACCGGCATCGACGTTCCCGAGGTGGTTAACCTGGTCTTCTTCAAGCTGGTGCGCTCCAAGACCAAGTTCTGGCAGATGATCGGCCGCGGCACCCGCCTCGCACCCGACCTCTTCGGCCCCAACAGGAGCAAGGACGGCTTCCTGGTCTTCGACCTGTGCCAGAACATCGAGTTTTTCAACCAGAACCTGATGCGCGCCGAAGGCAAGCTCTCCCCCTCGCTCAGCCAGCGGATCTTCGAACGCCGAGCCGACCTGCTCCTCGCCCTCGACGGTGCATCGGAGTCTGGCCAGGGCTCGGGCGCAGGGTCGGCCGTGCGCCCGGAGTCCGACGGCACGGTCACTGAGGTCGGCCTGCGTTGGGACCTCGCCACCCGGCTGCACGACGAGGTCACGGCAATGAACCCGGAGAACTTCCTGGTACGCCCGCAGCGCGAGGTCCTCGACACCTTTACCGACTTCGACGCGTGGCTCAGTTTCACGCCGGACGCCCATGGCCAGGTCGTCGACCACCTGGCCGGGCTCCCGACCGGCTTCCGGGACAAGGACGACGCCGGCGAGGAGGCCAAGCGCTTTGACCTGCTCGCGCTTCGCCTCCAGCTCGCCGTCGTGAACGGTGATCCGGGCTTCACCCGCCTGCGGGACCAGGTCCAGGAGATCGCCTCAACCCTTCTCAACCAGCTGACCATTCCTGCGATCAAGGTTCAGCAGCTCCTGCTCGACGAGGTCGCGGGCGACGAGTGGTGGCAGGACGTCACCCTGCCCATGCTGGAGACCATGCGGCGCCGCCTGCGTGGTCTCGTCCGCCTGATGGACAAGACCAAGCGCAACATCGTCTACACCGACTTCGAGGACGAGCTCGGCGAGTTGACCGCCGCCTCCCTGAACGGCATGGAGGTCGGGACCGACCTCACTCGCTTCGAGCAGAAGGTCCGCATCTACCTCAACACGCACCAGGAGCAGCTCGCGGTCCAGAAGATTCGCCGCAACAAGCAGATCACTGCCCTGGACCTGTCGGAACTGGAGCAGATCTTTGTTGAGGCCGGCCTCGCGACCATCGCTGACATTGACCACGTGACGGACGTGAATGGTGGCCTCGGGCTGTTCCTGCGCTCGCTGACCGGTCTGGAGCGGGACGCCGCGGCCCTGGCCTTCGACTCTTTCCAGCAGGGTAAGACCCTCACCGCCAACCAGCTCCGTTTCGTCAACGAGCTGATCGACTACCTGGCCCGCAACGGCACGATCGACGTCGCCGCGCTTTACGAGTCTCCGTTCACGATGATTGCCCCGACCGGCCCAGAATCGCTCTTCCACGGGGACGACGTGGATGCCATGGTGACCGTCCTTCACGCGATCCGTTCTACCGCCCTCGCCGCAGACAACGCGGCCTGACATTCTCGAAGGTGAGCGCAATGGCGCCGCAGCAGAAGGACCAGCAGGAAGACTGTCCCGGCACTGGGCAGCAAGGCCGCATGGACGAAAGCGCTGCGGGTGACGAGTGGTACGCCATCTGCCCGGTATGCGGGACGCGCTGGATGGGCGGCAGCGTCATCATCGAGCCGCACAAGGAGTGGCGCCCGCACTGAACCAGAACGAGCCGGGGCACCGACTTGCGTGAGCGATGCGTGAGCGGACGGGGCAGCACGTACCGGTTCAGGCAGGATCATGGATCACGATGCAACGTTCTGACCTGCGGGTTCATCACCAAGTGATCGATGGTGGCAGCGGCCGGCGTGATCACTGCCGGGCTCGTGACGCTCAGGGCGCGGGTTCGGATCCCGCAGGCGGCTCCATGGGGAAACCCCAGGTCGGGGATCCGACCTGGGGTTTCTCGTTGTGGCGGCCGTGGAGCGGGTGGGCGTGGTCAGGAGGTGGGGAGGACGGAGACGTTGCCGACGTCGGAGTGCAGGCGCAGGTGGTTGGTTGCGGAGGAGTCGTTGGTGACGCGGATGGTGCGGTCGCCGACGTCGGAGGAGGCGTCGACGGCGTAGCGGCCGTTCGGGACGCGGAGGGTGACGTCGCCCGCGGAGCTGGTGGCTTTCACGTTGCCCGGCGCCGCGGCGAAGGACAGGTTGATGTTGCCGCCGTCGGTGCTCGCCGTCAGGGCGCCCGAGACGCCGTCGGCCTTGATGTCGCCTGCCTCGCTGTGCAGGTCGCCGCCGCCCGTCGTGCCGGTCAGGGTGACGTCGCCGGCCGAGGCGCGGAGGTTGACCTTGGCGCCCTTGGGCACCTCGACGGCGTAGTCCACCGAGCAGGTCGTGTTCGCGCCCAGGACGGAACCGCAGCCGCCGGCCGACAGGGTGAGCGTGCCGCCGTTCTGGTTCCTGGTGACGGCCGGCTGCTTCGACCGGTAGCGCACCGTTTCGGTGACCTTGGTGGTGCCGCCGGCGGCGGGACGGGTGACGATGTTCCCGTGGTTGGTGGTCACCACCAGTTCGGTGACCTGCTCGGCGAAGTCGAACTCCGCCACGTGGGCGGGCCCGTCGCCGACGCCGCCCAGGTCGCCGACCCCGCAGCCGGCCATCCCGCCGAGCGTGATCACCACGACGGCGGAGGCGACGGCGGCGTTCCGGACGCGCTGCGGCCGGATCACCCCCGGCCACCCGTGGGCGTCGGCTCCGCGAGTGTCCGGCCGTAGCGGTCGGTGTCGTGGAAGAAGTCGGGCACGGTCCGGAGTTCTCCGGCGGCGTCGACCGCGTCGTAGACGTGCTTGGCGACCACCAGGTCGAGCACGCCGAGGCCGAACGGGGAGAACACCACGGGTCGGTCCGTGGGCGGAGCGATCCGTCCGCCGAGCACGTCGTCGAGTGTGCCCGCGACGAACTCCCGGTTGCCGAGGGCCTGTTCGGCCAGGTGCGGGGAGGTGCCGGCCTTGAGGCAGTGCTCGACGTCGTCGACCACGTTCCAGGCCGAGAGGATCACCTCGGTCGACAGGTCGCGCAGCGACAGGTGCAGCACCAGGGGGTTGTGGTCGAACCAGGCCGGGTCGTGCACGTGCGGCTCGCCCGCGACGGTGGCGAAGACCACCAGGTCGCTGGTCCGGATCAGGTCCTCGGCCGTGGCGTGCACCGTGACGTCCGAGGACTGCGACCGGCGGAGGTAGTCGGAGAAACCCGCGGCGTGCTCGGAGGACAGGTCGTGCACGCCGATCTCGTCGAAGTCGAACCCGGCCGCCGCGAGGTAGGTGTGCACGTAGCGGGCGATGAGCCCGGCCCCGACGAACCCGAGACGGCGCGGCGTGGTGCCGCGTGCCTCGCCGAGCGCACGGGCGGCCAGGGCGGCCGATGCGGCGGTCCTGGCCGCGCTGATGATCGAACTCTCCAGCAGGGCGAACGGGTAGCCGGTCTCGGCGTCGTTCAGCACCAGGACCGCGGAGGCGCGCGGTATGCCGGAGGCCACGTTCTCCGGGAAACTGGCGATCCACTTCAGGCCGTGCACGCCCACCTCCCCGCCCACCGAGGCCGGCAGGGCGATGATCCGGGACGACGGCCGGTCGGGGAAGCGCAGGAAGTAGGAGTCGGGGTTGACGGTCTCACCGCCGCCGTGCAGCCGGTACGCCTTCTCGACCGCCGCGATGACGGCCTGCTCCCGGCCGGCCACGGCCTGGTGCACCTGGGCGCCGGAGATCACGGCGAACGTCGGAATGCGGGACATGGTCACTTCTCCACGGGCTAAGGGTCGGGTGGTCAGCGGGTGTGTCAGAGGGAGAGGCCGCCGTGGACCTCGAACACCGAGCCGGTCACGTAGGCCGCACGGTCGGAGGCCAGGAAGCCGACCAGTTCGGCGACCTCCTCGGGACGGCCCAGCCGGCGCAGCGGCACGTTCTGCAGGATCCGTCCGATCGCGGCTTCGGAGGCACCGCCCACCATGTCGGTGTCGATCAGGCCCGGCGCGACGGCGTTGGCCCGCACGCCGCGCGGACCGAGTTCCTTCGCCAGGCTCTTGGTGAAGGCGATGATCCCGGCCTTGGAGGCGGCGTAGTTGGCCTGCCCGGCGTTGCCTGAGATTCCGGAGACCGAGGAGAGGTTGACCACGCACCCGCGGCCGCGCTTGGCCATGCCGGGCGCCACTGCCCGGCACAGGTGGTAGACCCCGTCCAGGTTGACGCTCAGCACCTGCTGCCAGTCCTCGTCGCGCATCAGCACCAGCGGACGGTCCCGGGTGATGCCGGCCGAGGTCACCACGGTGTCCACCGGCCCCAGTTCGCGTTCCGTCTCGCGCACCCAGTCGCGTACGGCGGCACCGTCCGAGGCGTCGCAGCGGGTCGCGAGGACCCGGACGCCCAGCTCCGCCGTCTCCTTCAGCAGCGACTCGGCCGCGGCCTCGTCGGACCGGTAGCAGAAGGCCACGTCGTGACCGTCCCGGGCCAGCCGCAGCACGACCGCCCGCCCGATGCCCCGCGAACCACCGCTCACCATCGCGGTCATGACGCCACCTCGAAGAGTCGCAGTACCGCGACGGCGACGGTGCCGTCCCGGTCCACCGCCGAGACCAGGGCCACCCGGCCGGCGGCGGTCGGGTCGGCCCCGGCGATCACGAGCAGCGCCGCGATCTGCAGGGTCGCGGACGCGGCGCCGGTGTCACCGAGCAGCGCCATCGACGGGACCCGGTCCAGTGCTTCCGACGGCACCAGTGAGGCCAGCGCGGCGCGCTCCGCCTCGCCCTCCGGGGTCGGCGCGGCCGTGGGGACGGCGGCCCACACCTCCTCCGGCGCGACGCCCGCCCGGTCGAGGGCGCGGCGGGCGCAGGAGGCGACGGCGGCCTGCGGGTCGTCGTCCACGTCGATGCCGGTGGAGACGGCCAGCACCGCGGCGAGCGGCGGCAGTTGGCCTGCTCCGGCCGGTTCCAGCAGCAGCAGCCCACAGCCCTCGCCGAGCAGCGGGGCGGGCTCTCCGGGAACGCCGGCGGCCTGTTCCAGCCAGGCCTGGGTGGGGGCGAACTCCTCGGCGGAGCCGACCAGGCAGTTGTCGGCGCGGCCCTGGTCGAGCAGGCGGCGCGCGTAGTTGAGGGCGAGCAGGCCGCTCACCCGTCCGCCGCCGACCGTGGCGTTGGGGCCGCGGAGGTCGTGTCGGATCGCGGCGGCCCCGGCGGAGTGGTTCATCACGCAGCCGGGGATCAGGCCGACCTCGACGTAGAAGGGCCGGGCGTTGGTCAGCGAGCCCCGGATGACCGCGGCCATGGTCTCCTTGCCGCCCATGGTGGTCCCCATGACGAGGCCGGTGCGCTCGTCGGTGTGCGGCACGGGCCCGTGGTCGGGGTCGGCCAGCAGCTGGTCCGTGGCGAGCAGGGCCATGACGGCCAGCCGGTCGAGGGTGTAGCTGTACTCCCGGCCGAGCAGGCCGGGACGGTCGAGGTCGGGCACCAGACAGGCGTCGGGGCGGGGCAGCCGCGGGCCGTCGGGCTCGGTGCGGGCCGCGGCCAGCCCCGAGCGCACGCCGTCGGCGAAGTCCCGCCGGGAGAGGCCGTGCGCGGAGACCGCCGACCAGCCGGTGATGACGAGGCCGTCGGCCGGCAGGGAGGCTGCTACCGGGGGCGCGGACATCAGACACGCTCCTTGAGGGAACCGAGGATCAGGACGGCGTTGTTGCCGCCGAAGGCGCTGGAGTTGTTCTGGACGATCTGCACATCAGCCGTGACCGCGTGGTTGGGGACGCAGTCCACCGGGCACTGCGGGTCGGTCTCCTGGTGGTTGATGGTCGGCGGGATGAACCCGTTGCGGATCGACAGGGCGCAGGCGGCGGCGGCCAGCGCGCTCGCGGCGCCCATCGAGTGGCCCAGCATCGACTTCAACCCGACGGTGCGGGGCGGGCGTTCGCCGTAGACGTCGACGATGGCGCCGGCCTCGGCGGCGTCGTTGGCGCGGGTGCCGGTGGCGTGCGCCGAGATGTAGTCCACCTCGTCCTTCTTGACGCCCGCGTCGGCCAGGGCGAGTTCCATGGCGCGGGCGACGCCGTCCCGGCTGGGCGCGGTGGGGTGCTGGGCGTCGCAGGAGAGGCCGTAGCCCAGGACCTCGGCGTAGATGCGGGCGCCACGGGCGAGGGCGGATTCCAGGGACTCCAGCACCAGGACGCCGCCGCCCTCGCCGGTGAGGATGCCCTTGCGGTTCACGTCGAACGGCCGCACCACGTCGGGGGTGATGGCGCCGAGCCGCTGGAAGGTGGCGAACGTCTTGCGGCACACGGCGTCGGCGCCCCCGCACAGCGCGAGGTCGGCCTCGCCGGACCGGATGACGTCCAGGCCGTAGCCGATGGAGTAGTTGCCGGCCGCGCAGGCGGTGGTGAGCGTGACCGCCTCCGCGTCGCGGAGCCGCAGTTCGCGGGCGACGGCGGTGGACAGCCGTCCCGAGCCCAGGCGCCGGGCCAGCACCGGGTCCAGCGCGTCGGGGCCGCCGTCCGCCAGCTCCTGCTCGACCAGGAGGCCGAGGTCGTGGGACTCGCCGTCGGTGGTGCCGATGCTGATCAGCACGTGCCGGTCCGCGAGCTCCTCGTCCGTCAGCCCGGCGTCCTCGACGGCCTGACGGGCCGCGGCGACGGCGAAGTGCCCGGCGCGACCGGTGTAGTCGAGCGGCATGTTGCGGATCCAGCGGGCCGGCTCGAAGTCCTCGACCTCGGCGGCGTTCTTCCGCAGGAATCCGGTGGTGTCGATCCGGGTGAGCGGGCGGGCTCCGGAGCGGCCCTCCCGCAGCGCCACGGCGTACTCGTCGGCACCGGTGCCGATGCTGGTGATGACGCCGATGCCGGTGACGACGACGGTGCGGCGGGCCTGGGCCGCCGGCTGCGGAGCAACGGACACGGGACTCCCTACCATCCCGCCGCGCGCGCGGTGACCCGGTGGATCGCCCCGACGTTGACCATCTCCGGCAGCTCCTCCATGTCGATGACGATGGTGAACTCCATCTCGATCGCGCTGAGGATGTCGATGAGCTTCAGCGAGTCCACGCCCAGTTCGTCGACCAGGTGCGTCGAGTCGCCGAGGGCGGAGGACTCGACACCGATCTGCTTCGCGACGATTTCCCTGATCCGGTCGTAGTGCTCTGGCGTAACGGTGGACATGGTTCTCCTTCGGGCTCGACTTCGGGCTCGACGTTCAGGCTCCGGTGGTTCCGGACGCCAACCTAGGGGGCGCCGATGATTGGCAACTGACATCCCGCTGACGCTGGTTCGCCTCCGGCGCGGCTCACCGACGGCGCCGGTTCAGCACCGCTGGCGCCGGTTCAGCACCGCCTGCGCCGGTTCACCATCGGCGGCGCCGGTTCACCACCGGCGCTCCGGTGCGCCACCGGCGCGGGATCACCGCTCGACGGCACGCCGGAAGCCGCGCAGCGCGGCGGGTACGACGGCCAGCAGCACGATCCCGAGGGAGACGGCGACCACGATCCCGGGGTGGGACGCCGGGAATCCGGCGGCCGTCGACCCGGTCGGCTGGTTGCCCCACAGGACGCGGCAGACGGTGATGACGGAACTGACGGGGTTCCACTCCGCTGCCGGACGGAGCCAGCCCGGCAGCCCGCCCACCGCGACGTAGGCGTTGGACAGGAAGGAGAGCACGACCAGGATCAGTGCCCCGGTGCCGTCGATCGCCTCCACGTTCCGCATGGTGGTGCCGAGCAGGATGCCGACCCACAGCATGACGAACGAGAAGGCGAGCAGGACCGCGAAGCCGGCCAGGATCCGGCCCGGCCCCCCGTGCGGGCGCCAGCCGAGCAGGAGACCGAGGCCGGAGACGGCCACCAGCCCGACCACCGCGGTGACCATGTCCGACAGGGCCCGGCCGACCAGCACGCTGCTGGCCGATATCGGCAGCGAGCGGTAGCGGTCGACCAGTCCGTCGCGCAGGTCGATGGCCACGCCCAGGGCGGTGGGCCCGACGCCGGCCAGGGCGACCTGGGCGGCGATCCCGGCCATGATGTAGTCCTCGTAGGAGGAGACCCCGGGAATGGCGATCGAGCCGCGGAACAGGTAGCCGATGGCGATCAGCATGACGGCCGGGGTCATGGTGATCAGCAGCAGCCTGCCCGGCGACCGGCGCAGGTGGCGAAGGTGACGGCCGGTCAGGACCGTGGTGTCGGCCAGGTAGGCTCCCAGCGCCGTCATGGCTGATCGGTTCCTTCCGTGGAGGTGGCCCCGGTCGGGGCGGCGGCGCCGGTGAGGGCGAAGAACACGTCGTCGAGCGAGGGCCTGCGGACCTGGAAGTCCGCGGCGGTGATGCCGCGGTCCCGTAGTTCGGAGGCGGCCAGCGCGACGTCGTCCAGCCCGTGTTCGAGCGGGACGGTGACCCGGCAGCCGTCCTCGTGGGTGGTCGGGGCGCGGCCGCCGAGCGCGGCGAGCGCGGCCGCCGCGGCCTGGAGCTGTCCCGGCTGGGCCACGGTCACCTCCAGGCTGTCGGTGCCGACCTTGCGCTTCAGCTCGTCGGGGCTGCCCTCGGCGACGACCCGGCCGGCGTCGATGACCACGACGCGGTCGGCCAGCTCGTCCGCCTCCTCCAGGTACTGGGTGGTCAGCAGGACGGTGACGCCGCCGGAGACCAGGTCGCGCACCACCTGCCACAGCACGTTCCGGCTGACCGGGTCGAGACCGGTGGTCGGCTCGTCCAGGAACAGCACCTCGGGCTCTCCGACGACGCAGGCCGCCAGGTCGAGACGGCGGCGCATGCCGCCGGAGTAGGTGCCCACCGTCCGGTCGGCGGCGTCCAGCAGCCCGAAGCGGTCCAGCAGTTCCTGGGCGCGCGCCGCCGCGCCGCGTCGGCCGAGCCGGAGCAGCCGGCCCAGCAGCACCAGGTTCTCCCGCCCGGTCAGCAGCGCGTCCACGGCGGCGTACTGACCGGCCAGGCCGATCCTGCGGCGCACCTCGCGGGGGTCGCGGGAGACGTCGTGGCCGGCCACCACGGCGCGGCCGCCGTCCGGCCGCAGGAGGGTGGCGAGGATCCGGACGGTGGTGGTCTTGCCGGCGCCGTTCGGGCCGAGCACGCCCAGAACCGACCCGGCCGGCACCTCCAGGTCGATGCCGTGCAGGGCGGTGTGGGTGGCGTAGCGCTTGCTCAGCCCCTCGGCGAGGATCGCCTTCTCGGCGGCCACCGGTCAGCCCCGGTTCCGCAGGCTCAGCGGCCGCATGTCGGTCCAGTGCTGCTCGATGTGGTCGACGGCGGAGGCGCGGTCGGTCTCGGCGAGCGCGACGGTCCAGCCGTCCGGCAGGTCCGCGAAGGCCGGCCACAGCGAGTGCTGGTCCTCCTCGTTGACCAGCACGAGGAAGCGGCCCTCGGGGTTGTCGAAGGGGTTGCTCATGGCATGTCTCCCAGGTCGTCGGAGGTCGTACGGGGGGCGGCTGTGGGGGAGTGCAGGGCGGCCAGCCGGTGTTCGAGCAGCCGGCCGATCGTGGCGGCCGGGCCGGGGCCCAGCATGTCCGCGTGGGCGCAGGGCACCGGGAGGACGTCGACACCGCCGGCCACGTACGGCTCCCAGGTCTTGGCGCGGACCAGCATGTCCTGCCCGTCCAGGGATCCGGTGGCGACCAGCAGGGTCATCCCGCCGTCGAAGGTCTCCGGGGTGTGGGCGCGGAACAGGTCGACGTTGCCGCGCATGACCGTGAGCAACCGGGTCAGGGCGGCTTCGTCGAAGGCCGCGAGCGGGCCGCCGGCCCCGGCGAGCAGGGCCGCGACGGCCGTGACGGTCGGCCGGGGCAGGGCGTCGGCGCCGAGGCCCGCCTCGGTGAGGAAGTCCCTGAGGAAGTCCTCGTCGGTGGGCCGCGCCCCGGGGGCGGAGTCCGGGTAGGCGTCGAGGTTGGCGAGGAACGCGACCTCCTCGCCCTCGGCGCGCAGCCGGACGGCCATCGCCTGCGCCACGATGCCGCCGTAGGACCAGCCGAGCAGGTGGTAGGGGCCGCTGGGCCGGACGGTGCGGATCCGGGCGACGTAGTCCTCGGCGACCGCGGCCAGGTCGGCCGGCGGGGTCTGCTCGCGGGCGAGGCCGGGCGCCTGGAGGGCGTGGACCGGCTGCGCCGGGTCGAGGTGACGGGCGAGTTCGGCGAAGGGCAGGCCGAAGCCCAGGCCGCCGTGCACGCAGAACAGCGGTGCCCGGGTTCCACCGGACCGGATCGGCAGCAGGGGGGCGAGCAGGTCGAGCGGGCCGTCGGCCGCGTCCGGCCGGCCCGGTGCGTCCGGCAGGCCGGACCCGTCGGGGCGGCCCGCCACGGCCAGTTCCGCCAGGGTGCGGTACTGGAAGACGGCGGCCAGGTCCAGCCGCAGCCCGGCCTGTCCGGCGGCGTTCACCAGGCGGATGGCCTTGAGGCTGTCGCCGCCGAGCGCGAAGAACCCGTCGTCGGGGCCGACCGCCTTACGGCCCAGCACCTCGGCCGCCGCCGCGCAGATCACCCGCTCGGCCGGTGTGCGGGGCAGCGCGGGGGCCGCGCCCGCCGACGCCGGGGCGGGCAGCGCCGCGGTGTCCAGCTTTCCGTTGGGCGTCAGCGGCAGCTCCGTGAGCAGCACGAACGCGCCGGGTACCGCGTGCGCGGGCAGCGTCCGGCCCAGGTCCCGCCGGAGGTCCGCCGGTTCCGGACGGGCGCCGTCGGGTGCCGGCACCAGGTAGGCGACCAGCAGCCGGTCCCCGGAGCCGTCGTCCCTGGCGGTGACCGCGGCCCGGGCGACCGACGGGTGCGCGGCCAGGGCCCGTTCGACCTCACCGGTCTCGATGCGGTAGCCGCGGACCTTCACCTGGTGGTCGCTGCGGCCGGTGAACTCCAGGCGGCCGTCCACCTCCCAGCGCACCAGGTCGCCCGTGCGGTACATCCGGGTCCCGGGCGGACCGAACGGGTCCGCGACGAAGTGCCCGGCGGTCAGCCCCGGGCGGCCGAGGTAGCCGCGGGCCAGTCCGGGACCGGCCACGTGGAGTTCACCGACGGCGCCGTACGGAACCGGCCGCAGCGCCTCGTCCAGGACGTACACGGCGGTGCCGCCGATCGGCCGCCCGATGGGGACGGACCCGGCGTCCGGCGGGAGGGTGTGCACCTGGTGGACGGTGGCGATGACGGCGGCCTCGGTCGGCCCGTAGGCGTCCACCACCGCCGTCCCCGGCAGCGCCCGGCGCAGTCTGCGCACGTGCTCCGCGGAGACGGCCTCGCCGCCGGTGAGCAGCAGCCGCAGCGGTGCGAGGCAGGCCGGGTCGAGGTCCGTGATGACGTTGACCAGCCGGGGGGTGAGCAGGGCGACGGTGACGCCGTTGTCCCGCAGCAGGGTGCCGAGCCGTTCGGGGTCGGCCGGCCCCGGCGGGTTCACCGCCAGTCCCGCGCCGTGCGCGAGGGGGGTCCACACCTCGAACACCGAGGCGTCGAAGGCCGGCGAGGCGTTCCACAGGAAGGTGTCCGTGCGGGCGAAGCCCAGGCCGGGCATGCCGTGCACCAGCCGGGCGACGGCCCGGTGGGAGACGGCGACGCCCTTGGGGGTGCCGGTCGAGCCGGACGTGTAGATGACGTAGAGCAGGTCGTCCGGATCGGGCCCGCCGTCCGGCGTGACCTCGGGGCGGCCGTCGATCTCCCGGCGGGTCCGCGGGTCGTCCAGGCAGACGGTCGCGCAGCCGCCGTCCGGGTCCGCGCCCGCCGCCGCCCCGGCCAGGGACCGCTGGGTGAGCAGCACCCGGGCGCCGCTGTCGGTGACCATGTGCCGCAGCCGGGCGGCCGGGTAGGCCGGGTCGAGCGGCAGGTAGGCGGCGCCGAGCCGGGCGGTCGCCAGCATCGCGACGACCGCGTCCCGCCCGCGTTCCAGGCAGAGCGCCACGACGTCACCCCGGCCGACGCCGTGGGCGGCGAGATGGCGGGCGGTCCGGTTGGCCGCGGCGTCGAGCCGGCGGTAGGTCAGCGCGTCGTCGAGGCGGGCCCCGGCTTCGGTGGCGAACCGCAGGGCGATCGCGTCGGGCGCGGCGGCCAGGTGCGCGTCGAACAGGGCGGTGACCGTGGTGCGGGGCGGTTCCACCGGTCCTTCGCCCAGGTCGCGCAGGTCGCGCCGGGTCTCGGGGGTGAGGACCTCCAGGCGGGAGAGCGGGCGGGTGGGCGCGTCGGTGGCCGAGGCCAGCAGTCGCAGCAGCGCGGAGGCGAGGCGCCGCACGGTGCGCTCCTCGAACAGGTCGCTCGCGTACTCGACCGCCAGGTCGATCCGGTCGGCCGCCGGGTCCGCGGTCAGCTGGACGAACAGGTCCCACTTGGCGGTGCCGCCCGCGGCCGGCACCGGCTCCATCGCCAGTTCCGTGCCGGTGTCGGGAACCGGGTCGGCGTCCCGGCAGTCCAGGATCACCTGGAACAGCGGGTTGCGGGACAGTGACCGTTCCGGCTTGAGGGCCTCCACCAGGCGCTCGAACGGCAGGTCCTGGTTCTCGTAGGCGGCCAGGTCGAACTCCCGGACTCTGGAGACGAGTTCGGAGAAGGAGGGATCGCCGGAGGTGTCGGTGCGCAGCACCAGGGTGTTGACGAACATGCCGACCAGGCCGTGCAGCCGGGCGTCGCCGCGTCCCGCCACGGGGCTGCCGACGGGGATGTCGGTGCCGGCGCCGTAACGGGTGAGCAGGGCCGCGAGCCCGGCCTGCGCCACCATGAAGAGGCTGGCCCCGGAGTCGCGGGCGAGGGCCCGCAGCGCGCGGACCAGCGGGGCGGGGACGGGCAGGTGCACCGTGCCGCCCCGGTGGCTGGCGAGGGCTCGCCGGGGCCGGTCGAAGGGCAGCTCGATCTCGACCGGCAGGTCGTCCAGTGCCCGCCTCCAGTAAGCGAGTTGACGGGACAGCTCGCTGTGCGGGTCCTGCTCCGAGCCGAGCAGCCGGCGCTGCCACAGCGTGAAGTCGGGGTACTGGACCGGCAGCGGGGCGAAGGCGGGGGCCTGTCCGGTGAGCCGGGACCGGTACGCCTCGGCCAGGTCGCTCGACAGCGGCCCGAGGGACCAGCCGTCGGCCGCGATGTGGTGCAGTACCAGGACGAACACGTGGTCGTCCGGTGCCAGGGTGAACAGCGTGGCCCGCAGCGGCGGCCGGGCGGCGAGGTCGAAGCCGCGGGCGGCCTCGGCGGCGAGCGCGTCCGGCAGTTCCTTCTCGGTGCAGTCCACCAGGGACAGCGGCGGATCGGCCGCCTCCGGGGCGAGCACGACCTGCTCGGCGCCGGTGCCGTCGCCGCCGACGGCCGGGAAGACGGTGCGCAGGGACTCGTGGCGGGTGACCAGGTCGCGCAGCGCCGCGTGCAGCGCGCCGGCGTCCAGTGCCCCGCGCATCCGCACCGCGAACGGGACGGAGTAGAGCCCGTCGGGCACCCCGAGCCGCTCCAGGAACCACAACCGCTCCTGGGCGTGGGAGAGCGGGATCGAGGCCGGCCGCTCCAGCGCGGCGAGTTCGGGGAGCTTCCGGAGCTCCTCGCCGGACGGGTCCTGGCGGGCGGCGAGCAGGGCGGCCAGGGCGGCGGCGCTGGGGGCCTCGAACACCTCCCGCACCGACAGCGCGCCGCCGAGCCTGGCCCGCACCAGGTTGGCCGCCCGCGCGGCCAGCAGTGAGTGCCCGCCCAGGGCGAAGAAGTCGTCGTCGGCGCCGACCCGGTCGAGGCCGAGCACCTCGCCGAGGATCGCGCACAGCTCCCGCTCCTCGGCGGTCTCCGGCAGCCGTCCGGCGGCGGTGTGCCCGGGGGCGGGCAGCGCCCGGACGTCCACCTTGCCGTTCGGGGTGACCGGCAGCGTCGCGAGCACGACCAGGGCGGCGGGCACCATGTGGGCCGGCAGGGCCGCGGTGGCGTGCGCCCGCAGCGCGTCCGGGTCGAGGACGGTGTCGCCGCGCGGCACCACGTAGCCGACCAGGCGGCGGTCCCCGGGCCGGTCCTCCCGGACCGTCACCGCGGTCTGCGCGACGGACGGGTGGCTCCCGAGCACGGCCTCGATCTCGCCCGGCTCGATGCGGAAGCCCCGGAGCTTGACCTGCTGGTCGGCGCGACCGACGTAGTCCAGGGCGCCGTCCTCCAGCCGGCGCACCACGTCGCCGGTGCGGTACATCCGGGTGCCGGGCGGCCCGAACGGGCAGGCGGTGAACCGGGCCGCGGTCAGGCCGGGACGGTCGTGGTAGCCGCGGGCCAGCCCGGGGCCGGCCACGTACAGCTCGCCGGCCACACCGGCCGGCACCGGCCGCAGGGCCGAGTCGAGGACGAACAGCCGGAAGGCCGAGACCGCTGTGCCGATCGGCGGCCTGCCCGCTCCGTGCAGCGGTTCGCTGACGCTCGCGCAGACCGAGGTCTCGCTCGGCCCGTAGGCGTTGCGCAGTTCGACGCGGGCCGACCAGTGTTCGGCCAGCGCGGACGGCAGCGCCTCACCGGCCGTCGACAGGCGCAGGTCGGAGGGAAGTCCGGCGTCCTCGGGCAGACCGGCCAGGACGGCGGGCGGCAGCACCGCGTGGTTGATCCGGTGCGCGACGACCAGGCGGGCCAGCGCGTCGCCCGACATCCGGCTCTCCGCGGTGGCCAGCACCAGGGCACCGCCGGTGTAGAGCGAGGCGCACAGCTCCCACACCGTGGCGTCGAAGCTGAACGACGCGAACTGCAGGGCCCTGGCTCCGGGCCCCGCACCCAGCCGCGCGGCGTGGTGGGCGGCCAGGTTGACGGCGCCCTCGTGCGGGACCACGACGCCCTTGGGGCGGCCGGTCGATCCGGAGGTGTAGACGACGTAGGCGGGGCTGCCGGGGACCGCGACGGGCGGGTGCACGGGGATCTCCGGGCCCTGAGGCAGCCGGGGGTCCAGCAGGTCGAGGTCGACCCGCGGCGCGGCGCAGTTGTCCGGCAGTCGGGTCGCGGAGGTGGTGACCACCAGGGCGGGGGCCGCGTCGTCGAGCATGTAGGCGATCCGCTCGGGCGGATAGGCCAGGTCGACGGGCAGGTACGCGGCCCCGGTCTTGAGCACCGCGAGCAGCGCGACGATCATGTCGGCGCCGCGCGGCAGGGCCAGGGCCACGAAGGTGCCGGGGCCCGCGCCGGACGCCGCCAGCTGTCCGGCCAGCCGGTCCGACGCGGTGTCGAGCTGCCGGTAGTCCAGGGTCCGCGCCGCGGCCGGGTCCTCCGGCCGGTCCTCGTCCGGGACGATCAGGGCGGGTGCCCGCGGGGCCCGGTCCGCGTGCCACCGGAACAGCTCGTGCAGGGTGGTGCCGCGGGTGCGGTCGTCGCGCAGGTCGACGCCGGCGCCGGACCCCTCCGGGGCCTCACCGCTCCCGCCGATCCTGGCCAGCAGGGTGTCGGGGGCGGCGGCCGTCCGCTCCAGGGCTTCGACGAGCAGGTCCAGCACCCGGGCGGCCGTGCGGGCGCCGTCGCCGTCGAACGCGCTGGGCGCGTGGGCGAGGGAGAAGTCGAGCCCGTCGCCCGGCGTCACGGTCAGGCCCAGCGCGAAGTGCGTGGCGGTGCGCACCCGGATGTCGGCGAGTACGAGGCCGCCGTCGGCGGACGGCACGGCCGCGGCCATGGGGTAGCTCTGGAAGGCGATCGCGGTGTCGAACAGTTCGCCGCGCAGGCCGGCCGCGGCCTGGACCTCGGCGAGCGGCAGATGGGTGTGCGGCAGCAGGTCCACCTGCTGCCGGGCCAGGGCCCGGATCAGCTCGGCGACGGTGTGGTCGGGGCGCACCTCGGCACGCACCGGCACCGTGTTGGCGAACAGCCCGATCATCGTCTCGACGCCCGGCAGTCCGGCCGGCCGGCCGGAGGTCACCGTACCGAAGACCACGTCCCGGCGGCCGGACAGGTATCCGAGCGCCACCGCCCAGCAGGCCTGCACGGCCGAGTTGAGGGTGACGCCCTCGGCCGCGCACCAGGACGAGAGCGCCCGGGTCGGCTCGGGGGAGAGGGAGGCCGAGCGGACCTCGGGCAGCGCGCCGTCGTCCTGTCCGACGGGGTGCGGCGCGAGGCGCAGCGGGCCCTCAAGACCGGCCAGGGTCCCGGCCCAGGCGGCGCGGGCGGCCTCCCGGTCCTGCCCGGCCAGCCAGCGCAGGTACGTCCGGTAGGGGACGGGCTCGGGCAGCGGCCCGGACAGCGCCTCGGGCCCGGCGAGGCCCGCCAGGGTGAGCAGCTCCCGGGCGGCGAGCGGCATCGACCAGCCGTCCAGCAGCAGGTGGTGCACCGACCACAGCAGCCGGTAGCGGCGCCTGCCGAGGCGGATCGCGGTGAATCGCATCAGCGGGGGCCGGGACGGGTCGAAGCGCCGCAGCCGGTCCTCGTCGGCGATCCGGTCGGACGCGGCCCGGCGCCGCCGGTACGGAAGGTCCGTCAGATCGACCTCGTGCCAGGGCACCCGGACCGAGTCCTGGTCCAGGACCACCTGCACCGTCTCGCCGTTGCGGCGGGGCCGGAAGCAGCTCCGCAGGTGCGGGTGGCGGCCCAGCAGCTCCGCCGCCGCCGCCCGGAGGCGGTCGGTGGGCAGCTCCCCCTCGACCCGCACCGACAGCTGGAGGATGTAGGGGTCGGGGCCGCTTCCCTCGGCGGCGAGGTAGTGCAGCCCCTGCTGGAGCGGGGAGAGCGGCAGCGCTTCGACGATCCTCGGCGTCCCGGTCACAGCATGTCCTCGCTCAAGTCGATCTCCATAAAAGCCAGTTCGTCCTCGTCCAGGGCCAGCAGGGGCTCCTCCGCAGCGCCGGTCCGGTCCGGCCGGGGCGCGTCGGCGACCTCGGCCAGGGCCGCGACGGTCCGGCCGGTGAAGACGTCCCGCACTTCGAGCGCCAGCCCTTCGAGATGCGCCCGGCTGACCACCTGGATGGCCCGGATGCTGTCGCCCCCGAGGGCGAAGAAGTCGTCGGTCGCACTCACCCGCTCCACGCCCAGCACCTCGGCGAAGACCGCGCACAGGGTCTCCTCGCGCTCGGTCCGGGGCGCGCGCGGCGCGGCGGGCCCGTTCGGGGTGCCCGGGGCCGCTGTGGGCGCCGGTGCCGGTGCCGCGCCGGCCTTCGGCCGCAGCGGCGAGCCCATCCGGGCCAGCGTGGTGTCGGGGGCGGTGGCGGCGATGTGCAGCAGCGCGGTGAACCGTTCGGTGATCGCGGCCACCCGGTCGCGCCGGAAGGCGGCGGGCAGGTAGTCCAGTCGCAGTCGCAGCCGGTCGCCGTCCGGCAGTACCGCCATGCTCAGGGGGTGGTGCCGGGCGTCGCGGGCCTCGGCGCGCACCACCCGCACCGGTTCCGCGCCGGCCCCGCCGTCGCCGGCCGCGGTCGCGCCGGATCCGATCGGGAAGTTCTCGAACAGCAGCACGGTGTCGAAGGCCTCTCCGACGAGTCCGGCGGCCCGGTGGATCTCGGCCAGTCCGAGGTGCTCGTGCGGCAGGAGTTCGGCACGCTCGTCCTGGAGGGTGCGCAGCAGGCCGCCGAGCGTGGCGTCGGGGTGCAGCCGGACGCGGACCGGCACCGTGGTGAGGAACATGCCCACCATCGACTCGATCCCGGGCACCTCCGCGGGCCGGCCGGCCGTGATCGCGCCGAACACCACGTCCTGGGATCCGGTCAGTTCACCGAGCAGCAGTGCCCAGCATCCCTGCACCACGGTGTTGACGGTGAGGCCGGCGCTGCGGGAGGCGGCGAGGAGCCGGTCGGTGAGCTCCTGGTCGAGGTCGAGGTGCAGCGACTCCGGGAGGGACACCGCCGCTCCGGTCGCGGCCGGGGCGACCAGGGTCGGGCCGGGCAGCTCGGCGAGCGCCCGCCGCCAGGCCTCACGTGCCGCACCGCGGTCACGCGCGGCGAGCCAGGCGTAGTAGGAGCGGTGCGGGGCGGGCGCCGGCAGCTCGACGGGCGCCCCGGCCCCGCCGTCGCCGGGGCGCTCGCCGTCGCCGGTGTACTCGCCGTCGCCGGTGTGCTCGGTGCCCTCGGTGTACTCGGCGAGCAGTGCGAGCAGTTCCCCGACCAGGATCGGCATCGACCAGCCGTCGACCAGCAGGTGGTGACTGGTCCACAGGAACCGGTACCGCCGCGGCCCGGTCTTCAGCAGGGTGAAGCGCAGCAGCGGGGGTGCGGCCAGGTCGAACCTGCGGGTGCGCTCCTGGTCGGTCAGGCGCTCGGCCTCGGCCGCCCGCTCCGACTCCGGAAGATGCGTCAGATCGACTTCCCGCCAGGGGAGTTCGGCATCGGACGGGATCAGCTGGACGGGGTCGCCGGAGGCGCGGTGGAGGAAGCAGGCCCGCAGCGCCGGGTGGCGCCGCAGCAGCGTCTGCCCCGCGGCCCGCAGCGCGGCGGGATCCAGTCCGCCCTCCAGGTCCGCGGCGATCTGCAGGGTGTAGACGTCGACGCCGTCCCGCTCGGCCTCGTGGTGGAACAGCAGTCCCCGCTGTAGCGGCGTGAGCGGCAGCACGTCCGAGAGCGCCTGCCCCGGAGCGAGCGCGGGGCTCGCCCCGGCCAGTCCGGCCTCGTACCGCTCGATCTCCTCCTGCTCCAGGGCGACCAGCGGGAAGTCGGACGGGGTGGCGCCGCCCGCGCCCGGCGCCATGGCGTACTCGGCCAGGGCGCGCAGCGCCCGGAACCAGTCGTCGGCCAGTTCGGCGACGGACTCCCGGTCGAGGATCCCGCCGGCGAAGGTCCAGTTGGCGACCAGGTGCGGGCCGTCGGCCCGGTCCTCGGTCGCCGGGGTGAGCGCGAGGACGTGTTCCAGCGGCATCGCCGGCTGCGTGCCGGTGCCGACGATGCCGCCACCGGTGACCGGTGACCAGAGCACGTCCTCCCTGGCGTCGAACCGGCCCATGTAGTTGAAGCCGAGCTGCGGCCTGGGGTACCCGGCGAGCAGCCGCGCGGCCTGCGGGTTGAGGTGGCGCAGCAGGCCGTGGCCGATTCCGTGCTCGGGCACCTCCCGCACCTGCTCCTTGACCAGCTTGACCGCCCGGCCGAGTGCCTCGTGGGGCCGGGGCCCCGGATCGATCCGCACCGGGTGGATGCTGGTGAACCACCCGACGGTGCGGGACAGGTCCAGGCCGTCCGCGATCTCCTCGCGGCCGTGGCCCTCCAGTTCGATCAGCGTTCCGCTCGTCCCGTCGCCGCAGCGCCGCTGCCGCCACTGCGCGACGGCGACCGCCAGGGCGGCCAGCAGCACGTCGTTGACCTCGGCCCGCAGGGCCGCGGGAACGGTGCTCAGCAGCAGTCCGGTGACCTCGGGCGGGAGTTCGGTGCGCAGGGTGTCGGCGGTGGCCCTGACGTCCCGCGCCGGGTCCAGCCGGCGGGGGCCGAGCAGCGGATCGGATCCGGTCAGGATCCGTTGCCACAGCGCCAGTTCGGGTCCGCGCGACTCGGTGCGGGCCCGTTCGGTCAGCAGCCTGGTCCAGGCCCGGAAGGACGTGCCGACCGGCTGGGGTTCGGGTGTGCGGCCCTCCGCGAGGGCGGCGCAGGCGGCCGCCAGGTCGGTCAGCAGGATCCGCCAGGACACCCCGTCGACCACCAGGTGGTGCGCGACCAGGAGCAGGATCCGCTCCCCAGGCTCCGCCGCGGGGGCGGGGAGCAGGACGGTACGGATCATCCGGGCCGCCGCCGGGTCGAGCCGGCGGCCGGCGGCCGTGGCCTGCCGGTCGATCAGCCGGAGCAGCTCCTGCCGGTCCGGGGACGGTTGCTCGTCCGGCAGCGTGAGGACCAGGCCGTCGTCGGCGGGAACCGCGCCGCGCGGGAGCACCTCCGTCTGCCACAGGCCGGGGGCCGGCTCGGTCAGCCGGGTCCTGAGGGCGTCGTGATGGTCGATCAGGGCCCGCAGCGCGGTGGCCAGCCGTCCGGCGTCGAGATCGGCGGGGACCCGGACGGCGATGTGCTGGCTGAAGCCGGCGGCGGGGCCGGTCGTCGAGCCGGTGTCCTCCTGGAGGCGGGCGGCGATGGGGGTGAGGTCGAGGACGCCCACCGGGTCGACCTGCCCGTCCTCCTGCCCGGCCCGCCCGGTGGCCGGCCGGGCGATCCCGGCGAGGACGCGGACCGTACGCCCCGTGAAGACGTCGCGGGTGCTGAGCACCAGGCCCGCGCGGCGTGCCGCGCCGACCACCTCGATGGCGCGGATGCTGTCGCCGCCGAGGGTGAAGAAGTCGTCGTCCGCGCCGACTCCGGGGAGGCCGAGGATCTCGGCGAACACCGCGCCCAGCGTCTGCTCCGGGTCGGTCCGCGGACCGCGCACCGGACCGGCGGGGCCGCCCGCGACGGAGCCGGCCGCACCCGGGCCGCTCACGGCCGGGCTGCCCGAGCCGGTGCCGCTCACTCCCGTGCTGCCGGCACCGGGCGCGGGCAGCGCCTTGCGGTCGACCTTGCCGTTCGCGGTCAGCGGCAGCGCGTCCAGGACCACCCACCACCCCGGCACCATCCAGCCCGGCAGGACCGCGCCGACCCGGTCCCGCAGCAGGGTCGCGTCGACGCCGCCCGAGGCGGCCACGTAGCCGGCCAGTCCGGAGCCGTGCGCGACCACCACGGCGTCCAGGACACCCGGCACCGCGCGCACGGCCGCCTCGATCTCACCCAGCTCGACGCGCCGGCCGCGGACCTTCACCTGGAAGTCGCGCCGTTCGACGAACTCCAGCTGTCCGTCCGGGCGCAGCACCACCCGGTCGCCGGTGCGGTACATCCTGCTGCCGCCACCGGCGAACGGGTCGGCCGGGAACACGGACGCGGTCCGGACCGGGTCGCCCACGTAGCCGCGGCCCACCCCGACGCCGCCCACCCACAGTTCTCCGGGCACCCCGGCGGGCATCGGGCGCAGCCCGTCCCCGAGCACGTACAGGCGGGTGCCACGCACCGGCCGCCCGATCGGCACCCGCCCGGCGGCCGCGTCCTCCGGGGTGACGCAGGCGTGCGTCACGTCGTCGGAGCACTCCGTCGGCCCGTAGGCGTTGACCATGCCGATTCCCGGGAAGCGGGCGTACCAGCGGGCGCACAGGTCGGCCGGCAGCGCCTCCCCGGTGACCATCAGCCGGCGCAGGCCGGGAAGCCGGGGGGCGGCCGCGCGGGCGTCCCACAGGTCGAGCGCGGCGCGCAGCAGGGAGGGCACCACCTCCAGCACGGCGGCGTTCTCGTCGACCGCCAGGGCGAACAGGGCGTCGGGGTCGGCGGCCGTCTCCGGGTCGGCGACCAGGGTGCGCCCGCCCACCAGCAGCGGTGCCAGCAGCTGCCAGACGTGCACGTCGAAGGTGAGCGGGGCGTTCGCGACGACCGCCTCGCCCGGGCGCAGCGCCAGGTCGTCCACCTTGGCCCACAGGTGGTTCAGCATGCCGTCCCGGTGCACCATCGCACCCTTGGGCCGGCCGGTGGAGCCCGAGGTGAACATCACGTAGGCGAGGTCCTGGCCCGATCCGGCGGCCGGGAGCGCGGCCTGGTCCTCCGGTGCCCGGTCGTCCGACGGCAGTTCGAGCGGCAGGACCCGGACGTCCCCGGCCAGCACGCCGGCCTCGCCGCCCTGCTCGTCGAACCCGCCGCCGACGAGCAGCACCCGGACGCCGGCGTCGCGCAGCAACGAGGCGGTGCGCGCGGCGGGCGCGGCGGTCTCCAGCGGCAGCCAGGCGGCGCCCACCGCCTGGCAGCCGAGGATCGCCGCGACGTAGCCCGCGCCGGGACGGGTCAGCACGCCGACCACCGTGTCCGGGCCGCAGCCGGCGGCCCGCAGCCGCGCGCCGACTCCGTCGACACGGCGCAGCAGTTCGGCGTGGGTCAGCCGGCGGGCGCCGTCGACCACCGCGACCGCGTCCGGCGTACGCGCGGACGCGGCCCGTACCAGCGCCACCGTGTCGCTCGCCGCCTCGCCCGGCAGCGCCGCGTCGGCGGCGGGACCGGTGAGCACCCCGATCGACTCCCCGGGCAGGGCCACGTCCAGGCGGTCGACGACCGTGTCCGGCGGGCAGCTCGCGAAGGCGCCGAGGAAGGCCCGGAACCGGGCCGCGTGCGCGGCCAGCTCCTGACCGTCGTACAGCTCGCTGTTGCCGTCCAGGTGCAGCTCCAGGGAGCCGTCGCCGGTGTTGAGGACGGTCAGGATCAGGTCGTTGACGATGCCGGTGGACAGGTTCACCACCTGGCCCCGGCACGGGCCGAACTCCAGGACCGGGTCCTGGTCCAGGACGTTGACGAAGGGCCCGAACGGGCGCCGGTCGTCGGTGCGCAGGCCGAGGTCGCGGCGGATCTGCTCGCCCCGGTAGCGCTGGTGCCGCAGCGCGTTGGCGATCTCGACCCACGCGGCCCGCAGCAGCCGGTCGCGGGTCGCGCCGTGGCGGACCGGCACGGCCAGCGGGAGGTAGTTGGCGACCATCCCGGGGACGCCGCGGGCCGCCGCACCGACCCGGGCGGTGACCGGCAGGGTGAGCAGCGGCTCCTCCAGGCCGGTGATCCGTTGCACGTAGGCGGCCATCGCCGCGGCCACCAGGGCGGCCGGGGTGGCTCCGGCCGCGCCGGCGGCGGCGCGCAGCCGGTCCGCGTCGGCGGCGTCCAGCACCTCGGTGCGGCGCAGCGCGACGAGACCGGGGGCGGGTTCGCGGGTGGAGAGCGAGGACGGCTCGGGCGATCCGGCGGTGAGCCGGGCGGTCCAGTAGGCGCGGTCCTTGGCGAGGCGGGGCGAGTCCGGGTAGGCGCTCTCCGCGTCCAGCAGCAGCCGGAACGGCGGCGGTGCCGACGGGGCGAGGCCCGCCTCGTCGCCGCCGGCCGCGAGGTGGCTGTAGATCGCCGCGAGCCGCGGGTGGACCAGGTTGCGGCTGTACCCGTCGGACAGGATGTGGTGCATGCACAGGTAGAGCCGGTGGCGCTCGGGGCCGAGGCGGAGCAGCGCGGTGCGCATCAGCGGCGGCTCGGCGGCCTTCATCGGCAGATCCAGGTCGCCGAGCATCCACGCCTCGGAGGCGGCCTCCGGGTCCGCCTCGGTGCTGAGGTCGACGAGCGGGAGGGGGCTGTCGGCCACCGGGGCGACGGACTGGCGGGCCACCCCGTCGTGCTCGGTGAAACGCACCCGCAGGCCCTCGGCCTCCACCGACAGCCGTCGCAGGGCGCGTCCCAGCAGCTCCTGGTCGAGGGGGCCGCGCAGGTCGACGTAGTCGCCCATGGCGTAGCCGAGCGGCCCGGTCGCGAACTGCTCGTCGTACCAGATCTCGGACTGCGCCGCGGTGAGCGGCAGGTTGCCGCCGGGGGACACGCTCATCGCGCTGCCTGCCCTTCGTTCCGCTCCTCGTCGCCGGCCAGCGCCGTGTCGCCGAAGGTGCCACGGACCCAGTCGTCGTCGTAGAGGGTGTCGAGATAGCGCTCGCCCAGGTCGGGGGCGATGGTGACGGCCGTGGTGCGGCGGTCGGCGCAGTTCTCCTGGAGCCAGGCGAGTGCGCCGCCGACCGCGGTCCCGGTCGATCCGCCGAAGTGGTAGCCGTGCGCGGCCAGCCGGCGGCAGATCCGCACCGTGTCCGCCTCGTCGACGTGGACGACGGAGTCGACGAAGGACTCGTCCAGGAGCCCCGGCCTGATGCTGGTGCCGAGGCCGGGGATGTGCCGCGGGCCTGGGGTCCCGCCGAAGGTGACGGAGCCGACCGCGTCGACGGCGACCACCCGCACGTCGGGCCGGTGCTCGCGGAAGTAGCGGGCGCAGCCCATCAGGGTGCCGGTGGTGCCGGCGCCGATCACCAGGACGTCGAGCCGGGGGAAGCGGGTGGCGATGGCGGGCGCGGTGGTGCGGTAGTGGGCCATCCAGTTGCCCGGTGCCTCGTACTGGTTGAGCCACACCACCTTCTCGTCGGCGGCGCACATCTCCTGTACGTAGCGGATCCGGGCGCCGAGGTAGCCCTCGGTGGGGTGTGCCTCGGTGATGACGTGGACGTCGGCGCCGAAGGCCTGCATGGTGTGGCGGGTGGCCTCGTTGCAGCGGGAGTCCGTCACGCACACGAAGCGGTAACCGCGGTTGGCAGCGAGCATGCTGAGCGCGACGCCCATGTTCCCCGAGGAGGACTCGACCAGGGTCGAGCCGGGGCCGAGCACCCCCGCCGCCTCGGCCTGGGCCACGATCTCGCGGGCGGCCTTCAGCTTGATCGATCCGGCGAAGTTGAACCCCTCCACCTTGAGGTAGAGGTGTCGGGCGAAGATCGGATGCAGATCGACGAACAGATCGCTGACGTCGAATTCGTGCGGCGCAGATATGACAGGCATGGCAAGCTCCCGGCCGTCGGCGGTACGTCGTGACGTCGACAGCTACGAGGTTCCACGGCAGCTCTGACCGGGCGCTGACACCATGCTGACGTGACGTCGCCAGGGCCTCCCGAGCGGCCCGGACGTTCCACCCGCGGCCTCGGTTCACCGGCCGGCCCGGCCCCGCGGACGCCCGCCGGCCCCGCGGACGCCCGCCGGCCCCGCGCACGGGAACGGTGCCCCCCACCGAGTGCCCGACGTGTTCCTCGACGGCTCACGTCGGCACGGGTGACGGGCACCGTCCCGGCTTGGGGTGACGCCTGGTCAGTGCGCCTCGGAGTGCTGCGGAAGGCCGGGGCCGGGAGCCCCGTCCGGCTCGGTGTCCGGCCGTCCCAGCAGCTCCGCCGCGGCCGAGTCGAGCTGGCTGGCCACCCATTCCCCCAGCGTCACCTGGGAGCGCTCGGCCGCTCGCTGCCACTGGCCCAGGCGATCGCGGTCGACCACCATCCGGGGCAGGGAGGCCGTCTCGCGCGGTTCGGGATCGGCCTGGCGACCGCTCCTGATCTCCGAACGCAGCCGGTTCCTCGACCACTGGTGGTACTCGGCGAGGGCCATCCAGAGGTCCTGCTCGCCGTCGGTGAGGGCGGCCACCTCGGCGTGGTGGCCGAAACTGAGTCCTTCCCTGCGCCGTGGCGGCTCGAATCGCCGCGCCACCCAGACGTAGTTGCGGATGGTCTGGTAATCCAGCCCCGCCGCCTCCATGGCCCACCGGTAACGGTCGGGGAAACGGTTGCGGCCGAAGAGCACCCAGTCGCCCAGACACCAGGCGGAGGAATCGGCCATGCGTGCGAGGCCGACTCCGGCCCGTTCCCAGTCCTCGAACGACACCGAACCGGGTACCCGCAGCCCCACCTTCGTCATCAGGATCCGAGAGCCCGCGTTCCACTTCTCGATTGCAGTCAATTCCGCTTCCCCCGTCAGTCGCGTGCCCGGCTCTCCACCAGGCAATTTTCCGCCACCGCGCGTTCCCGTTTCACCGTTGCGCGGTGGAATGCCCGCATTCCAAGATCCATGATCTTGGAATCATCATGGTATTCGGTGCGGACCGGCCAATGCCGTTCGACCGGTGCCGGTGAAGTCGTCCGCCGCCCGTGAATACTCGCCGGTAGACATGTCCAAAAGTGGCCATACGCTCCTATACATTTCTTTGCGGCCGCGGCGACGGCCGCCCCGCCCTGTCCCGCCGGCGGGACAAGGCACCCCCTAAGACGCATCGGTGCACCGCGGAAATCGCGCTGGTGCCTTGGCGTCCCATCTGATTTCGGATGTAATGTTCGAGCGCCAGGCCACCCATTGATTCGGCTCCTCCTTGGACGCCGCTGGGACACGGGGGAATTCCATGTACATAACAATGCTGGGACCGCTGCGTGCTGTAAGCGGAATCGAATCCGCCGCTTTGGATGCCAAGAAGGTCCGGATGGCGCTGGCCGTCCTGGCTCTGCGTGCGGGCCAGGTGGTCAGTTTCGACGAACTCATCGACGAACTGTGGGGGGAGACCCTGCTCAAGAACACGCGGAACTCACTCCAGGGCATCGTGGCCCGGATGAGAAGATCGCTCGGGCGCATCGGACTGGACGCCACCGACCAGGGCGTCGTCCGCACCGTCGGCAACGGCTACGTGCTGGACATGCCCGCGGACCGGCTCGACGCCGACCGCTTCCTGCAGCAGGCGAGGGAGGGCCGCAGCCTGATCGGGCTGTCGCCGCACAAGGCCGCCGAGCTGCTCCGTGGCGCGCTCGCCATGTGGTACGGCCCGGCGCTGGTGGACGTCGGCGACGGGCAGCGCTGTCGTGCCGCCGCACTCCGCCTCGACGAGCAGCGCAGGCTCGTCCAGGAGGATCTGATCTCCGCCCAGCTGGAGGCCGGCGAGGCCGGGGCGGTCGTGCCCGAGCTGAAGCAGCTGCACGCCGAACACCCCGAACGGGAGCGGTTCAGCGAGCAGTTGATGCTCGCGCTGTACCGGACGGGCCGGCAGTCCGAGGCGATCGACACCTTCCACCGCACCCGCAAGCAGCTCGACGACGAGATGGGGCTGCTGCCCAGCCGCCAACTTCAGCGGCTCTACCAGGCGATCATCAGTCAGGACGCGTCGCTCTCGCGCTGACCGCACGTGGGGCGGGTACCGGACCAGGTCCGGTACCCGCCCCACGCGACGTCTCACACCGATTCCCCCGCGGCCGCCCGGGCGGGGACGCCGACCGGCTCGCCCTCCCGCACGGCCGGGCCGGCCGGCGCCTCGGACCGGGTCTCCAGCCGGGACGGCCACCAGACCCAGCGGCCCAGCAGGGCGATCACCGAGGGCAGGACCACGATCCGGATCAGCGTCGCGTCCAGCAGTACGGCGCAGGCCATGCCCACGCCCAGCTGCTTCATCTCGATGAAGGTCAGCGAGGCGAACAGGGCGAACACCGAGATCATCACCAGGGCGGCGCCGGTGACCACGCCGGCGGAGCGGGTGATGCCCTGCTCGACGGCCGCGCGGACGGACAGCCCGGAGGCGGCTGCCTCGCGGATCCGGCTGACGACGAACACGTGGTAGTCCATCGACAGCCCGAGCAGGATGACGAACAGGGTGAGCGGCAGCCACGCCACCACCTTGCCCGTGGACTGGAAGTGCAGCAGCCCGTCGGCCCAGGTGTGCTGGAAGACCAGCTCCAGCACCCCGAACGAGGCCGCCGCGGAGAACACGTTGAGCACGACCGTCACCAGCGCCAGCACGATCGACCGGAACGCCAGGGCCGTGACCACGAAGGTCAGGGCCAGCGCGAAGCCCAGCACCCACGGCATCTTGTCCACCACCTGGGCCCGGTAGTCCACGTCGTAGGCCACGTCACTGCCGCCGACCGCCCACTTCACACCGGGCACCTGCCCGACCGTGGCGGGCACGAGGTCGTCGCGCAGCCGGCTGAGGGACTCCCTGGCCTCCGCGGAACCGCTGCTGAGGCGGGTCCCGATGCCGACGGAGGCGTACCGGCCGTCGTGCGAGGTGATGATCTCGGGGGCGGGGGTGGCGGTGAACAGCGGGTCCTGGCCGGCGCGTTGCACCAGCGCGTCGAGCGCGGTGCGGAGTTGCCCGGCGCCGGCCTCCGGCACCTGGGCCACGACCAGCTGGGTGTCGGACTGGATCGGGAAGAACCGCGTCAGCCTGGCCTCGGCCTGCATGGCGGGCATGCTCCGGGGCAGGTCGTCCACGCCGGTGGCCTTCAGCTTCAGGTTGAGGGCGGGGGCCGCCAGCGCCAGCAGCGCCACGGCGGACAGCACCAGGCTGATCCCCGGGTGCCGCAGCGCCGGCCGGAGCAGCGCCGACCACACCCTGCTGCGGTCCCCGCGGCCCTGGAGCCGCCAGATCAGCGGCACCCGCGGCCGCTCCAGCGCCCTGCCGAACAGCATCAACAGGGCCGGCAGCACGGTGAGCGAGGCGGACATCGCGATGGCCACCACCAGGATGCTGCCGGTCGCCATCGCCGTGAAGGCCAGGTTCCCGCCCAGGTAGAGCGCCCCCATGGAGAGGATCACGACGGTGCCGGAGACCACCACGGAGTGCCCGGAGGTGGCGGCGGCCAGCTCCACGGCGTCGACCTTGTCCAGGCCCCGGGCACGCTCCTCGCGGAAGCGCTTGAGGTAGAACAGCGAGTAGTCCACCCCCACGGCCATGCCCATCAGCACGATGAGCTCGCTCACCGCTCCCGGGTCGGGGACGAGCTGCGAGGCGGCGCCCCACAGGCCGAGTCCGGCCAGCACCGAGGACAGGCCGAGCACCACGGGGACGCCGGCCGCGACCATGGCCCCGCAGATGAACATCATCACCAGCAGGGTGATCGGCAGGCTCAGCAGGGTCGCGCGTCCCACCTCCTCGCCCAGCATCGTGTTGAGGGCGGCCCGGATGGTGTCGGGACCGACCAGCTCGACCCGCACCCCGGGATGTCCCTGCTGCGCGCTCTGCACCGCGTCGACCAGCGGCTGCACCCGGTCCGGAGCGGTGTCCTGGTCGCCGGTCATGACCACCGGGACCAGCAGCGCCTGTCCGTTCGACGACAGCACCTGCTCGCCCGTCGAGGCCACGTCGGGCAGGCCCTTGAGCCGGCCCGCCGCGTCCGTGGCGGCACGCTCGGCGGCCTGCCGGTCGAGGTCGCCGTGGAGGGCGGTCACCAGCAGTGCCTCGGTCGGCGGCTGGGTGAGGCCACCGCTCTTGGCGATCGCGGTGGCCTGCGCGGACTGCCCGATCGAGAGGTCCGTGTTGGTGGCGACCTTCGTCCCGGTGGCGCCGCCGACGGCCAGCGCGATCCCCACGAAGACGACCCAGATGACCAGTGCCCACCACGGGTGGGTCGCGCTCCACCGCGCCGTCCTCGTCACCACATTCCGGTTTCCCACGATTTTCCCCTCGTATTCTCGCGGGCTTCCGCGAAGAGACCTGCATCCGGGCGGTGGATCGGCGAAGACGAGTCCGGGTGTTCACAGCGCCGGCCGGCCGGCATCCCGGCACCCGCCTTCGGACCACCACGCTATCGACGGACCGTCAGGTCGCCACGGGGGAAAGTTCCCTGATGGAGGTGGAGTTTTCTCCCCTGTCGCCGCGGACCGGGAGCTGCCGGGCTCGGGCCGCGATGGTGCGCAGGGCCGCGTGCGCGGTGACGGAGCGGGACGGGCGGACGGCGTCCCGCGGGCGGGACGCACGGGCGCGCTCCTCGTCGTCGAGGAGCGCGCCGAGAGCGGACGGGGCGGGTCCCGGCGCCGTGCCCAGGGGCACCGTCCACACCTCCGCGTCCTCGGGGGAAGGCGGCGTCAGCACGCTTCGGCGCGCCCTACCCGGCCGGTGTGCAGGCCCTGGAACAGGTTGAGCCGCTGGATGGTGCCGGTGCCCTCCATGAACTCCACGCCCCGGGCGTCGCGGGCGTACTTGTCCAGCAGCGGATGCTCCAGGCGGGCCGCCGGACCGAAGAACGAGAGCGCCGACAGGGTGGCGTCCTCCGCGAGTTCGCAGGCCCGGGCCTTCGCGGCCGAGGCGAGGTGGCCGTCCGCCGGGCGCCGGTCCACGACGATGGCGGCGCGGTGGGTGAGCAGCCGGGTCGCGTGGATCCGCCGGCCCAGCTCCTCGAACAGCGCCAGCTCGTCCCCCCGCAACTCCCTCCGGTGCTCGGCCACGTAGTCGTGCGCGGCGCCCGCGATGCCGAGGGCGATGGCGGCCACGCTGGGCCGGAGCCGGTTGAAGACCGCGAGGACGCCCCACATGCCGCGGCGGGTCGGCGGCAGATGACTGCCCAGCACGCGGTCCGCCGGGACGTGCACGCCGTCCAGCGCGACCGCCCCGATCCGGACGCCGCGCAGGCCGAGGGTCGGCAGCGGTTCGGCCGTCCAGCCGGGGTCGGCGGTGTCCACCAGGACGGCGGTCACCCCGAGCCGGTCGGCGCCGGCGACCCGGGCGAAGACCGCCGCGACGGACGCCCGGGAGGCGTTGCCGACATAGCGCTTGGCGCCGTCGAGCCGGAGGGAGCCGTCGCCCAGCGGGGTGAGCGCGGTGCTCATCTCGCCGATGGCCGAGCCGCGTTCGGGTTCGGTGAGGGCGAAGCAGGTCCAGGTCGGCCCCTGGGTGAGCCGGTCGCGGAACCAGTCCTGCTGGTCCGGGCTGCCCAGCACGTCCACCAGCACGCCGGCCATCGACGGGCCGGGTGACGCGAGCATCAGGGCGGCGTCACCGCGGGCGAGTTCCTCGACCAGCACCGCCCGTTCCAGGGTGTCGCCGGAGTCCGCCGACCTGATCCGGGCGGCCAGGTGGCCGACACCCGGCAGGTGGAGCAGGTCGTGGACGGCCTCCGGGTCGCGGTCCAGCCTCAGCGCCGCCGCCCGCAGGTCCACGGCCCAGCCGCGCGCGCGCCGGCGCAGCTCCTCCAGGTGCGCGGGGAGGTGGGTCATGATTCCTCCGGGTACGTGGTGGAACGGGGTTCCCGGTGGACGTCCGCCAGGAGTTCCGAGAGATGGGCGTCCCAACCGGGGCCGGGGACGGTGAAGCCGTGCGCGCCGAGAAGACGCAGCAGAGCCCGGTCGGCCAGGGTGATCCGGTCGTGCAGACGCCCCAGCGAGGCGGCGTCCGGCGGGGCGTCGGACTCGGCGAGCACGCACTCCGCCTCCAACTGCTCCATCAGCACGTCGGCCAGGGCCCCCTTGACCATCTGTTTCATCAGGAGCGGGGTGCCCTCGGTGCGGCGCTCCGCGAGCCGGGCGACGGCGGTGTCCCTGAGGCCCTCCGACACGCCCAGCCGCACCCACACCAGCCCGGCCTGCCACGCCGCCGAAGCCCTGGCCCCGGGACCGTCCGCGGATCCGGCCGCCGCGGCGACGAAGCCGGGAGCGTCGGGGCCCCCCGGCAGCGGAACGGCGTCGGCCGGGACGAGGGCGTGGCCGCCGGGGCCCCGGGGCGGGGCGTCCGGGGACAGGGCCGCGTCCAGCTCGCGCACGGCCTCGACGATGCCGTCGCGGCGGGCACGGGCGCGGCACTCCCGCCAGCAGCGTTCGAGGTCGACCGTCGCCGTCATCGGAACCCACCCTCCCCGGCCGGCAGTTCCAGGGTGCAGTGGGCCAGGCGGTCCAGTCCGTGATCGTGGTCGGCGAGCACCGCCCGCCCGCCCCGTGCCCCCCGCAGCGCCGCCCAGACCCCGGTGCACGGCAGCCCCGGCTCCGCGTCGCGGCGCGGAGCGGCGGACGGCGGGATCCCCGGACCGGCGGCCAGTCCGGTGCCCGCCGCGAACAGGGCGGCCCCGGAGAGGTCCGCGCGCAGCGCGGGCAGCACCTGACCGGCGGGGCCCTGCCCCATCCCGGCGACGGGCGAGGTCCCGCCGTCCCAGGCGAGCAGCAGTGCCACGGCCGAGTCGTGCTCGGCGGCGTACTGACCGGACGCGGGTCCGGGGTACGGCTGCGAGCTCTGGTCGACGACGACCAGCAGCAGCCGGCTCCAGTCCGAGCGGCGGGCGTACTCGACGGCGATCCGCAGCGCCGTGAACGGGCTCAGCACCCCCTGGTCCGAGACCGCGAAGCAGAGCGGTTCGCCCGGCAGCCGGTGCTGCAGCAGCGACGCGGTGAGCGTGGTGTGCTCGAAGTCCGGGGTCGTGTAGGCGAGTACGGCCACCTGCGGTGCCTCGTCCGGAGCGAGCGGACCGAGCGCGTCGAGGGCCCCTGCGGCCAGCTGGGGCGTCGGCCGCAGCGGGGAGTCAGTGAACCCCTCGGACAGCACCCGCGTGCCGTACAGGTCGGCGATCTGCCGGTGCACCTCCCGGACCGCGGGGCGCGGCGCGGCGCCCGGGCCCCCCTGGTCGGCGGGTCGGTGCCAGCCCGCCCTGAGCAGGCGGGGGACCGTGCCCGCGACCGCGTCGGCGGCGGCGGGCACGGTGCGGGAGAGCGGCGCGGCGGCGCGGAACATGCTACGAGCCCGCCTCGTTGACGACGAAGTCCACCAGGGTGCCCACCGTCGCGAAGTCACCCATGTCCAGGCTCTCCACGTCGAACTGGAGGTCGAGTTCGTCCTCGATGACGATGAGCATCTCCAGGGCGCTGCTGGAGTCCAGGCCGAGGTCGTCGAAGATCCGGGCCTCCTCGCCGACCTCCGCGGTGTCCTGGTTGAGCACCTGGGCCAGGGCCTCGCGCACGGCGGCGAGGCAGGCCGCCCGCTTCTCGGGGGCGGTCACGGTGGCGATGTCGTTGGTCATTGGTTCCTCTCCGGGGTGGGTCCCGCGGTGTCCGCGGGCAGGTGGAGGTGCTGGCGTCCGAGCATCGACTCGGTGTCGTCGCGTTCCCGGACCAGGTGCGGCCGCCCGTCGAGCATCAGGACCTCGGCCGGGTAGCCGTGGCTGAGGAAGTACACGGGGGAGGCGCTCGGCCCGTACGCGCCGGACCGCTCCACGCCCAGCAGGTCGCCGGGGCGCAGCTCGGGCAGCGACACCTTCTTGCCCAGCAGGTCGTTGGGCGTGCACAGCGGTCCGGTGATGTTCCACGGGCCGCTGTCGGGTTCGTCGAGCCGCTGGAGCGCCGTGATGGGGAAGTTGCGCTTGACGAACGAGCCGATGCCGACCGCCGCCATGTGGTGGTTGGTGCCGCCGTCGGCGACCGCGAAGCGCTCGCCCATGGAGCTCTTGGTGTAGCGGACCCGGACCACGTACGTTCCGTGCACCGCGACGAGGTAGCGGCCCAGCTCCATGATCAGCCGGGCGCCGGGGTGCCGGTCGGCGAAGTCGGCGACCAGGGGGTTGAGCAGTTCGCCCAGCACCGCCGGGTCGGGGTCCTGCTCGTTGTCGAAGTAGGCCACCCCCAGGCCCCCGCCGATGTCCACCAGCTCCAGCGGGAAGCCCAGCTTCGCGGACAGCAGCTCGGCCAGTTCGAAGATGCGGCGGGCGTTGTCCGCGACGACGGCGGGGTCCAGGATGCGGGTGCCGAGGTAGACCTGCACGCCGTGCACCCGGACCGCGCCGCAGCGGTCCAGCACCGCCTGCGCGGAGAGCAGCTGCTCCTCGTCGATGCCGAACTGCCGGGGCTTCCCGCCCATGGTCAGGCCCGAGCCCTTGACGGTGAACTCCGGGTTGACCCGCAGCACCACGGGGGCCAGGACACCGCGTTCCAGGGCCAGTTCGTCGATCAGCTCCAGCTCGTCGAGCGACTCGCAGACGATGGCGGCGACGCCCTCGTCCAGGCAGGCGGCGAGCTCCTCGCGGCTCTTGCCGGGGCCGAGGAAGAGGATGTCCCGCGGCTGGACGCCGGCCCGGAGCGCGGTGACCAGTTCGGCCATCGAGGACACCTCGGCGCGGGCGCCGGCGGAGTGCAGCAGCGCGCAGACGGAGATGTTCGGGTTGGCCTTGAGGGAGTAGAAGACCTCCAGCGCCGGATGGAGCAGCGACTTCAGCTCCCGGAACCGGTCCGCGATGCCGTCGCCGTCGTAGAGGTACAGCGGGGTGCCGAACTCCTCGGCCAGGGCGGTGATCCCCACGCCCTGCACAGTGAACTCCCGGCTCATGCCGGACTCCCTTCCTCGGTGTGCAGCAGCCCCGCCAGCCGGCGGGACACTTCCTCGTCGAGGACCGCGGCCGCGGCGTCGTCGGCGGCGACCACCACGCCGTACAGACGCCCCTCGAACGGCCCCTCGCCACCCGTCGCGGCGGCGGCGTTGACCGTGGCGAAGTTGTTGACGAACAGGCCGGTGCCGCCGCGCTCCGCCAGCAGCAGGCCGTCGAGCGCGTCCCGCAGCGCGGCGAACGACACCGGCCGGGCCGAGCGCAGCGGGTACTGGCGGGCGACGGCGATGCCGTCCGGTGCCATCAGCCCCTCGGTCAGCACGGCCTGGTAGGTCGACATGTTGTGGCGCGCGTTGATCTCGACCACGGGGTAGAGGCCGCCGTCCGGATCGACCATGGCGTCGATGCCGACGACACCGAACCAGCCGTCGGCGGCCAGCTTCCCGCCCAGCAGCGCCGCCGCCTCCCGCACCTCGCCGTCCTGCGCGGCGGTGAGCCGGGCCGGCATCCGGTGGCCCTTGTGCACGCCGCGCTCGGTCAGCGCCTCCTTGACGAAGTCGAACCGCACCGAGCCGTCGCGGCCCACGGTGAACTGGTAGTTGAGGTCGGCCTCCTTGGCGACCCACTCCTCCAGCACCAGGGCGAGCCGGTCGCTGCCGGCCCGCGCGGCCTGCCCCGCGGCCATGCGCCGCAGCCGCTCCAGCCGCCGCGGGTCGTCGAGCACCACGATGCCCTTGCCGGACACCCCGTAGGCGTCCTTGACCGCGACCTTGCGGCCCTCGGCCAGCCGTCCGCCGGCCCAGTCCACCGCCGCCGCCAGCTCCGCCGTCGTCTCGCAGGTGCGGCCGGGCGCCTGCCGGAGCCCCAGCTCGTCGGCCAGCCGCCGGCTGTAGACCTTGCTGTTCACGCGCTTGCACAGGGCGGCGGGCGGCGCGGCGAGCCGCAGCGAGGTGCGCGCGGCGAACCGCTCCTCGGCGTCGGACACGCCGTGTGCGACGACCTGGACGCCGAGCGGCGCCAGCCGCTGCCGCAGCGCGTCGAGCAGGACGTCGTCGTCGAGGGCGTCCTCGGTGACCGTGCGCAGCGGGTCCTGCCGGGCCGGGACGTGCACGGTGGGCGTGCTGATGCCGAGCCCGCGCAACTGGTCGAGGTAGTCCGGATCGGGCGCCGCCTTCAGCACGACGTGGTCCCGCTCGCCGCCCAGCAGCAGGGCGAACTCGTCCATCCGGTTCACCACCGCGCTCCCGGCGTGGGAGGCGACCCGGGGCAGTGCGGGCTCGCCCTCGGCCCAGCTGTTCTCGACCTCGAAGTTGCCGAGGAACAGCAGTGGTGTGTCCGCGGAGCCGGTGACCGCCCGCCCGAGTCGGGAGCGGAAGCCGCTGTCGGTCTCGTCCAAGGCTCGACCTTGCCTTTCTTGCGTCGGTGGACGGCTGTCGGTGCAGGAGGACTGCCGGTGCAGGGGGACTGTCGGTACGGGAGGCCGGCGTTCTCAGTGTTCGAGGACCATGGCCGCGAAGGTCGCTCCCAGGCCCACGCTGGTCATCACGTAGCGGTCGCCGGTGGCCAGCAGGCCGTCCCGGGTGGCCTGGTGCAGGTTGACGAAGGGGTCCGCGCAGAAGCAGTGCCCGGTCCGGGCGACCAGGTCGAGGTACACCCGGGCCATCGGAATGCCGAGCATCCGGCACACCGCGGCCCACGAGAGCCGGTTGACGTTGTGCGGCAGCACCAGCGCCACCTCGTCCAGCGTGCATCCGGCCTCGTCCAGGGCGGCGCGCACCACCTCGCACAGCGCCGAGGGGTACAGCGCCTGGAACTCCTTCGCGGCCTCCGGATCCTCCATCAGGAACTGGTCGTGGAAACGGCTGTGGGTGCGGGCCGCGTAGCCGAGCAGGCGGTCGCCGGTGCCGCCCGCGCTCAGCAGCACCGCGGCGGTGGCCTCTCCCATCACCGTGACGCCGGGGATGGACTGCGACTGCCTGGACCCGACCTTCTCGCCGGCCAGGACCAGCGCGAGGGCGTCCGGGTCGCCGTCCGCCGCCAGCAGCGTCCCGGCCATGTCGAGCGCGAGCAGGCCGGACGCGCAGGCGTGCTGGGAGACCACGAAGCCGGTGGCGTGCCGCAGCCCCAGCTCCTCCAGCAGCGGGGCCATCGAGGTGTGCGGGTAGGGCATCGGGGACGGCATCGTCCTGGCCTGCAGCACGTAGCGGACGTCGGACTCCCGGCCGCGCAGCTCCGCGAGGGCCGCCACGGCCTGTCGCAGCAGGTGCGTCTCGGCCTCGCCGGGCTCGCGGCAGATCTCCGCGAGGCCGTAGTACCGCTCGTACTGCCGCAGTTGGTTGTCGGCCAGGCCGACGTCCTGCTGCAGCCGTGCGAGCGGCACTGTCCTGGGGCGGTGGCTGGCAACCGCCGATATCGCCGTCATGGGAACACGTTCCACCGGCCTGCTGACACCTCGCTGATCCCGCGCTGATCCCGCGCTGACCGCCCGCCGCGGGTGCTTGCCACCGGTCGGGGCGGCACCTGAGGATGTGCGCCGTGACAGCCTTCCCGAACGTCGAAGAGTTCGCCGCGGCCACGGGCCGGCACCTGGGTCTGAGCGACTGGATCCCGATCACCCAGGACCTGGTCGACCGGTACGCCTCCCTCGTCGGCGACGAGCAGTGGATCCACACCGACCCCGAGCGCGCCGCAGAGGGCCCCTACGGGGGGACGGTCGCCCACGGCTACCTGACGCTGAGTCTGCTGTCCGCCATGACGGACGGCATCCTGACCATCGGCGGGACCCGGCACATCCTCAACGTGGGTCTGGACTCCGTGCGCTTCCAGCGGCCGGTGCGCGTCGGGCGGCGGGTCAGGGCGGGCGCCACGCTGCTGACGGCCAGGCAACTGCCGTCCGGCTGCCTGTTCGGGCTCCGCATGGAGGTCGAGGTGGAGGGCGAGTCCGGTGTCGCCTGTGTGGCCGAAACCCGTTCACTGGCCGTCCCCTGGCAATAAAGTGGATATTCCTCCCCTGCGGCGGGCGGTGACCGTTCCGAATAATGGAGGGCAGCGCATCAACCAGGGATGCGGAACCCCAGGGGGGCACCCGATGGACACCAGGCAGCAGGGCGTATCGATGACCGGACACACGCCACCACCGGCGCTCCCGAGCGGCGCCGTCACCGGCCTGCGGCGCTCCCTCGTGCTGTTCGGCCTCTCCCTGCGGGCCCTGGTGCTCGGCCTGTGGCTGACGAGCCTGTACATCTTCCTGCCCGCCGGCCTGGGCGTGTCGCTGCTGCCGGGCACCCAGCGCGCCGTCCGCCGACTGGTCGACCGGCAGCGGGAGTTGGCGGCGCAGTGGTCCGGGGTGCCGGTGCCCGCGCGCTATCCGCCGCTCCCGGACACCCGGCAGGGCCAGGCGCTGCACGCCCTCCTCGTCGCGCGGGACAACCAGGTGTGGCGGGACTGGCGGTTCGTCGTCATCGACCCGCTGGTCGGCGGCGTGATCGCGTTCGTTCCGGCGGCACTGCTGCTCAGCAGCGCGTGGGGGCTGGTGACGGCCGTGTTCGGCGCCCAGCTGCCGAGCGACTGGGGCAGCATCTGGTACATGTTCATCCCGGTCGACGGTCCCGTCACCGCGGTGCTCGCCGGACTGCTGGCCATCGTGGTCGCCCTGTTCGCGCTGTGGGACGCCCCGCGCACCGCGCCGCGCCACGCCCGCTACCTGGTCCGGATGCTGGCGCCGCGGGCGGACGAGGCGATGGCCGAGCGCATCGAGCACCTGACCACCACGCGCTCCGACGCGATGGACACCCAGATGGCCGAGATCCGCCGCATCGAGCGGGATCTGCACGACGGGGCCCAGGCCCGCCTGGTCGCGATGGGCATGACCCTCAACGCGGCCGAACGACTGCTCAAGACCAACCCGGACGCGGTGGCGGCGCTGCTCGCCGAGGCCCGCGAGTCCTCGACCAAGGCCCTGGACGAACTGCGGGACCTGGTCCGCGGCATCCACCCGCCGGTGCTGGCCGACCGCGGCCTGGGCGACGCGATCCGCTCCCTCGCCCTGCTCTGCCCGCTGTCCACGGAGGTCGGCATCGACCTGACCGGCCGGCCGGAGCCGCCCGTCGAGTCGGCCGCCTACTTCGCCGTCTCGGAGATCCTCACCAACGCCGCCAAGCACTCCGGTGCCGAGCGCGCCTGGATCGACGTCCGGCACGAGGGCGGCATGCTCCGGATCGACATCACCGACGACGGCCGCGGCGGCGCCGACCCGGACCGGGGGACCGGGCTGCGGGGGATCGAACGCCGGCTGGCGGCCTTCGACGGCATCCTGGCCGTCAGCAGCCCGCCGGAAGGACCCACCCTGATCACCATGGAGCTGCCGTGCGCATTGTCCTCGCCGAAGACCACTTCCTCCTGAGGAACGGGCTGGTGCAACTGCTCACCGCCTACGGGCACGAGGTGGTCGAGGCGGTCGACAACGGTCCCATGCTGCTGCGCGCGCTCACCGAGCAGCGCCCGGACGTCGCGGTGGTGGACGTCCGGCTGCCGCCCGGCCTCAGCGACGAGGGACTGCGCGCGGCGGTGGAGGCCCGCACCCGGATCCCCGACCTGCCGGTGCTGCTGCTGTCGCAGTACGTCGAGCCGCTCTACGCCCACGAGCTGCTGGCCACCGGCTCGGCGGGCGTGGGGTACCTGCTCAAGAGCCGGGTCACCAACGGCGACCAGTTCGTCGACGCCGTCGAGCGGGTGGCCGCGGGCGGCACCGCGATGGACCCGGAGGTCATCCAGCAGCTGCTCACCCGCAAGGTCCGCGACGAGCGGCTGACCGCGCTCTCCGCGCGTGAGCGGGAGGTGCTGGAGTGCCTGGCCCAGGGCCGCTCGAACGCCGGTACGGCGGAGGAGCTCTACATCTCGGAGAAGGCGGTGGCCAAGCACATCGGCAACATCTTCGCCAAGCTCGGCCTGCCGCAGTCGGAGACCGACAACCGCCGCGTGCTGGCCGTCCTCGCCTACCTGGACCACTGAGTCCGGGGCCCGGTGACCTGATTCCCGGGTGACCGCCTCCGGCGCCGCCCCGCACGCGGCGGCGACGGCGGCCGGCGGCCGTTCCCTCCCGAGGCCCGGCCCGGATCGCCTCCGGTCCGGGCCCTTCGCGTGGGCGGGGGCTGCCGGTCCCGGGCCGGTGGGCGGGAGGGGAAACTCTGTCCTTGGTCCAACGGGATATCTGCCGAACGGCAGATGGCAGGAGGCCGTGGATCGGTGAGGCTTCGGGTGGGTCCGAGAGACGGGCCCGATTCGAGCCTCCCGGAGGATGCGGTGGTTCAGCGTGCGAAGTCCGGATACGGGGTGGTCGGTCTCGTGGCGGTAGGCCTCGTGGTGCTGGCGGGGTGTGCCGATGCCGCGGACGCGACGCCCGAGGACAGGACCTTCACCTTCGCCGGGCAGCGCCTGGACGTCAGGTCGCACGGTGCTCCGGCCGACCTCGTGGCGGCCGACCGCACGGACGTCAAGGTCACCCGCTGGTTCGACACGAGCGGCAAGATCGGCAGCGCCAAGGAGTCCTGGACGCTCGACGCCGGGGTGCTCGAACTCCGTGCGGGGTGCTCCGGGCTGGCCGACTGCGACACGAAGTACCGGGTCGAGGTGCCCAAGGGCGTCGCGGTGCTGCGGGACGGGCGCGAGACGGAGCTCAGGGGGTGAAGGCGACGAGTCCTGTCGGGGAGGGGGAGTCCATGCTCGAACTGGTGGATGTCACCAAGGTCTACAAGGGCGGCAAGCGGGCCGTCGACGGCGTGACGATGCGGCTCGGGCCGGGGATGGTGGGGCTGCTGGGGCCGAACGGCGCGGGGAAGTCGTCGTTGATGCGGATCGTGTCGACGGTGACCAGGCCCACGGGTGGGCAGGTCCGGTACGAGGGTGTCGACGTGGTGGCCGAACCGGACCGGTTGCGCCGGGAACTCGGTTACCTGCCACAGGACTTCGGGGTCTACCCGAACCTGACCTCGCGGGAGTTCCTGGCGTACCTGGCGGCGGCCAAGGGGCTCGGTGCCCGCTCCGCCAGGGCCAGGATCGACGAGCTGATCCAGCTGGTCAACCTGACCGAGGCGGTCAAGCGCCCGCTCGGCACGTACTCGGGCGGCATGCTCCGGCGGGTCGGCATCGCGCAGGCGCTGCTGGCCGACCCCAGGGTGATCGTGGTCGACGAGCCGACCGCCGGCCTGGACCCGGAGGAGCGGGTGCGCTTCCGCAACCTGCTCGGCGAACTCGCGGCCGAGCGGGTCGTGATGCTGTCGACCCACATCGTCTCCGACGTGGAGTCGGTCGCCTCCGACATCGCGGTGGTCGCCCGGGGCCGGCTGCTGCGCCGGGGCTCGCCCGACGAGCTGCTCCGGGAGATCGACGGGCAGGTGTGGGAGGCCGTGGTCGCCCCGGCGGACCTCCTGGAGGTACAGGCCCGCCACGTGGTCAGCCGGATGGTGCGGACGGGCAGCGGCGTGCGGCTGCGGGTGATCGCCGCCGGGCGGCCGTGGGCCGACGCGGTCCCGGTGGCGCCCGACCTGGAGGACGCCTACCTGGGCGTCATCCACCGCTCGGGGGAGCGGGGCCGGGCCGAGCGGCGGGCGGTGGGCCGGTGACCGGGGGACTCGCGGTCAGGGGGCTGGCAATCAGGGGGCCGGCGGTCGGGGGGCTGGCGGTCGGCGACTTCCGGGACCGGGTGCGCCGGCCGGTGTACGCGGTGACGCTGCTCGCCGCGGTCGGTCTCGGCTACCTGGCCGTGCCGAACGCGGACGGCCAGTGGACGATCATGGACGTCGGCGGCAACCGGGGCGTCTACAACAGCGCCTACGTCGGCACGGTCACCGCCCTGGCCGGTGCGCTCTGGCTCACCTTCGGCGGCTTCTACGTGGTCCGCAGCGGCATCGCGCGGGACGAGCGGAGCGGGGTCGGGCAGATCCTCGCCGCGACCCCGCTGCCCACCTACCGCTACCTCCTGGGCAAGTACCTGAGCAACCTGCTGGTGCTCGCCTCGATGGTGGGCGTGCTGGCCGTCACCGCACTGCTGATGCAACTCGCCCGCGGTGAGGACCGCTCGGTCGACCCGGTGGCCCTGGTGGAGCCGTTCCTGCTGTTCTCGCTGCCGCCGGTGGCGCTCACCGCGGCGGCGGCGCTCCTGTTCGAGACGGTGCCGTTGCTGCGGGGCGGCCTGGGGAACGTCGTGTGGTTCGTGGTGGCCCTGGCCGTCTCGATCGGCGGGCAGTCGGCTTCCGCGCCGTTGGACGGTCTCGGCGTGCACGGGGTCGCGCGGTCGCTGGGCGCGGCGCTGGAGGCCCGGCACGGGACGGACGGCCAGGGGGAGTTCAGCCTCGGGCTGACCAAGGTCGACAGACCGCTGGGCACCTTCCTCTGGGACGGCTTCGACGCGTCCTCCGGGTTCGTCCTCGGCCGGCTGGCCATGGTGTCGGCGGCGTTCGTGGTGGCGCTGCTGCCGGCCCTCTGGTTCGGCAGGTTCGATCCCGCGCGGGGTTCCGGTGGCGCGGCCGCGGAGGCGGCCTCCCGGGCGGCGGCCTCCCCGGTGGTGGACGTGCCGGCGGCTGCGACCGGGCCCGCCGGGACGCGATGGGCGATCGCCCCGGGCGGCCTGCCGCGGACCGAGCCGCGGCGGGCCGGAGCGTTCGGCCGGCTGCTCGCGGGCGAGGTCCGCATCCTCCTCCGGGGCATCTCCCCCTGGTGGTGGCTGGTCGCCGCCGGGCTGACCGTGGCCGGGTTCGCGCTGCCGGTGGACGTGGTCACCGGTCTGCTGCTGCCCCTGGTGTGGCTGTGGCCGGTGCTGGTCTGGTCCCGGCTCGGCAGCCGACAGGTCGAGAACGGCCTGGAGGTGCTGCTCGGCGCCTACCCGTCGGCCCGCCGCCGGCTGCTGGCCGAGTGGGCGTCCGGGCTGGTGCTCAGCGCGGTGACGGGCGTCGCCCCGCTGGTCCGCATGCTGGTGGCGGGTGACGGTGCGGGGACGGCCGGCTGGGTCGGCGGCGCGCTGTTCGTCCCGTCGCTGGCCATGGTGCTCGGCGTGGTGAGCCGCTCCCACCGGCTCTTCCAGGCGGTCTACCTGCCGCTCTGGTGGCTGCTCGTGAACAACGTCGCCGCGCTCGACTTCATGGGTGCCGTCCGCGTGAACGGCAGCCCGGCCGGGCCCGGCCCGCTGCTGGTCGGGGCGCTGTCCGCGGCGATGCTCGCGGTGGTGTTCGTGGTCGGAGCCGCCCGACGGAACGTCAAGGGCTGACCGAGCCGGGAGTCAGGTGCCGGCACTCAGGAGCCGGCAGCCAGGAGCCCGGGCCGTCGGTGGACGGCCCGGGCTCTCCTCGGATGTCAGGGAGTTACTCGTCGTCGCCGAGGTCGCCGAGGTCGCCCGCGAGGTCGCCGTCCGGGGTGCCGCTGATCACGTACCCCTGCCGGCGGGCCTCGTAGCAGGCCACCGTCGCGGCCGCCGAGACGTTCAGCGAGCCGACCCGGCCCAGCTGCGGCACGAACACCACCTGGTCGCAGAGCGCCAGGGCCTCGGGGGTGATCCCGCGGTCCTCGTGCCCGAGCATGAAGGCCACCGCCGGGGTCAGTTCGGCGGCGAACATCGGCACCGCCTCGTCCGCCAGCTCCAGACCGACGACCTTGAAACCGTCCGCCTTGGCCGCCGCCACCGCCTCGGCGACGGTCGGGAAGTGCTCCACCTTCAGGTACTTGTCGGTACCCATCGCGGCCTTCTGGGCGCCGGACGAGCGCACCGACGGGGTGTCCCCGACCAGGTACAGCTTCTCGGCGCCCATCGCCGCACCGGTGCGGACCACCGAGCCGACGTTGAACGGCGACTGGAGGTTCTCCAGGATCATCGCGAGCCGGAACTCGTTGCTGCGCCGCCACGAGCGGTGCAGACGCTTCAGTTCGGTCCCGCGCAGTTGCTTCACGTCGTCGTACCTCGTCCACTCTCGGAGCCCTCGCCCGCCTCGGGGCGGGGCCGCGCTTCCAGAATCCGGAACCCGTTGACCGACGTGACCCGGGTGGTCGGGTAGCCCTGCTCGTTCAGCCACGCCTGGAGCGAGTCCGATCCCAGGTGCTTCTGCACGACCAGGAACGCCGAACCGTCCGGGGTCAGCCTGCCGAGCCAGTGCGTGAGCAGTCGGCGCAGCGCGGCCTTGCCGATCCGGATCGGCGGGTTGGAGTAGATCGTGGCGAAGCGGACGTCCGCGGGGACGTCGTCGGGCAGGGCGGCCTGCACGTTGCCCAGCCCCAGCGCCTCGGCGTTCAGCCGGACCAGCTCCAGGGCGCGCTCGTTGACGTCCACCCCCCAGACCGGGAGGCGACGGCGGCGGCTGGCCCAGGTCAGCGCGATCGGTCCGTAGCCGCAGCCGATGTCCAGGATCGGGCCGCGCACCCGCGGCGGCGGGGCGTGCTCCAGCAGGATCCGGGTGCCAGGGTCGAGCCGGCTCCGGGAGAACACCCCGGTGTCGGTGGTCAGTTCCAGGGTGAGGTCCGGCAGGGAGACCGTGATCGGCCGGCGTTCGCTGGCGACCTCGGGTGCACCGGTGAAGTAGTGCGAGCCGGACATGATTTCCCCGTCGTTCGTATGGGCCTCGGGGCCACCGGGTGGGTGTGGGTTAGCCCTTTGTACGGCACCGATCGTACCCCCGGTGGCCCGGACGGCGTTCCCGACGGCGTTCCGGACGGAGTTCCGGGAGGCGTGCCCGGCGGCGCTCCCACGGGTGCTCCCACGGGTGCTCCGGCGGGTGCTCCGGACCGGCCGGACCGGTCGGAGCGTCCGGTCCGCCCGGTTCCCCGGTCACCCGGTGCCGGGGCTCTTGCGGGTGGCCACGTTGATGCGGTTCCAGGCGTTGATGGTGAAGCAGACCGAGATCAGCTGTGCCAGCTCGGCCTCCGCGAAGTGCGCGGCGGCCCGGGCGTACACGGCGTCCGAGACGCCGCCGCCGATCCGGGTGACCTCCTCGGCCAGCGCCAGGGCGGCCCGCTCGCGCTCGCTGTACACGCCGGCCGGGGCCTCCTGCCAGACCGGCAGCAGGTACATCCGCTCGTCGGTCTCGCCGGCCTTGCGGGCGTCCCTGGCGTGCATGTCCAGGCAGTAGGCGCAGCCGTTCAGCTGGGAGGTGCGCATCTGGACCAGCTCGACCAGAGCCGGGTCCAGGCCCTCGCGGGCGGCGGCGTCCAGGGCGATCATCGCGCGGAACGCCTTGGGGGCGGTGCGGGCGTAGTCGAGACGGGCGGGGGTTCCGGTGATCTCGTTCGTCGTCATGGCTACGACCCTAGGAGCGGAATGCACCCGGCCCCTGGGTCATTCAGGGTCCTGTTTCGCGGGTCAATCGAGCCGCGCGGCCGGGGCGGGACGGGGGCGCGGGCAACACGCCGGACCGGGCCCGGCACGTCGCGTCCGGGCTCCGGGCGGCGGATACTGCCAATACCGCCAGCCGGGCCCGTGAAGGCCTCCGAACAGTGAGGACGGATGCCATGCCGCAGGAACAGCACGAGGAATACCTGATCGAGGAGACCGCCGAGACCGTCGAGTCCGACGAGAAGGCGCCCGAGGGCGACACCTACGACGAGGTGGCCGAACGCCGGGCCGTCGGCGCCGACCCGGCGACCAACGTCGCGGACGTCGTGGAACAGACCCGGCCGGTCCGCAACGACGAGGACGAGTACCGGGAGTAGGAGCCCCCGCCGGTCACAGGGCCCGGCGGCGTTGCAGCCAGGCCATGGCCGCCCAGCCCGGCAGCACCGGCAGGATCAGCGTCAGCAGGCGGTACAGCGCCACCGCGGCCACCGCGCCGCCCTGCTCCATCGACGCGGTCTGCCCGAGCAGGGTGATGAGCATCCCGTCCACCGCGCCGGCCCCGCCCGGGGTCGGCGCCGCGCTGCCCACGGCGTTGCCCACCAGGAACACCACCGCGACCGAGGCGAAGGACGGCTCCCGGCCGATCGCCCGGACACAGCAGTACAGGCAGGCGATCAGGCAGATGGACACCAGCAGCTGCCCGGCCACCCCCACCGCCAGCCGGGTCGGGTTGCGCAGCAGGTCCAGCAGCCGTGGCAGCACCTCCGCCGTCAGCGGCCGCAGCCGCGTCGCCAGCCACCGCCGGGCCACCGGGATCGCCGACACCAGCGCCAGCAGCGCCGCCGCCCCCGCCAGCCCGCCGACCACCGCGGGCAGCGCGTCCAGCTCGGAGCCGCCCGGCGTGAAGTCCAGCAGGTAGACGAAGGCCCCCAGTTGCAGCAGGTGCAGCACCAGCCCGATCAGGTTCCCCGCGCCGACGCTGGACAGCGCCTGCGCGGTGGGGATCCCGGCCCGCTGCAACAGCCTGGTGTTCAGCGCGATCCCGCCGACGCCACCCGGTGACACCAGCTTCACGAACGACCCGGCCACCTGCGCCAGCACCGCGTTGCGGAAGTCCAGCCGCTCCGGCACGAAGCCGACGAAGCCCATCGCCGCCGCGACGTGGCTCGACGCCGCCGCGACCAGTGCGAGCAGCAGCCACCAGGGATCGGCGTCCGTCAGGGTGGAGATCGGGTTGTCCTCCGCCGCGAACAGCTGCGGGATCAGCAGCCACCCGGCCACCACCCCGCCCACGACGACCAGCAGTGTCCGCGGTCGCATCCGCTCCAGCCGCACCGGGCGGCCCACCACCTGGGGGCGGGCGCGCAGGACCTCCGTGCGGATCTCGTCGAGCAGGCCGCCCGGGGTGGGGGCGTCGCCGTCGGGTTCCGGCACAGCGGTCTTACCGGTCGTACTGGTCGCAGGGGCTGCGGTGGAGGCCGGGGCGGGGACGCGCTTCGCGTGCTGCTTGAGGGCGCGGCAGGTGGTGTGGGCGAGGGCGATGGGCTGGAGCAGGGGGAGGGCGGCGCCGACGGGGTCGGGGCCGAGGACGGCGACGGCGGTGCGGACCGAGCGGGCGGCGCCGGCCCGGAGGGCGAGGGTGGTGAGCAGCTGGGCGAGGTCGCAGCGCAGGACGAGTTCGGTGGCGGCGATGTCCCCGTCGGCGAAGCCGACCAGGTGCACCGCGCCCGAGTCGTCGATCAGCAGCGAGGAGGGGACGAGCGCGCGGTGGGCGATCTCGCGGCGCTGGAGCAGCGAGAGCTGCCGCCAGGCGTCGGCGAGCAGCTCGTCGGTGATCTCCTCGTCGGCGAGTTCGTCCAGGCTGCGTCCGGCCAGCCGCTCGTACGCGATCAGGGCGGTGTCCTGGCCGAGGCCGGCGGTGGCGGCGATGTGCCGGGTGCGGACGCCGGCCGCGAGGGCCGCGTAGGTGACCAGGGCCTCGTGTTCCAGCCCGGTGCGCGGGGAGCGCAGGACGCGCGGGTCGGGGGCGGTGTGCAGGCGCAGCCGGCGCCAGGCGCGCTGGACGGCGGCGGCGGTGACGGCCTGCCGGTCGAGGAGCTGGACGTCGAGGTCGGGGCGGCCGTCGGCCTGCCGGACCCGGTAGCGGTCGGGGGCGGCCGGCTGGGCCTCGACCGGGCGCAGTCCGCAGTCGCGCAGGGTGCGCAGGACCTCGCCGGGCCGGGGCCGCGGGTCGGGGGTGCCGACCGCGTACAGGGTGCCGTGGGCGCCGGTCCAGCCGATCAGCAGCCCGAGCAGGAGCGCCGTGGGGGTGGCGTACCCGCCGGCCAGTCCGGCGAGGCCGTACAGGGCGAGGACGCTCCAGGGCAGGCGGCGTTCCCGGCTGCCGGAGGCCGTCATGAAGGCGAGGACGGGTGCGAGGTAGCCGTAGACGGGCTCGGTGTGTCCGAGCACGTCGCCGGGCAGCGGCTGGGTGAGCGAGGTGAGCAGCGAGACCGGGGCGAGGCCGTCGGCCCACAGGTCCAGGCCGAGCGTGGCGCCGTACGCGAGGACGGCGGCGAGCAGCCCGTCGGAGACCTGCTGGAGGGCGCGCCGACGGTCCGGGCCCAGCATCCGGCGGATCGCGAGGCCGACCGGCAACAGCAGTACGGCGGCGGTGGTGAGCCCGCCGGCCAGGCTCGCCAGCGGGCGCGGCACCAGCCCGGCGGCCTCGGCGACGTCGGCGGCGATGCCGCTGGTGGTCGCGCGGGCGTAGTCGGCGAGCAGCAGGGTGAGGGCGATGGCGAACAGGCCGCCGAGCAGCCGGATCAGCGCGACCGGCTGCCGGACCCGGTCGGTGGCGGGCAGCGGGCGGGCCCGGAACCGGCCGGGGCCGCTCTGCTCGGGTATCCGGGCGACGGCGGCCGTTCCGCCGCCGCGGCCGTTGTTGCCGCCGCCCCGCACGCCGCTGTCGGTGTCACCGGCCCGCCCGACGCCGTCGTCCTCCCGCGTCTCCGTGCCGCGTTCCCGCTGCCCGGGCGCACCGGTGGGGTCGCTCCCGCCGGTGTCGCCGTTCGTTCTCCCCGTCACGATCGCCACGGATGGCATGCTCCCATGCCACCGGTGGCCGCGGAGCGGGGATTCGGCAGTGCCAGCGGGACGGGGCTCAGGCCTGCCGCGTCGGCAGGACGACCAGGTGGCGCAGGTTGACGTGCCGGGGGCGGCTGACGGTGTACGCGATGAGGTCGGCGACGTCCTCCGCTCCGAGCGCCGGGATGGCGTCGAACATGCCGCCGAGCTGTTCGCGCAGCACCGGGTTGTCGATGTGCCCGCCGAGTTCGGTGTCGGTCAGTCCGGGCTCGATCGCGCTGACCCGGACGTCGCGCGGGCCGAGCTCGCTGCGCAGGGCGGCGGACAGCTGGGTCAGCGCGGCCTTGGTGGCGCCGTACACCGCGTAGTCGGGGAACACCACGTGCGAGGCGATCGAGGAGACGTTGACCAGGTCGGCGGTACGACCTTCGGCGGCGGCCGCGGTGAGGTCGGCGCTGAAGGCGCGGACGATCCGCAGTGCGCCGGTGAGGTTGGTGTCCACCATGCGGGTCCACTCGTCGATCCGGCCCTCCGCGAGGGGGTTGGGCAGCATCACCCCGGCGTTGTTGACCACGAGGTCGACCGGGCCGTAGGCGTCGTGGACGGTCTTCGCGGCGGCGTCCACCGAGGTCTGGTCGGTGATGTCGGCGGTGACGGCGAGCGCCTGCCCGCCGGCGGCGGCGATCCCCGCGGCGAGGGCGTCCAGCCGCTCGGTGCGACGGGCGAGCAGGGCGACCCGGGCGCCGGAGGCGGCGAGCAGCCGGGCGGTGGCGGCGCCCATGCCGCTGGCGGCTCCGGTGACGACGGCGGTGCGGGCGGCGAGGGACGGGTGGGTCATCGGGGGCTCCCGGGGGTTCGGTGGGGTGGCACCGACCACTGTGCTCGGGCCGCGACCGGCTGCCCAGGGCTCCGCGTCTCCCGGGAACGCCCTACCCGGGACGGCCTTTCCCGGGTGCGGCAGTACCACCCTCGGGCAGCCCGTCCGGGGCTACCCTGCCGGGCATGGAGAACACCCTGGGGGACTTCCTCCGTTCACGCCGGGCCCGGATCCTGCCGGAGGAGGTGGGCCTGCCCGCGCACGGCCGCCGCCGGGTGCAGGGCCTGCGCCGGGAGGAGGTGGCGCAGCTCGCGGGCGTCAGCGTGGACTACTACGTCCGGCTGGAGCAGGGCCGGGGCGGCAGCGCCTCGGACGCCGTGCTGGACGCGGTGGCCCGGGTGCTGCGGCTGGACGGGGTGGAGGCCGCGCACCTGCGCTCGCTGGTCCGTCCGCCCAGGGCTTCGGCGTCCGCGCCGGCCTCCGCCGCCCGGGGACGGGGGCGCGGACGGGGGCGGCAGCCGGTCCGCCCGGGGACGCGGCTGCTGCTGGACCTGATGACCGAGGTGCCCGCCTTCGTGCTGGGCCGCCGGATGGACGTGCTGGCCTGGAACGCGCTGGGCGACGCGGTGAACGGTTTCTCCGCGCGTTCCGCCGTCGGCCCGGACGGCGTGCCCAACCAGGCCAGGCACGCCTTCCTCGACCCGGCGGCCAGGGAGTACTACCGGCAGTGGGACGCGGTCGCCGCCGAGACCGTCTCCTTCCTGCGCCGGGACGCCGGACTGCACCCGGACGATCCGGCGCTGGGAGCCCTGGTGGGAGAACTGTCGCTGCGCAGTGACGAGTTCGTCCGGCTCTGGGCGGACCACCTGGTGCGGGAGAAGACCCACGGGGTCAAGCTGGTGAACCACCCGCTGGTCGGCGAACTCGACTTCGGCTACGAGACCCTGGGCGTCAACGGCTCGCCGGACCAGCTGCTGGTCGTCTACACCGCCCCGGCGGGCTCGCCCACCGCCCAGAAGCTGGCCCTGCTGGCGAGTTGGACGGCGCCGGGGGCGGATGCGGGGCGGTCGGACGCGGGGCGGTCGGACGTGGGACGGGGGGAAGCCGGCGGGGCGGAGGCGGCGGGGGCCCAAGCGTCCTGAGCAGGCGCTCCGCGCCGGGGCGGCATAGCCTTTCAGGCATGAGCGCCTGCGAAGACCTCGCTCTGGCCCCTCAGGACATCGAGCCCCTCCCGCCCGCCGACGGCTGCGCCGACTGCCTGGCGCAGGGCCGCCGGGACTGGGTGCACCTGCGGATCTGCCTGGACTGCGGCCACATCGGCTGCTGCGACTTCTCGCCGCAGCGGCACGCCACCGCGCACTTCCACAACACCTCCCATCCGGTGATCCGTTCGTACGAGCAGGGGGAGGACTGGCGCTGGTGCTTCGTCCACGAGGTCATGGGCTGAGGCGAGTCCGGAGCCGGGGTGGGCCCGGGTCGGGGGCGGGCCTGGGCCGGGGGGCGGAGCCGGGGTGAGTCGCCTCCCTGGGATGGCGCGGGCCCGAAACCCGGATAAAATCCGGACATAACGCCCGTGCGGCCCCTCCGGTCGGCATCCGTCCGGCCGGTGGCCGACGAAGGGAGGCCGACGATGACCAAGCACGTTCCCAGCGGTGCCGCCAAGCTCCGCCAGGGTGCCCAGGAACTGCTGGAACGCCGGGGCATGGCGAGCCCGCCCGCCCGGCTCGCGCCGACGCCGGGTGCCGGGGCGGCGTCCCGTGCCGCCGCCGGGTACGGCGCCGACGAGACGTTCCGGCACGGCGGAAGGGACGCGCCGGGCACGACGATGCACGCCGCACCGGCGATGCACGCCGAGCTCAAGGGGCACAGGCACCGCGGCGCGGAGAAGCACTCCGCCCACTGAACCGCGCCGCTGCGCCGCTCAGCCGGTCCGCGGGACAAGGGGGCAGGGGGCAGGGGGCAGGGGCGGGCGTCGGACGGCCGTGGGCGCCCGCCCCTGACGTGTGATCAGGGATCTTCTCGGGGATGGCTCGGGGGCGTTGGGGGGAGTTCCCGGATGTCGCGGACCGGTGTCCTGCCGAAGACTCTCTCCCATCAGAGCCACCGCCGGCCGGGCGGGCCGCCGGCCGTGGCGGCCCGGTGCCCGCCGGGCGGGCCACCGTTGGGGAGAGTCCGCATGAACACCCGTACCCGCACTGCCCGTTGGCCCGTCCTGGCGGTGGCCGGCGCGCTGCTCGCCGCCGCCACCGTCGGCGCCGCGACCCCGGCCCTGGCCGCCGGTGCGCCCCCGGCCGGTGCCGTGGCCGCCCCAGCCCCAGCCCCCGGCCTCGCCCCCGTCTCCGCCCCGGGCCCGGCCCCCGCGGCGGCCAGGCCGGGCCCGCCGGACCGGGAGTCGCTGGCCCGGACCCTCGGCGCGCTGCCCGCCGACGTCACCGGCGCACTGGTCAGGGTCGACGGCCCGGGCGCGCGGTGGCGCGGCACGTCGGGGGAGGACGTGCCGGCGAACGCCCGGTTCCGGATCGGCAGCGTCACCAAGGTGTTCACCGCGACCGTGCTGCTCCAGCTCGCCGCCGAGGGCAAGGTCGACCTGGACGGCACCGTCCAGCAGTACCTGCCGGAACTGCTCCCGGACGGCTACCCGCCGGTCACCGTGCGGCAGTTGCTCAACCACACCAGCGGCCTGCCCGGAGGCGGCGGCATGACCTCGGGGGACGGCAGCACGGCGTGGTTCGCCGCGCACAGGGCCACCTACTTCAGCCCGCAGCAGGTGGTGGAGGACATGCTCACCCAGCCGATGAACTTCGCGCCCGGCACCGCGCAGCAGTACAACGGCAACGGCTACTTCGTCGCCGCGCTGGTGATCGAGAAGGTCACCGGCGACGACTACGCGGACCAGGTGCGCCGGCGCATCACCGGCCCGCTCGGCCTGCGCGCCACCTACGTCCCGGCCGCCGACGACCTGACCGTCCGCGGCCCGCACGCCACCGGCTACGTGGACGTCCGGAACGCCGACGGCGGCACCACCCGGGTGGACGTCACCGAACAGAGCCCGTACCCGTGGGCCGAGGGCGGCATGATCTCCTCCGCCGCCGACCTGGAACGCTTCTTCGAGGCGCTCTACCGCGGCCGGCTGCTGCCGCCCGCCCAGCAGGCCGAGGTGTTCGCCGTCCCCGACCTGCCGAACGACCACAACAAGAACTGCGAGATCGGCCCGACCGCGGGGCACGCCTGCTACAGCACCGCCGGTCTGCTGCGCACCGTCCTGCCGAACGGCACCGAGGTCTGGGGCAAGAACGGCTCCAGGCCCGGCTTCACCAGCGCTGTCTTCGCCACCCGCGACTTCTCCCGCAGCGTGGCCATCGGGCTCAACCCGACCGGCATCAGCGGCGAGGAGTTCCCCACCCTGTGGAAGCTGGTGACCGCCGGCTTCGGCTCCGGCCAGGTGTACGGACAGCACTGAGCCCGACGGCACCGCGGGCGGCCGGCACCGTGGGAGGCCGGCACCCGGCGGCCGGCACCGAACCGCTCCCGGAGGGCCGTTGTCAGTCCCGTGCGCTACGTTCGTCGCGTTCACCAGGGCACACGGCAGGACGACGGGGGCGGGCGCACCATGGCCGACGTGATCACGGAGGAGCCGGTCGAGCTCCAGCTGGAGCGGTACCGCACCGAACTGACCGGCTACTGCTACCGCATGCTCGGCTCCGTCTTCGAGGCCGAGGACGCGGTGCAGGAGACGATGGTCCGCGCCTGGCGCGGGCACCGGGGCTTCGAGGGGCGGGCCGCGCTGCGCTCCTGGCTGTACCGGATAGCCACCAACGTCTGCCTGGACGCGCTGAACGGCCGCAACAGCCGGGCCCGTCCGATGGACCTGGCCGGCCCGGTCACGGTGGCCACCGCGCACGGCACCCAGTTGCCCGAGGTGACGTGGATCGGTCCCGCGCCGGACGGCCGGGTGCTGTCCGAGACGGGGGATCCGGCCGAGGTGGCCGCCCAGCGCGAGTCGGTGAAGCTGGCCTTCGTGGCCGTGCTCCAGCGCCTCGCGCCCCGGCAGCGGGCGGTGCTGGTCCTGCGCGAGGTGCTCGGCTGGAAGGCCGCCGAGGTGGCCGAGCTGCTCGGCGTCACGGTGGCCTCGGTCAACAGCGCGCTCCAGCGCGCCCGGGCGGTGCTCGCCACCGACGCCTCGGCCGCCCGCCCCGCCCCCGCGCTGGACGCGGACCACCGTGCGCTGCTGGACCGCTACGTCCGCGCCTTCGAGGCGTACGACATGGACGGCCTCGCCGCGCTGCTGCACGAGGACGTCACGCTCAACATGCCGCCGTTCGCGATGTGGCTGCGCGGGCGGGGCGAGATCCGGGAGTGGATGCTGGGTCCCGGGCACGGCTGCCGGGGCTCCCGGCTGCTCCCGGTGACGGCCAACGGTGGCCGGGCCTTCGGCCAGTACCGGCCGAGCCCGGGCGGCGGGCACGAGCCGTGGGCGCTGATCGTGCCGGAGGTGTCAGGGGGCCGGATCACCGGCTTCACCAACTTCCTGGACACCGACGCGCTCTTCCCGCTCTTCGGTCTCCCGCCCCGGCTCGACGCCGGGCCCGGTGTCGAGCCGGGGCGGGAGACCGCCGTGGGGCCCGGCGCCGAGTAGCTCCGCGAGGTCCGGGGGATCGGCGGGGCCCGGCAGCAGCGCCGCGAGGCCGCTGAACGCCAGCAGGTCGCGCAGCGGGCCGCCGGCGTTCAGCAGCACCACGGCCACCCCGCGCCGGGCGGCGGCCAGCCGCAACCGGGCGAGGGCGTCGACGACGGCCAGGTCGGGGGCGGTCAGCGCACCCAGGTCGCAGGTCAGGACGGGACTGCCCGGTGTGGTCTCCATGGTGTCCATGCCGGATAGGACCGCCGGGTCGCCCGCGACTCATCGGTCGGGTGGCAGAGTGGGGCCGACCGGACCGACCCCGCCCCAGGAGGAGCACCGTGACGGCTGAGCCCTTGAAGTCCCGTGAGGAATGGCTGGCCTCCCTGCCCCGGATCTACGCGGCGGCGGGCTGCCTGCTGCGGGACCAGTCGGGCCGGATCCTGATCGTGAAGGCCGGGTACCGCGAGCACTGGCAGTTCCCCGGCGGCACGATCGACCTCGGCGAGGGCCCGGTCGAGTGCGCCGAGCGGGAGTTGGAGGAGGAGACCGGCATCGTCCAGGAGGCGGGCGAGCTGCTGGCCATCTCCTGGACCCATGCCTCGGCCGAACTCGACCACCCCGCCCAGCACTTCATGTTCGACTTCGGCACCGTCCCGGACGGCACCCCCGTGGCCGTCCCGGCCGGTGAGCTGGACGACCACCGCTGGGCCGCCGTCGAGGAGGCGCTGGACCTGCTCGGACCGGCCCGTTCGGCCCGGCTGCGGGCGGCGCTGGAGGCGGCCGTCGACGGCCGGGTCCGGATCGTCACCACCCGCGTCTCCGGGTTCTGAGCGGACGGGCCCTGCCCCGGGCGCGAGTCCCGTCCGGGAGGCCGGTCCGCGAGCCTCCCGTCCGGGGCAGGGCGCCCGGCCTCACTGCTGAGGCCCGGACTCCTCGTTCCGCGCGGCGATGATGGCGGCGATCGCCTCCGAGACGAAGGTCTCCGTCTCGGACTTGTCCACCCGCAGCCCGGCGAGCACGCCCTGGCCGTTCTCCAGTTCCAGGAGCGCGAGCAGGATGTGTTCGGTGCCGACGTAGTTGTGCCCGAGCTTGAGCGCCTCCCGGAAGGTCAGCTCGATCACCTTCTTGCCCTCGGCGTCGTACGGGATCAGCGCGGGCACTACCTGCTCGACGGCGGTCGGCAGGGCGGCGGTGGCCGCCGTCCGGACGGCCTCCGGGGTGATGCCCTGGGCGGCGAGCGCCTTGATCGCGATGCCCTCGGGCTCGGCGAGCAGGCCGAGCAGCAGGTGCACCGCGGTGATCTCGGCGTTGGCGGCCTTCCGGGCCTCCTCCTGCGAGGCCACCACGACCTTGCGGGCCCGGGGCGTGAACCGGCTGAATCCCTGGCTCGGGTCGAGGTCGTTCGGGGCGCCCGGGTCCTTGGGGACGAAGCGCTTCTGGGCGGCCTGCTTGCTGACGCCCATGCTGCGGCCGATGTCGGTCCAGGAGGCGCCGGAGCGGCGGGCCTGGTCGACGAAGTGGCCGATGAGGTGGTCGGCGAGGTCGCCGAGGTGGTCGGCGGCGATGACCGCGTCGGAGAGCTGGTCGAGCGCGTCGGGGTGGACCTTCTTGATCGCGGCGATCAGGTCGTCGAGGCGCAGCGGAGTGCTGGTCGGAACAACGGGATTCTCCATGCGTCAACCGTAGGTTGTCGACCCGATGGTCGTCAACCATCGGTTGACGATGATCGTGGAGGTTTCTCGGGCCCGCGCTACGCGGCCGGCAGCAGCCGCTCCCGGACGGCGGCGATCCGTGCGGGCGTCACACCGGCCGCGAGCAGGTAGCCGGCCGGGTCGAAGCCGTCGAGCGCGGCCGCCAGCGCGGCCTCGGCGGTGGTCCCGGCCTCGGCGAGCACCGCGTCGATCCGGCGGTACGGGTCCGGCAGGCCGAGCATCCCGTACAGCGGGCGGACGTTGGGGCCGCTCAGCAGGTAGTCCTCGGTGATCGCGGTCCGGTCGACCCCGGCCAGGGCGAGCAGCAGCAGGGTGGCCAGGCCGGTGCGGTCACGGCCGGCGCCGCAGTGCACCACCACGCCGCCGGGGCGGGCGCCGGCGATCGCGGAGACCAGCGCGGCGGCGGCGTGCGGGCAGTGGTCCAGGTACGGGCGGAGCGCGAGCGGGGTGCCGTCCAGCCGCCCGTGGGCCTCCCACCAGGCGGGGCCGGCCAGTTCGTCCAGCGGGACGCGGACCAGGTCGACGTCCTCGGGGAGCGGGAGGAGCGGTTTGTACTCCTCGGCGTTGCGCAGGTCGACCACGGTGCGGACGCCGTGGTCGAGGAGGGTGTCCCAGCCCTCGGCGGTGAGGCGGTCCAGGTTGTCCGCCCGGACCATCGCGCCGCGGGCGGTGAGCCGGCCGGACGCGGTGGGCAGCCCGCCCAGGTCGCGGACGTTCAGGCAGCCGTCCCAGACGAGCGTGCGGTCCTCGGTCCTGATCGGCGCGTGCGTCGTCCGGTTCATGGGGCTCCCCGTTTTCTCGCCGGGGGTCCCGTTACCCCCTCGTTATAACGACTCCCGGGGGATCCGGATGGTTCCTCGCTGTTCGAGTCCCCGGAACCGGCTGTTCGGGAAAGGGGCGGGCCGGGCGCCCGGGACGGACCGTGTGCTCAGGCGGTGGTCGGGGCCTCGGCCTCGGCGCGGACCAGCCGCACGATCGGGTCGGTCGCGGTCTGTCCGAGCAGCGAGCCGGCCACGATCGCGCCGATCAGGAAGACCGTGGACAGCCAGGCCATGGTCGACACCGGAAGGGTGAAGGCGCCGGTCACCCGGGCCGCGCACTCGGCCAGCAGCACGGTGCCCCAGATGCCGGAGAACAGGCGCTCGTGGCGGCGGAAGGCCCGCGACCCGGCCGCCCGGCCCTCTGCCAGCCGCTGCCAGGCGGCGGCGCGCTCCCGCCTGCCCCTGGTGATGAAGGGCATCAGTATCGGGGTCATCACCGGCCGGCCGATCAGCGCGGAGACCAGGATCGCCAGCGCCACGGTGCCGCTCAGCCCGCCGTCCTTGGCGATCATCAGCCGGGCGTCGCCGGTGACGAAGGTCAGGGCCAGGCCCGCCAGGTTGACGGTCAGCATCAGCGCGGCCCACAGGTTGAGCACGCGTTCGCGCAGCAGGCCGAGGACGGTCCTGGCGGCCGGGAAGGCACTGCTCCAGGCCAGCGCGGCGAACTCGCTCAGACCGAGGGCCGAGTGCAGCAGGAAGTAGCCGGCGAGCGGGGCGGCCACGTCGAGGGCGAGCGGGCGGAGCCCGGAGACCAGCGGGTTCGGCGCCTCGGCGCCGGTGGCCGCCGGGGCGACCGGAGCGGGAGCGGTGACGGTGCGGGCGGCGGCACTGACGGTCTGGCTCACGGTGGGTTCCTCCTCGGCTGGTGGCCGCGGGCCGCTGCCCGCGTCGTGCCTCCAGTCTTTCCGTCCGACCCTCCGTCAGAGCAGTGCCGTCCGTTGCGTCATCCGCGTGACAGCTGTCATGGTGCGCGCCGTGACACCCCCTGTGACCTGCGGTTTCCTGGGGCGTGTCAGAAACGCCCTAGCCCTCGACGGGGAAGGTCCACAGCTCGCGGCCCAGGGTGTCCAGGCAGCGGACGGTGCCGAAGCGCTCGTCCCCGGCGGACAGGAAGCCCCGCGCGGTGCCCGCCAGGACGATCCGGGCGACACCGTCGCCGCTGGTCCAGGCGCCGGTCAGCACCAGTGCCCGGCCGGCCAGTTCGGCGCGCTGCACCCGGGCCACCGAGGCGGTCAGCAGTGCGGCGTTGACCGCCTCCAGCTCGGCGGGGGAGAGGTAGGTCCCGCCGGTGGACGTACGGTCCGCCTCGGCCCGGCGCCGCAGTTCCGGCAGGCCGTAGTGGCGCACGGCGGCGACGGCGTCGTCCAGCGGGAGCCGCCAGCGCGGCCCGGGCAGCACCTCCCACCAGACGTCCTCGCCGACCGGCAGCACCTCGCCGATCCGGGCCCGCCAGGTCTCGACGCCGTACCGGGTGCGCGGGTCGGGCCGATGGCCGGGGAGGGCCGCGGCGGTCCAGTCGGTGCGGCGGACCAGGCTGAGGCCGAAGGTGAAGGGCACCCGGTCGGCGGCGGGGCGCTCGACCAGGCCGAGCAGCAGCCAGTGGGTCTCGTCCGGCAGGCTGAAGGTCCGGCGCCACCCGGTGAGGCCCAGGGTGCGCAGGGCGGGTGCGAGGTGCTCGCGCAGGCCCTTCGCGTGGAGCTCGTGGGCGTTCGTCATCACGGTCTTTCCTGCTGGTCGGGCTGCCGGGGGGTGGTGCTTCCCGCCGGATCGGAGCGGCCCGGAACGGCCCGGACGGACCTGGGGAGGGAGCGCGCGACCGGGCCCGCACGGGTCGTGCGGGCGCCCGTGAAGGGGCCCGCGAACGGCGGGGTCACGGCGGCGGGCCGGGTGCGTCGGCGGATCCGGCATCCGGGCGCGTCGGCGGCCCGGACTGCTTCGCCTACCGACAACGTAGGCCGGACGGGCCCCTCAGGACCGTGGGCGAACGGCAGCAGTCCTCGGGACCTTGGCCCCGGCCGGACCGGTCGTTCGGCCGGGACCGAGGCGTTCGCCCGCATGGCGCATCATGTGGCGGGTGCAGAGTGCAGAGCGCCCCGGAGCGGGCACCGGCGGCCCCGTCGGCCGGTCCGGACCAGTACCACCCGCCGGCCCGTCGCCCGGCCCGGATCCCGCTCCCCCCGACCTGACCGAGGCGGTGCGCGCCGCGCAGGGCGGGGACGAGGAGGCGTTCCGGCTGCTGTTCCGGACCGTCCAGCCGGGTCTGCTGCGCTACCTGCGGGTGCTGGTCGGCGGCCGGCCGGAGGACGCGCAGGACGCCGAGGACATCGCCTCGGAGACCTGGCTCCAGATCGCCCGCGACCTGCGCGGCTTCTCCGGCGACGGGGACGGCTTCCGCGGCTGGGCCGCCACCGTCGCCCGCCACCGGGCCCTCGACCACCTGCGCGCCCGGCGTCGCCGTCCGGTCGCCGACCTGCCCTTCGAGCAGCTGGCCGGGCTGGCGGCGGGGGACGACACCGCGAGGGCCGCGCTGGCCACGGTCGGCACCGCCGACGCGCTGGCGCTGATCTCCCGGCTGCCGCGCGACCAGGCCGAGGCGGTGCTGCTGCGGGTGGTCATGGAACTGGACGCGGAGAGCGCCGCCCGGGTGCTCGGCAAGCGGGCCGGCAGTGTCCGGATGGCCGCCCACCGGGGCCTGCGGCGGCTGGCGAAGCTGGTGGAGCCGCTCGCCGCGGGGAGCGGCATCCCGGCCGTCAGGGGCGACGGAGCGGCCTCCGGGGGCCCGGCGACCGCGGCCGGTGCGCCCCCCGGAACGGCCGGTGCGGCCCCCGGAACGGGCGGTGCGGCCCCCGGAACGGGCGGTGGCGAGGCCGCCGGGCGACCCGCGGGGAAACCCGCGAAAAAAAGTTCTCCGCAGGGTGTGACAGAACGCCGGGCCGCGACGCTGAAGGACATGAGATGAGCACCAACCGATCCCGTCGGATCGACCGTGATGCCGCCGAGCAGCTGCTCGGTGGCGCCGTGGGCGGCCCGTCGGCCGGGCAGGACGCCTCGCTCACCGGACCGGACGGCGGTCCCGGGCAGCTCGCCCGGGTGCTCGCCGCGGCCGCCGCCCCCGCGGCGGCCGGCGAACTGGCCGGGGAGGAGGCCGCCCTGGCCGCGTTCCGGGAGGCGAGTCTCGCGCCCGACCCGACAGTGACCCCCGTCCGGAGACGATCGATGGCAACCGCCGCGCTGGCCAGGGCCTTCAGCACGAAGGCCACTGCCGTCGTGCTCGGCGCCACCGCGCTGTGCGGCGTCGCCGTCGCCGCCGGCACCGGCAACCTGCCGTCCGCGCTGGGCGGTGGCCCGGCCGAGGCGGAGCACACGCTCGGCGGCCGGGGTGCGACCGCCGACCCGGGGCCGGGCGCCCCGGCCGACGGCTCGTCGGCCGGCGTGACCCCGTCCGGTGCCGTGGCGTCCGGTTCCGCCCGTCCGTCCGGCAGTGCCTCCGCCGGACCGCAGGCGGTCGTCCCGTCCGACCCCGCGACGCCCGGCACCCCCTCGACCGAGGGGCGCGGAGCCCGCCCGGCGGTCCCGGCCGTCCCGTCCGCGCTGGCCGGCCTCTGCACCGGCTTCGCCGACCGTACGGCCAAGGGCGAGCGCCCCGGCCGGCTGGCCGGCGACCCACTGTTCGGCCCGCTGGTCGCGGCGGCCGGCGGCGCGGACCGGGTGGCGGCCTACTGCGAGGCCGCGGCCGAGGAGGGGGACGGCGACCACCAGGGCGCCGGCACCTCGTCGCGCGAACCCGGGCGCACCGGTACCGGCAACGGCAACGGCACCGTCCCGGGAACCGGTACCGGTCCGGGCTCGAACGCCGGGGCCGGCAAGGGGAACACCGACGGCGGCCGGGCCGGCGGCAGCGGCAACAGCAACGGCAGTGGCAACCAGAACGGCGACCAGGGCGGCAACGCCGTCGGCGGCGGCAACGGTCAGGACTCCGGCGGCAACGGTTCCAGACCGGGCAAGTCCGGCGTGACCGTCCCGCCCCCGCGGACCGGCCCCGCCCCGCCGGACGTCCACCCGGGCAGGACCGGCCGGACCGAGGGCGAGCAGTCGTCCGGGAGGTAGCCCCCAGAACTCCGGGTGGGCGGCGAGCGACTCCCCCCGGGCTCGCCGCCCACCCGGAACAGCACCATCGCGGTACCCCGTGGGACCGGTCGGACCGACAGGACCGGCAAGGCCCCGCGGGCGCAGTACCACCCGAAGACCCCGGGTGGGCGGTGGGCGCCCCCGTGCCCTCCGCCCACCCGGCCGGCTCCGGCCGGACCGGCAGGCGCACCCCGGACGCGCCGCCGGCCCGGCCGGCCCGGAAACGTGGGGGCCCCCCCCCCCCCCGCCCGGGGGGGCCCCCCCCCCGGCCCGGGGGCGGGGGGGGGCGGGGCCCCGCCCCCCCCCCCCCCCCCCCCCCCCCCCCCCCGGCGGGGGGGGGGGGGGGGCGGGGGCCCCCCCGGGCCCCCCCCCCGCCCGGGCGGCCCCCCCCCCGGGCGCCCCCCCCCCCCGCGGGCGGGGGGGCCCCCACCCCCGTGCCGGCGGCCGGGGGACCGCTGCCCGGTCCCCCGACCGCCACCCTCCGCCCCTGGTCGGCCCGTTCGGCCGTGCGGCTATCGTGCACAGGTGCACGAGGCGGCCCGGAACCCCGGGCAGGGCACGTGAGGGGAGCTCCAGGTGATCGGACGGGCGCTGAACGGGCGTTACGAACTCGTCGGCATGCTCGGCGTCGGCGGCATGGCCACCGTCTGGCGCGGCGTGGACCGGGTGCTGGGGCGTCAGGTGGCCGTCAAGGTCCTCAACGGCGGCCTCGCCGACGACCCCCGCTTCGCCGAGCGCTTCAGCCGCGAGGCCCAGCACGCGGCCATGCTGGTGCACCCGGGGATCGTCATGGTCTTCGACTCGGGGGTGGACCAGGGCACACCGTTCATCGTCATGGAGCTGGTCAACGGCCGGTCGCTGGCCGCTCTGCTGGCGGAGCAGCGGGCGCTGCCGGTGGAGCGCGCCGTCGGCATCGCGGCGGCGGTCTGCGAGGCGCTGGCGGTCGCGCACGCGGCCGGTCTGGTGCACCGGGACATCAAGCCGGGCAACATCATGATCACCGACGACGGCGGGGTGAAGGTCGTCGACTTCGGCATCGCCAGGGCCGGCTCCTCCAGCAACCTGACCCAGACCGCGAGCGTGCTCGGTACGGCCGCCTACCTCTCGCCCGAACAGGCCACCGCCTCGGCGCTGGACGGGCGGACGGACCTGTACGCGGTCGGCTGCGTGCTGACCGAGATGCTCACCGGCGCGACTCCGTTCACCGCCGAGACCCCGGTGGCGATCGCCTTCAAGCACGTCAGCGAACAGCCGCTGCCGCCGTCCGCCCGGCGTCCCGGCCTGCCGCCCGCCCTGGACGCGGCGGTGCTGCGGCTGCTGGCCAAGAACCCGGCCGACCGTCCGGCCGACGCCGCCGCCGCCCGGTCCGAACTCCTCGGCACCGTCCCGGGGTTGGCGGTCGGCAACCCGACCGTCGACCTGCTCACGGGCGCCGGGGCCGCCACGCGGTTCCTTCCGCCGGTGCCGTTCTCCCCGCCGCCGAACCAGCAGCACACCACCGTGCTGCCGCCCCAACCCCCGGCCGCCACCTCGGTGATGGCGCCGATCCCCGTTCCGGCGGCCGCGCCCCCGCTCCCGCCCGCTCCCGCCCGGAGCCGCCGGAAGCCGCTGGTGCTCGGGGCGTTGGGCGTGGTCGGCCTGGCAGGCGTCACCGCGCTGGCCGTCACCGCCTTCGGCGGACCGGCCGGTGACGCGCCCGCCGCCAAGCCGGCCGCGGCCACCGCCCCGGCCGCGAGCCCCACCGCCACCACCACGGCCCCGAAGCCGACCGCCACGCCGAAGCCGACCGCCACCTCCTCCGTCCCGGCCGCGACCCCCACCACTCCCTCGGCAGCCCCGACGTCCGCCCTGCCCCTCCCGCGCAACCAGCCCGCCGCGCTCCAGGTCCAGTCCTTCCGCCAGGCCGTCGCCCAGGCCGAGGTCGGCAGGGAGCGCGACAAGCAGACGGACCTGCTGAGGATCCTCGACGCCACCGCGGCGCGCCTCAACGAGGGCAGCCCGGACGACGCCGCCCAGGAGCTCAAGTCCGCCCAGAAGGTGGTCAGGGACATGGGCAAGAAGCACGCCGTCGACGTCCCGACGTACGCCAACTGGAACGCCCGGCTCTCGGCCCTGTTCGCCACCCTCCACACCGCCGCCGATCTCCAGGACGACTGACGGTCCGCCAGAATGGACCCATGCTGACGATCGGTTCCCTCGTCCTCGGTGTCTCCGACATGCCCCGCGCCGTCGCCTTCTGGACGGCCGCCCTCGACTACGTCCCGCGCGACGGCCTGGTCGGGGCCGGCTGGACGGTCCTCGTCCCGGCCGGCCCTGGCCACGGCGTGCAACTCGCCCTCGGGCTCAGCGAGTCCCCGGTCCAGGAGGAGCCGCGCGTCCACCTGGACCTCTACGCCGGGGACGCCCAGGAGCAGGCCGCCGAGGTCGGGCGTCTCGTCGCCCTCGGTGCCGAACGGGTGGACTGGAAGCGCTACCCGGAGGACCCCGACTTCGTGGTCCTCGCCGACCCCAACACCTCTAACTCCCACTTCTGCGCCTACCGCAGAAGTCCTGCATAAGCCCCGCCCAGGCGAACCCGGACGGGGCAGAGGGTCTAGCCGATCAGCTTACGGAGGGCCGGTGCACAGTCGTCACAGCCCCATACGGTCCACCCGGCCCCGGTCTGCTGCTCCACGTGGCCAATGGCGGTCACGCGGCAGGTGCCGGAGCACCGGGCGCAGATGTGGGTGACACCGGGTTCGGGGGTCTCTTCCTGGTCGGTGGTGTCGGTCATCACGCCACCGCCCCGGTAAGTACCCGGTCGGCGGTTGTCGCGTCGTCCAGCCAGTGAAGCGGGTCGGGAAGATCGAGCTGTGCCGCGAACGCTGCCGTGCGTCGTTCGGTCTTCACCCACTCCTCCATCTGTTCTGCTGCCTGCTTCTTGAGTACGGCTGCCTTCTCGCCGTCGGGGATCTGCTCCCAGGCTTCGAGGTAGAGCGGGACCACCCTTGTGGGCTCCGGGAGGGGCATGGAGCGGATCAGCAGATGAGCGGGGAACGGTCGGCGCCACCCGCAGATGGCGGGGGCTTCCTGGGGCGCCTGGGCGTTGGGGGCGCGGTGCTCTCCCCGTGCCGGCAGCAGCAAGCGCAGCGCCCAAAGGGCAGCCAGAACGATAAGCTGGGTCATGTCTTAGCTCCGAGAAAGCTAGGGCCATCCCCGGGACCGTTGGCGCGGTCGCCGGGGTTTTGTTGCATTGAAAGTACCTTGCTTGTATAGGTACGTCCACCCATGAGCAGGCTCATGCATGGGTATGGCTCGACGGACAGGCTTGTCTAGGCTTCTTCCTATGACCCTCTCCGTGATCGACTATGAGTCCCCCGATCCGCCCTATAGGCAGATCGCAGCGGACCTGATCAGGGATATCGAGAACGGCTCGCTTGCAGTCGGGCGCCCGATCCCGTCCGAATCTGATCTTGTCCAGCGGTACGGCGTCGCCAGGAACACGGCCCGGAACGCAATCGCCTATCTCAGGAGTGAGGGGTACGCCTTCACGGTGCCCCGGCGCGGCAGCTACGTGAAGGACCGCACGAAGTAACCCCGCCCAGGCGGACCTGGACGGGGCTTTCTCGCCCTCAGGCCGGTTCGATCCGGCCAACCGGGTGGTAGGTCACGGTGACGTCCGCCCATTCCTGGCGTCCGCCCGGTTCGTACGTCCACTTGCCCCGCTGCATCGCGACCGCCTGGCCGTGGCGGAGAAGGATCTCACCGAAGTCGGCCATCACGGACGGGACGTCCAGCGTCCACCAGCGTCGTGCGGCTTCCGAAATCAGGTGCGCGGCCAGTCGTTCGAACGAATGCGTGGCAGCGAACCCGTGGACGTCGGAGCCGCCGGAAATAACCCCGGGAATACCGGGCTGCCCCCGGAACGTGTACTCGGCGCGCCACGTTTTGCCCTCTGGGTTGAAGCCGCCGCCGGAGGTCTCGCCCATCACGCGTTACGCCGATCCGGCGCCGGCTGCGCCATGTACAGAAGCGGCTGACGGAGTCCACCGTCCAGGACGCCCAGGGCGACCCGGAGGCGCGTCAACATGTACGAGTCTACGAGGTCGTTCAGCTCATCGAGCGACGCCCACCGGTGCCCGCTGAACGCCTTGAACCCGGCGACCGGGACGCCCTGTTCGGCCAACAGCTTCATCTCCAGAAGAGACGCGTCCCCGCCGTCACAGACGATGCTGAACCCTTCGACGTCGCCCGTCGCCGGGTTGGCCGGGACCTGGTCGACGCCCAGGTGATGCGTGGGCAGCCGACGCAGACCGGTCTGTTCGGCGAGTTCTCGCGCTGCACCGTCCGCTACTTGTTCGCCAGGGCGGACGAGTCCCCCCGGCAGCAGGAAGCCCGGCCGGTCCGTGGGTTCCATGAGCAAGACCCGCCCATGCACGTTCCTGATCAGAACCTCAGCTCTGACCCAACGCTCCGGGCGCCGAATATCCTTGCTGTTCAAGGGAGTTACCGTCCAATGGTGGGCACGATGGGCCCCGCCCCGGGGGAGACAGGAGAGGAAACAGCCCCGGGGCGGGAGTTTGAAATGCCGGCCCCCGGCCAAACGTTGTGTCAGAACATCCGGCGGGGACCGGCGCCCCGGCAATCGTGCCGGGAGTCGAAGGGGGCTACTCCGGGTGGTCCCTGTGCGGAACAACTCCCACGTCAAGCCGCTGGGCAAGCTCCGCCGCTTCCTGACTGGGCGGTCCGACCAGGGTCACCGGGCACTCCCAGACGTCGTTCACCGTTCCCGGCTCCCGAAGGTAGGCGTAGTGGCCCGTCGTGCGGTGAACGATGCCGATCCGCCCGCCGGCGCGGGAGTCCCGTGCGACGGAGCCGAGTGAAGCAACGTTCAACTGGGGTTTCACCTCCGGCTCAGAAGTCCTGTTCCGTGCTTCTCGGCGGAGCACGACCACGCGGCGCTCTGCTCCCTTCGGACTCGTCCTCGCCATGCGCCTCTCCTCGATGTGGATGATGAGCCCCCCGCCCGGTCGTCCGCGTCCGTCCCTTGGCACGTCACCGGGACGGGGGGTTGTGCTTCCCGGCGGCAAGCAGGATCCCGTCGGGGGTCTTCAGGTGGTGGCCCCGCCCGTCCACGACGGGGGTTGGTTGCGCGTACGGACGGGACCGTTCCCGTACCAAACCCTTCCGCCCACTTTTTTCAGCCCCGGGGCGGGGTACGGGAGTTGAAGCCGTCCCGGCCGGACGTCACGTGACTGATAGTCCGGGCGGGACGGGGGTCTGTAGGTGTTACTCGGGGGCCGATGGCAGTCCCAGACGGCGCCGATCGAGTTCCGCCCGAAGCTCCACGTGCCGGGGGGTCACGTGGGCGCGCTCGTCACGGATGATCCGGCGACGCCGTTGGCTGAACATCGTTACCGGCCAGGCGAATTGAAGGTGGAGCCCCCAGAACATCTGAACCGTGACTACCGGGTGGGTGACCCGGTGGAGCCACAGTCGGCTCCAGGACCGGACTGTCACACCACGACGCGGGCGGCGTTCGCCTCGCTGCGGCGCTTCGTGCCGCACACCTGAACGCGGTCGTCCTCCGGGTGCAACTCCACGTACTCCGGCGGCAGCAAGAAGCCGAAGTGACCCGACGCGCACGACCACTCGGCGAACCTGTCCGGGCCCGGCTCGTTGGCGACGATCACCTCGCCGTCCCTCGGGCACACGTCGGGCTCGGACTCCAAGTCCGTATCGGCCAGGGGCGGGGAGCCGGCGGACGCCGACTGGGGGTGCGTCGGGGTTGCGGGGGTGCGTCTACGTGGCGCCATGGGGGGGCTCCGTTCCGTAGTGCCTTGGCTACCAGGAGCGCCCACTTTCCTCTAGCCTCCTTCGGTACGCAACGTCCCGAATCCGCTTGCTAAGTAGAAAAATTGGCCCATGAACAAGTCCAAGCTAGACCCCGGAGCGTCACCCGCATCTGAGTTTGGCGCCTTCCTTCGCAGCAAGCGCGAGGAACGGGGCTGGCGACAGCAGGACGTCGCACAGATGATCGGCTGCACGCCTACCCACATCTCTCAGATGGAAAATGGTCACAGGCGCGCAACTCCACCTGTTGCACGGGAACTTGACAAAGCATTTGCTATGGGGCCGATCTTTACGAACAAGGCCCGCGAAGGCGACTCCGCCACGCTTCTCGAAGGCTTTGCTGCCTACGTAGCCGAGGAAGCGAAGGCCACAGAGCTTCGCGTGTTCACCCTGGGCATCATCCCCGGCGTCCTACAGACGCTCGACTACGCAAGGGAGATCGCAGCCGGAGCGGTTCGACGCGGCAGCATCACTGCCGAGAGGGCCGACAGGCGGGTTGCCGTTCTCGCACGCAGGCAAGAGAAACTGCGACGCGACCCACCGCCAGTGATCCATGCAGTCCTGGATGAGAGCTGCATCCAGCGACCGATCGGCGGCGCCAGCGTCATGGCTGGTCAGCTGGATGCCCTGATTGAGTTCGCCGCCATGCCGCACACCATGCTTCAGGTTGCCCCGTTGACCCTTGGTGCTGATCGGGCGTTCGATCTCCCGGTCTACATCCTGACCTTCCCGAACCGCGCGCTCATGTGCTACGCCGAGAGTTCACGGCAAGGCAACTTGGAGCGGGACAGTGCGGCCGTGCTACCTATCCTCGGGACCTACTATCAGCTCCAGGCCATGGCACGTTCACAGGCGGACTCTGTGGCTCTGATCAGGGAACGAAGGAAGGAACTGCCGTGACCGCCGTGTGGTTCAAGTCGTCATACAGCAGCAACGGCGGAGAATGCGTCGAAGTGTCGTTCAGTGGCCTCACCGGCACCGTCCCCGTCCGAGACTCCAAGGACCCCGAGGGGCCCGCGCTGATCTTCCCAGCCGCCGCGTGGGCTTCGTTCGTCGCCGCCGTCAGCTCCGGCGAGTTCGGCGATATCTGACCCGGCCCGGAACGCAGAAAGACCCCAGCGGGATGGTCCGCTGGGGTCTCTTGCTTGCATGGGCTACTCAGTAGTGCGAGGGACAGCCGCAGATCACGCTGACTTCGTCCGGGCGGGGATCGGTCCTCAGCTCGGCGCGGAACAGCGCGACGTAGACCGGCCAGAGTGGATGGACTTCGATCTCGTCTGACCGCTGGTCTCCCAACATGCATGCCAGATCACGGAGTTCATCGCTCGGACTGTTCACGGCGGTATGCCTCCATCGCTGTCCGGGCGGCAGCCTGAGCCACCGCGATGGGATCGGCTTCGACGGCGGTCTCGCTGACCCGTTCATGTGCCGACAGCGCGGCATCGAGCTGCCCCAGGAACCGCAGCAGCGGGTGCGAGACCGGCACGCCAGAGGAGCCGGCCACCATGACGCCTTCGGCGGCGATCTGCGCGGCTACGGCATCCCAAATGGCCCGGAGTGCCGGGTAGCGCTCCCCGGTCGGTCCTGTGGGTGCTGGGCGGCTTCTGGTGACCGCCTCTGTGGCCTTGCGGGCCCGCGAGGCTGCCCGCCGGTGTGCGTCCGTGCAGTACCGGGTGCGCGGGTCGGCGGTGACAGGAATCTCGGCGCCGCACGGCGAGTGCGCGCACCTTCGTTTCATCTCTTCCCCTTTCGAGTTGGCGGACAGTCCGTGGGGGCCTGGGCGGGACGGACGCGTACGGCGAGCTGGGACCGGGAACGCCAGCGGGCACGCGCCGGGAACTTTCACCGCGCTCTCCCTCTGCCCAGCGGCCGGTGCGCCGGATGTCAGGCGCAGATGATCACCGTGCCCGGCTTCGGTGTCCGGCGCCGGTGGAGTCTCGCCCCTTCGAGCACGGGCAAGCCGTCGGTCCGGCCCGTGTCCCGCCAGCACGCGAGGCAAGACGTGTGTACGTTGTGACGCTCACGCCTGCCGCCGTCGCGGATCGGCGTCGTCCACGCCAGGACGACGGCAGCCACGTGTCCTGTGCCGGTGCAGTGCTGGCAGGGCACTGGCACGTTCCTGAGTCCGATCTCGGCCAGGCGCGCGGCGATCTCGATCAGCAGTGGCTCACGGTGCGGCGGTCGGCCGTGCCAGCGCCACAGGGCGGCGAGATGGGCCGCCCCCTTCCTCAGCATCCCCATACCCGGGACACCCCCCTACCTCCGGTGGTCGTGATCACTTCTGGGCCTGTGCCCGCTGTCGCTGGCTGCGGAGCTGTTGGGCTTCGTCGTCCGTGAGCTTCGGCGCGGACACCGTGAAGCGCTTGCTCGGGTCGGCCTGGTGGTCGGCCATCTCCTGAACGTGCTGCGCAGCCTGGGCGGCCATCATCTCCGGGGAGTTCAGGTAGGACTCCGGCTGGTCGGCGAGCAACCGAAGGTCCGGGGTCTTGGCCGGGAGCGTGGCGCTCACGATCTGCACCGACCCGGCTTCCTGCACCCAGACGCCGGCAACGCGGGCGAGCGCGCGGAACAGCGCCCGGTCCTGCAAGAACGCCTCCGGGGCGGTGCGGGAAACCGTGATCGAGATACCGCTGTGCAGTCCGACGAAGATTCGCGAACTGTCAGCCACCACAGCCGTATTGGCGGGAAGGAACTGGGTGACGACCGGTACCAGTCCGTAGATCGCTTCCTTCCACTGCGCGGCGGGTATCTCGGCACGGAGCGCTTCGGCGGCCACCGGGTCGACCCATAGGACCGTGGCCTCAGCACCGGTGGCTTCCATGCGCTTGATAGCCGCGCTGATCTCAGTGACGGACGGAGCCGCGTTATTCGTAACTCCCTGAGGCAGTAGCCCAGTTACACGGCGCGGGTCGTTCGGGTCGGCCGGTCCGGCGCCGTTGAACAGGCCCTTGTCGATGCCCCGCGCCATGGCGAGCGCAAGGGACTGGTTGATCCCGGCAACGAGATCCGGACGGGCGTCCTGAAGGACTTCGGACGACGCCTTCTCCAGCGCGCCGAACTTGGTTGCCCAGCACGTGCGGGAGGGCAGGTCCGTGTCCGATTCCGGGATCGGCGTGTTGGCGTCCACGTATCCGCCGTCGGCGGTCTTGGTCGCCGGGAGCATCATCGAAGCCTCGTGCATGGGCAGCTTGTTCGACGCCGGGATGTTCGCCAGGAAACGGGACTTCGGGCCGATCAGGTTTACCCACAGTGCGGCCGGTTCCGTAGCCGTCCACTGAGAGCCGTTCGGAATGGCACGCCGGTTCACAGGAAGGAATCCGTCCGCCGTTCGGATAGGTACGTCGGTCATGCGGGACTCCCTCTCGATCGGATGGGCAGCGTCCAGGGAACGGGCGCTTGTGGTCGTCGTCGGGTAGGCCGGATTGGTGACCGGGCCGAGTTCGTAGACGGTCATCGACGTGATCACGCGGACCGGAAGACCCGTCTCGGGGTCGTCATCGCTGGCCCGCTCCTGCCCGCCCGGGTCGACCCGGAAAGTGAACGAGCTGCCGACCACGTCGCCCCGCCGGATCAACTCAGCGACGTCTTGGCCGGCTTGTGTGTTCGGGACGTCGATCTCATAGCGAATCCCCGACGCGTCCGCAGTGAGCCGGAGTGTTCCCGAACTGCGCCGGCCAAGGACGTAGTCAACGTTGTGGTTGAACGTAGCGAGTACATCGCTTCGGTCCGTCGCCGGAGTCCACGCGGCCGGGGCGATCCGCTCCCGGAACCCGCCCAGATCGTGGCTCAGCTCATTGAAGCGAACGGCATACCCACTGATCGTGTTGACGCCCCCAGAACTCCGGATCGAAACGCCGAACGGCGCCGTCCTCTTCTGGATGCCCGTATCGCGCATCAGCGCAGATGACATGGAACCCCCTTCCGGGTTCTTGGCTCTCTCAAAGGGGCTAGAGCGCAAGGACTTCCCGGACCCGAGGATGATGCGCAGATGGTTTGGCGCCGTTTCCTGATTGCTTAAGAGTTTTCTATGACGTACTGGAAAACTCGTCAAAACATCACTACACCATCGGCCCCGCCCGATCCGGCCGCTGATGGGCCAGGCGCCCCGTGCGAGCGCCGACCTGGAAGGACCCAGACGCCCGCCTGCGGGCATGAAGAAGCCCCGGCAGGCTCAGGGCCTACCGGGGCCGCGTGGGGCTGTCAGGCGGCCACGGGGGCCGCCGTTCGGATCTTGCTGTGGGCTGCCGGGCGGTCTCCCCGGACGTCGGACTCCGCCTGTCGGGAGATGGCGTCAAGCTCTTCGGCGACCAGGTCCAGTTCGCCGGACATGCTGAAGTCGACGCGCCGGGTATCAAGCTTTCGCCACCCGCCCCGCGTGCCCTTTCGTACGTCGAGCCGAACCCCTGCGTCGACCAACATGCCCCGTCGCTGGGTGGTGTCCGCCTCCTTCCATTCGTCCGCGTAGGTGCGTCCCGTGGCTGTGACGATTCGTTGCGGCTCCGTCTTCTCCCGGGACTCCAGCTCGATCAGCCGACTGTCGAGGGCGTCACGGCGCTTTTCCCACATCGCAAGCGCTGACTTTGACTTCTGCTTCCCCTTCTCTTCCAAGTGGGATTCGTACTCCGCCATGGTGGAATTTATCTCGGGCTGGGGGTCATAGCCCGGAATCTCGACTGTGCGAGTCACCGGGATAGGGCCAGCCAGGCGCAGGAATTCGGAAGTGACGAAATCGTCCACCCAGTCGTGCCGAATATAGGCAGGCTGCTCGCATTTCACGCCGCGCGCGTGGTGGCCGCACCCGTAGGTCGGGTGCTGTGCCGTGCTGCTCTCCTGTCGGTTGAAGTACATGCGGCCCCCGCAGCCGGCGCAGTGAACTACAGCCAGCAGCAAGGCATTTGAATCTGTTCGCTCGCTGGGGTACTGCGTCGATCGCGAGTCGAGAACCGCGCCGACCTGATCAAACTCTTCGCGAGTCATGATCGGGTTCAGGGCGGCCATAACCGGATTCCCCTGACCGTCCCGGACGGGCTTCCCCTTGTGCATCTTCCAGCCGAGAAGTGTTTCATTGCGGAGTATTCGAGTAATGACGCCCGGAGTCCACTTGAACCGGTCCCGTGTGAGTCCCTTTACTCCTCCGGTCTTTCCGCCCGTTTCGCGACCGTTCTTGACGGCCCAGTGATCGCGCGGCGTGGGCACGTTATCCGCGTTGAGGCCGATGGCGATTGCGGAAACGGTCCGGCCTTCCAGCAGTTCACGGATAATGCGCTCGATCACCTTGACCGCGTCGGGGTCCGGGACGAGCGTCCATCCCTTGCCGCCGAACTCCTCAGGCATGGGGGCGGGCATGTAGCCGTACGGCGGACGGCCACCACCGCGCCAACGGAGCGGCATGGCCCGCAACGCGGCCTGGGCGCCGCTCACGCGGTCGCTGATGCTCTGGGCCTCGAACTGTGCGGCGAACGCCAGCATGAACAACTGGAGCTCCGCCATGGGGTCCATGGCGTTGCGGAAGTCGAAGACCTGCCGCCCCCCGCCCAGCCCCTCGGCGAAGACGAGCACCTTCCGCTGCTTCCGCGCCCAGTTGGCGAGCGCGTACATGTCCTGCATCGACCGGATCGCGCGGTCGAAGCGCCAGAAGACAAGCGCGTCGTAGGCATCCGGGTCGCTCAGCCAGCGGAGAAGCTGGGGGCGCTCCCACGGGCTGGTCTTGGATGCGCTGACGTCAAGGTCGACGGCTTCTCGTAGGGCGTCGCCCTGGCCGAAGTCGATACGAAGCTCACCGGCTACGTGGTCGGCCGCGTCGCGCTGCCGCTCAGGGCTGGTGGTCTCGTCGGTCAGCACCGAGAGGCGAACGCACCGGACGCCCCGAAGGGTCTCGGTGAATACCGTCCCAGCCAGAAGATTTTTGGTCTCTTTGGTCACAGCGGGCTTGGAGCGCACCGACTTCCCGCGACCCGCAGACGTGCTCCTGACCAGCGTTGCCGTACCCATCCCGCTGCCACTCCAGAACTACTAGTTCAGAGTGTTGGGAGACACCGAGGGCAACCGGTTCTGCGTGATCGACGCCGGCCGCTCCTGAGCCCACAGCGTTGTCCACAGCCTGTGGACAACGCTGTGGGTCTACCGCAGCGCGGGGGAAGCCGGCCGGGCCGACGTCCCCCGCGAGACGCTGCCCGGGGGCCGGGAGCGGTGGCCGGACTCGCCGGACACCGGACTCAGCCCTTCCCCCGGATCCGTCGCTCCACGTTCCCGCGGACCGCCCGCGAGGCGGTCCCGGCCGCCGCCGCGAGGAACACGAAGTTGTACCCGATCTGCAGCACCACCACGAGCCTGGCCGTCTGGCCCGCCGGGGTGATGTCGCCGTACCCCACCGTCGCCAGCGTGACGACCGTGAAGTACAGCGCGTCCAGCCGCGTCTCCAGCCCGGCGAACTCCGGCTTGTGCGAGCCGAGCACGTAGTACGTCGTCGAGAAGACGGTCAGCGCCAGGCAGATCAGGAAGGCGAGCCAGACCACCGGCCGCTTCGCCGTTCCCCTCAGCACCCCGACGATCTTGGCCAGCAGCAGGCAGGTCAGCCCGACCAGCGCACCCGCGAACACCAGCCAGCTCAGCAGCGGCCGGCGGTCGCCCAGCCACTCCAGCGGCAGTGTGAAGTACCCGGTCATCAGCAGCGTGGACGCGCACAGCAGCCAGCACCAGGCCCGCAGGTCGACGGGCGGCGGCAGCGGGTTCTCGGACATCCCGCCCAGCTTCTCCGCAGGCGCTCGCGGCCGCCCCTCGGGCTGCTCCGCTCAGGCCAGCCCCCGCTGGATGGCCAGCACCGCGAGCCGCACCCGGTTCGGGCTGCCCGTCTTGGTCATCAGGTTCGACACGTGGGTCTTCACCGTGGTCACCCCCAGGTGCATCCGTCCGGCGATCTCGGCGTTCGACAGCCCGTCCGCGAGGTGCCGCAGCACCTCGCCCTCCCGCTCGGTGACATGGACCGGCACACCCCGCCGCTCCGCTCCCGCCCAGTCCTCCGCCGCCCGCGCCACCACCCGCCGCAGCACCGCCGGGCTGTACGGGCTCTCGCCCGCCGCCGCCCGCCGTACGGCGTCCAGCACCGCGCCCGGCTCGACGTCCTTGGCGAGGAAGCCGCAGGCGCCGGCCGCCAGGGCCGGGTAGAGCCGGTCGTCGTCGTCGAAGGTGGTCAGCACCACGACCCGGGCGGAGGGAAGGCGGGACAGCAGCAGCGCGGTGGCCTCGATGCCGTCCATCCCCGGCATGTGCAGGTCCATCAGCACCACGTCCGGCCGCAGCCGCGGGGAGAGCTCGACCGCCCGGGCGCCGTCCGCCGCCTCCCCGGCCACCGTCAGGTCGTCCGTGGACTCGACCAGCATCCGCACCCCGGCCCGGACGAGCTGCTGGTCGTCGACGATCAGCACCCTGGTCATGCCGCCACCCCCAGCGGCCAGGAGGCGGCCAGCCGCCAGCCGTCCGGCACCGGACCGGCCTCGATCGTGCCGCCGACCAGGGCGACCCGCTCCCGCATCCCGAGCAGCCCGTGCCCGCCGCCGCCCACCGGGGCCGGGCCGCCCGCCCCCTGGGTGTTCTCCAGTTCCAGTTCCACGTTCCCGTCCTCCGTCGTCGCCCGCAGCCGGACCCGCGCCCCCGGGCCGGCGTGCTTCACCACGTTGGCCAGCCCCTCCTGGACCAGCCGCAGCACCGTCAGCCCGCCGATCGCGTCCAGTTCGGCGAGCCGGCCGCCGATCACCGCGTCGACCCGCAGCCCGGCCGCCCGCGAGCGCTCCACCACTCCGGCCACGGCGGCCGGCAGGTCGGCGGTCTCGGCGAGCAGCGGGGCCAGCTGCCCGGCGTCGGGCTCGCGCAGGGCGGTGAGCAGCCGGCGCAGGTCGGCGAGGGCGGCGGTGGCCCCGGCGTGCACGTCGTCCAGGACGGCGGTGAGCCTGGGGTCGGCGTCCGGCAGGACGTGCCGGGCGACGCCCACCCGCAGCACGGTGGAGGCCAGGTGGTGGGCGACCATGTCGTGCAGCTCGCGGGCGATCGCGGCGCGCTCGCCCATCCGGGCGCCCCACTCGGCGAGGTCGCGGCTGCGCTCGGCCTCCCCGGCCCGTTCCTCGGCCGCCCGCCGCACCCGTTCGGCGGCCCTGATGTAGGCGGCCAGCAGCACCGGCACGCCGCCGAACAGCGCTGTCCGGTAGAGCGCGGCGGGCAGTGCGGCGGGCAGTGCGGCGGGCAGCGCGGCGGGCAGTGCGGCGGGTGCTGACGGCCAGGTGTGCGCGAGTTCCGCGCAGAGCAGGACGGCCCACAGCCACACCACCCGGCGACCCCACCGCCGTACGGCCAGCTCGAAGAAGGCCGCCGCCACGCCGACCTTCACCTCCACCTGCACGGCGTGCGCCACGGCGGGCACGGTCAGCGCGCACTGCCCGAGTGCCACCGCGAGCGGCAGGCGCCCGCCGAGCGCCGCGAGCAGCAGCGAGCCCGCGGCGACCGCCCAGTCGGCCGTCGTCAGCGCGTCCGGACGGCCCGCCAGCAGCAGGTACCCCAGCCCGGAGGCGATCAGCGCGGGCCGCAGCAGCCGCGGGCCCCTCCACGTCGTTCCCCACACTCCGTCGACCCTAGAAGGCGTGGGGCCCCGGGTGATCGTCCTTCAGGGCGAGACCGCGGCTCCTCCTTCAGGCCGCCCGGGCTCCCGGCCCCGCCCCGGCTCGTCCAGCAGCTCCAGCACCGCCAGGACGGCGACCAGTCCGAGCGCCAGACAGAGCGTCACCAGCACCGTCGGGTGGCTCCACAGCACGAAGGCCAGCGCCGCGAGCGCGACGGCCAGCCAGCCGAGTGCGGCCTTCCAGCGGTGGACGAACCGGCCGACCGGCCCGGGCCGCAGCCCGGCCCGTCCGGCCACCCGCCGCACCGAGCCCAGCCCGGCGCGCCAGCCGCCCCGGACGGTGCGCGCCCACCGTCCGCCGCCGATGGCCCAGGCGCCGAGCGCGACCAGCAGGCCGAGCGTGACCGTCACCCGGACGGCCGAGCGCAGGTAGCGCACCAGGGTGTCGTACACCGCCTCGGCCGCCGCCTGGTCGACGTCGGCCGGGAGCCTGTCCAGGTAGACGGCCCGGAACACGCTCAGCCCGATGCCCAGCAGCAGGGCCCCGCCGGCCATGCCGAGGGCCGTCGCCACCACCGCCCGGCGGCGCCGCGCCGCCAGCAGCACCCCGCCGAGTGCGCAGGCGCCGGCCAGCACCGGCACCCAGAAGCCGGCCAGGTCCAGGACCCGCAGGGCGGTGCGGACCTCGGGGAGGGCGTCGGACCGCACCAGCGGGTACGAGGTGTGGATCTCCGGGATGCGGGAGGCCAGCGGCAGGCCCTGGTCCACCAGGGCGGTCTTCACCCGGGCGATCACCGGGGCGAGGTCGAGCACCACGGTGTCGTCGTGGACCTCGACGGCGCCGCCGCCCTGCCCGGTGACCATCTTCTCGACCGCGGCGTGGGCGTCCCGGTTGACGTCCGTCCAGACGGTGACGAAGGCCTCGCTGTCCACGAACCGCGCGACCTGGGTGTGGACGAATCCGCCGAGCCCGCTGTCCAGGGCCTGGCCGATGCCGCCCAGCAGGGCGCCGAGCCTGGGCTTGTCGTCCGGGGCGATGCCGTCGAGCAGCGAGTCGAGCGGGAGCTTCTTCATGATCTCGGCCGTCACCCGGTCGGTGACGGCCGCCTTGACCCGCGGGTCCCTCGCCAGCGGGACCATCGTGGCCAGGTAGCGGTCGGTGTCGCTGATCTCGGACCTCGCCCAGAGCGCGAGGGCGCTGAGCGGGGTGAGCACGCAGGCCAGCACGATCAGCAGGGCGGCGAGGAAGGAGCGTGTCCGGTGCCGCGGCGGGCGTGGCACCGGCCCGGTGGCCAACTGTCGGCGAGCTGCGCCTCCTGGGCCTCGACGGCGCTCAGCCGGGCCCGCAGCTCGGCCAGTTCGTCGCCGGGCTGGTCGGTCGGCATGCCGGGACTCCGTTCCTCCGTGGGTGCATACCAGGAGATAACGGATCAGATCGGGCGGCCAGTCGACGGTCGGGCGGGGCCGGTCGGGCGTCAGGGCGGGGGTCGGCACACCGGAGCGGTCCCGGCCGGGCCCGGAACAGCGGAAAGCCCCCGGTGGCTCACCGGGGGCTTTCCGAAGGAGGAGACGGAGGCTCAGGCGGTCGTCTCGGGCCGCTTGGTCTCGGTGGCCTTGGTCACGTTGGTCGGCGTGACGGCCGGACGGTCGGCGCTCTGCTGGGGAGCGGCGGTGCTCTGCGCGGTGCCGGCGGCAGCGGCGTCCGCCGGGGTGTCGTCCTCGCGCATGGCCTTGGTCTCGGCCTTCAGGATGCGCATGGACTTGCCCAGGCCGCGGGCCATCTCGGGCAGCTTCTTCGATCCGAACAGCAGGACGACGACCGCCAGCACCACGAGAATGTGCCAGGGCTCAAGACCGTTCCGCAGCATCCCTGGCCACCGGTCCCTTCTTGTTTAGGGTCATGGCGGGCGCTACCGCCCGTGCTGGCCAGTATGCCTGGCCCTGACGGCGAACGGATACACCAGCTGGGAAACGCTGGCCAAAAACCAGGTGCCGTTCGAGCGGATCGCGAGGACGGAACGAGTGCCACGGGGCCCACCTGGCCGAATACGGGTGCCGAAGTCCACCCCCTCGTCCGTACCGGCGCGATCAGTGGACGAACGGCACCGCACGCCTGGACCGGGTGAAGGCTCACCGCGACCGCTGCGACCGCCGCGACCGCTGCGACCGCCGCGACCGCCGCGACCGCCGCGAGCTGCCCGTGCAAGGTCGGCTCGGCCGTCCGGGGCGAGCACCGGTCCAGGCGCTACCTTCCCCGCACGAACGAATCGATGATCGGGACGCCCGAAGAGCAGGGCCTCGCGGAGACCGAGGACGACTGGCCCGGCCGCCTCGCGGACGAGTCGGAGGCCGAGGGGCTCGACGGCTGGGTCGGCCTTGAAGGGATGGCCTTCCAGGTTCGCGAGCACGGCCGCTGACCGTGCCGGAACGGCGGAGAGCCCTCGCCCGGGGTGGGCGGGGGCTCTCGATGACTCGCGTGGATCGGTGCCGGACGGGTCAGACGGTGGCGGGCTCGGGCTCGGGCGCGGGGGCGGCGGCCGGGAGGTGGCGCATCAGGCGGTAGGCCAGGACGGCGGCGCCCAGGGCGAAGACCAGCCCGACCGCGGCGGCGACGTGGAGGCCGTCGGTGAAGGCGGCGCGGGCGGTCTCCAGCAGGTCGGTGCCGAGCCGGCCGGGCAGGTGGGCGGCGACGGTGACCGCGCCGCCGAGGGTGTCCTGGGCGGTCCTGGCGGCCTCGCCCTCGACGCCCGCGGGGAGGGCGCCGTCCAGCTGGTGGCGGTAGACCGCGGCGCCGGCCGCGCCGAGCAGCGCGATGCCGAGCGAGCTGCCGAGCTCGACGGCGGTCTCCGAGGTGGCGGAGGCGGCGCCGGTCTGCTCGGCGGGGGCGGCGGAGACGACCATCTCGGCGGTCATCGTCATGGTGCCGACCGTCCCGGCGGCGAGCACGCCGGCCGCGGTGAGGATGAACGCGAGCGGGGAGTGCGCGCCGACCCGGGTCATCATCGCGAAGCCCGCCGAGCCGACCAGGAACCCGCCGCCCATCAGCACCGCGGGGCGGACCTTCCCGGCCAGCGCCGAGCTGATCCCGACGGCCGCGCCGACGCCCACGCTCGGCACCAGCGACCAGAGCGAGGCGGTCAGCGGGCTCATGCCCTTGACCAGCTGGAGGTACTGCGAGGTGAAGAGGGTGAAGCCCATCATCGCGAACATCGCGATGGTGTTGACGCTGATCGCGCCGGTGAAGGTGCGGATCCGGAACAGGCTCAGGTCGAGCAGCGGGTTCGCGGCGGTGCGCTGGCGCCGGACGAAGGCGGCGGCCGGCAGCAGTCCGGCGGGGACGGCGAGCCCGGGCAGTAGGCTCCAGCCCTCGATGGCGATCGTCTTGACGCCGTAGACCAGCGGCAGGATCGCGGCCAGCGAGAGCACCGCGCCGAGCAGGTCGAAGCGGCCCTTGGGGCCGGTGCGGGCGGCGGAGCGGTACTCGGGGAGCAGGACGGGCGCGGTCAGCAGCACCAGGGCCATCACCGGGACGGCGAGCAGGAAGGCCGAGCCCCACCAGTAGTGCTCCAGCAGCAGTCCGCCGGCGACCGGGCCGAGGGTGGCCCCGGCGGTGAGGACGCCGCCCCAGGCACCGAGCGCGATCTGCCGCTGCCTGGGGTCGTCGAACAGGGTGCGGATCAGCGCGAGGGTCGAGGGCATCACGGTGGCCCCGGCGGCGCCGAGCAGCGCGCGGGCCGCGATCAGCTGGCCGGCGTCCTGCGACCAGGCGGCCAGCAGTGAGGCGCCCGCGAAGCCGGCGGCGCCGATCATCAGCAGCTTGCGGCGGCCGATCCGGTCGCCCAGCGCGCCCATCGTGATCAGCAGCCCGGCCAGCAGGAACGAGTACATGTCCATGATCCACAGCTGCTGGGTGCCGCTCGGCGCCAGCGTGGTGGAGATGTACGGGACGGCGAAGAAGAGCACGCCCATGTCCATGGTGAGGACGAGGGTCGGGAGCAGGAGGACGGCCAGGCCGATCCATTCGCGACGGCCTGCGCGGCCGGTGGTTGCGGTCATGGGAAGACGGTACGGGCGTGTCAGACGCTTGTATAGTACGGATGTGTAAATCAAGCGTGCAAGACATCCGTGCAAGACATTCGTCCAGGTCTTCCGTAGGATCGGGGCATGGGAAACCGCGAAGACCTGATGGCCGGCGCCAAGCGCTGCCTGTACGAGAAGGGCTACGGGCGCACCACCGCCCGCGACATCGCGACCGCCTCCGGTGTCAGCCTGGCCGCGATCGGCTACCACTTCGGCTCGAAGGATGCGCTGCTCAACGCGGCGATGATCGAGGCGATCGGGGAGATGGGGGAGGCCCTGGGCGCGGTGGTGATCGCCGCCAACCGGGTGTCGGACGACCCGGAGGTGCGATTCGCGGCCGTCTGGGACGGCCTGCGGGACGTCTTCGCCGAGCACCGCGGGCTCTGGGCGGCCCAGTTCGAGGCGCTCGCCCAGGCCGGGCACGCGCCCGAACTCGCGCAGGCCTTCGCGGCGGCACAGAAGGAGGGGCGGCTCGGGCTGGCCGCGGTGTTCCAGGGGCTGCCCGAGGTGCCGGACACCGAGGAGGAGGTCGTCCGCGGCTCGTTCTACCAGACCCTGCTGGCCGGCTACAGCGCCCAGTGGCTGGCCGCGCCCGAACTCGCTCCCAGCGGAACGGACTTCCTGCGCGGGCTGCGGCTGGTCAGCGACAGTGTGCTCGGCCCCGCGGAGCCCCCGCCCGCTACGCGGTGACGGCGGTCAGCAGCACCACCGAGTCGACGTGGGCCAGCAGTCCGTGCCGCTCCTGCGGGACGGGCTCCAGGCGGCCGGCCGGCAGCTCCAGCCGCCGGCCGGCGATGGTCAGCGAGACCCGGCCGCGCAGCACCAGGACGCTGCCCGCGGTGGGCGGGTTGTGCTCGTCCAGCGCGGTGCCCGCGGTCAGCGCGATCACGGTCTGCCGCAGGACGCCGTCGTGCAGGACCAGGTGGGCGCTGCGCCCGTGCGGGCTCTCGGCCGCCAGGGCGGCGTGCTCCACGGCGAGCTGTTCGAGATCGGGCATCCGCGCCTCCTCCTCGCTGCTCCGGGAACGTGCTCCGGGAAGGTGCTCAGGGAACGTGCCCGGGGTGCTCGCTCCGGGCGCCGGTTCCGGGCACTCCGTGTGCCCAGGGTCGCGGACGGCCGGGCGCCCCGCACCCGGAGGCCCCGCACCCCGGGGCCCTGGAACCGTCCGGTCCTGGCGGCCCGACGTGCAGCCCCCGCCGACTGCCCGCATCGTGGAGGCATGGCGACCAACCAGAGAATCTTCAGCGGGTTCCAGGTCAACCGCTCGGTGCTGACCGGCGGCGCGGTGCTCACCGCGATCGGCACGGTGCTCAGTGCGGCCGGGGCGACGATGGTCTGCGCGGCGCTGGTCACCGCGGGCCGCAGCTGGGTGCGCGGCCTGGAGACCCAGCCGACCGCCCTCGCTCACCGGGCCCTGCACGAGGCGCGGGTGGCGTCCACGGCCGGCTGGGACGCGTGGCGTGCCGAGCACGGCTCGCCCAACTGAGCCGGAACCCTCCCGCGGTCACGGGCGCGGCGGGCCGCCCGGAGGCGACCCGCCGTACCGGTCCGGCCGCTCGGTCACCGTGACCGCTGCGACCAACGTGACCGTTCGACCACCGTGACCGCTGCGACCGTTCGACCGCTGCGACCGTTCGACCACTGCGACCGTTCGACCGCTGTGGCCCGAACGGCCCTACAGCCCGAGCGACTTGGCGATGATGCTGCGCATGACCTCGCTGGTGCCGCCGTAGATCCGGAACACCCGGTTGTCGGTGTAGAGCCGGGCGATCGGGTACTCCAGGATGTAGCCGTAACCGCCGTGCAGCTGGAGGCACTTGTCGATCACGGTGGAGGCCGACTCGGTGCAGAACAGCTTCGCCGCGGCCGCGTCCGCGACGGTCAGCTCGCCGTTCTGGTACAGCTCCAGCGCCCGGTCCACCATCGACTGCTGCGCCACCACCTGGGCCTCGCAGTCGGCCAGGGTGAACTTGGTGTTCTGGAACTCGGCCACCGCCTTGCCGAACACCTTGCGGTCCTTGACGTACTGCACCGCGAACCGCACCGCCGCCGCGGCCGACGCGTACGCGCTGACGGCGATCCCCAGCCGCTCCTGCACCAGGTTGTGGGTCAGGTAGGAGAACGCCCTGCCCTCCTCGCCGAGCAGGTTCTCCACCGGCACCCGGACGTCGCTGAACGCCAGCTCGGCGGTGTCCGAGGTGCGCAGGCCGATCTTCTGGAGCTTGCGGCCGACGGTGTAGCCCTCGGAGGCGGTGTCCACGCAGAGGATGGACAGCCCGGCCCGGCGGTTCTCCGGGTCGTGCGGGGCGGTGCGGCAGACCACCAGGACGAGGTCGGCCAGCACGCCGCCGGTGATGAACGTCTTGGCGCCGTTCAGGACGTAGTGGGTGCCGTCCTCGGAGAGCCGCGCGGTGGTGGAGATGCCCGCGAGGTCGGAGCCGGCGCCGGGCTCGGTCATCGCGATCGCGGTCATGATGTCGCCGGAGACGAAGCCGGGCAGCCAGCGCCGCTTCTGCTCCTCGTTCGCGTACTCCAGCAGGTAGGGCAGCACCAGGCCGGTGTGCACGCCGGAGGAGCCGAAGCTCACGCCCGCCCTGGCGGTCTCCTCGGCGACCACCGCCTGGTACTTGAACCCGCTCTCGCCCGCGCCGCCGTACTCCTCGGGCACCTCGATGCCGTAGACGCCGAGCGCGCCGAGCTGCCGGTAGAAGTCGCGCGGCGGGTGGCCCTCGGCCTCCCAGCTCTCGTAGACCGGGACGACCTCGTTGGCGATGAAGTCCCGGATGGTCTCCCGGAAGGCCTCGTGGTCCTCGGTGAACACGGTGCGGCGCACGGCGGCGCTCCCTTCGACGGCACCGGCCGGGGCTGCCGGCCGGGGCGTAACGTGCCTGGTGATGGCCCCACAAGTTAATCCCCGGTAGCTTCGGCTGTCCAGAGTCGGCCGGGCGCGGAAAGGCGGTGGGGAGCACGGTCGGCGCGGGTACGAAGTGAATCCTTGCTAGCCTTCCGTCGATGCCGTCCCGGGTGCCGGCCCGGGTGCCGGCCCGGGTGCCGCCCCGATGCCGTCCCGGCGCCGGGACGGGGCCCGGCCGAAGGGGAGGGAGGCCCGCGATGGTGGTCCGACGGCCGCCCGGGCGGCGCGCCCAGATCCTGGCCGTGGCCGCCGACCGCTTCCACCGCAGCGGCTACCACCAGGTCTCGATGACCGAGGTCGCCGCCGGCGTCGGCATCACCGCGCCCGCGCTCTACCGGCACTTCCGCGGCAAGCCCGAACTGCTCGACCGCGCCGTCCGGTCGGGCCTGGACGCGCTCGCCGAAGGGCTGCGCCCGGCCCGTACCACCGCCGACCTCGGCGCCGCGCTGGCCGCCGTCGCGGTGGGCCACCGCCCGCTCGGCACCCTGGTGCAGCGCGACGCCCGGCTGCTGCCGCCGGCCCGGCGGGCGGCGCTGCGCCGCGAACTGCGCGCCGACCTCGCCCTGATGGTCGCGGTGCTGCGTGCGGAGCGGCCCGGACTCACCCCCGCCGACGCCGAGTTGCTCTGCTGGTCGGCCCTCTCGGCGTGCGCCGGGCTCTCCTACCAGTCGGCGGTGCCCCGGCCGCGCCGGGCCGAGGCGCTGCTGCGCGAGACGGTCGCGGCCGTCCTCGCGGTCTCCCTGGACGGAACGGCCGCGGGGCCGGCCGCCGTCCCGGTGCCGGCGCCCAGGCCGCGGGCGCGCCGGGAGGAACTGCTCACGGCGGCCGTCCGGCTGTTCCACCAGCGCGGCTTCGACAACGTCAGCACCGACCAGCTCGGCGCCGCCGTCGGCATCTCGGGGCCCAGCGTGTACCGGCACTTCGACAGCAAGGCCGAACTGCTCGCCGCCTCGCTGGTGCGCGGCCGGGAGCGACTCTGGCACGAGGTGGACGGCGCGATCGCCACCGCCGCCGGGCCCGGGGCGGCGCTCGCGGCCGGGCTGGGCGCGTACGTCGGCTTCGCGCTGCGCAACGGGGACTACCTGGGCGCGATGCTCAGCGAGACGGAGCGGCTGGCCCCGCCGGACCGCAGGGCCGCGGTGGACTTCCGGCGGGACTTCCTGCGCACCTGGGTCGGCCTGCTGCGGCAGGTGCGCCCGGAGTCCGACGCGGCGGCCGCCCGGATCCGGGTGCACGCGCTGTTCGCGCTGGTCAACGACGGGGTGCGGAACCGTCCGCACAGCGCTCGGCCGGACCTCGGGGACTGCCTGCTGCGGCTCGGCCGGGCGGTGCTGGGGCTCTCCTGAGAGGCCCCTTGCCGGGGCCGGGGGAGGACGTGCGGTCAGCTGCCCCCGCCGTTGCCGTTGTTCTGGTGGGACTCGACGCTCCCGGTGTTGCCGGTCACCGCGAGGCCGTTGTCCTGGTTGCCCGCACCCGCACCCGAACCGGTGGCCGCCTGCTGGGTGTTGACCACGTTGCCGTGGACGTTGCCGATGATGTTGCCGGAGCCGGAGTCGTTCACCGTGCTGCCGTTGGAACGGTCGGGCGCGCCGGCGCCGGCGCCGGCGCCGGCGTCGGCGTGCGCGGTGGCGGCACCGGCACCGAGGAGGAGGAACGCCCCGAGGGCGGTGACGGCGGCGGCTGCGCGAAAACGGGACACGCTGGTCTCCCTGACTGGAGGTGCGAAATGGTGGCGCCGTCCGGAGTGGCCGCTCCGGCGCACCGTGGCCTGACGTCGCCCGTCCAGCATCCACCGGCGCGGCGGACGAACTCCACCGGACGGGTGACAATTCCCCCGATGGTGGAAGACCGGTCGATCCGGGGTTGACGGTGCTCCGTCCTTGCGTCAGGAGCGCTCCGAGGACAAAGAAATGGTCGCCGGATAGTCGCACTGGCACACTGAGGACCCATGTCTGAAGGTGCCCAGCCCGAGCCCACCCCCGCCGAGGAGCTGCGGACGACCGAGGTCGATCTCGGCGGCCTGGTGAACGTCCTCGCCACCCACCTCTACTCCACCCCGCTGGTGGCCCTGCGCGAACTCGTCCAGAACGCGCACGACTCGCACACCCGCCGGCTCCTGGAGGACCCGGACGGCGACCACCGTCCGCTGATCCGGGTGCGCGCCGACGCCGCCCGGCGGACCGTCGCCATCGAGGACACCGGGGCCGGCCTGACCGAGCCCGAGATCCACTCCTACCTGGCCACCGTCGGCACCGGCTACACCAGGATGCTGCGCGACCTGACCGGCAACCAGGAGCTGATCGGGGCCTTCGGCCTGGGCTTCCTCTCCGCCTTCTCGATCGCCGACGAGGTCACCGTCACCACCACCTCGCACCGCGAGCCCCGGCTCGGCCACCGCTACCGCAGCCGCGGCGGCGAGCAGTACCGGGTCGATCCGGTGCCCGCCAGGCCCCGGCCCGGCACCGTGGTCGAACTGGCGCTCAAGGCCGAGCACCGCCACCTCGCCGACGAGGACCTGCTGCGCGACGTGCTCGGCCGGTACTGCGTGCTGCTGCCGATCCCGGTCCACGTCGGCGAGGACGAGCGGCCGGTCAACTCCGTCGAGGTGCCCTGGCGCACGGAGGCGGCGGGCGACCGGTACGCCGCCCGGATGCGCTTCGCCGCCGCCTTCGGCCGCCGCTTCGAGCCGCTCACCGCCTTCCCCGTCCACCCGGTCGAGGGCGTCACCGACGCGGTCGGCCTGCTCTGGGTCCAGGACGGCAGCACCTACGGCAGCAGCGACAACCGCGACCTCGCCGTCTACCTGCGCGGCATGCTGCTCGCCGAGGACGCCCGCGACCTGCTGCCCGGCTGGGCCGGGTTCATCGGCGGCGTGGTCGAGTCCAACCGGCTCACCCCCACCGCAAGCCGCGAGGACCTCCAGCGCGACGAGCACTACCACGCGCTCGGGAAGGCCCTCACCGACGCCATCGTGGACGGCCTGTACGAGACCGCCAGGCTGCGGCCCGCCGCCTGGCGCCGCATCCTCACCCGGCACGGCAGCGACCTGCTCGGCGCCGCGCTCTGCGACGAGCGGCTGTTCACCCTGCTCGCCGACGACGTCCCGGTGCCCACCTCGCAGGGCGACCTGACGGCCGGCGCGCTGCGGGCGGCGGGAGGCGGCGCGGTGCACGTCACGCTCGGCAGCGGCGGCGGCTTCGAGGAGATGCTGTACCGGGCGATGCAGGTGCCGATCGCGCGCGGCGACCGCTACGCCGTCCTGCCGTTCCTGCGCCGATACGCCCGGCTGCGCGGCTGCCGGCTGGTCGAGCTGGGCAGCGAGCAGGGCAACCGCGAGCTGTTCCGCGACCCGGAGCGCCCGCTGCCCGAGCACGAGTCGGCCTGGCTGGCCGGCGCCCTCGCCGACCCGGGCGAGCAGCTCGTCCCGGCCCGCTTCGACCCGCCGGGACTGCCGCTGGTGCTGGTGCCGGACCGCGAGGCCGAGCTGAAGGCCAGGATCGAGGACGACCAGGCGGACGCCCGGATACCGTCCGCCGCCCTGCGGCTGGCCCGCGCCTTCACCGCCCGCACCGACGGCGAGGTCAGGGCCAGGCTCTACCTCAACCTGGCCAGTCCCGCCGTCCAGGACCTGCTGGCCGCCTACCGCGACGGGCACACCGGCAGCGCGACCGCGGCCGGGCTGCTCCGCTCGCTCAAGGTGATCATGGCCGCGGCCTCGTCGGGCCCGTCCGGCGAGGGCGGTGACCTCACCGCCGCACTGGGCGGCATCGGTACCGCGGTCTCCGCCCTGACCGCCACCGTGCCGGCCGGTCTCCCCGCGGTCCCGGACAGCCCCGGCGCCCTCTCGGAGGAGCCGTGACGGACGGACCGCCAGTGGGGCGCGGCAGACGACCCATCAGCACGACGCAGGGGGAACAGGCATGACCACCGACATCTGGGCCTGGGTGCGGGACACCCACCGGCAGCTGGCCGAGGCCGGCCACCACCGGCTCGCCGACGCCGTCGTCGAGCTGCCCGAGCACGCCACCGAGGGGCGCAACGAGCAGCTGGACGCGCTCTACCCGGAGGCGGTCGCCGCCGCGCGGGCGCTCGGCCTGCCCTGGGTCGAGGTCTACCTGCGGCACTGGCGGATGCAGAACCTGCTGAACAAGCGCCAGCAGGGCGAGGCGGCGCTGCCCGAGGCGGTCGACCTGCTGGACTTCGCGCACCGGGAGGAGACGGCGGGCTGCCCGCAGTCCGTCTGCGTGGTGCAGGACTTCGCGATCTGCCACGCCCGGGTCGACGGGCCCGGGTACGTGGCCGAGCGGCTCGCCGTGGTCGGCGAGACGCTGGAGCGGATCGAGCTCGACCGGGCCTGCTACGACTGCCTCTCCCGCGAGTACTCGGACGCCCTGGAGGACGACGGCCGGGCAGCCGAGGCGCTGGACCACCTGGACTCCGCGGCCAACCGGATGCGGGCGGCCGGCCAGCAGGTCTCGCTCCGCTTCCACCAGGCCAGGGCCGGCACCCTGCACCTGCTGGGCCGGCACGAGGAGGTGCTGGAGCTGCTCGACACCGCCGAGCGGGCCGAGCAGGCACAGGGGCACCGGCTGGACGAGCGCGACCAGCGCTGGGGCGCGCTGCTGCGGGCCCGCGCGCTCGCCTCGCTCGGCCGCACCGAGGAGGCGCTCGCCCTGCTGCCGGAGCAGGCCGAGGCCGAGCGGCACGCCGACCTGCGCAGCGCCTGGACGCAGACGGTCGAGCTGCTGGTCGCGGCCGGCGCCCGGGAGAACGACGCCGGGCTGGGCGCCGTGCTGGCCGGCTGGGTCGGGTACCTGGACGGCGTCGGCTCGCACCGCCCCTGCGTGGACCTGCTGCTGGCGGCCGGCCGGCTCGCGGTCGCCCGCGGCGCCCGCACGGTCGCGCTGACGCTCGCCGCGACGGGGGAGCGCAAGCTCACCCGGCTGCGGCGCACCGACGGCGTGTCGGAGCGGGTCGCGGCCCTGCGCGCGGCCGCCGAGGCCCTGCCGGAGCCCGAGCTGCCCGTCCCGCCCGGCGAGCTGACGGCCCACCTGGCCGAGGCCGGGGTGGACTACGAGACGGGCGCCGACCTGCTCTCCGCCGCCCTGGACCGGTACCGGGGCGAGCAGGCCGGCGCCACCGGGCTGACGCTGCTCCTGGCCACCGTGCTGGGCGGTCTCGGGCACACCCGCGCCGGGGCCGACCTGCTGTGGCGGTGCCTGGAGGACGACCCGGAGGACCGCGAGCTGACCGGCGCGCTCGGCGAGATGCTGATCGACGCGGGGGACACCGAGGGCATCCGCCGTCTGGCCGACCGGGTGGCCGCCTCCGCCCCGGCCGACGGGCACTGGATACGCGCCCGCTGGGCCGCCGCCGAGGGCCGCTGGGCCGAGGTGCTGGAGCAGTGCCGGGCGATCCTGGCGCTGGACGACGAGGTGCTCAACACCCGCCGCCTCGCCGCCCGCGCCGCCACCGAGCTGGGCGACCACGCCACCGCGCAGCGGCTGTACCTGGAGCTGCTGGAGCGCGCGGCACCCGCCGAGGGCGCAGCTGGGGGCACCGCCGAGGAGGACGGCCACCGGACGGTCCGGGAGCCCGACCTGTGGCACCTGATCACCGCGGCCAGCGCCAACCGGGACTGGGCCGTGGTCCGCTCCACCGGTGCGCTGCTCGACATCGGGTTCGACGAGCCCGAGGGCCCGGTGGACGAGGAGTGGCAGCTGGTCACCGTCCGCGCCACCCGCACCAACGGGTCGACGGCGGACCTGCCCGCCCTCCGGACCGGCCCGGCCACCGCCCGCATCCTGCCGGTGCTCGGCGACGACCTGACGCTCAACCACGGCGACCTGGTGGTCTTCGCCCCGGCCCTGCTGGAGCACCCGCCGGCCGAGGACGCCCCGGAGGAGGAGCGGCGGCACTGGCGCCCGGTCTTCGAGTTCCTGACCCTGCTCGACCCGGCCGGGTACACCACGTACTGGATCGACGGCGGCTGGCCCGGCGACGAGCCCTGGTCGGCCCTGCGCGAGGAACTGCACGCGGCCGGGTACGCGGTCTGGGCGTACAGCAGGGAGCAGTACCGGATCACCGACCCGGCGGACGGCGGCGACACCCTGCCCGGGATCTACGCGGCCCTCGGCGTCCCGCCGACCGCCGCGGCCGCCGCGGCCGACGCCCTGCTGCTGCGGCTGACCGACGGCTGGCCGCACCCGCTCGCCTGGCCGGCCCTGGCCAAGGCGGCGGGCACGGACCTCGCCCGGCACGAGGAGGTCGTCGAGCGCTACGGGCTCTGACCGGACGGTTCCCCGGCCCGGGCGCCCCCGCGGGCCGGGGAACCATCCCGGCCCGGAGCGAGTCTTTGTCAATGCTTTACTGTTTCATTGCCAAGACCCGACCTTCCGGAGTGCCCGCACCGTGACCAGCCTCGCCCTCGGCCCGTCCTGGCTCGATCCGACCCACCTGATCTCCACCTTCGGCCCGATCGGCATCCTGGCCATCGTCTTCGCCGAGTCCGGCCTGCTGATCGGCTTCTTCCTGCCCGGCGACTCGCTGCTGTTCACCACCGGCCTGCTGGTGGCCGACGGCACCTACCTGCACCAGCCGCTCTGGCTGATCTGCGCGCTGATCGTGGCCGCCGCGGTGGCCGGGGACCAGGTCGGCTACCTGTTCGGCCGCAAGGTCGGTCCGAGCCTCTTCCGCCGCCCCGACTCCCGGATCTTCAAGCAGGAGAACGTGGAGAAGGCCGCCGCCTTCTTCGACCGGCACGGGCCCAAGGCGATCGTGCTGGCCCGCTTCGTGCCGATCGTGCGGACCTTCACCCCGATCGTCGCCGGGGTGAGCAGGATGAACTACCGCACCTTCGTGGTCTACAACCTGGTCGGCGGCGTGCTGTGGGGCGGCGGCGTCACCGTGCTCGGCTACTTCCTGGGCCAGATCCCGTTCGTCCGGGACAACATCGAGGCCATCCTGGTCGGCATCGTGCTGGTCTCGGTGGTCCCGGTGGTCATCGAGCTGCTGCGGGCCCGCCGCTCCGGCGCGGCCTCCGCCGCCCGCCACCGCGCCGGGTAGGCGCCCGCCGTCCCGTCCGTGGGACGCCGCGTACATGTGCGTCGCGCTTTTCGATCAGGCAAGGTGTAACCCGAGATCGAGCAGTGGCCGAAGGCCACCAGGGGCGGCAAGGAGCGGAAGTGCCTAAGCGGGGCCGACCGGGTGCGGGCAAGCGGGCGAGGGGAGGCCGGGCGGTACGACAGGCGCGGCAGGCACCCCCGACACCGGTGCACCCCGCCGACGCCCCGCCCACCGAGGGCCTGCTCGGCCACCCCGCCCCGCCGGTCGAACCCACCACCGTCGTCCCGCTCGCCCCGCCCGTCCCGGAGACCAGGGGCCTGCTGGCCCCCGAGCCGGTACCCGAGCCCGAGCCGGTGCCCGTGCCGGGGGCCCGCCCGGAGGCCGGGCGCCCGGCCCGCCGCCGCTCGGTCGCCGAGGACACCCTGACCCCCGAGGAGTGGCGGGCGGCCGGCTACACCCCGCCCGACGGCATCCCGATCCCGGAGCTGACCGCCGGCGCCCCCGGCGAGGCACCCTGGCCGGACCGGATGCGCACCCTGCTGCGCACCCCGATGTCCGAGCGCCCCGCCTTCGAGCGCACCGCCCGCGACATGCACCCCGCCGCGGCCGTCACCCGCAACGTCCCCCGCATCCTCGACCTGACGCTGCGCATCGGCGAGCTGCTGCTGGCCAGCGGCGAGGCCGCCGAGGACGTCGAGGCGGCGATGCTCGGCATCGCGCACGCCTACCGGCTGGACCGCTGCGAGCCGCAGGTCACCTTCACCCTGATCGGCATCTCGTACCAGCCCTCGCTGGTCGAGCCGCCGGTCACCGCCGACCGCGTGGTGCGCCGCCGCACCTCCGACTACACCCGGCTCGACGCGGTGTACGCGCTGGTGGCGGACATCACCGCGGAGAAGGTGTCGGTCAACGACGCCTACCGCCGGCTCGCCGTGATCCGCCGCAACCGGCACCCGTACCCGGCCTGGTTCCTCGCCCTGACCACCGGCCTGCTGGCCGGTGCGGCGACCTTCCTGGTCGGCGGGCGGGCCGACGACAAGGGCTGGCTGGTGTTCGCGAGCGCCTTCGTCGCGGCCGTCCTCGGCGACCGGCTGGCCTCCGCGCTGGCCAGGCGCCGGCTGCCGGAGTTCTACCAGTTCGTGGCGGCCGCGATGCCGGCCGCCGCGTCCGGCATCATCCTCTCGCTCAACGACTGGGGCCTGCGCGGCTCGGTCGTGATCACCGGCGGCCTGTTCGCCCTGCTGCCCGGGCGCGCCCTGGTCGCCGCCGTGCAGGACGGCCTGACCGGCTTCTACATCACCGCCGCGGCCCGCCTGCTGGAAGTGATCTACCTGGTCGCGGGCATCGTGATCGGGGTGATGGTGATCCTCTACCTGGGGGTCGGCTTCGAGGCGAACCTGCGGCCGGACGAGAGCCTGGTGGGCGTCAACTACCCGCCGGTCCAGATGATCGCCGCGATGGTGCTGACCCTGGCCTTCGCGACGCTGCTCCAGACCGACCGCCGCACCCTGGCCCTGGTCACGGTCAACAGCGGCATCGGCTGGGCCAGCTACGGCGCGCTGGTCTACAACGCGGGCGTCAACCCGATCGCGGCGACCGGCGTGGCGGCTGGGCTGGTCGGCCTCTTCGGCCAGCTGATGGCGCGCTACCGCAACGGTTCGGCGCTGCCGTACGTGACCGCCGCGATCGGGCCGCTGATGCCCGGTTCGGCGCTCTACCTCGGGATGCTCGCCTTCGCCCAGGGGCACTCCAGCGCCGGCCTGGTGTCGGTCTTCCGGGCGGCGGCGATCGCGATGGCGCTGGCGGTCGGGGTGAACCTCGGCGGGGAGATCGCCCGGCTGTTCATGAAGCTGCCGGTCGGCGACGAGCGCCCGTCGCTCTACCCGGTCATGCCGCGCCGGGCGGCCAAGCGCACCCGGGGATTCTGACCGGGCGTCGGGCCAGGGACCGGGTCAGGTACGGCCCGGGGCCACGTCAGGGCAGGCAGGACGCAGGACCAGGAACGAAGGTAAGACCCATGACCACACTGCTGGACGGCTACCGCGAGCACATCGTCGGCGCGCACAAGCAACCGCTGTTCCTGCTGCTGGTCGGATTCATCACCTCCTTCGTCTTCATCCGGTTCAGCGTCCGGATGATCCGCGCCCAGGTGCGCTGGTGGCCGGGCAACGTGACCCCCGGCGGCCTGCACATCCACCACATGGTGTTCGGCCTGGGCTTTCTGCTGCTCGGCGGCATCGGGGTGTTCGCCACCTACGGCGGGCACCCGTGGATCGACTGGTTCGGGCTGGCCTTCGGCATCGGCTGCGGCCTGGTGCTGGACGAGTTCGCGCTGATCCTGCACCTGGACGACGTGTACTGGAGCGAGCAGGGCCGCAAGTCGGTGGACGCGGTGATCTTCGGCATCCTGTTCACCGCCCTGCTGCTGGTCGGGTACGTGCCGCTCGGCGTGGTGCCCGGCGAGGAGACCAGGTGGGGCCTGATCACGATCATCTCGGTGAACGCGCTGGCCTCGGTGATCACCCTGCTCAAGGGCAAGGTCTGGACCGGTCTGCTCGGGATCATGGTCCCCGGCCTGTCCTGGATCGGGGCGATCAGGCTGGCCCGCCCGAGCAGCCCGTGGGCCCGCTGGCGGTACGCCGGGCGCCCCCGCCGCCGGGCGCGCGCGCTACGGCGTGAGCGCCTGCTGCACCGGCGCGCGGACCGGGCCCGCACCTGGCTGTTCGACCTGATCGCCGGGGCCCCCGACAAGGTGCCCGCCAACCACCCCGCCGCGCACCGGGTGGCCGAGCGGATGGCCGCCAGGGCCACCGCCCATCTCGACGCGCACGCCGCGCGGGCGCTGGCCCGCCGTCAGGCCCGGCTGGCCGACCGCCGCTCGGCGGCCGCCGCCGGGACGGCGGGGAGGGCCCCGGGCGCGGCAGGTCCGGCGTCCGGGGCGGTCGAGCCGGGCCCGGTCCGCTCCGGACTGGCGCAGCAGCGCCGCCGTACCGTCCGGGCCGGGCGCAGCCGGACCTTCGCCGTGGGCCCGACCGGGCTGGAGAGCCGGCCCGAGCGGCACCCCCGGCTGCGGACGCGGACCCGCCGGATCCACCGGTAGTCCGTCCGCCGGCGGGGTCTGTTCGGAGCCGGTTCTGGTCGGATCATCCGATGGTCACTCGACCGATGCAGCGCGTTCCGGGTGTGAAGGCCACCGGAATTGAGAACATGAGCAGCATGTGACCGTTCTGTCACGTGATGGGATGATTCCTCGGACTCCCCGCCGTCCCCGGGCCGCCGACCGCCCGTACGCCGCGCGCCGTCCGACGCCGTCCCCTCCGGACCCGTCAGAAGGGACGTCGCGTGGCGCGCAGGCTCCTGCCGACCATCCTGTTGGCCCTCACCGCCCTGCTCGGACTGCTCCCCGCCGCCCAGGCCGCCCCGGCGGGCCCCGAACCGTCGGTCGTCGGTGAACCGGTCAGAGGCGAACCGGCCGCCGGCGCGCCTGTGGCCGGTCGGACCGGGGGCGAGGAGCCGTACCCGACCACCGAGGAGATCGACCGGGCCAGGGCCGAGGCCGAGGGCAAGGCCTCCGCGGCCGCCGCCCTGGAGGCCGCGCTCACCGCCGCCAGGGCGGAGCTGGACCGGTCCGCGCGCGCCACCGAACAGGCCGTCGAGGCCTACAACGGCGCCCAGCTCGCGCTCACCAGGGCCCGCGCGGAGGAGAGCGCGGCCGCGCGGCGCGCCGCCACCGCCGAGGCCGAACGCTCGGCCGCCGCCGAGGACGCGGCCGGGCTCGCCGCCGAGACGTACCGTCAGGGCGCGGGCGCCGAACTGTCCGCCCTCAACGCCCTGCTCGGCGCCCACGGCCCGCGCGAGGCGGGCGACCGCGCCGCCGCCGTCGGCCAGGTCAGCGAGCGCACCCGGCAGATCCTGGACGCCGCCACCTCCACGGCCGCCGCCGCCCGCAGCGCCTCCGCCGCCGCCAGGGCCGCCACCGAAGCGGCGGGGAAGGCCGCCGACGCGGTGGGCGCGGCCAGGGCCAGGGCGGAGCAGCGGCTGGCCGCCCAGCAGGGCGAGGTCGCCGCCGCCGGGCAGCGCCGCGAGCAGCTGCTCACCGAGCTGGCCGCCGCCAGGAACACCACCGTCGAGCTGGAGCGTCGGCGCCGCGAAGCCCTGGAGGCGATCGCCGCCCGCGAGGCCGAGGCCGCCGCCCGCGCCGCCGCCGAGAAGGCCGCCAGGGAGGCCGAGGAGGCAGCGGCGGCGGCCGCCGCCAAGGCGCAGGCGCAAGCTCAGGCCCAGGCGCAAGCTCAGGCCCAGGCGCAAGCTCAGGCCCAGGCCCGAGTGCAGGCCCAGACGCAGGCCCAGGCCCCGCCGCCGCTCGCCCGCCCGTGGTCCGCCGAGGGCGCGGCCGCCGCGATCGCCTTCGCCAGGTCCAAGATCGGCCTGCCCTACGTCTGGGGCGGCGAGGGCCCGGGCGGCTACGACTGCTCCGGGCTGACCATGATGGCCTGGCGCGAGGGCGGCCGGCGGCTCAACCACTTCGCCGCCGACCAGTACGCCCAGAGCACCCCGATCGGCTACCGCCAGCTGCGCCCCGGTGACCTGGTCTTCTGGACGGCCACCGGGCGGGCCGCCGACATCCACCACGTCGGGCTCTACATCGGCGACGACCAGATGATCGAGGCCCCGCGGGCCGGCATGCCGGTCAAGCAGGCCAGCCTCTGGATCATGGGAACCCCGAACTTCTACGCCCGCCCCTAGGCATTCCGGAACGCTCCGCGGGCCCTCGATCCGGGCGGCCGCTTCGCGGGGATCGATCTGCGAAGGCTCCGTGTCCGCTGCCGATGCCGACCGCCCCGCCTCGGAGCCCTTGGCGCCGGTCCGGGGCGGCCTCCGCGCCGGCCCGGGGCGGCGCGGTCGGCTACCGGCCGGCCAGGGCGGACACGACCGTACGGCTGTCGCGCAGCCGCACCACGGTCCAGGCCCAGAGGGCACCGAGCGGGATCGTCGCCAGGAAGACGGCGACCGCGCCGCCGATCCGGCCGATCACCTCGGAGTCGCAGACCTCCGCCATGTGGAAGCCGGTCGGCTGGTAGAAGGCCGGTGAGCCGCAGAGCCCCGCGGCCGGGACGAGGACCAGTCCGATCGCCCAGAGCCAGCCGGCCACGGTCAGCCCGCCGACCAGCTTCGCCGCCAGCGCCCGGCCCTCGTACTCCTTCAACGCGCGGACGTACTCGTCCTCCATGGTTCCCCCCGAAGCGGATCGTCTGTACCTGAACCGGCACGAGGATGCCAGGTCGGGCCGCCCGGGGCCACTGTCGGTGGGCCGCGCTACCGTGTCCGCTCGGACCGGCACTGAGGAGGCGTCATGCGACTGCGGGATGTTCGGGCGGGGGACCTCGAGGCGTACGTCAGGATGCGCTGCGACCCGGTGATGATGGCCGAACTGGGCGGCCCGCTGCCCCGGGAGACGGTGGAGGCGCGGCTGCGCAAGGACCTCGCCCTGACCGCCGCGGACGACGCCTGGATCAGGATGATCGTGCCGGACGGCGCCGAGGACGACGAGGCGGTGGGCGCCGTCACGCTCTGGTCGGACGAGGAGGACGGCGTGACGGTCTCCGAGATCGGCTGGATGGTGCTGCCCGGGTACCAGGGCCGCGGCCTCGCCAAGGCGGCGGTCCGCCTGGTGCTGGACGCCGCCGCCGCGGACGGCCGCTGGGGCGAGGTGCACGCCAACCCGGGGACCACCAACGGACCGTCCAACGGGATCTGCCGGGCGCTCGGCTTCCGGCTGCTCGGCGAGCGGGACCTCGACTTCGCGGACCGCGTCCTGCGCGCCAACGACTGGGTGGTGGTGCCGGGCGAGCACGTCGGGTCGGGCACGGAATAAATCGGATGCCGCCCCGGGAGGGCCGCCGTACGGTGGCCCCATGGGCGACAGCATCGATCACACGGCCGTGGACAGCGTGAGCGGACTCCGGATCCGGGCCGTCTCGGTGGACGAGGTGGCGGAGTGGGGCCGGGCGCTCAACTTCGGCTTCCTGCGCCCCCACGTGCCCGCCTCGGGGGATCTGCGCCGTCGGCTGTGGACGCCGGGCCGGATGCTGGCCGGCTTCGACGGCGAGCGCCAGATCGCCACCTTCCGCAGCTTCGACGCCGAACTGACCGTCCCCGGCGGGGCCGTCGTGCCGGCCGACGCGATCACCAACGTCACGGTCAGCTCCACCCACCGCCGTCGCGGCCTGCTCAGCGCGATGATGCGCCGGGACCTCGCCGCCGCCGCCGAGCGCGGCAGCGCGGTCGCGATCCTGGCCGCCGCCGAGTACAACATCTACGGCCGGTTCGGCTTCGGCCCGGCCACCCACGGCGGCGGCCGGAACATCGAGCTGCGCCGCACCCGCGGTCTGCGCGACGGCCTGCCGGGCGTCCCCGGCGGCCGGATCGACTTCGTGACCATGGCGGAGCTGCGCGAGCAGGGAGCGGAGCTGTACGACCGCTGGCGCCGCACCCAGCCGGGCGCGATCGACCGCGACTCGCTCTGGTGGGAGCGCACCGTCGGAGAGGTTCCCACGCCCGGCGACGAGTTCAAGGAGCCGTTCGCCGCCGTCCACCGGGACGCCGCAGGCGTGGTCACCGGGCTGGTGGTCTACCGGATCGACGCCAAGTGGGACGGCGCCTACCCCGACGGCAAGCTCACCGTGGACGAGTTCATCGCCCTCGACCTGCCCACCTCCGTCGAACTCTGGCGCCTGGTGCTGTCGGTGGACTGGGTGGCCCGGGTCGAGGTGCGCAACCTCAGCCCGGACGACCCGCTGCCGCTGCTGCTCCAGGACCCGCGCGCGGCCACCCCGCACGAGGACAACGGGGACATCATGTGGCTGCGGCTGCTGGACGTCGAGGCCGCGTTCGGCGCCCGGAGCTACGGCGCCCCCGGCCGGGTGGTGCTGGAGGTCGACGACAAGCTGGGCTACGCCTCGGGCCGTTGGGCGCTGGAGGTGGCCGAGGGCGGCACCGGGCGCTGCGCCCGGACCACGGACGACGCCGACCTCGCGCTCGGCGCCTCGGAGTTGGGCTCGCTCTACCTGGGCGGTGAGACGGCGCCCCGGCTCGCCGCGGCCGGCCTGGTCACCGAGCTGCGCCCGGGCGCGGCGGCCGCCGCCGACCTGCTGCTCCGCACCCCGGTGCGGGCCTGGACGCCGACCGAGTTCTGAGCCCGGCGCCGTGAAGAAGGCCGGCCTGCGATCGGGCCGGCCTTCCGTGTGCCGCTGGGCGCTACTTGACCGCCGCCTTGCCGATGGTGGGCAGGATGAAGTCCTGGATCAGGCCCTTGGCGTCGCGGACGATCGGCCGGAAGACCCGGTAGCGGGACAGGTTGATCACCCGGGCCGTGAGCGGCGTCGAACGCCGGACGAACTCCCTGGTCCGCTCGGTGTCCGGGGTGCGGTCGAAGACCCAGTAGAGCACCACGATCATCAGGTACAGCCAGAGCACGTCCGGCAGCAGGTCGACCAGTTCGGCGTCCAGCTTGGGCGCCAGCTCCGAACCCTGGAGCACCTCGCGGAACAGCTCGACCGCGGTCGCCCTGGCCGGGTGGGACTCGTTGGAGAACGGGCTCAGCGAGCTGGTCGGGTCGGCGGCGGTGCGGAAGAACTGCGCGGAGAACTCGTGGTACGGCGCGGCCGTGTCGAGCCAGGAGGTGAGCGCGATCTGCAACCGCTCGGAGAAGTCCCGGGTATGGGCCATGCGGCGCTTGGCGTCTGCCGCGTGGTCGTAGGTCATCCGGTCGTAGAACCCCTGGATCAGGAATTCCTTCGCCGAGAAGTAGTAGTACGCGTTGCCCACCGAGACGCCCGCCTCGGTGGCGATCGCGCGCATGGTGGTCTTCTCGTAGCCCCGCTCCTGGAACAGCCGCATGGCCGTCTCCAGGATCAGCGCCCGAGTCGCCTCGCTCTTGTCGGTCTTCGGCTGCGCCCGGCCGCCGGGCAGGGGCCCGCCGTCCGGGCCGGGACCGCCCTCCGGTCCTGGCACGGCCGAAGCCTCGGCCGTGCCGTTCTCGCCGTCCGCTCGGTTCGTCGCTGCCAGGTCGTCCACGGGGACGAGCCTAGCCGGAGACGACGTTCCATCCGGTGTCGGTGTTCGTGACACCGGATGTCCCCTCCACATCCGGTGCCACGGTGGCCCCCCGCTTTTCGAACGCGTTCAAAGGCTGGACAGGATTGTAGGCGTGTCGGTTGAACATGTTCAACTCCATCTCTGTGGGAGGCTGGTCACATGATCAGTTCAGGGCAGACCGTCATCCGGCGCGGCGGAGTGCAGGACGCCGGGTCCATCGCCGAACTGCATGCTCACAGTTGGCGTACCGCCTACCGGGGGATCGTCCCGGAGGAGGGACTGGGCGACGGGATGGCCGCCCAGCGGCGCGAGCTGTGGGAGCTGCGCCTGGACGCCGACTACGGCGAGCCGGAGAACGTGCCCGAGCTCCTGGTGGCGGAACGGGCGGGTGTGACGGTCGGGTTCATCTACCTCGTCCCGCAACCGGACGGCGGGGTGCTGATCGACAACCTGCACGTGCGCCCCGGCCTGACCGGTGGCGGCATAGGCCGCGAGCTGCTGGCGGCGGCCCGCACCCGTGTCGCCGAGCGGCACCCCGGGGCCGAACTCTTCCTGGAGGTACTGCGGGACAACACCCGCGCGATCGCCTTCTACGAGCGCGAGGGCGCCGAGCGGGTCCGGGCGCAGGAGGGGGAGTTCCCCGGTGGGTTCCTGCTGCCCGAGTACGTGTACGCCTGGCCGGCCGGGCGCGTGGCGCCCGGATCCGACCGGCCGGAGCCGGTGGATCGGTCGAAGTAGCCGAAGTAGCCGAAGTAGCCGAAGTAGTCGACGTAGCCGAGGCGGCCGGGGTGGCCGGGGTGGCCGAACCGGCTGAACCGGTGAACGTGGTCGAAGTGGCGGCGGTGGCCGGACTGGTGGACGCGGTGGAAGTCGTGACCGGGGCCGGGGCGTCCGGTCAGTCGAAGTCGTAGACGGTCACCGGGACACCCCGGTCCGCCGGCCGGCCGTCGCCCGCTCCCGATACCAGCGTCGATACGCGGCCTCGGGCTCGGGCCGGCGTCTGGAGAGCGCGAGCACGAAGCCCTTGCCCCAGCCGCCGAGATCGTTGCAGACGTGCGCGATCACCTTCACGCCCTTGCCCTGGGGCGTGGTGGCATCGCCTCGGACGTAGGTGATTTCCCCCATGCCTCGACGTTAGAGGGTGGCACTGACAATCGGCTCGCCATTTTCCGGCGCCCCGCCCGGACGCGCCCGCTGACGCGCCGTCGTCCTCTGTCGCCGCCGCTCGTACAGGGCGGGCGCCGCTCCCGCACGGGAACGCGGAACCGCCCCTGCCCAGGGGGATGGGCAGGGGCGGTGCTCGTGGGGGCGGGCTCAGGCGGCCTTGACGGCGGAGATGTCGAAGCTGAGCTTGACCTTCTCGCCGATCAGCACGCCGCCGGTCTCCAGCGCCGCGTTGTAGGTCAGGCCGAACTCGGTGCGGTCGACGACGGCCTTGCCCTCGAAGCCGACCCGGTCGGCGCCGTACGCGTCGGTGGCGCTGCCGGTGTACTCCAGGTCCAGCACGACCGGGCGGGTGGTGCCCTTGATGGTGAGGTCGCCGGTCATCCGGTACGAGTCGCCGTGGACCAGCTCGGCGGCGGTGCTGCGGAAGCGGATCTCGGGGTGGGCCTCGACGGCGAAGAAGTCGCCGGTGCGCAGGTGCTCGTCGCGCTGGGCCTGGTTGGTGTCGACGCTCGCGACCTTGATCACCAGCTCGGCCGAGGACTTGCCCGGGTGGGTCCCGTCCAGGTGCAGCTTGCCGTCGTACTCGGTGAAGCGGCCCTTGACGTTGGTGACCATCGCGTGGCGCACCGAGAAGCCGATCTCGCTGTGGGTGTGGTCGATCGCCCAGTCGCCGGTCAGGTGGGCGAGGTCCGGGCCGGCCGGGGTCCGGACGGCGGCCGCGGCGGGGGCGGTGACGGTCTTGGTGCGGTTGAACAGGCCCATGGCTTCCTCCTTGGTTCGAAGCCATTTGTTTAGGCTTCAACTTGTTGGCTCCAGCGTAGGGCAGTTTCGTTCAACTTTCAACCACAAGTCCCGGGCGTCCCCCGGACGGCTCAGCGGAGCGGCCCTGTCGGCCCTCCCGGTTAGGCTGCGAGGGACGGTTCCACCCCGCCCGGAAGGCCCCCGATGTTCGTCCTGCACGCGCTCTGGCAGGCGGACGGGCGGCTGGCGCTCTGGGCCGAGGACGCCCGCGCCCACCCCGGCGCCGCCGCACCGCGCCCCGACCGGCCCGCCCCGCGCGCCCACCCCTACGCCTGCCCGGCCGGCGAACTGGCCGCCGTGCTCGGCGGCATCGGCCCCGGCCTCGGCTGGCTCGCCGGGCAGGCCCCCGAGCGCTGGGCCACCCTGCTGCTGCCCACCGTCGGCACCGTTCCCGCGCCCTCGCCCGACCTTCCGGTCGCCCCGTCGCGCGGCGCCGCCGTGCTCGCCCCCTGGCGGGTGCCGGCGCTGCTCTTCGACGCCGGGGCCGCCGCCCAGCTGCTCGGCGAGGTCTTCGACCCGGTCTGGGCCGTCACCGGCACCGACCTGCCCGGCGCCGGGCGGATCGAGGTGGTCCACGGCCCCTCGCTCCGCTGGCTCACCGGGGTGCACGACCTCGCCTGGCGGACGGTCGGCCGGGGCCGGGTGCTGCCGCTGCCCGTCGTCGCCGCCGACGGGCGTCCACGGGCCCGCTGGCAGCCCGACCTCACCCCGGCCGGGCGCCGGGAGGCCGCCGCCCTGGCGTCCGGCTGCCCGCCCGTCCTGCTGGGGGAGTGGCCGCACGGCGCGGGCGGCGGCGAAGGGCTGCTGGCCGCCGCCCTGGGCGCGCTGGTGGACGCCGAGGCCCGCGCCGCCCTGGCCGACGCACCGCCCCTCTCGGGCAGGGGCGGGGACGGAGCCGCACCGGGGCCGGCCGTCGCCGAACGCTGGCTGCACGCCCTCACCACCCCCGACGGCGGCCTCGACGGCGCCCCGCCCGAGGAACTCGCCGAACTGGGCCGCCGGCTCGGCGCCTGGTACGCCGCCGCCCGGCCCGTCGACCCGGCGCTGCGGCTCTGCTTCCGCCTGGTCGAACCGCTCGGCCCCGACCCGGACGACCCCGAGGGCAGTCCCTCCGACGACGCCTGGCGGCTGGAGTTCCTGCTCCAGGCCGTGGACGAGCCCTCCCTGCTGGTCCGCGCCGCCGACCTGCACGAGGGCGGCGCCGCCCACGCCGCGCTCGCCCGCAGGGCCGAGGACCCGGTCGAGGTCCTGGTCGCCGAACTCGCCCGCGCCGCCCACCGCTGGCCCGCCCTGGACGGGCTGCGCCACCGCTCCCGCCCGTCCGCCCTGTCGCTCGACCGGGCCGGCGCGCTGGACTTCCTGCGCGCCGCCGCGCCCGCCCTCGCCGAGGGCGGCTTCGGGGTGCTGCTGCCCGCCTGGTGGCGCCGCCGCCCCCGGCTCGGGCTCGCGCTGCGCGCCACCACCCCGCCCGCGCCCGGCTCGCTCGCGGTCACGAGTCAGGTGGACCGGGACGCCGTGGTCGACTTCCGCTGGCAGGCCGCGCTCGGCCCGGAGAGCAGCCCGCTCACCGACCAGGAGCTGGCCGAACTCGCCGCCGCCAAACAGGGGTTGGTCCGGGTGCGGGGCGCCTGGCTGGAGGCCGACCCGGACCAGATCGCCGCCGCGCTCGCCTTCCTCGCCGACCGGCGCGACGGCGTGCTCGCCGCCGCCGACCTGCTGCGCCTCGCCCTCGATCCGGAGCCGACGGTCGCCGGGCTGCCGGTCACCGGTGTCAGCGTGGACGGCCCGCTCGGCGAACTGCTCGCCGGGCGGGCCGGTGCCGCTCCGCCGCCGGAGCTGCCGCCGGACTTCCGGGCCGTGCTGCGCCCGTACCAGGAGCGCGGACTGGCCTGGCTGCGGACCATGTCCGAGCTCGGCCTCGGCGCCGTGCTGGCCGACGACATGGGCCTCGGCAAGACCGTCCAGACCCTCGCCCTGCTGGCCGCCGAGGGAGCCGCCGGTGCCACCGGCCCCACCCTGCTGGTCTGCCCGATGTCCCTGGTCGGCAACTGGCAGCGGGAGACCGAGCGCTTCGCCCCCGGCCTGCGCCGGTACGTCCACCACGGCGCCGGCCGTCTCGGGGCGGAGCAACTCGCCGCAGCCGTACGGGGCGTGGACCTGGTCATCACCACCTACGGGCTGGTCCAGCGCGACCTCGCCGCCCTGCGGGCGATCCGCTGGCGCCGGGTGGTCGCGGACGAGGCCCAGCACATCAAGAACACCGGCACCGCGCAGTCCAGGGCGATCCGCGCGCTGCCCGTCACCCGGCACCGGATCGCGCTCACCGGCACCCCGGTGGAGAACCGGCTCGCCGAGCTGCACGCCGTCCTGGACTTCGCCAACCCCGGCCTGCTCGGCCCGGCCGAGCGCTTCAAGGAGCGCTACGCGATCCCGGTCGAGCTGCACCGCAGCCCCGAGCGCACCGCCGAACTCCTGCGCCGCACCGCCCCGTTCGTACTCCGCCGGGTCAAGTCCGACCCGGCGGTGGCGGCCGAGCTGCCCGCCAAGCAGGAGATGACCGTCTGGTGCAACCTCACCGCCGAGCAGGCCGGCCTGTACCAGGCGGTGGTCGCCGACCTGCTGCGGCGGGTCGAGGGCATCCGGGGCGTGGAGCGGCGCGGCACGGTGCTGGCCGCGATCGGCAAGCTCAAGCAGGTCTGCAACCATCCGGCCCAACTGCTGCACGACGGCTCGGCGGTGGGCGGCCGCTCGGGCAAGGTCGCCCGGCTGGCCGAACTGCTGGAGGAGGCGCTGGCCGAGGGCGACCGGACGCTGGTCTTCACCCAGTACGCCGAGTTCGGGGCGATGCTCCGCCCGTACCTGGAACGCCGGCTCGGTGAGGAGGTGCTGTACCTGCACGGCGGCCTGTCCAGGGCGCGCCGCGAGGAGCTGGTGGATCGCTTCCAGTCCCCGGACGGGCCACGGGTGTTCCTGCTCTCGCTGCGGGCCGGCGGGACCGGCCTCAACCTGACCGCCGCCAACCAGGTGATCCACCTGGACCGCTGGTGGAACCCGGCGGTCGAGGAGCAGGCCACCGACCGCGCCTTCCGGATCGGCCAGCGCCGGGACGTCCAGGTCCGCCGGCTGGTCTGCGTCGGCACCGTCGAGGAGCGGATCGACGAACTCCTCGCCGCCAAGCGCTCGTTGGCCGATGCGGTGGTGGGGGAGGGGGAGCGCTGGCTCACCGACCTGCCGGCCGAGGCGCTGCGCGAACTGGTCGCCCTCACCCGGGAGGACGCCGTGGCCGAGGAGGACGCGTGACCGACGAACCGAGACCGCCCGCCGTCAACGTCGCCGCCTACTGGCGCGGCGACTTCACCCTGCGCCCCGCCCCGCCGGAGGAGGACGGCCCGGACGAACCCTCGCTGCGCCGCCTCGGCCGCTCCGGCATCACCGTGCACGGCCGCGACCTCGCCGCCCTGCTCGCCCCCGCCTACGAGGCCTTCCGGGGCTGAGCGCCGCGGCTACCGTGCGGTAGCGTCGCGCGGGTGACCGACACCCACGACCACGGGCAGGACGACACCCGGCAGGACCACGCCCGGCAGAGCGACCACGGGCAGGACGACACCCGCCTCGCCGACTTCGAGCGGTACCGGCGGATGGTCTTCGGCATCGCCTACCGGATGCTCGGCAGCGTCGCCGACGCCGAGGACCTGGTCCAGGACACCTGGCTGCGCTGGAGCGGGGTCACCGGTCCGGTCGCCGGCCCCGGCGCCTTCCTGGCCCGTACGGTCACCAACCTCGCGCTCAACAAGCTGGACTCGGCCGCCGTCCGCCGCGAGTCCTACGTCGGCCCGTGGCTGCCCGAGCCGCTGGTCACCGAACCGGACGCGACCGACGCCGTCGAGCGGGCGGAGACCGTCTCGGTCGCGCTGCTGGTGGTGCTGGAGAGCCTGTCCCCGCTGGAGCGGGCGGTGTTCGTGCTCAAGGAGGCCTTCGGCTTCTCCTACCGGGAGATCGCCGAGGCCCTGGACCGCACCGAGGCCGCCTGCCGCCAGGTCGGCAGCCGGGCCGGGGCGCACGTGCGCGCCCGCCGGCCGCGCTACGACGCGCCGCCCGAGCTGCGCCGCCGCGCCACCGACGAGTTCCTGGCGGCCAGCGTCGGCGGCGACCTCAACCGGATGCTCGAACTGCTCGCCCCCGACGTCACCGGCTGGACCGACGGCGGCGGCGTGATCCGCGCCGCGCTGCGGCCGCTCGGCGGCGCCGAGAACGTCGCCCGCTTCGTCCTCGGGGTGTTCCGCCGGCTCGGCGAGGGCGCCGGAGCCCGGCCGGTCCTGGTCAACGGCGAGCCCGGCCTGCTGGTCACCGTGGACGGCGCGGTCGACTCCGTCGCGGTGTTCGAGTTCGCCGAGCAGCCGGACGGCACCGTGCGGATCTCCGAGATCCGCGTCGTCCGCAACCCGCGGAAGCTGGCCCACCTCACCGGCCCTGGGACCCTCACCGGCACGGGCCCCCTCACCGATCCCCGCCCCCTCACCGATCAGGGCCGTCTTCCCGACGACGGCGCCGACCGGGCTTGACCCTCGACCAGGTCGAGCCCGCAGAGTCACCGGCATGGAGAGCGAGCTGCACAGCATCGGCGAACTGGCCCGCGCCAGCGGCCTGGGCGTCGGCACCCTGCGCTACTACGACGGCGCCGAGGTGCTCACCCCCGCCTGGGTCGACCCGCAGACGGGCTACCGCTGGTACCGGCCCGGCCAGCTCGCCGACGCCCGGCTGCTGGCCAGGCTGCGCCGGGTCGGCCTGCCGCTGGCGGCCGTCCGCGCGGTACTCGCCGCCGCCCCCGGCAGCGGCGAGGCCCGGCGGGTGCTCGACGCGCACCTGCGCCGGCTGGAGGACGGCCTGGCCGACGCCCGCCGCGAGCTCTCCCTGATCCACACGATGATCGAGCAGAGGGAGCAACCGATGACCACAGCCCCCGCCGAACTCCGGCTCACCGTCCCGGCCGAGGGCCTCGCGGCCGCCCTGGACGCGGTCCGCTTCGCGGTCTGCGGCGACCCCGGGCTGCCCTCCCTCGCCGGGGTGCTCTTCGAGCCGGACGGGCCGGTGCTGCGCCTGGTCGCCACCGACCGCTACCGGATGGCCCTCGCCGAGGTGCCCGCCGCCTCCCAGGACCCGGCCGGGCGCCCGGTGGCCGGCACGGTCGTCCCGACCGCGCTGGTGGACGCACTGCGCGCGCTGCTCGGCGCGGGGGCGCCCGAGGTGGCGCTCACCCTCGGCGCCGGACTGGTCCGCGCCGAGGCCGGGGCGCACCGGATCGAGGGCGCCGCCCTGGACTTCGACTACCCCGACCACCGGGCCGTCACCCGGCTCGAACCCGAGCACCGGATCGCCCTGTCCGCCGCCGAACTGCGCGCCGCCGTGGCGGCCGGAGCCACCCGCACCCTGCCCTCGGGGCCGGGCGGCGCCGACTGCGCGGTCACCGTGCTGACCCTGACCGGGGACGGCCGGCTGGCGGTGGCCGACGACCCGGCGCCCGAGGGCTACCGGCTGGCCGTCAACCGGGACTTCCTGCTGGACGCCCTCGACGCCGGACAGTCCGGAGAGCCCCGAGAGTCCGGGCAGCCCGGACAGCTGCTCCTCGAACTCGGCGGCCCGATCGCCCCGCTGGCCGTCCGCACCCCCGGCCGGGCGGGCACCTTCTCCGTCCTGATGCCCGTCCGTCTCCCCGAGTCCGCCTGACCGGCCCGCCCGACGGGGCCTCTGGAAGGATCACCCCATGAGCCCGCACACCGATCACCCCGCCGCCGAGGTCCACGTCCCCGCCCCCGGTGGCGGCCGGCTGTGGGCGGAGCGCCGGGGCAGCGGCAGCCCGGTGGTGCTGCTGCACGGCTCCGGCATGGACTCCCGGCTGTGGGACGCCGTCGTCCCCGAGCTCTCCCGGAGCCATGAGGTGATCCGCTACGACGCCCGCGGCCTCGGCCGGTCCGGCGCACCGGAGCGGGCCTTCGACGACGTCGAGGACCTGGGCGCGGTGCTGGACCACTTCGGTCTGCGCGGCGCCGCACTGGTCGGCCTGAGCATGGGCGGCGAGACCGCGCTGGACTTCGCCATCGCCCACCCGGGGCGGGTCGCCGCGCTCGGCCTGGTCGGCGCCTCGGTCAGCGGCCACGACTGGCCGCCGTCCCCGGAGGCCACCGCCTACGCCGAGGCCAGGCGGCGGGGCGACGCGGAGGCCCTGGCCGAGCTGGAGCTCTCGGTCTGGGCCGCGATGGGCCGTACCGCGCCGGGCGGCGAACTGATCGCGGCGATGGTCGAGGAGAACGCGGCCCGCCGCATCGTCAGCGAGCACCACCTCGCGGGCGCCCCGGCCAGGGCGGCGGAGTCCGTCCTCGGCACGGTCACCGCGCCGACCCTGGTCGTCCACGGCGACCGGGACCACCCGGAGATCGCGGCGATCGCGGAGCGGCTCGCCGCCGGCATCCCCGGTGCCCGCGGCCACCTCGTCCCGGATGCCGACCACTACCTCCCGCTGCGCACCCCCGAACGGCTCACCGAACTCCTCCTCACCCACCTGGCCTGACCGCCCTGGTCCGCCCGGCCCGCCCTGACCCGTTCGGCCTGGCGCGTTTGCTGCCGCTAGCATCCTGCTTGCATGTGCAAGCAGGGTGTTGCAGGCTGTCCCCATGGCCTCACTGAACGTCGGCTCGCTCGGCGAGTACATCCGCGAGCAGCGCCGCACCGCCCAGTACTCGCTGCGGCAGCTGGCGGAGGCCGCCGGCGTGTCCAACCCGTACCTCAGCCAGATCGAGCGGGGGCTGCGCAAGCCGAGCGCGGAGATCCTCCAGCAGATCGCCAAGGCGCTGCGGATCTCGGCGGAGACGCTGTACGTCCAGGCCGGGATCCTGGAGGAGCGGCGGGGCGAGGGCCTGGAGTTGCGGGCCTCGATCCTGGCCGATCCGATGATCAACGAGCAGCAGAAGCAGGCGCTGCTCGCGGTCTACGACGCCTTCCTCAAGGAGAACGCCGCTTCGGCCACCGGTGCGACGGCCGACGGCTCAGCCCCCCAGAACACCCACCGGGAGGACCGGTAACCATGCCCATCACCGACGAGATCAAGAAGACCCTCGGCGACCCGACCCCGCTGTACGCCCTGGCCGGTGCCGGGGACCTCGCGTACGAGAAGCTGCGCGAGGTGCCGGGCCGGGTCGAGGCGCTGGCGGCCGACCGCAAGGGCACCCAGGAGAAGGCCACCGCCAGGCTCCAGGAGGCGCAGTCGCTGTTGACCGGGGCGCAGGCCAGGGTCGCCGAGACCGTCACCACGCTGCCGACCGACCTCAAGGCCATCCAGGAGCGGGCCCAGGGCTTCGCCCTTCAGCAGGTGGCCCGCGCGGTCGAGCTCGCGGTGAAGGCCAAGGAGACGTACGACGAACTGGCCGAGCGCGGCAAGGTCGTGGTGGACAAGGCCCTCCCGGGCGCGCCGGCCGAGGCCGAGGAGGCCGGGCAGCCCGTGCTGTCCGTCGAGCCGGCCGGGACCGGGCCGGTGGCGGAGGAGGCTGCCGGGCCCGCCCCGAAGAAGCCCGCCCGGGCCCGCAAGGGCGCCGCCGCCGACACCGCCGCCGACCTCGCGGCCGCCGAGGACACCGCCGCGGAGTGAGCCCGGGTGCCGAAGGGCACATCGGGTGACCGCGGGACGTTGACCCCGTTGCGGACGGTCGCCGTGCCAGGATGGGCGGTGGTCGCAGCATCGGAGCCGAGAACAGAGGAGATCGCGAATGGTCGGAATGTTGCAGATTCTGGCCTTTTCCTACCTGAATCCGATCTGGTGGGCGATCGTCGCCATGCTCGCCTACAAGTTGTTCGCCCTGGTCGACGCGGTCACCCGCAGGGAGGACGCCTACCGGGCGGCCGACAAGAAGACCAAGGGCTTCTGGGTGGCGATCCTGGCGGTCTCCTTCGGCTGGGACTTCCTGTTCGGGGTGAACTTCTTCACCGGCATCGGCACCCTGGCCGGCCTGGTCGCCTCGATCGTCTACGTGGTGGACGTCCGCCCGGCGATCCGGGCGCTGACCGGAGGCGGTGGCGGCCGTGGTGGCCGCAGCAACACCGGCCCGTACGGCCCCTGGTAGGCCGGACGACGACGAAGCGAAGGCCCGGGCGGGGGCTCTGAAACCTGGGAGCCCCCGCCCGGGCCTTCGTCCGTGCGCTGAGGGCCGTCAGCCGAGGATCAGCTGGACCGGGTTGCGCTCCAGCAGCAGCACCGCGACGTCGTCGGTCAGCGCGCCGCCGTTCAGCTCCTCGACCTCGGCGATGGCGCTGTCGACCAGCCGCCCCCTGGTCAGCCCGGCGGCCTGGTGGTCGCCGACCAGGCCGGCGAGCCCGTCCTGGCCCAGCCGGCGCGACCCGGCCCCGACCCGGCCCTCGATCAGCCCGTCGGTGTAGAGCAACAGTCGCCAGCCGGCCCGGAGTTCGATCTCGTGGGCGGGCCAGGCGGCCTGCCCGTCGTGGCACGGCAGCAGGCCGAGCGCGGGCCCGGCGAGGTCGGCGGGCAGGGTGACCGGCTCGTGGTCGCGGCCGAGCAGCAGCGGCGCCGGGTGCCCGGCGAGGTAGAGCCTGGCCCGTTCGCCGGCACCGAGCGAGTCGAGGCCGTTGCCGGTGCCGCCGGGCTCGATGACGAGCATGCAGAGCGTCGCGAAGATCTCGTCGCTGCGCCGCTCGTGCTCCAGTACGTGCTGGAGGGTGGTGAGCAGGGCCTCGCCGGTGAGGCCGGCGAAGACCAGGGTGCGCCACGCTATCCGGAGCGCGACGCCGAGCGCGGCCTCGTCGGGGCCGTGGCCGCAGACGTCGCCGATCACGACGTGGACGGCGCCGTCGTCGGTGCGCACGGCGTCGTAGAAGTCGCCGCCGAGCAGTGCGCGGCGGCGACCGGGGCGGTAGCGCCGGGTGAAGGAGAGCCCGGCGCCGTCGAGCAGCGGGGTGGGCAGCAGGTGGCGCTGGAGGCGGGCGTTCTCCTGGCCGCGCAACTCGGCCTCGACCAGACGGCGCTGGGACTCGTCGGCGCGCTTGCGCTCGACGGCGTGGCGCAGGGCGCGGGCGAGCAGCGGGCCGTCCGTCTCGTGCTTGAGCAGGAAGTCCTGGGCGCCGGCCGCGACGGCGGCCGCTCCGAGTTCGGCCCCGGCGGCGTCGGTGAGCACCACGACCGGGGTGTGCGGGGCCCGGCGGAGCAGTTCGTGCAGGCCCTCCAGTCCGTCGGAGGCGTCGGACGGGTGCGGCAGGTCGGCGGGCGCGGCGAGGTCGAGCAGCACGCAGCCGAACTCGGGAGTGCGGGAGCGCCCGCGCCGGGCCCAGGGCGCGGGCGGGGCGAGCAGTTCGGTGGCCTGGTCGAGGCCGCGGGCCCAGTGGATCTCGATCGAGGTGCCGCTGTCGGCCACCGCCGCCTTGATCAGCTGGGCGTCCGAGGCGTCGTCCTCGATGACCAGCAGCCGCAGCGGTGCGTCGTCGGCGGGACCCTCCGCCGCCGCGGGGCCGCCGGGATCGGAGAGGCGGGACGGGTGGGAGGCGTGCACGGCCCGCGCGCGGGGGTGGGGTATCGGGGGAGCCGCCAGGCCCGGACAGGTCGTGGCGCGGTTGCGGGCACGACCGACGGGGGCGCCGTCATGGGCGCCCGGCAGGTCCGCGGCAGCAGGTGCCCGCCCGTCTCCCGTTGCGGGCATCGGTGGTTCCTCCCTTTCCCCGACTGCGTAACGGTCGGCGTCCGTCCGCAGTGCCCGCCTGGCACCGCGCGTCGGGGAACTTCTCGCGACCATAACGTGGTCTCCGGGGATTTCTCTGGCCGACCGGCGCCGTTGTGGCTCTTGCCACGCCGGTGGCGGTGTGGTGACTGGACTCGGACGACGGCCCGGTTTCCCGTCCCGGCGGCTGCCGGGCGGACCGGGGAAGGGGAGTGGTGGCGGTGGAGCGGATCATCCTGCTGGAGGGTGACATCACGGAGCAGGCGGTGGACGTGGTGGTGAACGCCGCCAACTCGTCCCTGCTGGGCGGTGGCGGGGTGGACGGCGCGATCCACCGCAGGGGCGGGCCGCAGATCCTGGAGGAGTGCCGCCGGCTGCGCGCCTCGCACTGGGGCAAGGGGCTGCCCACCGGGCGCGCGGTGGCGACGACGGCCGGACGGCTGCCCGCCCGGTGGGTGGTGCACACCGTCGGGCCGGTGTACCGGGCGGAGGAGTACGGGGAGCGGGCGGAGCTGCTGGCCTCCTGCTATCGCGAGTCGCTGCGCACCGCGGCGGGGCTCGGCGCGCGCACGGTGGCCTTCCCCGCCGTGTCGGCCGGGATCTACGGCTGGCCGCCGGCGGACGCGGCCCGGATCGCGCTGGGCACCGTCGCGGAGGTGCTGGACGGCGGTGAGGCGGAGGCGGGCGCGGGGCTGGCGGAGGTGCGGTTCGTGCTGTTCGGGTCGGAGATGTACGAGGTGTTCGAACGGGTCCGCCGGGAACTGCCCGGGCGGGAGGGCTGACGAGGGACTGGGCACGGCACGCGCCGGGCGGCGTGTGGTGCGTCGCTCGGCCGGGGTCCATGGTGGCGTGTCGAGGCGTCAACACGCCAGAGATATTCGATAACTCGTTCGAGTGAAGGTATCGGGTCGCTCACCAGCTCCCCGCGCACCGCCCGTAACCGCGCGCAACCGGGCGCACCGCCCGTGACCGTCGGCACCGCGGCCGACGCCCCGTACGGCGCCTGCGGGGAGCGCCTACGGGGAGAGCGCCGACCAGGGCACCGTGACCTCGCCCTGCCGCCACCGGCCGCGCGCGTCCACCAGCGGCCAGCTGCCCGCCAGCGCCGTGCAGGCCGCCACCCAGCGCTGCCGCGCCCCGAACGCCCCGTACGGCGCGGCCGCCGCCCAGGCCCGGTCGAAGTCGGCCAGGAAGGCGTGCACGGGACGACCCGGCACGTTGTGGTGGATCAGCGCCTTCGGCAGCCGCTCGGCCAGGTCGGAGGGCCGGCCCAGGCCGCCCAGCCGGGCCGCGAAGGTCACCGTCCGCGGCCCCTCGGGGCCGAGCGCGACCCAGACGTGCCGCCGCCCGATCTCGTCGCAGGTGCCCTCCACCAGTAGCCCGTCCGGGGCGAGCCGGGCGCACAGCCGCTCCCACACCCCGGCCACCGCCGACTCGTCGTACTGCCGCAGCACGTTGGCCGCCCGGATCAGCTGGGCCGGCGCGCCGCCGTCCAGCGGCACCTCGAAGCCGCCGCGCCGGAAGGTGAGCAGCGGCGGCTCGGCGTACGGCAGCGCGGCGGCGACCCGCTCGGGCTCGATCTCGATCCCGACCACCCGGACGTCAGGGCGCACCGTGCGCAGCCGCCCGGCCAGCTCGACGGCCGTCCACGGCGCGGCGCCGTAGCCGAGGTCCACCGCGATTGGTGGGTGTTCGGCGGCGCGCAGCGAGCGGCCGAGGGCGTGGGCGATCCAGCGGTCCATCCGGCGCAGCCGGTTGGTGTTGGTGGTGCCCCGGGTGACCGTCCCCACCGGGCGCCCGGTCCGTCCGCGGGCGGGCGCGGCAGGCGCGGCGGTCGCGGGGTCGAAGGAGGCAGCCATGCCCAGAAGGGTAGTCGGGCCGCCGACCGCACCGTGCTGACCTGGGACGATGCCGGCCGTTCCGGCCGGTGGGCCGGGGCGGGAATGCCGGACCCGGTCCCCGTGGTTGGCACCCTGTTGGTGATGTGTGCCCGGACGGGGCAGCGCACACCGGACAACGGGCGGCCCGGCGCGGACCGCCTAGACGGGCCGCACAGAGGAGGCTTCAGCCAGGTGATCCAGCACCCCGTCCGTTCGGTACGCCGTGCCCAGCCCGCCGCCCCCGCGCGCGGCAGGCTCCAGTCGCTCGTCCCCGGCCGCCGCCGCCCCCGCCGGATAGCGATGCTGAGCGTCCACACCTCGCCGCTGCACCAGCCGGGCACCGGGGACGCCGGCGGGATGAACGTCTACATCGTCGAGCTGGCCAAGCGCCTGGCCGAGCTGAACATCGAGGTCGAGGTGTTCACCCGCTCGATCTGCTCCGACGACGCGCCGACCGTCGAGCTGGCCCCGGGCGTGCTGGTCCGCCACGTCACCGCCGGGCCGTACGAGGGCCTGGTCAAGGAGGACCTGCCGGCCCAGCTGTGCGCCTTCACCCACGGGGTGCTGCGGACGGAGGCCGGCCACCGGCCCGGCCACTACGACCTGGTGCACTCGCACTACTGGCTCTCCGGGCAGGTCGGCTGGCTGGCCGCACAGCGCTGGGGGGTGCCGCTGGTGCACACCATGCACACCATGGCGAAGGTCAAGAACGCCGCGCTGGCCGAGGGCGACACGCCCGAGCCCGCGGCCCGGGTGATCGGCGAGACCCAGGTGGTGGAGGCGGCCGACCGGCTGATCGCCAACACCACGGAGGAGGCCGCCGAACTGGCGGTGCACTACGCCGCCAGGCCGGACCAGCTGGCCGTCGTCCACCCCGGGGTCAACCTCGACGTCTTCCGCCCCGGCAGTCCCGGGGCGTCCGCCGCCGCGCGGGCCCGGCTGGGCCTGCCGCAGGAGGCCGCGGTGCTGCTGTTCGCCGGCCGGATCCAGCCGCTGAAGGCCCCGGACGTGCTGCTGCGGGCGGTCGCCGCGCTGCTGGGCCGCCGCCCCGAGCTGCGCGAGCGCCTGGTGGTGCCGGTGGTCGGCGGGCCGTCCGGCACCGGGCTGGCGCGGCCGGAGAGCCTGCACAAGCTCGCCGCCCAGCTGGGCATCTCCGACGTGGTGCGGTTCCACCCGCCGGTCGGCCAGCCGCAGCTCGCGGACTGGTACCGGGCGGCGACGGCGCTGGTGATGCCCTCGTACAGCGAGTCCTTCGGGCTGGTCGCGCTGGAGGCGCAGGCCTGCGGCACCCCGGTGGTGGCGGCCGCGGTCGGCGGCCTGCCGGTCGCGGTGCGGGACGGCGAGACCGGCAGCCTGGTGAACGGCCACGAACCGCTGGAGTGGGCGCTCGCGCTGGAGCCGTACGTCATCGACCGGGAGCTGGTGGCCAGGCGCGGCGAGGCGGCGGCCCGGCACGCGGCGGGCTTCGGCTGGGACGCCGCCGCGGCGACCACCGCCGAGGTGTACGCGGGCAGCATGGCCCGCCCGGCCGGACGGCTCGCGGCGGCCCGGCGCCTGCTGGCCTGAGGCCGCGCCGGGGGGATCAGGGGTCGCGCCGGGCGGTCGGTGACTGCGCCGGGCGGTCAAAGGCTGCGCCTTCCGGGTACCGACGAGTAACGTCACCCCCATGGCAATCCGCACCAAGGACGAGGCCCTGACCCTCCTGCGCGCCGCCCTGGACGACGCCGGGGCGGCCTGGGAGCCGGCCGCCACCGACCCGTACACGCTGGTGGCGGCCCTCCCCGGCACCCGGAAGCTGAGCACCGCCTGCGCGCTGCGGGTCGGCGACCACACCCTGTCGGTGAACGCCTTCGTGATCCGCCGTCCGGACGAGAACCACGAGGCCGTCTACCGCTGGCTGCTGGAACGCAACACCAGGCTGTACGGCGTCGGGTACGCGATCGACGCGCTCGGCGACGTCTACCTGGCCGGCCGGCTGCCGCTGGAGGCGCTCACCCCGCAGGTGGTGGACCGGCTGCTCGGGACGGTGCTGGAGAACGCGGACGAGCCGTTTGACACCTTGCTGGAGCTGGGCTTCGCCTCGGCGATCCGGCGCGAGTGGGAGTGGCGGACCAAGCGCGGGGAGTCCACCCGCAACCTGGCCGCCTTCGCCCACCTGGCCGCGCCCGGGGCCCCGTCGGCGGAGGCCCCGGAAGCGGGCTGATCCGCGCCGCCCGTTCAGGCGTCCGCCGGAGCCTTCCCGGTCGGCTGCCCCGCTTGCCGCCCGGCCGGCTCCGCCGCGGTGGCGGGGATCGCCGTGGCCGCCGGGGTCTGCGCCGCGGGCGCGAGGACCTCCGTCACCACGGCCTCGCGCCGCCCCACCGCACCGGTGCGGCGGGCCAGCGTGACGTACCCGAGCGCGGTGACCGTTCCGACCGCCCCGCAGACCGTCCAGAGCACCACGGGCCCGGCGTGCTGGAGCAGCAGCCCGCCGCCGGCCGGGCCGAGGAACGAGGCGAGCGACCAGGAGAGGCTGTGCACGCCCTGGTAGCGGCCGCGCCCGTGGGTCGGCGCCAGCTCGGCGACCATGCCCATCATCACCGGCGTGTTCAGGATCTCGCCGACCGTCCAGACCGCCACCGAGAGCGCGAACAGCCAGGCCGAGGACCCGGCCAGCGCGGCCAGTCCGAAGCCCCAGCCGGTGAGCAGACAGCTGGCGACCAGCAGCCCGGTGCGCGAGCGGCCCTCCATCCACCGGGTGAGCGGGATCTGGAGGACCACGATCAGCAGCCCGTTCAGGCCGATGACCAGGCCGTACTGGGTGGAGGTGATCCCGGAGGCGCCCATGTCCACGGCCAGCGTGGTGCTGCCCTGCTGGAAGACCAGCGCGAGCAGCAGGGTCAGCCCGACCAGCGCCATGAACGGGGCGTCCCGGAACACCGAGAGCAGGCTGACCGGCGGTTCGGCGGAGCCGGCCGGGTCGCCGGGCGGGAACTGGGGCCTGGTCTCCGGGATCCGGACGAAGATCACCACCGCGCAGACCAGGGTGGAGAACGCGTCCAGCAGGAAGAGCGTCAGGTAGCCGTGGGTGGCGATCAGACCGGCCGCGGCGGCCGAGAGGCCGAAGCCGATGTTGATCGCCCAGTAGTTCAGCGAGTACGCGCGGACCCGGTCCTCGGCGGGCACCAGGTCGGCGATGATCGCCGAGGTGGGCGGCCGGGTCGCGTTGCTGCACAGGCCCACGAAGAAGACCACCACGGCGATCGCCACCTGGCCGTCCGCGAAGCCCAGCACGGCGGTGGACAGCGCGGTGCCGAGCTGGGCGGCGACCAGCGTGGGACGGCGGCCGATCCGGTCGGCCAGCACGCCCGCGCCGATCGCCGCGACGGCCGAGCCGAGACCGAACAGGGAGGCCACCAGGCCCGCGTAGGAGGCCGAGTACCCCCGGTCGACGGTCAGGTACAACGCCAGGAAAGTGACGACGAATGCGCCGAGCTTGTTCACCAGGGTGCTGACCCAGAGCCACCAGAACTCCCGCGGCAGCCCGCCCACCGTCTCCTGGACGAGTCTTCGGAGCCGGGGGTTGGAGGCCAGGGCGACGAGCATGTGGGGGCTCCCGGAGGCAGGCGTCCGCTGAGCGGTGCGGCAGGCCCGGTCAGCCAACGAAGGTAAGTGTCAGATGCGCGGAGCACACATTACACATCGGCCGAAGGTCCCCACCAGGGGTTTTCCGGCCCCCACTAAGCTGGGGGCCATGGCTGACACGACGTACCGACTCATCCTGCTCCGCCACGGCGAGAGCCAGTGGAACCAGAAGAACCTGTTCACCGGTTGGGTCGATGTCGACCTCAACGAGAAGGGCGAGAAGGAGGCCGCCCGCGGTGGCGAGCTCCTGGCCGCCGAGGGTCTGCTCCCCGACGTGGTGCACACCTCGCTTCTGCGCCGCGCCATCCGCACCTCCCAGATCGCCCTGGACAAGGCCGACCGGCACTGGATCCCGGTCAACCGCAGCTGGCGGCTGAACGAGCGCCACTACGGCGCGCTCCAGGGCAAGGACAAGGCCCAGACCCTGGCCGAGTTCGGCGAGGAGCAGTTCCAGCTGTGGCGCCGCTCGTACGACACCCCGCCGCCGGTGCTGGCCGACGACGCCGAGTACTCGCAGGCCGGTGACGCCCGTTACGCCGAGATCCCGAGCGAGCTGCGTCCGCGCACCGAGTGCCTGAAGGACGTCGTCGAGCGGATGCTCCCGTACTGGTACGACGCCATCGTCCCGGACCTGGCCGCCGGCCGGACCGTCCTGGTCACCGCCCACGGCAACAGCCTGCGCGCGCTGGTCAAGCACCTCGACGGCGTCTCCGACGAGGCCATCGCCGGCCTGAACATCCCGACCGGCATCCCGCTGGTCTACGAGCTGGACGCCGACTTCAAGCCCGTCGCCCAGGGCGGCCGCTACCTCGACCCGGACGCCGCCGCGTCGGCCATCGAGGCGGTCAAGAACCAGGGCAAGAAGTAAGCCACTTGCCGACACGGCCCCTCACCTGCGCGTTTGGCGCTGGTGAGGGGCCGTCGTCATTCCCGGGCCGTCTGTGGGCCGTCAGCCTTCGTGATCTTGGACCCCGAAGACCCCTTCCATGGCCTTCCGGGCCCGGTGCCGGCTCTCCGGCATCAGGTGCGCGTAGACCCGCAGCGTCAGCCCCGGGTCGGCGTGGCCCAGGTACTCGCTGACGGCCTTGACGCTCTCCCGGTATCGGACGAAGCGCTTCTCCACGCTCATCTCCTGCCGTTATGACCCGGAGACTCTGGAAGTTCTGGAGAGCAGCAGGATCACCCCGATCTACCGACACGAGGCCTGAGATGCGCGTCTCCATCGCCACCGCCCCGGGCGGCGCGAACCCGAACGAAGACTGGGTGGCGGCCACGCCAACGCTCGCCGTGGTTCTGGACGGTCTGAGCACGGCCGGGCTCGACACCGGCTGTCGACACGGAGTCCCGTGGTACGTCGCCCAGTTGGGCGGCCACCTGGTGGCCGCGCTGGCAGAGCCCGGCCGGCCGTTGGCTGACGGGCTGGCCCAGGCCCTCGACCAGGTCGCCGCGCTCCACTCAGGGTGCGATCTCGGCAACCCCGGGACGCCATCGGCAACGGTCTCGATTCTGCGAGCCGGCGCCGATCGCTTCGACTACCTGGTGCTCGCCGACTCGCCGATCGTCTTCGAGCGGGCCGACGGCTACCAGGTGGTCACCGACCTGCGGGTGGACACTGTGGTGCCCGAGCTCCGCGCGGAGACGGAACGGTTCGCCACCGGGACGTCCGAGCACACAGAGGCCGTCCGCATGATGGTCGAAGCCCAGCGGCTCACCCGAAACACCGTGGACGGCTACTGGGTTGCCACCTCCAATGGCGAAGCGGCACACCATGCGATCGCGGGCACGGTGCCGCTGGCCGACGTTCGGGCGGCAGTCGTCCTGTCCGACGGGGCCTCGCGCCTCGTCACCGAGTACCGCGCCGCATCGTGGGCGGACGCCTTCTCGACACTTCGGGCATCCGGCGCTGACGGGTTGATCTCAGCGGTCCGGAAGGTTGAGGCCACGGATCCAGAGGGGCTCCGCTGGCCGCGCTTTAAGTCCAGCGATGATTCCGCCGTGGCGTTCTGTCGTCTGCCCTAATCGATAGCGACTCGAATTGGCAATCAGACTTGCTGGGACTTGCCTCTTCGATGCCTAGTCAGAGTCATCTGAATCGCCAATGGAAAAGCGATCGGACTCGCCTATTGGAATGAAGTGCCAGCATAATTTCCAATGTGACCTTCGCCACTGGATATTCAGTGATAAAAGGGATATTTGGGTGCACTGGATGCATTTTCCATGGTATTCTTTTTCTTGTCAGATCGGGTTGCTTCCGGCAAGATGAATGCCCAGGTCGAGGGATGATGCGGAGGCGTGGAGCGGTGCTGGATGTGTCGATCCAGCGCAATCTACTCACTCGTCGGATACGCCGTCGATCCTTCTGGATGGTTTGCGTTAGTGGGGTGGTGGCTGGCCATCATGGGGGCTCAAGCAAAGCAAAGAGCCCGCGCACGCCGCTCAGGGGGGACAAGCCAAGAGCGGCACGTGCGGACTGCTGACGCCGTGGAGGCATCCCTATGAGTCTGACCCCTGTCCCGTATCCCGTGTCAACTGTCGACGCGTTGCCGTGGGCTGTCACCGTCATCGTGGTCGTCATCGTTCTCGCGGTGCCGGCCGGGTATCTGCACCAGGCGCTTGTCGACAGCGCTGCTCTTGCCGCGCTGCTCTTGGGTGGCAAGAGCACTTCCAAGGTGAGTCGACGCTAGCTTCTGGGCCGCCTGTGGGCCGTCCGGCGTTAGCCAAAGGGGCCCAACGATGACAACCGTCGACGGCTCAGCCCCAGGTCAGAGCTCGTTGATCAGGGCTGAAAAGTCGACAGGCCAGACCCGGGGCAAGAAGTAAGCCACTTGCCGACGAGGTCCCGCCGCCCGGTCAGACCGGACGGCGGGGCCTTCGTTCGTTTTCGGTCGGTTCGGAGTCAACCCGCTTGCTCGGCACTGGAGTTGGGTAGGCGGGAAAATGGTTCAGACCATTGACGGCTCAATCGGCGGCTCCTACGGTGAGGGCACCGGACTGGCGCAGGCATGCCAGGAACTCCCCGTCCGGGCCGCCGCACCCCCACGCGCGCGCGTCTGCGCCCCGGCGCACACTCCATCCACCCCCACGGAGGAGCACCATGCGCACACGCCACGTCGTCGGGGCGGTCGTCGCCGCCCTGGCGATCCCGCTGACCCTGGCCTTCCCGGCCGCCTCCCACGGCTACATCACGACTCCGCCCAGCCGGGCCGCACTCTGCGACGTACACACCCACGGCGTCGCCTGGGACTGCGGCGACATCCAGTGGGAACCGCAGAGCGTCGAGGGCTCGAAGGGTTTCCCGGCCCTGGGCCCCTCGGACGGCACCATCTGTGCCGGCGGCAACGCGCGCTTCGCCGAACTGGACGACCCGCACGGTGGCGCCTGGCCGACCACGCAGGTGTCGGCGGGCCAGCAGCTGACCTTCACCTGGCGGTTCACCGCCCGGCACGCGACCGCCGACTTCCGGTACTACCTGACCAAGCCGGGCTACGACGCGAGCCGGCCGGTCACCCGGTCCGACCTGGAGCTGACGCCCTTCCTGACCGTCCCGTACGGGGGGCAGCAGGTGCCCGGCTCGCTCAGCCACACCGCGACCGTCCCCGGCGGGCGCACCGGCCACCACGTGATCGTGTCGGTCTGGAACATCTCCGACACCGCGAACGCCTTCTACTCCTGCTCCGACGTCCGGTTCTGACGCACGCGGGAACGCACGCGGGAACGCACGTAGAAACGCACCCGGGAACGCACGCAGGAACACGCGCGGGAACGCACGAGGTGCACGGCCGTCGGCGGGCCGTGCACCTCGGGGACTCCTCGGGCGGCGGGCCGCTCAGTGGCCGCCGCAGCAGCCGCCGTCCGCGCCGCCGCACTGGCAGGGCGCGCCGGACTGGCAGCCGCAGCCGCAGCCGGGGCCGCAACCGCAGCCGGCCGCGAGGACGGGAAGCAGCTTCGGGGCGAGTGGCTCGACGGTTTCGTGGGCGGTCGCCGGTCGGGTCGAGTTGGCCTTCATCGAGCTTCCCTCCTAGTGACGGGCACAGTCCTGTGCCCCCACTGTCGAGTGAAACCGCCGAACGGACGGAGCGTCAACGGGCGCGCAGTGGTGGGGCGCACGGTAGCCCGTGCGCCCACACCACCCCCGTCGCGGGTTTACTCACCCCCCCGGGGGTGAGCCGGGACCGGCTCCGGCGGGACCGGCGAGCCCGCCGGCACCGGTCCGGCCCCGGCGGTCAGTCGACCGGCGCCGCCTCGGCGGCCTCGGTGGCGGCCACGAACTCGGCCACGTGCTCGCCCGTCACCAGGTACACCACGCGCTTGGCGACCGACACCGCGTGGTCCGCGAAGCGCTCGTAGTAGCGGCCGACCAGGGTGAGGTCGACGGCGGTCTCGATGCCGTGGTGCCAGCGCTCGTCGATCAGGTGCGACAGCAGCTCGCGGTGCAGGGTGTCGATCGCGTCGTCGTCCTGCTCCATCTCCAGCGCCTTGTCGACGTCCTTGGTGGCGATGACCAGGCCGGCCTTGGCCACCAGGCGCTGGGCGAGCTGGCCCATCTCCAGGACGGTGGAGTGCAGGTCGCCCGGCACCGCGGTGTCGGGGTAGCGCATCCGCGCGACCTTGGCGACGTGCCGGGCGAGGTCGCCACAGCGCTCCAGGTCGGCGCTCATCCGCAGCGAGGTGACGACGATGCGCAGGTCGGTGGCGACCGGCTGCTGGCGGGCCAGCAGGTCGATGGCCCGGTTCTCCAGCTCGTGGTGCAGCTCGTTGATCTTGGCGTCGGCGGCGATCACGCTCTCCGCCAGCGCCAGGTCCGCGTCGAGGAGGGCGGTGGTGGCGCGGCCCAGTGCAGAGCCGACCAGCCGGGCCATCTCGACCAGGCTGTCGCCGATCGCATCGAGTTCCTCGTGGTACGCGTCGCGCATGTTCTCTCCTCAGTAGCTGTGTCGGTGGCGGTGCCGACCGGTCAGCCCGTCCGACCATCGTTCCGGCGTCCGGGTGACCGCTGCTGGTGGCGCGCATCGTACGCGCACACCCGAGCCGGTGACCGCCGTTCGGCACACCGATCTCTCCCACACGGGCTGCCTGGCCAACTTTCCGCCGCCAGGGCGACGGCGTACGGCCGCTACGGTGAATCGGTCACAACGTGAAGGTGAATTCTCGGCAACGTGCGGTCGATGCCTTGACCCAGTGCATGGGGACTGCCCTGGCCGTACGCTTACGCTGGCCACATGGACGTGAACGTGGCCGCCGCCGCTGCCTGCGCCATAGCCGGGCTCGGCGTCGGCCTCACCGCCTCCATCGCCTTCCGTTGGAGCGAGCGCGAACAGGCCCGGGGCAGGTACAGCGGAACCGGCGGCAGAAACCCCGGCCGGTACCAGTCCCTGGGCACCGGCCACCCCGAGCCGCCGCTGCCGCCCGGGGTCGACACCGTGCTCTCCGTGCTCCGCTCCTGCGCGATCGTGCTGGGCGAGGGCGACGAGGTGGTCAAGGCCAGCTCGGCGGCGTACGCGATGGGCCTGGTGCGCGGTGGCGCCGTCGCCGTGGACCAGATGCTCGCCCTGGCGCGCGCCACCCGCAGGGACGGCGAGATCCGCCAGGTCGAGCTGGAGGTGCCCAGGCCGGGCGCGGCCCGCGCGGCGGAGCCGCTCGCGGTCTCCGTCCGGGTGGCCCCGCTGGGCTCCCGGCTGGTGCTGGTGCTGGTCGAGGACCAGACCGAGCGACGCCGGGTGGAGGCCGTCCGCCGGGACTTCGTGGCCAACGTGAGCCACGAGCTCAAGACCCCGGTCGGCGCGCTGTCGCTGCTCTCCGAGGCGGTCGCCGACGCGTCCGACGACCCGGAGGCGGTGCAGCGCTTCGCCGGCCGGATGCAGGTCGAGGCGACCCGGCTGGCCAGCCTGGTCCAGGAGATCATCGACCTCTCCAGGGTCCAGGACGACCGGCTGATGGTCGACCCGGAGCCGGTGGCGGTGGACGAGCTGATCGCCGAGGCGATCGACCGCTGCCGCCAGCAGGCCGCCGCCAAGCAGATCCTGATCGCGGCGGGCGGCATCGCCGGCCTCTACCTGCACGGCAACCGCGGCCAGCTGGCCGCGGCACTCGGCAACCTGGTCGAGAACGCCGTCAACTACAGCCCGCCCCGCACCCGGGTGGCCATCGCCACCCGCCGGATCTCCAGCGCCGCGGCGCTCGGGGAGGCGGACGGCGAGCTCATCGAGATCTCGGTCACCGACCAGGGCATCGGTATCTCCGAGAAGGACCGCGAGCGGGTCTTCGAGCGGTTCTACCGCGTCGACCCCGCCCGCTCCCGGGCGACCGGCGGCACCGGCCTGGGCCTGTCCATCGTCAAGCACGTCGCGGCCTCGCACGGCGGCACCGTCTCGGTGTGGAGCGTCGAGGGCCAGGGTTCGACCTTCACCATCCGCCTGCCCGCCGGGCAGGCACCCGTGGACGGCGATCCCGACGACGCGTTCGACGACGAGCCGGACCACGTGCCTGACCACGAGCCGGACGGCGACTCCGCCGGACGACCCGCCGCCGCACCCCGAACCCTCACCACGGACCGCACGGCCCGTCCGTTCCCCGCCGGGGAACGGGAACAACACCTGTCAGACACAACCCCTCAGCTTGCCCCGGAGGCCTGATCGTGACCCGAGTACTGGTGGTCGAGGACGAGGAGTCGTTCAGCGACGCCCTCTCGTACATGCTCCGCAAGGAGGGCTTCGAGGTGGCGGTCGCCGCCACCGGCCCCGACGCCCTGGAGCAGTTCGAACGCAACGGCGCCGACCTCGTCCTGCTCGACCTGATGCTGCCGGGCCTGCCCGGCACCGAGGTCTGCCGCCAGCTCCGGGTGCGCTCCAACGTCCCGGTGATCATGGTGACCGCGAAGGACAGCGAGATCGACAAGGTCGTCGGTCTGGAGATAGGCGCTGACGACTACGTCACCAAGCCGTACTCCACCCGTGAGCTGGTCGCCCGGATCCGCGCGGTGCTGCGCCGCCGCGGCGAGGACGGCGGCGCGGGCGACAACGGCAGCGGCCCGGGCGCCCTGGAGGCGGGCCCGGTCCGGATGGACGTGGACCGCCACGTGGTGACCGTGGACGGCGCCAAGGTCGACCTGCCGCTCAAGGAGTTCGACCTGCTGGAGATGCTGCTGCGCAACGCGGGCCGGGTGCTCACCCGGATGCAGCTGATCGACCGGGTGTGGGGCGCGGACTACGTCGGCGACACCAAGACCCTGGACGTCCACGTGAAGCGCCTGCGGGCCAAGATCGAGCCGGACCCGGGCGCGCCGCGCTACCTGGTCACCGTCCGCGGCCTGGGCTACAAGTTCGAGCCGTAAACCGTCCCGATCACGCGGAAGGCCCCCGCCGGCTGCCGGCGGGGGCCTTCGCGTCGCTCCGGCGGGCCCGTGCGGGCCCGCCGGGGGCGGGGTGGGTCGTCAGTGCGCGGCCGGGACGGCCGGCGTGGTGGTGGTGCCGGCCGGGACGCCGGTGGCCGGAGCGCCGGGGACGGCGGCACCGGTGGTCGGGGCGGTCGCGGGGGTGGTGGCCTTGGCGGGGGTGGCGGTCGGCGCGGGGGTCGGCCCGAAGCCCTTGTACAGACCGAGGCCGTGCTCGCCCGCGTCCGGGTTCACGGCGGCCTCCGCCTCGACCTTCTGGCCGTCCTTGAAGGCGAACGCGGTCGGGGCGAAGCCGCCGACGTGGACCTTCGCCGAGGTGACGGAGGCGGACGGGTTGCCCTGGCCGCCGATGGCCACGGAGCCGCCGGCCGGGACGACGATGGTGGACAGCGGGGCGCCGGCGGCGTCCGCGAAGGTGGCAGCGGCACCGCCGACGGTGACGGACTGGAGCTCGGCCGGGGTGGTCGCGGTGTTCGCGATGTTGACGACCACGTTGGCGGCACCGGTGTAGTCACCCGCGGTGCCCACCCCGGTGACGACCACGATGTTGTTCAGCCGGAGGTTCGCTCCGAGGGTCGCCGCCGCGTTGTCGGGCTTGATCTGCAGGGTGTCCGGCGTGTTGCCGGCGGCGCAGGACGACAGCGAGGCGATGGCGATGGCGGCGATGGCGGCGATGCTGCCGCGTCGAAGAGTGCGGCTCACGGCGGCGGCTTCTCCTAGGTCACGTGTCGGTAGGTCAGGTCTCAGATTATCGACCTCACTTATGCGCTCCTCACGGGGTGGTCCCCGTGTCGCACTCCCGGGGGCCGCCGGGGGCCGTCCGGCGGTACGGGCGGCGGCGTGTTCGGCATGTCCGGGTCACTCGACGGACAAGGTTCGACCAAGATCGAATAACGATTCGGCCGCGACCTGAAAAGGGGTGAAAGCTCAAGATCCAACCATGGTTGCGGGGGTGTTGCGCAAGGGTTTCGTCGAACCCCGGAACCGCCTCCGACCTGCGGGAAGCCCCTCTCGAACATCGGTCGCAGCACGTCATGGGGGTCCTTGTCAAGCCCCGAGACCGGCCCTGACCTGCGAAAACGCCCTTCGGGTGCGCCGAGAAGCGTGTTATTCTGGAAAGCCACGGAAGGGGTCCTGTCACATGACGTTCAAGGTTGGCGACACGGTGGTCTACCCCCATCACGGGGCCGCGCTGATCGAGGCCATCGAAACTCGCCAGATCAAAGGTGTGGACAAGACCTACCTGGTGCTCAAGGTGCAGCAGGGAGACCTGACGCTCCGCGTGCCCGCCGAGAACGCGGAGTTCGTCGGCGTGCGCGATGTGGTCGGCCAGGAGGGTCTGGACCGGGTCTTCGAGGTGCTGCGCGCACCGTACACGGAAGAGCCGACCAACTGGTCCCGTCGCTACAAGGCGAACCTGGAGAAGCTCGCCTCGGGCGACGTCATCAAGGTCGCCGAGGTCGTCCGCGACCTGTGGCGCCGCGAGCGCGAGCGCGGCCTCTCGGCCGGCGAGAAGCGGATGCTCGCGAAGGCGCGCCAGATCCTCGTCAGCGAGCTCGCGCTGGCGGAGAACACCAACGAGGACAAGGCGGAGACGCTGCTCGACGAGGTCCTCGCCTCGTAGCGCGCGCCACCGCAGTGCGGTCGGGCTGCCGCCCGACGTTCACAGCGCCCGGTGCCGACGCGCCGCTCCCCGGACCGACCGTCCGGGAGTGGTGCACTGGCACTCCGGGCGCTGAGGCGTGTCCGGAGCACACCACCCGCCCGACTCGGTCCAGGCCTGCAAGACCGTTTCCGCACCCGCTTGCGCGGAGCCCGCGGAACCGTGCGGCGGGCGGTGGACCGTGGTTCTTCGGAAGGGGTCCGGTGCGCCCGCCGGGCACGCCATGGCCATACCCACTTCGCCGAAGGAGTGAAACCTGAACGCGTCAGCAGCAGTCGCAGCAGCAGTGGTGCCCGCCGCCGGCCGGGGTGAGCGGCTGGGGCCGGGGGCCCCGAAGGCCCTGCGGGAACTGGGCGGTGTGCCGCTCCTGGTGCACGCCGTCCGGGCCCTGGCCCGCAGCCGGGCGGTCGGCCTGGTCGTGGTCGCCGCACCCGCCGACGGGGTGGCCGAGGTGGTCGCCCTGCTGGACAGCCACGGGCTGGACGGCAAGGACGTCCGGGTGGTGGCCGGCGGGGCGACCCGCCAGGAGTCGGTCCGGCTGGGCCTGGCCGTGATCCCGGAGGAGGTCGGGATCGTGCTGGTGCACGACGCGGCCCGCCCGCTGGTCCCGGTCGAGGTGGTGGACGCCGTCGCGGCCGCCGTCCGGGCCGGGGCGCAGGCCGTTGTGCCCGCCGTGCCGCTGGCTGACACCGTGAAGCGGGTCGAGCCCAACCCGGGCCGCCCCGAGCCGGTGCTCGACACGCCCGAGCGCGCCACCCTGCGCGCCGTGCAGACCCCGCAGGGCTTCGACCGCGCCACCCTGGTCGGGGTGCACGCCAAGGCGCTGGCCGAGGAGAGCGCGGGCACCGCCGACGCCCCGCCGGTCACCGACGACGCCGGCCTGGTGGAGCGCTACGGCGGCCGGGTCGTCGTGGTGCCAGGCCACGAGGAGGCGTTCAAGGTCACCCGTCCACTGGACCTCGTGCTCGCCGAGGCCGTACTCGCCCGCCGGAGGGCCGCCGATGCCTACTGAGACGCAGACTCCGTCCGTCCCCCGGGTCGGGATCGGCACCGACGTGCACGCCTTCGAGGCCGGCCGCCCGCTCTGGGTGGCCGGGCTGGAGTGGCCGGACGCCGGGGACGGCCTCTCCGGGCACTCGGACGCCGACGTCGCCGCGCACGCCGCCTGCGACGCGCTGTTCTCGGCCGCCGGGATCGGCGACCTGGGCGCCCACTTCGGCACCGACCGCCCGGAGTGGGCCGGTGCGTCCGGGGTGAAACTGCTCGGCGAGGCGGCGCGGCTGGTCCGCGAGGCGGGCTTCGAGATCGGCAACGTCGCGATCCAGGTGATCGGCGTGCGGCCGAAGATCGGCAAGCGGCGGGCCGAGGCCCAGGCCGCGCTGTCGGAGGCGGCCGGCGCCCCGGTGTCCGTCTCCGGCACCACCACCGACGGGCTGGGCCTGACCGGCCGGGCCGAGGGCCTGGCCGCGATCGCCACCGCCCTGGTGTACGAGCGGCGTTGAGCCGGTCGCGGTGAGCGGGCGGGAACAATCCGCCGCTGACGGGTGTTCACCGGGTGTTCCGGGGGTCCGAGTCGCTAGTGTTCGGCTCGGGCCCGTACGGGGCTTCCGCTCGGGCCGCACCGCCGACGAGAAGAGGTTTCCGATGGGTGTCGGACTCGCCGACAAGGTCAAGGAACTGCTCGACAGCACGAGCTTCGCCGTGGTCTCCACGATCCAGCCCGACGGGAGCCCGCAGGCTTCGGTGGTCTGGGTCAAGCGGGACGGCGACGACATCCTGTTCTCCACCGTCGAGGGCCGCCGCAAGCACCTCAACCTGGTCAGGGACCCTCGGGTGTCGCTCGTCATCAACTCGAAGGACAACCCGTACGAGTACTTCGAGGCGCGGGGTGAGGCCACGCTGACCACCGAGGGCGGGCGGGAGCTGATCGACGAGCTGTCCCACAAGTACATGGGCAAGGACTACGGCTTCGACGGCCCGGAGGACGTCCGGGTGGTCGTCCGGATCTCCCCGCGCAAGGTGGTCGGCAACATCTGACCCCCTCCCGTCACCCGCCGTTCCCCGGGGCCGCGCCCCTGTTGTCCCGGGGAATGTGGCGGGGCACCCCCCTGTGCCCACTACGCTTGACGCTGTGAGCATTCGTCTGTACGACACCAGCACCCGCCAGGTACGCGACTTCGTCCCGCTTGTACCGGGTTGTGTCTCGATCTACCTGTGCGGCGCTACCGTCCAGTCGGCGCCACACATCGGGCACATCCGGTCGTACCTGAACTTCGACCTCATGCAGCGGTGGTTCGCCTACCGCGGCTACCAGGTGACCTTCGCCCGGAACGTCACCGACATCGACGACAAGATCATCACCAAGGAGCGCGAGCTCGGCACGCCGTGGTGGCAGATCGCCTACGAGAACGAGCGCGCCTTCAACGACGGCTACGACGCGCTCGGCTGCCTGCGGCCCACCGTCGAGCCGCGGGCCACCGGGCACATCCCCGAGATGATCGCGATGATGCAGACGCTCATCTCCAAGGGCCACGCCTACGCGGCCGACGGCAACGTCTACTTCGACGTCCGCTCGTACCCCGACTACCTGGCGCTCTCCAACCAGAAGCTGGACGACCTGCGCCAGCCCGAGGGCGAGGGCGAGACCGGCAAGCGGGACCAGCGCGACTTCGCGATGTGGAAGGCCGCCAAGCCGGGCGAGCCCAGCTGGGAGACCCCGTGGGGCCGCGGCCGTCCCGGCTGGCACCTGGAGTGCTCGGCGATGGCCCACAAGTACCTCGGCGCGGCCTTCGACATCCACGGCGGCGGGCTGGACCTGATCTTCCCGCACCACGAGAACGAGATCGCCCAGTCCAAGGCCTACGGCGACGACTTCGCCGGCTTCTGGGTGCACAACGCCTGGGTCACCATGGCCGGCGAGAAGATGAGCAAGTCGCTGGGCAACTCGGTGCTGGTCTCCGAGATGGTCAGGGCATGGCGGCCGATCGTGCTCCGCTACTACCTGGCGGGTCCGCACTACCGCTCGATGATCGAGTACAGCGAGGAGTCGCTGCGCGAGGCCGAGGCCGGCTTCGGCCGGATCGAGGGCTTCATCCAGCGCGCCGTCGAGCGCTGCGGCACGGTCGACGCGGCGCCCGAGGTGCCGCCGGCCTTCGCCGAGGCGATGGACGACGACTTCGGCGTCCCGCAGGCGCTGGCCGTCGTGCACACCGCCGTCCGCCAGGGCAACAGCGCCCTGAACGCGGACGACAAGGAGAGCGTGGTGGCGCGACTCGCCGAGGTCCGTGCGATGCTCGGAGTACTGGGCCTCGACCCGCTCGACCCGCACTGGGCCGGGACGGAGCGTGGCGAGGACCTCCACGGCGTCGTCGACTCGCTGGTCCGCCTGGTCCTGGACCAGCGGCAGGCGGCGCGCGCGCGCAAGGACTTCGCCACCGCGGATGCCATCCGCGACCAGCTCGGCCTGGCCGGGCTGGCGATCGAGGACACCCCGTCCGGCCCGCGCTGGACGATCAACAGCCAGTAACCCCATCCGACGATCGGGGTGATGGGTGGGCCGTACCGGACCGGTGCGGCCCTCCCTCATGACGTAGCGCATGCCGTCGGCCGCCACCGGACAGACCGGGGTGGCCGGGGCATGCCGGACAGACAGGAAGTACAGCCATGGCCGGCAACAGCCAGCGCAGGAACCGTCGAAACCCCGGATCGAAGAAGGGTGCGGCTGTCGGTACCGGCGGGCACAGCCGGAAGGCGCTCCAGGGCAAGGGCCCGACCCCGCCCGGCGAGGAGCGCAAGGGCCACCCGAAGCAGCGGGCCGCCAACGCCGCGATCAAGCGCGAGCGGGACGCCAAGGCCCGGGCCGGCATGCGCCGGTCCGGGGCCGGCGGTCGCGGTGGCCGCGGCGGCGCGGGCAGCGCCGAGCTGGTCTTCGGCCGCAACTCGGTGGTCGAGGCCCTGAAGGGCGACGTGCCCGCCAACACGCTGTACGTCCAGCAGTTCATCGACACCGACGACCGGGTCCGCGAGGCCTTCCAGGCCGCCAACGACCGCGGCATCCCGCTGATGGAGGCCCCGCGCCCGCAGCTGGACCAGATGACCGGCGGGCTCAACCACCAGGGCCTGGTGCTCCAGGTGCCGCCGTACGAGTACGCGCACCCCGAGGACCTGCTGGCGGAGGCCGCCGACTCCGGCCAGGACGCGCTGATCATCGCGCTGGACGGGGTGACCGACTCGCGCAACCTGGGCGCCGTGGTCCGCTCGGCCGCCGCCTTCGGCGCGCACGGCGTGGTCATCCCCGAGCGCCGTGCGGCCGGCATGACCGCGGGTGCCTGGAAGACCTCCTCCGGTGCCGCGGCCCGGCTGTCCGTCGCCCGGGCCACCAACCTGACCCGCGCCCTGGAGGCCTACCAGAAGGCCGGCCTGATGGTGGTCGGCCTGGCCGCCGACGGCGAGGCCGAGATCGGCGACCTGGAGCTGCTGACCGGTCCGGTGGTGATCGTCGCCGGCAGCGAGGGCAAGGGCCTGTCGCGGCTGGTCTCCGAGACCTGTGACATGCGGGTCCGGATCCCGATGTCCGGCCTGACCGAGTCGCTGAACGCCGGTGTCGCGGCGGGCATCGTGCTGTACGAGGCCGCCAGGCTGCGCGCCAAGCGCTGAGTACGACGGGGTGCCCGGCAGGGCTCGGAAGCCGAGCACGGCCGGGCGCCCGGAGGGTTCGAAGGCTGAGTACGGCCGGGTCGTGGAAGGCTCGAAGGCTGAGTACGGCCGGGTCGCCGAGCGCAGGCGATCTTCCTAATTCTCCGCAATCCGAGTGGAAGGCGATCGGGCCCGACCGGGCCCGATCGCTTTTTTCATGATCACTTCAAGTGTGCGCCGGACATCCACCCGGGAGAGTGTCCTAAGCGCCCGTCACCCGGTTAGACGGGCGTGGACACCAGAACACCTCGGCGCCCCCTGTTCGGCGACGGCAGCACCGGGATAGACGCGGGCCCCGGCCTCAACACCGTCAAGGTGGAGTCGGACCCGGGGCGGATCAGCAGCACCCAGGCGAGTTTCCGGCTCCGGCTCGGCGCCCCGGTGCCGCCGCTGATCGAGGCCCCGGCCGGACTGCTGTCCACCGGTGCCGCGTTCGGCGACCCGTACGCCAACCAGGGCCTGATCCGCCGTCCGCTGGTCACCCCGCAGGTCGTCGTGCCCGCCTCCGCCGTCCCGGTGCTGGCCGGGGTCGGGGCCGGCGGCGCGACGCGCCGCAAGGGCCGGGTCACCACCGTCACCTGGACCGGGCAGGCGCCCCCCGGAGACCTCGCGGCCACCCGGCTGCTGGAGGCCGTGCGCCCGGGCGGCAGCCCGGCCGGTGGCGTCCGCCTGGTCGATGCCGACACCCAGGTGCTCCCGTCCCTCGCGGGCGCCCGGGCCGTCCCGCGCCAGCCCCGCGAGGGCGCCGGCACCGCCGTCGACGCGGGCGTCGGGCCGGTCGGCGAGCCGCACGGCTGGACCCCGAGCGGCGAACTGCCCGAGGTCTCCGCCGCCGACGCCGAGGGCCGGCAGCCCTGGTACCCGGGCCGCCGGGTCGACCTCGGCCTGGTGCTGCTGCCGCTGCGCGCCGTCCTCGGCTCGCTCTCGGTCTACGCCGGGTTCAGCAAGCTGTGCGACCCGGTGTACTTCGACGGCGGCGAGCGCGGCTCGATGATGCGCTGGCTCTCCTCGCTGCACCCGTGGAAGGTCGCCGAGCCGCTGCTGGCCTTCGCCATGGCGCACCCGGTGGGCGCCGGGCTGATGGTGGCGTTCGTCGAGATCGTGGTCGGCGTGCTGACCATCCTCGGCCTCTGGCAGCGGCTCGCCGCCGGTGCGGCGATGGCGCTCTCCGCCGTGCTGCTGTTCACCGTCAGCTGGCGGGCCGTCCCGGTCTACGACACCCCGGACCTGATCTTCCTCGCGGCGTGGAGCCCGCTGCTGATCGCCGGGGCGCCGTTCGCCTCGCTGGACGGGCGGCTCAACCTGGAGGCCTGGCGCCGGTTCGGCGCGGACGCGCCCGGGGCGCTGCGCCGCCGGGTGCTGCGCCGGGGCGCCGTGGTCACCACGGTGGTGGTCGGCCTGACCCTGCTGCTCGGCTCGATGCTCGGCGCCGCCGTCCGCACCGGCGCCAGGGCGCACCAGGAGCCGGACCGTCCGGCCACCGACTACGGCACCCCGGTCTGGCCGTCCGGCAGCCCGTCCGGCACCCCCGGCGGCAAGGGCACGTCCACCTCGCCCCCGTCCGCCCCGCCGTCCGCCCCGCCGTCCGCCAGGCCGACCACCCCGGCGCCGAGCGCCACCACTCCGTCCACCACACCGTCCGCCAAGCCGGCCACTCCGACGCCGAGCGGCAAGGCGCACCCGGGCCGGGCGGAGACCGGGTCGGGCTCCTCCCCGGCCGCGGCCCCGTCCGGCGGCTCGGGCAGCACCACGCCCGCCGCGCGCAGCACCCCGGGCAGCGGCGGCTCGGGCCCGGCGTCCAAGCCCAGCCCGAGTACCGGCGGGCTGCTCGGCGGGGTGCTGGGCAGCGCGCCGCTGGCGGACCTGTCCGGCGGCCGGGCCTCCCACCCGGGGGCGCCGACCGCGACCTGAGGCCCCGGACGCGCGCGTCGGCCGGGTGCTCCGTGGGGGAGCACCCGGCCGACCGGCCTGTCCGGGCGCGGTGCTGTGGCCGGGGGGCGTCAGCGGGGTGCCCGGGCTGCCCGGGGTGGGGCTGTCAGCCGTGTGCCCGGCCGGCACCGGAGGCGAGCTCCTTGGCCGCCTCGGTGAGGTCCTTGGCGGTGTCGATGGCCCGCCAGTACACGCCCTGGGGCAGCTGGTAGCCCGCCAGCCGCTTGCTGCGGGCGAGCTGGGGGAAGGTGGTGCGCTCGTGGTCGCCCACGTCCGGCAGCAGCTCGGCGAACTCCGGGCTGAACACGTACAGGCCGGCGTTGATCAGGAACGGCGACGGCGGGGCCTCGATGAAGTCCAGCACGTTGCCGAACTGGTCGGTCTCCACCGCGCCCCACGGGATCCGCGGACGGGCCAGGGCGAGCGTCGCGACGGCGTCCCGCTCGTGGTGGAAGGCGGCCATGTCGCGCAGGCTGAAGCGGGTCCAGATGTCGCCGTTGGTGGCGTACCAGGGCTCGTCCGGGCGGGGCAGCGCCTTGGCCGCGTACTTGAGGCCGCCGCCGCGCCCGAGCGGCTCCGCCTCGACCACCGTGCGCACCCGCAGCGGCAGGTCCGCCCCGTCCAGCCACTCCTCCAGCACGTCGGCGAGGTGCCCGCAGGAGACCACGACGTCGGTGACGCCCTCCTCGGCGAGCCAGGCCAGCTGGTGGCCGAGGATCGGCGTGCCCGTCCCGGGGATCTCGACCAGCGGCTTCGGGCGGTCGTCCGTGTAGGGGCGCAGCCGGGACCCCTGGCCGCCGGCCAGGATCACGGCCTGGGTGACGGGCGTCGTGGTCGACCGGGGCTGCGGGCGGGGTGCGGACGGGAGGTCGGCGACGGGGCCGGAGTCAGCGCTCATGCCTGAACAATAGGGCGGCGGACGGGGGCGTCCGTCGCCCCGGGCACCGTCGCCCAGGGCGACCCGGGCCGGCCTCGGCTGCCTCAGCCGACGACGCCGGCCGCGAACGAGCCGTCGCAGACCGGGCGGGCGAAGGAACGGGCCCGCTGGACGTCGCCCTGGTACTTGCGCACCGCCGCCTTGCCCAAGTCGCCTGCCAGCGAGGTGCAGTAGGGCGTCAGCGAGGGCTGCTCGCGCATCGAGCGCTCCAACAGGTCCAGCGCGGCGGAGGGGCTCTTCGCGCGCAGCTCGTCGAGCAGAGCCACCCGCAGCGACTCCTGCGGGGCGAGCCCCTCCAAGGCCTTCGCCGCCGCTCCGGCCGCGTTGTCGGAGCGCCCGATCCCGGCGCCGTCGCCGCTGGACGCCGCCACGACCTGCTGGTCGAGCCCGGTCGGCGGGGCCCAGGGGACCCGGGTCACGGCGAGGGTGCCGGTGGTCACCAGGACGACCGGCAGGGTCAGGGCGAAGGTCTGGCCGATACGGCGCACAAGCTGCTTCACCCTCAGGAGAGTAGCGGTGGGTGCCGGTCGAATCGCCCTCCGTTACACCATCGAGTGACAGGGTGTCCTGGTTCGTCCCCGTGCCGTGTTGACGCGGGGGTACGACGGAGCCCGCCGGACCGTGGGTCCGACGGGCTCCGTGACGCTTCGCCGGCGGCCGGGCCGGCGTGCTGTCAGCTGCTCAGGCGCAGGCCGGAGCTGGTGGAGAACACGTGGGTCTCGTGGGCGATCGGCACGACGTGGACGGTCTCGCCGCGGGCCGGGATCTGGCGGCCGGGCACCCGGACGACCAGGTCCTGGTCCTTGCCGCCGATCTGGGTGGTGCCGTAGACGAAGCCGTCCGAGCCGAGCTCCTCGACCACGTTGACCGTCACCGCGACGCCCTCGATGCCGCCCGCCGGGACGATCTCGAAGTGCTCGGGACGGACGCCGACGGTCACCGACTTGTCGGTGCCGGCGCCGGACAGGTCCTCGCGGGAGATGTTGACGACCGAGCCGCCGAACTTCACACCGCCGTCCACCAGCGGCACCTCGACCAGGTTCATGGCCGGCGAGCCGATGAAGCCGGCCACGAACAGGTTGGCGGGCTTGTCGTACATGTTGCGCGGGGTGTCGACCTGCTGGAGCAGACCGTCCTTGAGCACCGCGACCCGGTCGCCCATGGTGAGCGCCTCGGTCTGGTCGTGGGTGACGTACACCGTGGTGATGCCCAGGCGGCGCTGGAGGCCGGCGATCTGGGTACGGGTCGAGACGCGGAGCTTGGCGTCCAGGTTCGACAGCGGCTCGTCCATCAGGAAGACCTGTGGCTGACGGACGATCGCGCGGCCCATCGCGACGCGCTGGCGCTGACCGCCGGAGAGCGCCTTCGGCTTGCGGTCCAGGTACTCGGTGAGGTCGAGGATCTTCGCCGCCTCCTCGACCTTGGTGCGGATCTCCGCCTTGTTCACGCCGGCGATCTTGAGCGCGAAGCCCATGTTGTCGGCGACGGACATGTGCGGGTACAGCGCGTAGTTCTGGAACACCATGGCGATGTCCCGGTCCTTCGGCGGCAGGTGGGTGACGTCGCGGTCGCCGATCCGGATCGCACCGGCGTTGACGTCCTCCAGGCCGGCCAGCATGCGCAGGCTGGTCGACTTGCCGCAGCCGGAGGGGCCGACGAGCACGAGGAACTCGCCGTCCGCGATCTCCAGGTCCAGCGCGTCCACCGAGGGCTTGTCCGCCCCGGGGTAGACGCGGGTCGCCTTGTCGTACGTGACAGAAGCCATGGTTCTCGTTCTCCTTCACCGGCAGGAACGTGCCGGACGATCCGAGTAAAGGGGGTCTGTTCGGGGCCGCCGGGTCCACCAGTGGTCTGAACCACTGCGCGAACCGGCTCCCGGCGACGCTACCTGCGCTTCCGCCGCTTGTCAGCCCCCGCCCGACCCGATTTCGGCATCGGTTCCATCACGCCCACCCATCCCACCAACCCCTGGATATCCCACCATCGCGCCACCCCGGCCCGGTAGACTGCCCCCCGGTGCCGCCGTGATCCATCGCGGACGGCCACCGTGCCTCCTTAGCTCAGCTGGCCAGAGCACCGCTCTTGTAAAGCGGGGGTCGTCGGTTCGAACCCGACAGGGGGCTCAGCGGCACGAAGGGCCGGGTCGACGGGTGTCGGGCCGGTCCTTCGGCGCTGGTGGGGGTGGGGCGTCGGGGCCGGGCGGCCCGGCGGGCTGCGTCGCCCGGGCCCGGCGGCCGCGTCCGGGCGTTCAGTCCGGGGGCAGGACGAGGGTGGCCAGGGCGCCGCCCGCGGGGTGGTTGGCGAAGGTGAGGGTGGCGCCGATGACGCGGGTGTGGCCGGTGGCGATGGTGAGGCCGAGGCCGTGACCGCGGCCGCGTTCGGGGGCGTTGGTGCGGAAGCGCTGCGGGCCGTGGCTGAGGAGGTCCTCGGGGTAGCCGGGGCCGTGGTCGCGGACGGTGATCCGCAGGCCGTCGACGCGCAGGTGGACCGGCCCGGCGCCGTGGCGGTGGGCGTTGAGGATCAGGTTGCCGAGGATGCGGTCCAGCCGGCGCAGGTCGGTGCGCACCTGCCGGTCGGCGACCCCGGCGGCGACCTCGACGGTGACGTCCAGTCCGGTGAGGGTGACGGTACGGCGCACGGCGCGTTCCAGCGGTACGGCGGAGAGGTCGGGGGCCTCGGCGTCCGCGTCCAGACGGGAGACCTCCAGCAGGTCCTCGACCAGCCCGCGCAGCGCCTGGACCCGGTTCTGCACGAGCTGGGTGGGCCGTCCCGGCGGCAGCAGTTCGGCGGCGGTGACCAGGCCGGTGAGCGGGGTGCGCAGTTCGTGGGCGACGTCCGCGGTGAAGCGCTGTTCGTCCTCCAGCCGGCGGTGCAGGGTGCGGGACATCAGGTCGACGGCGGCGGCGAGGTCGGCCACCTCGTCCTTGCCGTCGACGAGTTCGCCGATCCTGGTGTCCGTCCCGCCGGCGGCGATGCCCCGGGCGGCGGTGGCCGCGGTGCGCAGCCGGCGGCTGATCCGGTCGGCGACGAGCACGCCGGCCAGCACGGTGGTGAAGACCGAGGCGACGACGGTGAGCAGGATGATCCGGTCCAGGTCGGCGATGGCCTGCCGGTCCTGGGCGAAGCCCACCCGGACGGACAGCACCCCGCCCTGCACCGGGCCCGCCGCCCACATCGACTCGTCCTTCCCGGTGCCCGCGAGCAGAGTGCCGCGCCGGCTGCCGTCGGCGAGGGCGCGCAGCCGGTCGGGCAGGGCCGGGTCGTCCAGGGCGGCGCCCCGGTCGGCCGGCTTGCCGCCAGCGCCGTAGTCGATCAGCGCGGATTCGAGGGCGGACAGGGTGGCCGAGCGGGCCTGGTCGACGTGCTGACGGATCATCGCCTGGTGGACCAGCAGACCGACGGCCACCGCGACCAGGACGGCGATGGCGGCGACGGCGGTGGCGATCTGGCGGCGCAGGGTCATGCCGGGCGCCGCAGCTTGTAGCCGAAGCCGCGGACGGTCTCGATCCGGCCGGAGCCGATCTTGGCGCGCAGCCGCTGCACGTGGACGTCGACGACCCGGGTGTCGGCGCCCCACTCGTAGTCCCAGACGCGTTCCAGCAGGGTGGAGCGCTCCAGCACGATGCCGGGCGCGGCGGTGAACTCCAGCAGCAGCCGCAACTCGGTGGGGGTGAGCGGGGCGAGGCGGCCGTCCACCCTGACCTCCATGCTGTCGGTGTCCACCCGGAGGCCGTCGAAGTCGCGCACGGCGGTGGACGGAGCGGGAGGAGCGGGAGAGGCGGAAACGGCAAGGGGCGCAGGGGGGACGGAAGGGGCCGGGGGTGCCTCCGGCGGCGGGGGGACGACCCGGACGCGGCGAAGCACCGTACGGATCCGGGCGACCAGGACGGCGCTCTCGAAGGGCTTGACCACGTAGTCGTCCGCCCCGGCCTCCAGCCCGGAGACCACGTCCACCGGGTCGGTCCTGGCGGACATCATCAGGATCGGCAGCTGGCTCTCCTCCCGGATCCGGCGGCAGAGGCCGACCCCGTCGAGCAGCGGCAGCATGACGTCCAGCAGGAGCAGGTCGGGCCGGACGGCCTGGAAGGCCTCCAGCCCCTCCAGGCCGTCGGCGGCCGTGGTGACCGGGAAGCCGTAGCGCTCCAGGGCCATCCGGGTGGCCTCGCGGATCACCTCGTCGTCCTCGACCAGGAGGATGTGCGGGTGGGCGGGGGTGGCTGCGGGGGTCATCGCTTCGCTTCCGGTTGCACGGCGGGGACGGACGGCCCGGCAGGCGGCCCGGCGGAGGGCCGGGCGGTGCGCGGGGTGGGGACGGCGGTGGGGACGAGCGCCTTGGGCACGTCCGCGCCGGGGCGCGGCGGCTCGGGCTCGGCCGTGGTGGTGGCCGGCCGGCCGGACTCGCCGCCGGTGGGCGGGGGCAGGGCGGCGCCCTCGTCCTTGCGGTCCTTCAGGAGGAGCCTGCTCCCGTCCCACACGTAGTGACTGGTGGTCCGCACGTAGGCGCTGGTCAGCTCGTACAGCCACAGCTCGGAGCCGATGGTCGCGGCGCTGAACGCCGGCTGGACCTGTACCTGGAGGAGGGGCAGCAGGCGGTCCTCGGCGAGGGCGTAGACGTGCAGCACGGTCCGCCCGGGAGTGGTGACGGCGGTGATCAGCTCGGGCTGTCCGTCCCCGGTGAGGTCGCGGAACTCGGGGGTGCGGACCTCGCACCCCGTGCAGGAGCCGAGCGCCTGGCGCTCCTCGGGGCCGACCGCGGGGTCCTTGGCGAGGACGGCGTGGACGTCGACCGCGGTGATGTCGCGCCCGGGGACGGTCAGGTCGGGGACCGGCTTCGGCGGCTCCTGGGTGGCGCTGCCCGCCTCGGGCGTGGTGGGCGCCGGGGAGGCGGGCAGCTGGGACCAGAGCAGGCGGCGTTCCGGCGGCGGTGTGACGGCCTGGGCCGGGCCCTGGTCGCGCAGGCCGCCGGGCGTGGACGGGCCGATGGCGAGGGCGGCGAGGCCGGCGAGGACGATCAGTCCGGCCAGGGCGAGCACCGGGACGGCGCCCGGCCGTCGGCGGCGGGGTGGTGGTGCTGTTGCTGCCACGGTCGGTGCTCGTCCTCCTGGTCTGCGGGGCGATGCGGCGATGTGTCGGTCGCCCCCGTTGCCGCCCTGGTGGTAGGTCGCACGGTGTGCGGCCCGCGGTTCCGTACGGAACTCCCGGCGGGGCGTCCCGTACGGAACCGCGGGCCGCACCGGCCGTCAGGCCGGGTCCGCCAGCACGATGATGTTGTCCGTCCAGTGGCCGTCCGAGCCGATCCGCCCGCCGCAGGTGATCAGCCGGAGCGCGGGCGCGGGCGTGTCGCCGTACACCTCCTCGGTCGGGAAGCGGCCCTTGTCGGCCTGGAGCAGCGTACGGACCTTGAAGTCCACGGTGCTGCCGTCCGCGCGCCGGATCCGGATCAGTTCGCCGGGCCGCAGTTTCGGCAGCTGTTTGAAGACGGCGGGGCCGTGCAGGGTGTCGTAGTGCCCGATGAGTACGGCGGGGCCGGTCTCGCCGGGGGTGGGGCCGTTGCGGTACCAGCCGACCTCGTCGCCCCGGTCGGCCGGCGGCACCTCGACCGTGCCGTCGGGGTTCAGGCCGAGTGCGCTCACCGGTGCGTCCACCCCGACGGAGGGGACCAGCAGCCGGGTCGGCGGCGAGGCCGGGTACGGCTTCGGGGCGGTGGGCGCCGTCGTGCCCGTGCCTGTGCCCGTGCCCGTCGTGCCCGTCGCGGCCGGACCGGCGGCGGGGGCGTCGGAGCCGTGCCCGGAGGTCTCGACCCGCACCACCGGGGTCTCCCGGCCGGACAGTGCGAGCGAGGTGCCGAGCACCAGGCAGAGCAGGCCCGCGGTGCCGAAGGCGGTGCGGCGCAGCGGGCCGGGGCCCGGCCGGGCGGCGCGTCGGCGCCCCCGCCCGTGCCCCCGGGGGCGTCGGTGGATGTCGGTCCCCGCCACCGGGACGGCCCCGGCGCCGCTTCCCCGACTGGCCGGGTTCGGGGAAGCGGCGCCGGGGTGCCCGGCGGACTCGGGACCGGTGTCAGCCGCGCGCACCGGAGCGGCGGCGCAGGACGGCGAAGCCCAGGGCCGCGGCGCCGACGGCCGCGACGGCTCCGCCGCCGGCGAGCATCAGGCCGGAACCGTCGGAGGCGCCGGAGCCGTCACCGGCCTGCGCGGCGCCCTTGGGCACCTCACGGACCTGCGGCTGGCCGTTGGGGGCCGGCGGGGTGTCGACCTTCGGGGCCGACGGGGCCTGCGGGGTGGGGGTGGCGGTCGCCGTGGCCCCGGCCGAAGGGGCGGCCGGGGTGGGCGTGGCGGTCCTCGGCGCCTCGGCGCGCGGGGCGTCGGGGGCGGCGACGCTCGGGGCGGCCGGCTTCGGCACGCCGTCGGCCCAGGCCTGCCCGCCGGTGACGGTGGCCAGCAGCGCGGCGCCGGTCAGGGCGCAGGCGGCCAGGACGCGGCGGGTGGGCGAGTAGTGGGTACGGCTCCTGCTCATACGGGGTGTCTCCATCTGCATCGGTCGGTACGTGGTGGACGCCGGCCCGCGGTGCGGGTCGCGGTACGGTCCGCGGTGCCCTTCGCGGGGCCGGGCGTGGTGGCGTCGGGGGACGTACGTCGTCGGCGCCGGACGCGTACGTCCTCGTCGCGGACGCTCTCCGGCCGGTGCGGCCGGGGCGTCGTGGATGACGGTAGGAGGGCCGTGTCGCGGTCCTCGGCCGGTCGTGTCACGGCTGTCCATCGGCTGCGTAACGGTGGCGCACGTGGAAGTGCAGCAGGTCGGCCGCGTGATCGCGGAGCGGAAAGAAGTTCACCCGCTTGAGATCAGGTATGGGATCATCCGAGCGCAGGCGCTCACGCCTCGGGAGTCGATGGCGTTCATCGAGAAGCTTCTGGGAGAGACATGACGATCAAGCCTTCTGTCGACCGCCCTGCGGGGCTGGAGTGGTTCAAGAGCAGCTACAGCACGAACGAGGGGCCTGACTGCGTCGAGGTGGCCCACGGCCCCGGCTCGGTGCACGTGCGGGACTCGAAGGACAAGGAGGGCCCGCAGTTCCGGTTCTCCCCGAGCGAGTGGTCCGCGTTCGTCGGCTTCGCGGCAGAACTCGGCTGACTCCCACGAGCGTTGACGCGGCGGTTCCGGCTCCAGGCCGGGGCCGCCGCTTTGTTGCTACCGCCCCGGTCGTAGCCGCCGCAGCGTCCATCCCTCCCCGAGCTCCCGGGTGTGGGCGGTGAAGAGTTCGGCGGCGCGGCGGTAGGAGAGCCGGGCGCGACCGGTGTGCGGGCAGCGGTCGGCGGCGGGGGTACCGGCGGGGGCGCGGCGGTCGGTGAGGAAGAGCGGGCCACTCGCGCGGCCGGCGATGAGGAGGGGGAGCAGGCGGGCGGTACCGGACCGCCAGTGCAGGGGGGTGTGGCCGGGGCGGGTGCGGCGGCGGGGGAGATCGAGGTGGTCGGCGTCCAGGGCGAGGGCGGCTTCGATCGCGGCGCCGGACTCGTGCAGCAGGTGCCACAGGGTCTGCTCACGCAGTGGTGCGCGCAGGGCGAACAGGGCGTGTAGCCCGTCCTCGGCCAATGGGGCGGCGGCCTCGGCCGGTTCGGGCAGTGGAAGGGGGCGCAGCCCGGTGGTCGGGTCGCCGTCGATCCAGCCCTGGGCGCGCCACCAGGCCGCCGCCGCGCGCAGGGTGGAGAGTTCCCGGTTGAGGGTGCGCGGGTCGGCGTCCGCGCCGCGCCGGGTGAGGGCGGTGCGGAGCCGGGCGGCGGCGTCCGGGTGGTCGAGCAGGGCGAGCGGCAGGACGGGCGGCCGGGCGCGCCGCCGTTCGGGGCCGGTGGGGGCGGGCCGGTCGGCGAGTGCCCAGGCCCAGGTGCTCAGTGCGATCCGGTAGATCCGCCGGGAGCCTTCGGTGAGCCCGGAGTCGGCCAGGTAGCGCTCGACGGCGAGGCTGTACTCGACCGGGGGCAGCTCTGTCACGATCGCCCTCTTCCGCAGTAAACCATCGACTCCAATGCCGTGTCAGGATATTCGAAAGGCGCAGTAAATGGCAGGTGGGAGTGGATTTCGTGGGTCATTTACTGCGGCATTCAAGCGCATCGCCAAAGTTGATGCCAAAAGACTCAAGATTCCCTCCGGAAACCCTTGATTCGCACGTGCGGGTGCTCGCAGACTGCTGCCCATGGCAGTGCAGACAGAACGGATCCCGGCCTCCCGAAGGCGCCTGGGAGACCGTCTCGCCGTGTTCGGCGAGCGCGAGTTCACGTGGTTCTTCGTCGGGTACACCACCTCCCTCGTCGGTTCCTCGATGGCGCCGGTCGCGGTCGCCTTCGCGGTGCTCGACGGCGGGGGCGGCGGCACCGGCCTGGGGTGGGTGATGGCGGCCCGGATCCTCCCCGTGGTGCTGGTGCTGCTGGCCGGCGGGGTGATCGCCGACCGGCTCGGCAGCCGCCGGGTGATGCTGGGCTCGGACCTGCTGCGCGGCGTGGTCCAGGCACTGTTCGCCGTGCTGCTGGCCACCGGCCGCGCGCCGGTCTGGGCGATGGTCGCGCTGGTGGCGGTCTGGGGAGTCGGCGAGGGGCTGTTCATGCCGGCCTTCGGCGCGGTCGTGCCCGGCCTGGTGCGCCGCAAGGAGCTGATGGCGGACGCCAACACCCTGCTGGGGCTGGCCCGCTCGGTGTCCACCGTGGTCGGCCCCGCCGCCGCCGGACTGGTGACCGCCGCCTGGGGCCCGGCGACGGTGCTGCTGGCCGACGCGGTGACGTACGGCGTCGGCGCCTTCGCCCTGGCCGGGCTGCGACTGCCGGTACGGGCGGCGGCCGGTGAGGTGTCGATGATCCGGGACGTGCGGGCCGGCTGGTCGGAGTTCGTCTCCCGCCCGTGGCTGTGGATCACCACCGCGCAGATGGGCCTGTTCAACCTGCTGGTCTGGGCCCCCTTCCTGGTGCTCGGCCCGCTCATCGCCCAGCGGGACCTCGGCGGCGCCCGTGCCTGGGGCCTGGTGATGGGTGTGTACGGGGCCGGCGCGGTGCTGGGCGGCCTGCTGATGCTCGGCCGGGCACCCGGCCGTCCGCTCGCGGTGGCGTCCGCGGCCGCGCTGGGCTGGGCGCTGCCCTCCGGGGCGCTCGCGGCCGGGGCGGCACTGCCCTGGGTGGCCGTCGCCGCGCTGGTGGCCGGGGCCGGATCGGCGGTCTGCGGGACGCTCTACAGCACCACCACGCAGAAGTGGGTGCCGGTGGAACTGCTGGGCCGGATGACGGCCTTCGGCACGCTGGGTGCCTTCGCGCTCGGCCCGCTCGGGCTGGCGGCGGCCGGTCCGCTGGCCGGCCGGCTGGGTGCAGGCCGCGTGCTGCTGCTCGGGTCGGTCTGGCAACTGGCCGCCGGGGCCGTAGTGTTGGCCGCACCGGCGGTACGGAACCGCCGCTGGGAAGAGGGCCCGGACAGCTGACCGACCCCTCGGACGGCTTCGGGGCGCACCCCCGGCCCCCGCGCACCGCGCCCGGCCGGCCCCGGAGCGCGAAAGGCTGCCCCACCCGCGCACGCGCGTCTCCGCGGCGGGCGGGGCGGCCGACCCGGTCGTACCGTGGAGGGCGGGGGAGACGGAGGAGGCCGATCATGCCCGGTTCGCTCACCATCAGCCATCACGAGTCCGCGGTCGCCCTGGACCACGCGGACGCGGAGCGGCTCGCCACCGTGCTGGCGGAACTGGCGTACCTGTTGGAGATCCCGGGGCCGAACCGGATCAACGACGCACAGCTGGCCGTGCTCTGCGAGGGCCGCGCCCCGGACCGCGGTGAGCTGGTGCACTGGTGCGCGTCGCTCGCCCGCGGGCTGAAGGGACAGCTCTGACCGGAGCCCCGCGTGCCGCCGGCCCCCCGCCGGACGATCGCGCCGGAGCCGCCCGTGCCACCGGCCGCCCGCCGTACGATGGCGCGCGGGGCGGGGACGTCCTCCGGGTGCCGGCGTGGCCGGCGTCCGGTCCGGCGGAGGGTGGGGGTCCGAGCGTGCCGCAGTCCTGGTCGATGTCCTGGCTGACCGTGCCGACGCCGCTGCCCAGCGGCCCGATGGAGGTCGCGGTGACCCCGCTCGGCGTCGCCTCGGCCGGTTACGTCCGGCGCGAGGGCGGGACCCCGCCGTGCACCGACGAGCCGAAGATCAGGGCGGTCACCGAGCGGATCGGCGCCTACCTGGCGGGCCGCACCCGCGAGTTGGGCCTGCCGATCGACTGGAGCCTGAGCTCGGGACCGCACCGCGCCGTGCTGGAGACGCTCTGGCGCGAGGTGCCGTACGGCCGGACCATCACCTACGGCGAACTGGCCGCCCGCAGTGGGGTGTTCGAGGACATCACGGAGCCCGGGCTGGCCGCCCGCACGGTCGGGCAGATGATGGCCGCCAACCCCGTTCCACTGCTGGTGCCCTGCCACCGGGTGGTGGCGGCGGACGGGATCGGCGGCTTCGGCGGCGGCCGGGTCGGGATCGAGGTGAAGCGCTGGCTGCTCACCCTGGAGGGCGTGCTGGAGCCGACCCTCGACTGGGACGGCCCGCTCTGACGGGAACGGCCCGCCGCCGCGCGACGGGGCGGCGGGTGTCCGCGAGGCCGTGGGTGTCCGCCGGGAGGTGAGCCGTCCCGGTCCCGGCCCCGGGGCCGCTCACCGGTGCAGCGCCCGGACCAGCGACACCCGCCCCGGTGCCCGGCGCGGCAGCACCGGCTGGATGCCGGACACCAGCGTGTACTCGATGCCGCGCACGTCCGGCGCCGCCCCCGCGCCCGTCGGCCGTTCGCCGAGTGCCAGCCGGACGGCGTCCCAGGGCAGGTTGAGGCCGCACAGCCGCAGCTGGTGGAGTCCGGCGGCGGGGCGGGTGTTGACGTCGATGACCACCGGCCGGCCGTCGAAGCGGCGGAACTGCACGTTGGACAGGTACGCCATCCCGGTCGACCGGACCAGCCGCCGGACCGGCTCCAGGTAGCACTCCTCGGTGGTGAAGCCCCGGCGGCGGCCGTCCTTGGTGCGGCCGACCGCGGTGAGCGGGGTGCCGTCCCGGTCGGCCAGGCAGTCCACCGAGACCTCGGGCCCGTCCAGGTACGGCATCACCAGCAGGTCCACCGGCTCGCCGTCCGGGCCGCCTTCGTCCAGCGCCGCGGCCACCTGGTCGACCTGCACCCGGTGGTCCCAGCCGGCCAGCCGGTGTGCGCCGTACGGCTTCCGGGTGAGCACCCGGAAGCCGGTACCGCCGGCGCCCGCGACGGGCTTGAGGCAGGCGGTGTGCCCGCCGCCCTCGATCCGCCCGACGGCGTCCCACAGCTCGCCGGGGGTGCGCACCCGCCACCAGGGCGGGGTGGGCAGTCCGGCGCCGGCGATCGCCGCGTAGCCGTCCGCCTTGCTGGTGAAGGCCGCCACCGCGGTGGCGGGCGGGCAGAGCAGCGCGGTGCCGATCGCCTCGAACTCCGGCCGGGCCAGGGCGATGGCGAGCTGGTGCAGCTGGGGGACGAAGACGTCTATGGAGTGCCGGGCGCAGTAGTCCAGCGCGTAGCCGACGTAGCGGTCCGCGGGCAGGTCGGCCGGCTCCGCGGTGCCGTGGTCGGCGGCGGCGAGCACGGGGGAGTCCGGGTCGCCGTGGGTCGCGTGGACCACCACCGGGCGCGGGGCGGCGCGCAGTTGTTCGACGAAGAAGACGTTCTCGGCGTAGGTGCGGTTGAGCCAGACACGTACGGGTGCACTCATGCGGCCCTCCCGGGCGGTGAGTTGACGAAGCGTCAGGACACCCTAGCGGCCCGTTCGAACGGGCCGGACGGCAGGGCGCCACGTGCGGCTCGGGCCGGGAGGTGGCGCTGGGCGGGGCGTCGATGGGGGAGGATGGGGCGCGGCACGCCGATATGTTCGAATGGATAGTCGAACGATTTCGATCGGGTGATCTATTCGTACTATTTGTTCGACCATTCCGAACCACTCGAACGAGTGATTGCGGGTCACCCGCGAATGGGCCCACCATGAAGCTGCAACACGCATGTGCAAGGCGACACTTCATCGGGATATGCGAAGGGCCCCCCTCATGTCGACCGAAACCAATGCCGGTGTTCCTGCGCCAGGTGCGCAGTCGGAGATCCGGCAGCAGCAGAGTCTGAGCACGGCGGGCGCGCGGAACCTCGCGACGACCACGAAGTCCGCACCGCAGATGCAGGGCATCAGCCCGCGCTGGCTGCTCAGGAAGCTGCCCTGGGTGCAGGTGTCCGCCGGTACCTACCGGGTGAACCGGCGCCTGCGCTACGCGGTCGGCCGGGGCCGGGTGAGTTTCGTCAAGACCGGTGCCGAGGTGCGGATCGTCCCGCCGACGCTGGCCGAGGTGCCGGTGCTGCGCGGCTTCCAGGACGAGGCCGTGCTGGAGGAGTTGGCCTCGCGCTTCGTGCAGCGGGACTTCAACCCGGGCGACGTCCTGGTCCAGGCCGGGTCGCCGATCACCGAGGTCTTCCTGATCGCGCACGGCAAGCTCGACCGGCTGGGCACCGGCAAGTACGGCGAGGAGACGGTGGTCGGCACCCTTGCCGACGGCGACCACCTCGGCGACGAGGCGGTCCGGCAGGACGGCGGCGACTGGCCGTACACCGTCCGCGCCGCGACCGCCGGCACCGTCCTGTCGCTGACCTGGCCCGCCTTCCAGGAGCTGCACGACCGCTCCGAGGCGCTCCAGCTCCAGGTCATCGAGTACCTGAACGGCTTCCAGCAGGCGCAGAACAAGCACGGCGAGGCCGCGATCGACCTCTCCGCCGGCCACCTGGGCGAGTACGAGCTGCCCGGCGCCTTCGTGGACTACGAGCTGAAGCCGCGCGAGTACGAGCTGAGCGTCGCGCAGACGATCCTCAAGGTGCACTCCCGGGTCGCCGACCTCTACAACCAGCCGATGAACCAGACCGAGCACCAGCTCCGGCTGACCATCGAGGCGCTGCGCGAGCGCCAGGAGCACGAGCTCGTCAACAACCCCGAGTTCGGCCTGCTGGAGAACGCCGCGTACGACCAGCGCTTCCAGACCCACTCCGGTCCGCCCACCCCGGACGACATGGACGAGCTGCTCAGCCGCCGCCGCGGCACCAAGATGTTCCTGGCCCACCCGAGGGCCATCGCCGCCTTCGGCCGGGAGCTCAACAAGCGCGGCCTCAACCCGGGCACGGTCGAGGTCGAGGGCAGGCAGATCACGTCCTGGCGCGGGGTGCCGGTCTTCCCGTGCAACAAGATCCCGATCGTCGGGAGCACCAGCTCGATCATCGCGCTGCGCACGGGCGAGGACAACCAGGGTGTCATCGGCCTGCACCAGACCGGAATCCCGGACGAATACCAGCCGAGCCTTTCGGTGCGGTTCATGGGAATCGACGACAAGGCCATCATTTCCTACCTGGTGAGCGCCTACTACTCCGCCGCGATCCTGGTGCCGGACGCGGTCGGCGTCCTGGAGAACGTGGACATCGCGCAGTACTGACGGTCGGCGGGGCCGGACGCGGAGCGATGCGTCCGCCCTGGGCAGCCCGACGGGCCCCGGGCGGACGGCGCGCCCCGGCGCGTCCGGGCACGCCCGCCCGTACGCGCAGAGCCCGTACGCGCAGAGCCCGTACGCGCAGAGCCCGCGGCGCAGCGCCCGCCCGTACGGACACGGCCCGAGGCGCGGCCCGGGCGGCGTGCGCCCGCGGCCGGCCCCGCAGCGCAACCCCGGCCCGCCGACGGCGGGCCGTCCCACGACAGGCGCCCGACAGGGGGAAACACCCAATGACGAGTCCCACGCTGGAGCGGGACCACAAAGAGGGGCACGAGGCGGCGGACATCCTCGCCAGGACCCGAGCCCTCGTCGACCCGGTCCTGCGGGCCGCCGTCGACTCGCTGCCCGGCACCATGCGCAAGGTGTCCGGCTACCACTTCGGCTGGTGGGAGGCGGACGGCACCCCCGCCGAGGCCCCCGCCGGCAAGGCGATCCGGCCGGCCATGGTCCTCGCCGCCACCCAGGCCCTGGGCGGCAAACCCGACGAGGCCGTCGCCGCGGCCGCCGCCGTGGAGCTGGTGCACAACTTCACCCTGCTCCACGACGACGTCATCGACCGGGACGAGACCCGGCGCCACCGGCCCACCGCCTGGCGGGTGTTCGGCACCACCGAGGCCATCCTGGCCGGGGACGCCATGCACTCCCTCGCGCTGCGCCTGCTCGCCGAGGACACCCTCCCGGCCGCCCACGGCTCGATCCGCCGGCTCGCCGACTGCGTGGTCGAGCTCTGCGAGGGCCAGCAGATCGACTGCGCCTTCGAGCAGCGCAACGACGTCTCGCTGCCCGAGTGCCTGGCGATGGCGGAGGCCAAGACCGGCGCCCTGCTCGGCGCCGCCTGTGCGATGGGCGCCCTGTACGGGGGTGCGTCCGAGGAGGCGGCGCAGGCGCTGGACGGCTTCGGCCGGGAGATCGGCCTGGCGTTCCAGCTGATCGACGACCTGATCGGGATCTGGGGGGACCCGGCGGTGACCGGCAAGCCGGTCGGCGCGGACCTGGTCGCCCGGAAGAAGTCGCTGCCGGTGGTCGCGGCACTGGGCTCCGGCACCGCCGAGGGCTCGCGGCTGGCCGAGCTGTACGTGCTGGAACGCCCGCTGAGCCCGGAGGAGTTGGCGCAGTGCGCGGCGGCCGTCGAGGCGGCCGGCGGGCGCGGCTGGGCGCAGGGCGAGTCCTGCGAGCGGATGGCCACGGCGATGGCGCAGCTGGCCGTCGCGGTACCGGAGCCGGCCGCGGCCGACGAACTGCTGGCGCTCGCCGAGCTGGTCACCCGCCGTACCCACTGAGCGGGCCGCCCGTGTCGAACGTCCCCGGTGGTGCGCCGGTGGGTGTCCCCGGGAGCGGGAGGCCGGCCCGGCCTCCCGCTCCCGGCGCCCGAGCCGGCCCCGCCCTCAGCCGAACGCGGCCAACAGCCGCCGCTCCTTGGCGGGTTCGATGCCCTGCCGTACCGGGGCCTCCGGCCGTCCCTTGCGCCCCTCGGCGTCGGTGTCCCCGGCCGGCCCCCGCGTCCGCAGCCACTCCCAGGTGTCCCGCGCCGTCTCGGCGAACGGCCGGCAGCGCAGCCCGGCCGCCTCGGCCCGGCTGGTGTCGGCCAGCCAGGTGCCCGCCATCTCGGGCAGATCCGGTGCCCAGAAGGGCAGTTCGGTCCACGGGGCGACCTGGTCAGGACCCTCGGCGAGCAGCGGCCCGTCCGGGACCGGGACCAGTTCGGTGTCCGCGGCGCCCGCCACCTGCCGGCAGGTCTCCAGCCACTCACCGAAGCGCAGCCGCCCGGGCGGCGCCGTGGTGACGAACCGCCCCGTCGTCCCGGCCGTCAGCAGGTCCAGTCCGAAGCCGGCGAAGTCCCGGACGTCGATCACCTGCATGGTCCGCTGCGGATCTCCCGGGGCGAGCACCCGCCCGCCGCGCGCCATCCGCTCCAGCCACCAGGGCAGCCGGCCGCCGTACTCGTACGGCCCGGCGAGCAGCCCGCTGTTCAGCAGCAGCGTGCGCTCGGCGCCGAACCCCGCCAGCACGGCGCGCTCGCAGCCGGCCTTCAGGGCGGTAGCGGCCGGCTGGCCGGGCGGGGTGTCGGCGGGACAGAGGTGTCGTACGGAGTCCTCGTCGATCACCCGGGCGGGCCAGTCGGCGAAGGCGTGCACGGAGGAGACGAAGGTGTAGTGGCCGGCCCGCCCGCCCAGCAGCCGTGCGCTGAGCGCGGCCTGGGCGGGCTGCTGGGCCGAGGTGTCGACGACGGCGTCCCAGCTGCGGCCGTCGACCAGCCGGGCGAGGTCTCCGGCCCGGTCGCGGTCGCCCCGGACGGCCTCGACGCCGGGCAGGTCGGCGGCGCTGTGGCCGCGGTTGAAGGTGGTCACCCGATGGCCCCGGGCGAGGGCCTCGGCAGCGTAGGCCCGTCCGAGGAAGGACGAGCCCCCAAGCAGGAGGATCTTCATACCGCCGAGTCTCCCGCCGCCGCCCCGCCCGTACGTCCAGCTTCGCGCTCAGCAGAGGGCGGACGACCAGACGCCGTACGGCCGCCGGTCCGACGTGCCGCCCCACCCGGCCCCGCCTAGCATCCCAGGTGTACCGATCCGAGCGACACGTCGATCCGAGCGGCCCGCGGTGGGAGAGCGACAGCATGGTCAATCCGGCACTCGTGGACCCGACCACCGTCCGCGCCACCGCGGCCGAGGCCTGGATCCGCGGCTACCCGCTGCTGCGGAACTACCGCGCCCTGTACGCCCAGGCCCTGGACGACGCGGACCCGGGGTACGTCGGCGGCTTCGGCGTCTTCCGCCACCAGCCGCGGCCGTCCGCGCCCGGCAGCGGCAAGGGTGGCGCGCCAGGCGGTGACGAGCCCGGGGACACCCTGGACTCCCGCGCCTGGCTGGACCTGCGCACCGAGCCCTGGGTGGTCTCGGTGCCCGCCGGGGACCGTCACCACGTCCTCCTGGTGCACGAACTCGACACCGTGTACGCCGGGTTCATCGGCACCGGGACCACCGGCCCGGGGTCCGGCGACCACCTGGTGGCCGGCCCCGACTGGCACGGCGAGCCCCCGCCCGGCATCAGCGGCGTGATCCGCACCGCCACCCGGCTGGTCGGCATCCTGGGCCGCACCCGCCTCACCGGGACCACCCCCGCCGGGACCGCCGCCCTCCAGGAGCGGTACCGACTGCGCCCGCTGCACGAGTACGCCGGGACACCCGCGCCGGCACCCGCCCCGGAGCCGGTCTGGCCGGTCTGGCGCGAGGAGGTGACGGACACCGTCGAGTTCCTCTCCTTCCTCGACTTCCTGCTCGGCTTCTTCCCGCTGGACGGCCCCGTCCCGCTGCCGTCCGCCGAAACCGGACTGCGCGGCCGCCTCACCGACCTCGGCGTCGACGGCCGTGGCGAGTTCGAGCCCGCCGCCCTCCCCCTGGAGGTGCGCGCCGAGATCGGACGCGGCCTCGCCGACGGCCGGGCCCGGCTGGAGCGCGCCACCGCGGAACTGCGCGGACGCACCGGGCTGTCCGGCACCCGGGAGCAGATCGGTGCGGACTTCCTGCGCCAGGCCGCCGGCGCCGCGCTCGACCTCCACGGGCTGCCCGCCGCGGAGGCCGGGGCCGACACCGCCCCGGCCGGCACCGCCCCGGACGGCCGCCGGCCGCTCCCGCCGCTCGGCCCGCGCTGACCGGACCCGCCCCGACCGCCCCTTCCCCCGTCCGAAGGACCCCCGATGAACCAGCCCGAGCTGGAGGCCCTGGCCGCCGACGCGTACGTGTACGGCTACCCGCTGGTCGCCGGCCTCACCATGGTCGAGCGCTTCACCAGGGGCGGCATGGGCACCCTGCCGGCGGCGCCGTTCAACCACTTCAGCCACGCCACCCGGCTGGCCGGCCCGGCCGACGACTTCGTCTCGGTCAACAACGACACGATCTACTCGATCGCCCAGCTGGACCTCTCCGAAGGCCCGCAGGTGCTGAGCGTCCCCGACACCGCCGGCGCCTACTACGTGGTGCAGTTCATCGACGCCTGGACGGACAACGTCGCCTACCTCGGCAGCCGCGCCACCGGCACCGGTGCGCAGACCTGGCTGATCGTCCCGCCGGGCTGGCACGGCACCCCGGCCGACCGGGACCGGGTGATCGAGCTGCCGACCACCGTCGGCACCGTCGTCGGCCGCTTCGCCTGCGCCGGCCCGGACGACCTGCCCCGGGTCAGGGCCCTGCGGACCGCCCTGGAACTGGCGCCGCTGGAGCCCGGGGGCCTGGTCGCCGGACTGCCCGAGCCGGACGGGGACGTGCCCGAGCGGCTGGCCTTCTTCGAGCGCCTGCGGGTCTGGATGCAGGCCTTCCCGCCCGCCACGGCGGACATCGAGTACCAGCGCCGCTTCGCCCCGCTCGGCCTGCTGGACGACGGCGCCTCGCCGTACCGGGCGGCCGCCCCCGAATGGACGCTGGCACTCGCCAAGGGCCTGGCCGCCGGCCGGGAACGGGTCGAGGACGCCACCCGCCCGCCGGAGGACCACCCGCCCGGCGAGTGGCGCGGCGCGCTCCACCTCTTCGACTACAACACCGACCACCTGGGCCCCGGCACCCTGGACGACCCCGAGTGGCGCATCCCCGACCGCCGCGCCGCCTACCTCAGCCGGGCCGCCGCCGCCCGGGCCGGCCTCTGGGGCAACCACGCGTACGAGGCCTCGTACGCGATGACCTACGACGACTCCGACGGCCGCCCCCTCACCGGCGCCAACAGCTACACCCTGCGCTTCGACCAGCCGCCCCCGGCAGAGGCGTTCTGGTCCGTCACGATGTACTCCGTCCCGGACTACTACCTGGTGGAGAACCCGATCGACCGCTACTCGATCGGCGACCGCACCCCCGGGCTGGTCCGCGGCGACGACGGCTCCCTCACCCTGACCCTCCAGCACGACCGGCCCGAGGACCCGGCCGCCGCCGCCAACTGGCTCCCCACCCCACCCGGCGAGTTCCGCCCCATCCTCCGCATCTACCGGCCCAAGCCCTCCGTCCTGGAGGGCAGCTACCGGGTCCCGCCGATCCATCGGACGTGACGGCCTTACTGCCGTCGTGCGTGAGAAGTCGGCCGGGTCGACTTCTCGTGCGTGCTGTCCTGTTCCGAGCAGGCTTGAGGCGGTGTTGTGCCGGCTGCTGCTGTTCCGAGTCCTTCGTGTCGGTGGGCGGCCACCGGGTCCCGCCGATCCGTCGGACGTGACGGTCTTACTGCCGTCGTGCGTGAGAAGTCGGCCGGGTCGACTTCTCACGCGCCCTGTCCTGCTCCCAACAGGCCTGAGGTGCCAGCCGGGTGGCAGCGTTGCGCGGACTGCTACCGACCCGGTGAGGACGCCGTCGCCGGGCTCGTCGGCTGCGGCGAGGCGTCCGGACCCGGCGTCGCCGTGGCCGTGCCCGAGGGGGAGGGGGAGCCCGGCGGCGAGCCGGACGGCGAGGCCGGCGACGTGGGCGTGTCCGACGGGGAAGGCGTCGCGGTGGCCGTCGGGTGCGGTGACGCGGTGGCGGACCCCGTCGGCACCGGCGTCGAGGCCGACGAGGCCGTCGAGGCCGGCGAGGGGTCGGCCGGGGAGGAGGCGGACCCGCCGCGGTTGTGCGGCCCGCCCTCCAGGGTGACCACCGCCTGCGAGGGCGGCAGCGCGATCCGGGCCGTCCAGTGCGTCGTCGGCGCCTGGTCTTCGTCCACCGTGACGATGACGGTGATCCGCTGGCCTGGCGCCAGGGTGCCGGCGTCGCGGCTGAGCCGGAGCCAGCCGGCGTCCGTCACCGCGCGCCAGCGAATCTCCGTGCCGCCGGAGTCGGTGAGGGTGAGGACGGTCCGGTTGCCGTACTCGCGGGCCTCGACGGTGAGCAGTCCGGCCGGGGCGGGTTCGCCCGGGCCCGGTGTGGAGGTCTGGTCGACCACGGGGGCGGGCGCGGCGACCAGGGCGGGGCTGCCGAGCGGGGCCGCGCCGTGCGCCGGGACGGGTACCAGCGCGCCCTCGAAGGTCAGTCGCGGAAACCCGGGATGCAACGTTTCTGCACCGCCGCTACCGGAACCACCCATGCCCCGGCCGGGCCCGGCCCCCGCCAGCTCCATCCCCGGCATGCCGGTCGAACCCGGCCCCACCGGGCCGCCCACCGGGGGCCTCGGCCGCTGCCCGGCCGGCCGTCCGGCCTCGTCCACCCGCACCGCCGACACCGAGGCCGCCGACCCTGACCCGCCACCGCCCCGGTGCCCGGCCCAGAGCGCGATCACCGGCGCCGCCAGTACGGCCGCGAGCACCCCGGTGGTCACCACCCGCCGGCGCACCGCCAGCCCGCGCCCCGCGTCCGGCGCCCGGTGCCGGGGGAAGCCGCCCTGGTCGAACCGCAACCCCGGCTCGGCCACCCGAGAAACCGACGTCCGAGAAACCGACGTCCGAGAAGCCGCCACCCGAGCACCCGCCACCGGAGCACCCGCCGCCGAGCCCGCCGTACCGTCGGCCGCCCCCGCCCCCGCCCCCGCCCCCACGCCCGCCGGAGCAGCCGGCACCGCCAGCCCCGACAGCCCCGCGGCCCGCTCCGCCGCCTCGCTCGCGGCCACCCGCTCCGCCGTCCCCCGGCAGCTCGGGCAGTCCACCACGTGCTGCACCAGCTCCCGCCGCAGCGCCGGGCCGAGCACCCAGTCCCGCCAGGACTCCGCCCCGGCCCCGCCGAGCCGGTCCAGTTCCGGGCAACTGCCCACGCCGAGCACCAGCAGCGCCGCCCTGGTCCTGGCCACCTCGGCCTCGGCCCCGGCCAGCAGCTCGCGGGTCCGGTCGAACGGCAGGCCCAGCACCGCCGCCACCTCCAGCGGGGTCAGCCGGTGCCGGGCGGACAGCTCCAGGGCCTCGCGCTGCTCCGGGTCGGTCCCGGCAGCCTCCGGCCAGGCGAGCGAGGACAGCTCGCGCCGCCGCCGGGCCGCCTCGGCCTCGCCCGGTTCCGGGCCGGCCGCCTGCCCGGCCCCGGTCACGCCCGGGCCCCCGTCCGCGAGCCGCCGCAGGCAGGCGTACCTGGCCAGCGAGAACAGCCAGGCCCGCAGCAGCCCGGGCTCGGCCAGCCGGTCGGCGTGCCGCCGCGCCAGCTCGCGGACCTCGCGCAGGGCGTCGGCGGCCGCGTCGTGCTCGCACAGCACCGAGAGGCAGTAGGTGAACAGGCCGTCCACCTGTCGGTCGTACGCCGCGAGCACGGCCGCGGCCCGCGCCCCGGCCGGTCCGTCCGCCCCGCCCGGCCCGTCCGGTCCAACAGTTCTCCTCGTCACCCGTCCGACGGTAGAGACCGCGGACGGCTGACCCCGACCATTCAGCGCGTATGTACTTCTTTCGGGTAACAACATCGCCCATCTGTGTGGATGCGCGGCGTGCCCGGCGGCGGACCGCCGCTGTCACACCCAGGCGCTACGGTGGGCCGCATGCCTCCGCGTTCCAAGACCACCGCCAAGCCGCGCCCGGCGTACCGCTGTACCGAGTGCGGCAACCAGCTGCCCAAGTGGGTCGGCCGCTGCCCGGAGTGCAACGCCTGGGGCACGGTCGAGGAGTACGGCGCGGTGCCGATCCGCACCACGGCCGCCGGCCCGGTCAGCGCGCCCGCCCGCCCGATCGCCCAGGTGGACGGCCAGGTCGCGACGGCCCGCTCGACGGGCGTGCCGGAGCTGGACAGGGTGCTCGGCGGCGGCCTGGTGCCCGGCGCGGTGGTGCTGCTGGCCGGCGAGCCCGGCGTCGGCAAGTCCACCCTGCTGCTGGACGTCGCGGCCAAGGCGGCCACCGCGCAGCACCGCACGCTCTACGTCACCGGCGAGGAGTCGGCCGGCCAGGTCCGGCTGCGCGCGGACCGGATCAACGCCCTCTCCGAACACCTCTACCTCGCCGCCGAGTCCGACCTCGGCGCGGTGCTCGGGCACATCGAGGCGGTCAACCCCGGCCTGCTGATCCTGGACTCGGTGCAGACCATCGCCTCGGCCGAGCTGGACGGCGCCCCCGGCGGCCCGGCCCAGGTCCGCGAGGTGGCGGGCGCGCTGATCCGGGCGTCCAAGGAGCGCGGCATGGCCACCCTGCTGGTCGGCCACGTCACCAAGGACGGCCAGATCGCCGGCCCGCGCCTGCTGGAGCACCTGGTGGACGTGGTGCTCAGCTTCGAGGGCGACCGGCACGCCAGGCTGCGCCTCATCCGCGGGGTCAAGAACCGCTACGGCGCCACCGACGAGGTGGGCTGCTTCGAGCTGCACGACGAGGGCATCGTCGGTCTGGCCGACCCGTCCGGCCTGTTCCTGACCAGGCGTGACAAGCCCGTCCCCGGCACCTGCCTCACCGTCACCCTGGAGGGCAAGCGCCCGCTGGTGGCCGAGGTGCAGGCGCTGATGGTGGATTCGCAGATCCCCTCCCCGCGCCGCACCACCTCGGGGCTGGAGTCCCCCCGGATCGCGATGATCCTGGCGGTGGTCGAGCGGCACGGCGGGGTGAAGCTCGGCAAGCAGGACATCTACACCGCGACGGTCGGCGGGGTGAAGCTGTCCGAGCCCTCCGCGGACCTCGCGGTGGCGCTCGCGGTGGCCAGCTCCTCCACCGACACCCCACTGCCCAGCAACCTGGTGGCGATCGGCGAGGTCGGTCTGGCGGGCGAGGTGCGGCGGGTGACGGGTGTGCAGCGCCGGCTCGCCGAGGCGCACCGGCTGGGCTTCACCCACGCCCTGGTCCCGCCGGACCCGGGCAAGGTGCCGCCGGGCATGAAGGTGGTCGAGGTGGCCGACATCGGCGAGGCGCTGCGGGCCATCCCGGGCCGCCGCCGCTCCGCCGCCAAGCCGCGCCCCGAGGCCCGCGGTGAGGCACCGTCGGCGCCGCCGGCCCCCCGCTCCGCCCGGGGCGCGGACCGCCCGGCGGCGCACCCCGAGGAGCTGATGGAGGGCTGGGAGCCGCTCGACTCCGACGAACTGCGCTGACCCAAGCCCTGCCGAAGCCACACACAGTTAGACTTTCCCCAGTCTCATTGGCCAGAAGGCAGTACCGAGCGGTACTGAGCGACAGAGCAACAGACCGCGGACCGGCGCACGGCGCGAGGCGCGGCACGGGGTCGACCGGAGGAGTCACGTGGCAGCCAGCGACCGGGGGGCGGACAAGGCCTCCCGCGAGGAGGCCCTGCTGCGGGCCTCCCTCACCGCCATCGCGCCCGGCACCGCGCTTCGTGACGGCCTGGAGCGGGTCCTGCGGGCCAACACCGGCGGTCTGATCGTGCTGGGCTTCGACAAGACCGTCGAGACCCTGTGCACCGGCGGCTTCGTCCTGGACGTCGAGTTCAGCGCCACCCGGCTGCGCGAGCTGTGCAAGCTCGACGGCGCGGTGGTGCTCGACAAGGACATCACCAAGATCGTCCGGGCCGGCGTGCACCTGATGCCGGACTCGACCATCCCCACCGACGAGACCGGCACCCGCCACCGCACCGCCGAGCGGGTCAACCGGCAGACCGGCTACCCGGTGGTCGCGGTCTCGCACTCGATGCGGCTGATCGCGATGTACGTCAACGGCACCCGCCGGGTGCTGGAGGACTCCACCACCGTGCTGTCCCGCGCCAACCAGGCGCTGGCCACCCTGGAGCGCTACAAGCTGCGCCTGGACGAGGTGGCCGGCACGCTCTCCGCGCTGGAGATCGAGGACCTGGTGACGGTCCGGGACGTCACCGCCGTGGCCCAGCGCCTGGAGATGGTCCGGCTGATCGCCACCGAGATCGCCGGCTACGTGCTGGAGCTCGGCATCGACGGCCGGCTGCTCTCGCTCCAGCTGGACGAGCTGATCGCGGGCGTGGAGCCGGAGCGCGAGCTGGTCGCCCGGGACTACTTCCCCGAGCGGGCCGCCAAGAAGGGCCGGACGGTCACCGAGGTGCTGGCCGACCTGGAGGCGCTCACCCACGCCGAGCTACTGGACCTCCAGACGGTCGCCAAGGCGCTCGGCTACTCGGGTTCGCCGGAGTCGCTGGACTCCGCCGTCTCGCCGCGCGGCTACCGCCTGCTGGCGAAGATCCCGCGCCTGCCCAACACGGTGATAGAGCGCCTGGTCGAGCACTTCGGCGGCCTCCAGAAGCTGCTCGCGGCCAGCATCGACGACCTCCAGACGGTCGAGGGCGTCGGCGAGACCCGTGCCCGCTCGGTCCGCGAGGGCCTGTCCCGCCTCGCCGAGTCGTCCATCCTGGAGCGCTACGTCTGACCGGACGCGCGGCGGCGACGGTCGCCCGAACGGCTGTGACGGCCCCCGGGGAAACGTTTCCCCGGGGGCTGTCACACGTCCGCGCCGAGCCCCGGCCGCGCCCAGGGCCGCCCCTCGGCCACGCCCCGTCGCCGCCTCGTCCGCGCCCGTACGCGCCCGTACGAGGAGGAGCCCCCGGCCGTGGCGGCCGGGGGCTCCGAAGGAAGGTGACCGGTTCTCAGCTGTCCAGCCGGATCGAGGCGCGCGCCGAGACCTTGTCCCCGGAGAGCCCGGTGAGCTCCGCGAGCACCACGTAGGTGCCGCTCGCCGGCGGCGTCTGGTCAGCGGTCGCGCACTGCGGCTTGCTGCGGCTGCGGTCCCAGGTGAAGGTCTCGGTCTGGCTGCCGTTGGCGCCGAGCTGCACCCAGATGCTGCCCTTGTCGGCCGGGCAGTCGCCGGAGGACCAGACCCGGTCGTTGCTGCTGCCGCTCACCGTGATCACGGAGGCGGTGCGGCCCAGGTCCACCCGGCAGTTGGTGCCGGAGGAGTTCTTGACCGTCAGGGCCAGCCGCGGCTTGTCCTTGGGCTGGTACGAGTTCTGGGTGCCGGCCAGCTCCAGCGCCACCTGCGAGGAGGCGCAGACCGGCAGCGCCATGATCTCGGTGGTGTTCACCACCGGCACGCCGCCGCCCGAGCCGCCCGCACCGCCACCGGTGCCGCCGCCGGTCGCCGGCGCGGCGCCGCCCCCGGGGGCCGGGTTGGCTCCGCCGGTGCCGGTGCCGCCGCTGAGGTTGACCTCGGTGCCGCCGCCACCCGCCACCGGGCCGCCCCCGGTGCCGGTACCGGCACCCGGACGCGCCGCCGGGCCGCTCGGGGAGGCACCCGGCGTGATGGCCTGGGCCGGGGTCTGGCTCTGGCTCTGGGACGGAACGGCCTGGGCGGCCTTGCTCTGTGAGCCGCCGTCACCGCCCCCGCCCTGATCGATCATCAGCCAGGCGATCAGGGCGACCACCGCCGCCCCGGCGACGAGCACGACGATGCGCCGACGCCAGTAGATCGAGGCCGGCAGTGGTCCGACGGGTTGACGCAGAGAAGGCACGACCAAACTCTACGAGACTGGGTGTGGCGATTGACTCATCAACACCGCACAGTCACCCCTTCCTTCACATGATCCGCCATTTGACCCGTTCGAGCGAGCCCCAATCGGACGATTTCCGGAGTCGCCCGGAGAATCCGGAGCGATCTGATCCACTTCGGCCAGGACGGCGGGCATGGGAGGATCGAAGGGCCATGACTGCCATCACCACCACCACCACCGCCGCCGACGCCGACCGGCTGCCGATGCCCCTGCCGCTGTTCCACTCGACCGTCCTGGACTGGTACGAGGCGAGCAAGCGCGACCTGCCCTGGCGGGCCCCGGACGCGACGCCCTGGGCGGTCGTGGTGAGCGAGTTCATGCTCCAGCAGACCCCGGTCAAGCGGGTGCTGCCCGCCTGGGAGGCCTGGCTCACCCGCTGGCCGACCCCGGCCGACCTCGCCGCCGACGCGCCCGGCGAGGCGGTCCGGATGTGGGGCCGGCTGGGCTACCCGCGCCGGGCGCTGCGCTTGCACGCGGCCGCGGTGGCGATCACCGAGGAACACGACGGCGAAGTCCCGGACGACCACGCCACCCTGCTCTCGCTGCCCGGGGTGGGGGAGTACACCGCCGCCGCCGTGGCCTCCTTCGCCTTCCGCCGGCGGCACGTGGTGCTGGACACCAACGTCCGCCGGGTCTTCGCCCGCGCGGTGACCGGCGTCGAGTACCCGGCCCAGGCCACCACCGCCGCCGAGCGCCGCACCGCCACCGCGCTGCTGCCCGACGACGCCGAGACGGCCGCCACCTGGGCGGTCGGCGTGATGGAGCTGGGCGCACTGGTCTGCACCGCGCGCGGCCCGGAGTGCGGGGACTGCCCGCTGTTCACCGGCTGCGCCTGGCAGCGGGCCGGCCGTCCGCCGTACGAGGGCCCGGCCCGGCGCGGACAGACCTACGAGGGGACGGACCGCCAGGTGCGCGGCAAGCTGCTCGCGGTGCTGCGCGAGGCGCACGGGACGGTGCCGCAGGCCCGGCTGGACGCGGTCTGGCCGGACGCGGTGCAGCGGGCCAGGGCGCTGGACGGGCTGGTGGCGGACGGTCTGGTCGAGCCGGTCGAGCAGGGCGTCTACCGGCTGCCCCAGTAGCCGGCCCCGCGGCAGCGACCTGCCCTCAGCGCAGCCCGACGGCGCCCCCGGGAACGACGGCGCCCCCGGGAACGACGGTGCCCCCGGGAACGACGGTGCCCCCGGGAACGACGGTGCCCCCGGGAGGAGGACCTCCCGGGGGCACCGTGCGGAGCGGGACCGTCAGACGGCCGCAGCCTCCAGCGAGGACTCGGCCGGCTTCTCGTCCTTGCCGGTCCCCCGCAGCGGCACCTCGCGCAGGAACACCGCCGCGGCGATCCCGATCACGGCCACGCCGACGCCCCACAGGAAGACGGTGTGCATGCCGTTGGACACCGCGTGGTGGTAGGCGTCCTGGATGGCCGGATCCAGCTTGCGCAGCTCGACCGGGCTCATCTGGCCCGGGTCCTGCACGCCGCCGCCGGCGACGGCCTGCTCGCCGAGCCGCTCCTTCATGGTGTCGGTCACCCGGTTGTTGAACAGCGCGCCGAACAGCGCGACACCGAAGGACCCGCCGATGGTGCGGAACAGGGTGGCGGTGGAGCTGGCCACGCCCATGTCCTTGAGCTCGACGCTGTTCTGCGCGACGAGCATGGTGATCTGCATCAGGAAGCCCATGCCGGCGCCCAGCACGACCATCCAGCAGGCCGAGGTGAAGCCGCTGGTCCCGGTGCCCATGGTGGAGAGCAGGAACAGGCCGACGGTCATCACGATGGTGCCGATGATCGGGTAGATCCGGTACTTGCCGGTCTTGGTGACGGCCTGGCCGACCACCAGCGAGATCACCAGCATGCCGAACATCATCGGCATCAGCAGCAGGCCGGAGTTGGTGGCCGAGGCGCCCTGGACGATCTGCTGGTACAGCGGCAGGAAGACGGTCGAGCCGAACATCACGAAGCCGACGATGAAGCCGATGATCGAGACCAGGGTGAAGTTCAGGTTCCGGAACAGGCCCAGCGGGAGCATCGGCTCCTCGACCCGCTGCTCCACGTAGCAGAAGGCGATCAGCGAGGCGGCGGCGAGCGCGGCCAGGCCGAGGATCTCCTTGGAGCCCCAGGCGTACTGCTGGCCGCCCCAGGTGGTGATCAGCACCAGCGAGGTGATGCCCGTGGTGAGCAGGACGGCGCCCAGGTAGTCGATCTTGGCGGTGCTGCGGACCTTCGGCAGCTTCAGCGTGACGACGACCACGGCGAGCGCGACCACGCCGAGCGGCAGGTTGATGTAGAAGGTCCAGTGCCAGCTCAGGTGGTCGGTGATGAAGCCGCCGACGAGCGGGCCGCCGATGGTGGCGAGGGCCATCACCGCGGCGAACATGCCCTGGTACTTGCCGCGGTCGCGCGGCGGGACGAGCGCGCCCATGATCGACATGACGCCGACCATCAGACCGCCGGCGCCCAGGCCCTGTACGGCGCGGAAGCCGATCAGCTCGTTCATGTTCTGCGACAGGCCGGACAGCGCCGAACCCACCAGGAAGATCACGATCGAGGTGAGGAAGGTGCCCTTGCGGCCGTACATGTCGCCGAGCTTGCCCCAGATCGGGGTGGAGGCGGCGGTGGCCAGGGTGTACGAGGTGACCACCCAGGACAGGTGCTCGGCACCGCCGAGGTCGCCGACGATGGTCGGCATCGCGGTGCCGACGATCAGGTTGTCGAGCATGGCCAGCAGCATGGTGACGACCAGGCCGACCATCACGAGGCGGATCTCGCGCGGTGACCGCGGTTGCTCCTCCTCGGCCGTCTTGTCCTCCGGCACCGGACCGGCGGTCTTGGACTGTGACATGAGGGGGGTCTCCCGGAGGTGTTGCGGACGGAGCGTCGCGCCGCGCGGCGGCTCACTTACTTGTCGCCCGGCTAGTTTATCGATCGTCGGCACGGTAGGTTGTTCACTAGCCGGTCGTCAAGCCAGTTTCCCGACCGAGCCCCTGGGCAGGGAGAATGAGTCCGGGGCGGACACCACCCCGGGGTCCGCAGCAGTCACCGACGCAGTCATGAGGCAGGCCATGGCCACTCCGCACAGCCCCCGCAGCGACACCCGGGCTCGCATCGTCGAGGTGTCACTGGAGCTCTTCTCCGAGCAGGGCTACGAGCAGACCTCACTGCGCGAGATCGCCGACCGCCTGGGCGTCACGAAGGCCGCGCTCTACTACCACTTCAAGACGAAGGACGACATCGTCCTGGGCATCGTCGAGCGGATGGCCGCGCCGATCGACGAGACCATCGCGTGGGGCCGGCAGCAGGCCTGGAGCCCCAAGATGCGCGACGAGCTGATCCGCCGCTTCGCGGACGGCATGGCCGAACGTGCCCCGCTGCTGCGCTTCTTCCACGAGAACCAGCCCGCGCTGCGCGAGTCCCCGGCCGGGCAGGCCTTCAAGGACCGCATGATCACCATGATGCAGCTGGTGTGCGGGCCGAACGCGGACTTCCAGGACCGGCTTCGGGCCGCGATGGCGCTGTTCGCCGTCCACTCGGCGCTGTTCCTGCTCAAGCAGGACAGCGCGGACTGCGCTCCCGTCACCGAGAACGTGTGGGGGGAGCCGCTGGAGCCGGCGCCCACCCTGCACCACGCGATCGAGGTGGCCAGGGAGGTCGCGCTCGAGATCGGCGGCCGGATCAGCCACCCCGGCGCCGCCTGAGCGGGCGCCGGCGCTGCCCCCGCCGGCACCCGAGGAGCCCCCGGCGCCGCCCGAGGAGCCCCCGGCCGCCGCCCGAGCGGGCGCCGGCCGGCTCAGAAGTTCGTGACGCCGTGCCCCGCGAGGTACGCGATCGGGTTCACCACCGCGCCGTAGCGGTTGCTGGTGCGGATCTCGAAGTGCAGGTGCGGGCCGGTCGAGTTGCCGGTGTTCCCGGACATCCCGACCCGCTCGCCCGCCGACACCCGCTGGCCCGCCGAGACGGAGACCGAGGACATGTGGGCGTACTGCGCGAAGTACCCGTCCGCCAGCCGCAGCACGACCTCCTTGCCGTACGCGCCGTCCCAGCCGGCCGACACCACGGTCGCGTCGCCGACCGCCAGCAGCGGGGTGCCAGGGGAGACCGCGAAGTCCACCCCGGTGTGGTACCCGGCCGCGTAGCTGCGGTTGGGCTTCCCGTACGGATTGCTGGTGGGCGCGTCCGGCACCGGGGCCGACCAGCCGGGAGCCGGGGCCGGAGCGGGCTCGGGTTCGGGCGCCGGTTCGGCGGCGGGCTCGGGGGCCGGTTCCGCTGCGGGTTCGGGCGCGGGCGGTTCGAACGGCAGCAGGTTGGCCGCCACCGCCACGAACTGCTGGGCCGAGTCGCCGTCGTCGGGCAGCTTGTACGGGCTGGGGCCGGCCACCTGGACCAGCCCCGCGCTCGGCAGCTCGGCCCGCGGCACGGTGAAGGCGGAGCTGCCCGGGGTGGTGGGCAGCACGGTCTGCGCCGAGGCGGTGCCCGGCACGGCGACCAGCAGCACACCGGCGAGCAGCACCGCGGCCGATCCGGCCGAGACCAGCGCGTGGTCGTGCTCGGCACGCTGCCTGCTGCCGGGCAGCGTGGCGTGCCGGGGTGATCCGAGCCTGCGCAGCGGCGCGGCATGGGTGCGGACGGCGTGGCCGAGCCGGGGCTGCCAGGCTGCGGCCCGGGCGGCCGTACCGGCGGCGAGCCGGCGCAGGGCCGGCCCCACGGGCGGGATGGTGGACATCGCTTGCCGTACCTCACGGATCGTACGAGGGCAGCACGAGGAGCCCGTTCGGGCGCGTGCTGAGCGGGGGACCACTCAGGTGTAACGGTCACCGAGCGGACTCCCAAACGGTGTGACGTACTACGGCGTGTAGTCAGCGTGGCGCCGGAGATTCAGACCGACGGAGTAACGATCATGGGATCCGGTCGCCCACGACCGCCCCGAAGCGTCCGGCGGCTCCGGCCGGTCCGGCTACTACCGTCGCTCGTACCGGGCCGTCGGCCTGTGACCAGTGCCACGCGCGGCCGGGGTTCGGCGGGCTCGGACCGCTTTCCGTCCGCCCCGCCGACCGGCCGGGCCGGCCGCGGGACCATCGGCCCGTGTTCGGCGACAGGGGCGAGGACCCCGATGCCGGCCCTCGGCCGGACCGGGGCCGACGTCGAGGTGGCGGCCGCCGCCTTCCCGGACCGGCTGCCCCCGTCCGGTCCTGAGGGCGCTCCGGCACGGCGGCCGGAAATGCGTCCGGCCCGCCCCCGCGCGGTGCGGGGACGGGCCGGACGTGGAGTTGTCAGAGCTGCCTGGTCACAGGCCGATCGTCAGTGGAGCGACGATCAGTTGTCGACCGGGCGGACCCGGATCCAGGTCTCCAGGTAGTTCGAGGACTCGTTCTCGACCTCGATGCTGGTCCCGGTCTTCGGGACCTCGACGCCGCTGTACGGGTTGTCCTTGTTCCACCACGACTTCAGGTCGTTGAACTCGTCGACGCCCTTGGTCTTCGGGATGACGGTCTCGACGCCGGCCTTGTGCAGGGACAGCGCGGAGACGCGGCGGGAGCCGAAGGTGGAGTCGAAGCCCTGCATGCGCGGACGCATCAGGGTGCCGTCGGTCCACTTCAGCGGGGTCGGGTGCGAGTCGACCGGCAGGATCAGGCCCTGGCCCGGGTGCGAGCTCACGTTGTTGTCGGTCTGCGACTCGTCCCACAGCCAGATCAGCAGGCCGGGCTGGTACGGGTAGTACTCCACCCAGTTCGGGCGGTCGGCGAAGCCGAAGTTGTACGGGCCGGTCTTCAGGGTCTTGTCGTAGGACACGTACTGCCGGTTCTCCGCGATGTAGTGCTGCGCGTAGTCCTTGGTGTACGAGCCGCCGAAGCGGGAGAAGCCGTTGGCCGCCCAGCCGTTGTCACCGTTCTCGACGTCGTCGCTGAACACGGTGGCGCCGTCGGCGACGACCGCGATGTTGTCCAGCGTCAGGCCGCGGTAGTGCAGGCCGCCGTCGGTGGTGTTGTGGTAGCGGAACTTGACCTGCTTGCCCGCGTAGGCGTCCAGGTTGAAGGACAGGTCGCCCCAGGCGGCCACCTGGCCGCTGAGGGCCGGACGGTCGTTCTCGCGGGGCAGCGCGGTGCCGTTCCAGGTGCCGTCGATGACGGTCCAGTTCGTGCCGCCGTCGGTCGAGACCTCGCCGAACGCGTAGTCGAAGTCCTGCTCCAGCTCGTACCAGGCCTTGGCGTTGATGCTGGCCTTGGTCTTGCCGGTCAGGTCGATGTCGCGGGTGAGCGTGACGTTCAGGTCGTCGGCGCTGCCGCTCCACCACTCACCGGCGCCGCCGAACGGCTTGTTGATCTCGGTGGTGATCTTCTTCGCGGGCAGGTCGACGATCAGGCCCTGCGGCAGGTCGCTGTTGTACTCCGCCGGGCCGATGTGGTGGGTCGACTCGGTGCCGGACTTGGCGCGGTCGGCCTTCAGCCAGCCGAGCTTGTACTTGCTCCAGGCGTCGAGGTCGTTCGGCATGTCGCCGATGGCGCCCTTGCCCTCGCCGAGCCAGGAGCCGGAGGACATCAGGGACCAGAAGCCGACCGAGTTGTCGATGCCCCGGCCGGTGGTGTCGTAGAGGTCCGGCAGACCGAGGTCGTGGCCGTACTCGTGGGCGAAGACGCCGAGGCCGCCGTTCTCCGGCTGCATCGTGTAGTCGCCGACCCAGATGCCGCTGTTGCCGACCTGGACGCCGCCGAGCTTGTTGCCCTCGGGACCGGCCGAGCCCTGGAGGTTGCCGTAGACGTACGAGCGGTGCGCCCACAGGGCCTTCTTGCCCTGCTTGCCGCCGCCGGCCGACTTGTCCTCGCCGGCGTGCACGATCTGGAAGTGGTCCAGGTACCCGTCGGGCTGGTTGAAGTTGCCGTCGTGGTGCGAGCCGTAGCGGTCCCACTGGTCGTACTGGGCCAGGGTCGCCTTGACCTGCGCGTCGGTCTGACCCTTGGCCAGCTGGTCCTTGTACCAGATGTCCACGGCGTCGCGGATCAGGTCCTGGGCGCTGGCGCAGACGTTGGAGCCGCAGTAGTCGGAGCCGTAGCGGGCCTCGTTCCACGGCACCCGGACCCAGTCCGAGACCACGCCGTCGACCGAGTAGCGGCCCGAGGACTGCTGCTCGTAGTAGGTCTTCAGCGAGGGCTTGTCCTTGGCGAAGTACAGGTCCTGGAAGTGCTTCTGGTTGTAGTCGGCCTGCCACGCGGTCGAGTTGTTGGTGGCCGCGTCCGGCTTCTCGATCTCGTTGTGCTTCGGGCCGGCCTCACCGCCGTACTTGACCTTGCCGTCCGGCGTCGTGGTGGTGTTGTCCACCTGGTCACCGAAGTCGACCAGGATGGTGAAGATCTTGTCCGTGCGCTCGCGGGCGAGCTCGACGTACTTGTCCTTGCCGAGCTTCACACTGGTGCTGCCGTTGTGCTTCTCGACCTGGGCGGTGCCGTTGAGCAGCTTCTCGGTGGCGGCCTTCTGCTCCGCCTCCACCTTCGCCGTCAGCGGGCCCGGGATGTTGTGCTCGGTGCTCTGGACGGCGTCGGCCGGGTCCCGCGGGACCGGGGCCGAGCCGGAGGCGACGGCGGTGCCAGGGAACAGGCCCGCGCCAAGCGTGACTATGACCGCTGTGGCCGTGGCAGCCGCAGCGGATCTCCTGATGTTCTTCAACGTTGTGACGTCCTCCCCGACCGGGGCTAGCTCTTGGCCAAAGCCCGGCAAACCAAAATGAAAGACAGGTGGACGTCATTTGATACAAGCGTGCATAAAAAAGATAGACCTTGACCGTGACATGGTCACGGCGCTATCCTCCGCGACTCCCCATCATCTGACTGTCTGTCAACAGTATGTTCGTTAAAGCTTGCTGAGAAACCGAGCGCACCCGCACCAGCCAGCACGGAGGCCACACGCCCGGTGCGGGCCCGCGCCGGACGCGGCGGGAGCGGAACGCACCGAGCCCCCGGCACGGGTGCCGGGGGCTCGGTGGCTGTGAAGTTGTCTGTTAAAAGTTGGGCTACTTCGTCAGGTCGGGACCGGACGAGGCGACCGCGGCCGGAGTGTCGGCGACGGCCGACTTCTCCTCGCCGCGGAAGGTGAACTTGGCTTCCTTGCCCTCGCCCTCGACGTCGACGACGACGATGTGGCCGGCCCGCAGCTCACCGAAGAGGATCTTCTCGGAGAGGTGGTCCTCGATCTCGCGCTGGATGGTGCGGCGCAGCGGACGGGCACCCAGGAGCGGGTCGTAGCCGCGCTTGGCCAGCAGCTTCTTGGCCTCGACGCTGAGCTCCAGGCCCATGTCCTTGTCCTTGAGCCGCTCGTCCACCTTGTCGATCATGAGGTCGACGATCTTGATGATGTCTTCCTCGGACAGCTGGTGGAACACCACGATGTCGTCGACGCGGTTCAGGAACTCGGGGCGGAAGTGCTGCTTGAGCTCCTCGCCGACCTTCGCCTTCATCCGCTCGTACCCGCTCTGGGTGTCACCCGTGGCCGCGAAGCCGAGGTTGAAGCCCTTGGAGATGTCCCGGGTGCCGAGGTTGGTCGTCATGATGATGACGGTGTTCTTGAAGTCCACCACGCGGCCCTGGGAGTCGGTCAGGCGACCGTCCTCCAGGATCTGGAGCAGCGAGTTGAAGATGTCCGGGTGGGCCTTCTCGACCTCGTCGAAGAGGACGACGGAGAACGGCTTGCGGCGGACCTTCTCGGTCAGCTGGCCGCCCTCCTCGTAGCCCACGTAGCCGGGCGGGGAGCCGAACAGCCGGGAGACGGTGTGCTTCTCGGAGAACTCGGACATGTCGAGCGCGATCAGCGCGTCCTCGTCGCCGAAGAGGAACTCCGCCAGCGTCTTGGACAGCTCGGTCTTACCGACGCCGGACGGGCCGGCGAAGATGAACGAACCGCCGGGACGCTTCGGGTCCTTGAGGCCCGCACGGGTGCGCCGGATGGCCTGGGAGAGCGCCTTGATGGCGTCCTTCTGGCCGATGACGCGCTTGTGCAGCTCGTCCTCCATGCGCAGCAGGCGGGACGTCTCCTCCTCGGTCAGCTTGAAGACCGGGATGCCGGTGGCGGTGGCCAGGACCTCGGCGATGAGCTCCTCGTTGACCTCCGCGACGACGTCCATGTCGCCGGCCTTCCACTCCTTCTCGCGCTTGGCCTTGGCCTGAAGGAGCTGCTTCTCGTCGTCGCGCAGGGACGCGGCCTTCTCGAAGTCCTGCGCGTCGATCGCGCTCTCCTTCTCGCGGCGCACGTCGGCGATCTTCTCGTCGAACTCGCGCAGGTCCGGCGGCGCGGTCATCCGGCGGATGCGCATCCGGGAGCCGGCCTCGTCGATCAGGTCGATCGCCTTGTCCGGCAGGAAGCGGTCCGAGATGTACCGGTCGGCCAGGGTGGCGGCGGCGACCAGGGCGGCGTCCGTGATGGAGACCCGGTGGTGGGCCTCGTAGCGGTCGCGCAGACCCTTGAGGATCTCGATGGTGTGCGGCAGCGAGGGCTCGGCGACCTGGATCGGCTGGAAGCGGCGCTCCAGCGCGGCGTCCTTCTCCAGGTGCTTGCGGTACTCGTCCAGGGTGGTGGCACCGATGGTCTGGAGCTCGCCGCGGGCCAGCATCGGCTTGAGGATGCTGGCGGCGTCGATGGCGCCCTCGGCGGCACCCGCACCGACCAGGGTGTGCAGCTCGTCGATGAACAGGATGATGTCGCCGCGGGTGCGGATCTCCTTGAGGACCTTCTTCAGGCGCTCCTCGAAGTCACCGCGGTAGCGCGAGCCGGCCACCAGCGCGCCCAGGTCCAGCGTGTAGAGCTGCTTGTCCTTGAGCGTCTCCGGGACCTCGCCCTTGACGATCGCCTGGGCCAGGCCCTCGACCACGGCGGTCTTGCCGACGCCGGGCTCACCGATCAGCACGGGGTTGTTCTTGGTGCGGCGGGACAGCACCTGCATGACCCGCTCGATCTCCTTCTCGCGCCCGATGACCGGGTCGAGCTTGGCCTCGCGGGCGGCCTGGGTGAGGTTGCGGCCGAACTGGTCCAGGACCAGCGAGGTCGACGGGGTGCCCTCGGCGGGCCCGCCGGCCGTGGCCGACTCCTTGCCGCCGCCGGTCTGGTAGCCGGAGAGCAGCTGGATGACCTGCTGGCGCACCCGGTTGAGGTCGGCGCCCAGCTTCACCAGGACCTGGGCGGCGACGCCCTCGCCCTCGCGGATCAGGCCGAGCAGGATGTGCTCGGTGCCGATGTAGTTGTGGCCGAGCTGAAGGGCCTCGCGGAGCGACAGCTCCAGCACCTTCTTCGCCCGGGGGGTGAAGGGAATGTGACCGGACGGGGCCTGCTGGCCCTGGCCGATGATCTCCTCGACCTGCTGGCGAACGGCCTCAAGAGAAATCCCGAGGCTCTCCAGGGCCTTGGCGGCGACGCCCTCGCCCTCGTGGATCAGACCCAGGAGGATGTGCTCGGTGCCGATGTAGTTGTGGTTGAGCATCCGGGCTTCTTCCTGAGCCAGGACGACAACCCGCCGCGCGCGGTCGGTGAACCTCTCGAACATCGTTTATCGCTCCTCAGAGCGGTCGGGCAGTTCGGGGTCCGTCCCCGCCCTGTCCTTCCGCATGCTAGTCCCGCTCAGCGGCGCGGCCCACGGATTCACTCCCCGGTAGAGGAGCGAGATGCTGCGCGACCATCCGACACCAATCCCAACCTGATGCTGGGAATCGGTGTTCCCACAGGTGGGCCGGATGCACCGGATTCCGCTACGCCATCGGCGAACACGTGCCGCCGGGGCGCGGACGCAACCTCGCCGGCCGGTCGCGCATACTGCCCCTGGACGGGCCGAAGAACCCGTCCACCTGCATTCATACCCGGTATCCGGGCGGTTCTCGCGCAGTTTCCGCGGTGGCGGTGTTCGCCTGGCGAGAAGTCCGGCCGCGGTGACGGCGGTTCGGGCGGAGGGCCCGGGCCGGTGCGCCGTCCCGATGGTGTCCGCGTTGCCGCTTCGCTCCTACAGCGTTGCACAGCCGGTGATTGTTCCGCCGCCCGAGCCGCCGCCGGGGCAACCGCCCGAGCCGCCGCCCGGGCCCGTGCCCGGCAGCTGTCCGGGGCCGGGGCGCCGGCGCCGTCCCGGCACGTGCCGCGGGGCGCGGAGGAGACTCCTCCGCGCCCCGTGCGTGAGACTGTCGGCGCCGTGTCCGCCCGCCGGGGCCCCGCACCCGCTCCGGCGGGCCTGCGGCGCCGGGATCAGGACGCGTTGGCCTTCTCGTAGGCTTCGCGCACGTTGCTCGGAACCCGGCCGCGGTCGTTGACGTCGAGGCCCTGCTCCTTGGCCCACGCGCGGATCTTGGCGGTGTCCGGCGCACCGCCGGACGGACGCGCCGCGCCGCCGCGGCCCGGACGGCGGGTGCCGGCGAGCCGGCCGCTCTGCTTGCGGCCCTTCTCCAAGTACGGCGCCAGCAGACCGCGGAGCTTGTCCGCGTTGGCGCTCTTCAGATCGATCTCGTAGGCAACGCCGTCGAGCGCGAACGTCACCGTCTCGTCCGCCGAACCGCCGTCGAGATCGTCTTCAAGAATGACCTGCACCCTCTGTGCCACGGGCTTCCCTTTCCGCTAAACGACCCATTGCCTGAGGAAAGGAAAGCGCCTTTCACCGGAAAACACAAACCCTTGACCCCCGGTGGAGCGGCTCAGAGGTGCAGCAGCATGCGCGAGTTGCCCAGTGTGTTGGGCTTCACCCGCTCCAGGTCGAGGAACTCGGCGACGCCTTCATCGTACGAGCGGAGGAGTTCTTCATAGACATCCGTAGCGATCGCCGCCGGGTCTGTCGTACCATCATCGGTTTCCTGGAGCTCTCCGATCTCGACGAAACCGTGTTTCGCGAAGAAGGGGACCTCGAACGTCAAGCAGAAAATCCGACGGACGCCCAGCCAGCGCGCGGTCTGCACCAGCTTCTCCAGCAGCAGGTGCCCGATCCCGTGGCCGCGGACGACCGGATCCACCGCGAGCGTGCGGACCTCGGCGAGGTCCTCCCACATCACGTGCAGTGCGCCGCAGGCCACCACGGCACCGTTGTCGTCGCGTTCCGCGACCCAGAACTCCTGGACGGATTCGAACAGTGTGACTGTGGGCTTGTCCAGCAGAATGCCGTCGCGGGAGTAGGCGTCGATGAGCCCGCGTACTGCCCGCACGTCCGTGGTCCGCGCCCGGCGGATGGTGACCTCCATGTCGGGGACGTTATCGCGCCGGTCCCGGTTCCGTCCCATCGGTATCCGGTCCGCCGGCCGCGGAATCCGCGCCGGGCGGATCGGACGGGAACAGTGCGGCCACCCGCAACGCGTCCCGGAGCGCTTCGCGTTGCTCGGGGGACATCAGGCCGAAGAAGTGCACCAGGGCCGCCGCCGGATTGTCACTGGTGGCCCAGGCGTCGTTCATCAGAGCCGCCGTGTACGCCTCACGCGAGGAGACCGGTTCATATCGATAGGCCCGGCCGGCCCGCTCGCGGCGCAGCCAGCCCTTTCTGTGGAGCTTGTCCAGGACGGTCATCACCGTGGTGTACGCGATTTCGCGTTCCGACCGCAGATCCAGGAGAACCTCGCGAACCGTCACCGGCCGGTTCCACTGCCACACCCGGGTCATGATGGCGTTCTCAAGTTCGCCGAGTTGCCGGACCATAGTGCGGCCAGGATAGGGAGTGAATGGGGCAAATCTTGTGAAGTGCGCCAAACCGGCGCGCCGCCACCCCCGGGAATCGGGAATGGCGGCGCGGGGGTCGTCCGGGGCGTCCGGCGGCGTCGGTCTCGGGTGCCGCCCGTCGCTCCTCGCGGGCCTCGGGGGCCCCGGGGGATCAGTCGACGTCTTCCTTGGCCCGCTGGGCCCCGCCCTGGCTGCGGACGATGGCCCGCACCAGGAATCCGAAGCCGATCGCCATGACCAGCGGCGGCACGATCGCGCTGACGTAGTCCATCAGGTCACTCCTCCTCGGTCTTCTCCGCCGTCGCGGCGGCAGCCTTGGGCTCCGGCTTCACCAGCGGGAAGAGCACCGTCTCCCGGATGTTCTTGCCGGTCAGCAGCATGATCAGGCGGTCCACGCCGAGGCCGAGGCCACCGGTCGGCGGCATCGCGTACTCCAGGGCGCGCAGGAAGTCCTCGTCCACCTGCATCGCCTCGACGTCGCCGCCGGCCGCGAGCAGCGACTGGGCGGTGAGGCGGGCGCGCTGCTCGACCGGGTCGACCAGCTCGGAGTAGGCGGTGCCGATCTCCGTCCCGAAGATCACCAGGTCCCACTTCTCGGCCACGCCGGGCTGCGAGCGGTGCTGGCGGGTCAGCGGGGAGACCTCGGTCGGGTAGTCCTTGATGAAGGTCGGCCGGACGGCGTTCTCCTCCAGCAGGCGCTCGACCATCTCCAGCACGATCTGACCGTGGCCCCAGTCCTTCTCGAAGGGGATGCCGTGCTCGGTGGCCAGCTTGCGCAGCTTCTCGACGCCGGTCTCCGGGGTGACCTCGACGCCGAGGCGGGCCGAGATGCCCGGGTAGACGGCGACCTCCTCCCACGGCTCGGCCAGGTCGATCTCGTGCTCGACGCCGTGCGCGTCCACGCCCCTGATCACCGTGGTGCCCAGCGCGTCCCTGGCCGCGTTGACGATCGTCTCGCGGATCAGCTCGGCCTGGGTGTCGTAGTCGCCGTACGCCTCGTACGACTCCAGCGAGGTGAACTCCGGGTTGTGGGTGGAGTCCGCGCCCTCGTTGCGGAAGTTGCGGTTGATCTCGAAGACCTTCTCGGCGCCGCCGACCACCAGCCGCTTGAGGTACAGCTCGGGGGCGATGCGCATGAACAGGTCGATGTCGTACGCGTTGATGTGGGTCTTGAACGGACGCGCGTTGGCACCGCCGTGCACCGGCTGGAGCATCGGGGTCTCGACCTCGATGTAGCCGCGGTCCTCGTAGGTGCGACGGATCGAGCGGACGACCTTGCTGCGCAGGTGCAGGATCTCGCGGGCCTCGGGGTTGACGATCAGGTCCACGTAGCGCTGGCGGACCCGGGCCTCCGGGTCGGTCAGGCCCTTGTGCTTGTCCGGCAGCGGGCGCAGGCACTTGGCGGTGAGTTCCCAGCGGTCCACCATCACGGACAGCTCGCCGCGCTTGGAGGTGATCACCTCGCCCTCGACGCCGACCTGGTCGCCGAGGTCGATGTCGGCCTTCCAGGCCGCCAGCCGCTCGGCGCCCAGCTTGTCCAGGGAGAACATCACCTGAAGGTCGCCGGTCCCGTCGCGCAGGGTGGCGAAGCAGAGCTTGCCGCCGGTGCGGGACAGGATCACGCGGCCGGTGACGCCGGCCCGCTCACCGGTCGCGACGTCCGGTTCCAGGTCGGGGTGCTTGGCACGCAGGTCGGCGATGGTGGTGGTGCGGGGGAATCCGACCGGGTACGGGTCGACACCGGCTGCCCGGAGCCGGTCCAGCTTCTCGCGCCGGACGCGCATCTGCTCGGGAAGGTCGTCGGTCGCGGGAACAAGGCTCTGATCGCTCACCCCACAAGGGTAGCCAGCCACACGTGGTGCTCCGCGACGGGATTGCCGTGAGGCGATTGCCGTGAGGGGAGGCCGCCCGGCCGGGCGGCCTCCCCTCACGGCGGGCTCGGGCGTGGTCAGCCGGTGCCGGTGGCGAGCTCGATCTCCTCGGGGGCCTCGTCGGCCGGCGGGGCGGGGTGGGACGGAGGCTTGGGGCGGCGGCCGAACAGCTCGGCCGGGGTGGGCATCCGGTGCGGGTGGGGCGGGGTCTTCGCGGCGGCGGGCTGCTCCGGGCGGGAGTCGGTGCTGCTCATGGTGATCCGTCCTCCTACAGGGGTGGGGTGACTGTGCGGCGGTGCGGCGGGGCTCGGTACGGCCACCAGGTGGCGTGGCTGTCCCGTGGTGAGGGCGAGCCGTTCGCGGACGGCGGCCTCGGCCAGCGCGTGGCAGCGCCCGGCCAGCCGGGAGCGGCGGGCCCGTTCGCCCTGGCCGCAGGGCTGGCGGGTCAGCCCGCGCAGTGCGGTGAGGTCCTGCGGCCCGGGCAGGTACCCGTCGGTCACCGCCTCCTCCAGTCGCTCCAGGTAGCCGGGGGCGCTGCCGGGCAGGGCGGAGCGGTAGCGTCCCAGGTCGGCGAGCAGGAAGGCGCGCAGCCGGCCGCCCTCCTGGACGGCCTCGTCGATCGCCTCGGTCAGGCGCAGGGCGTCCTGGACGTCCTCGGCCCAGAGTTCGGCGCCCGGCCCGGCGAACGCCGGCCGGTCGGGCCCCTGGAGGTGGACGGGGACGGCGGGGTGCAGGGCTTGGGCGAGGGCTCGGCGCAGCACGCGGACTTCGTCGGCGCTGAAGGCCATGCCGCCGCGCGATCCGTGTGGCGTAGGCATGGGTTGACACTACGTGAGGAATATCCGATTTGTCGGTAACCTCGCGCCGAACCACCGGCGTCCGGCCCGGTGAAAAAGCGTTTCGCCGCCATCTGTAACGCCGCCCGGGGCCCGCCTGGTCATCCAGGTGTCAGGGACGAACGAGGGAGGGGCCGGGCAGGATGCGACCGGACGATCAGGAAAAGGCGGCCCGCGGCCGGGGCCGGGACGAGGACTTCCAGGCCTTCGCGGCCGGCCGCGCCAGACCGCTCTACCGGTCGGCCTGCCTGCTCACCGGCGGGGACACCCACCTCGCCGAGGACCTGGTGCAGGAGGCGCTCGGGCGGATCTACGTCCAGTGGCACCGCACCTCGTGGTTCGGGGCCAAGCGGCGGATCGACAATCCGGCCGGGTACGCCCACACCGTGCTGGTGCGGGCCTTCCTCTCGCACCGCGGCCGCCGCTCCAGCGGCGAGCGGCCGGTCGACGCGGTGCCGGACGGCGCGGCCCCGCAGGGCGACCCGGAGCTGCGGCTGACCCTGGTGGACGCGCTCGGCCGGCTCACGCCGCGGGACCGGGCGGTGCTGGTGCTGCGCTACTGGGAGGACCGCAGCGTCGAGGAGACCGCCGCGATCCTGCAGAGCACCCCGGGCGCCGTCCGCACCCAGTCCTTCCGGGCGCTCGGCCGGATCCGCACCGTGCTCGGCGACAGCCTCGACATGCCGGCGGAACGCTGAGCCGGCTCTCACGACCCCCACTGATCACGTCAACTCACCAGGTAGAGAGGTTGGTTCAGCATGTCCGCAGAACACGACGGGCCCGACGAGCGGTTCGAGCGGGCCTTCGCCGAGGCCATCGGCGCGGCCGGCGGGGCCTTCGAGACCGAGGCCGGCCGGCTGGTCGACACCGGCTGGTCGCACGGGCGCCGGCTGCGCCGCAGGCGGCGGGTCGGCACCGCGGCGGGCGCCGCCGCCCTGGCCCTGGTCGGGGTGGGCGGAGCCGCGCTCGGCGGCCTGCTGCCCGGGCAGGTCGCCCCGGCGGTGGCCGGCCCGGCGTCGGGCGGGGTGTCGGGCACGCCCGCCGCCCCGGTCTCGGGACCGGAGTTCCAGCAGATGCTCACCGAACTGCTGCCGCAGGGGGCGGTGACGGTGGGGGAGGCCCGAGGGACCGAGAGCGACACCCCGCAGCTGCGGCTGGTCCTGGACGACGGGAACGGCGCGGTCCAGTACCTGTTCTGGATCATGGGCCGCGTCGGCGACACCGGCTGCCCGGCCACGACGACCCCGGGCGACACCTGCACCGAGTCGGACCTCCCGGGCGGCGAGCACCTGCGCGTCTACCAGGCCGGGACGCGCGACGGCGAGCCGGCCGGCTCCAAGATGTGGTCCGCCAAGCTGTCCGGGAGCGGCTACCAGGTGTCGATCCAGGAGTGGAACCGCAAGCCGCTGGAGCAGGGCGCGCCGATCACCCGCACCGACCCGCCGCTGACACCGGACCAGCTCGCCGCGGTGGTGAAGGCCCCGCGCTGGCAGCAGGTGGTGGCCGCGCTGCCGGACCCGCGGGCGGGGAAGCCCACCGGTCCGGCGCCCACGCCCACGCCCCCCGCACCGGGGACCCTCCCGATCACTCCGGCCCCGGGAGTCACCTTGTATCCCTGGGATGGGGTGAGGACCGGCCCGCAAACCGGCCCGCAGACCCTGCCGGCCTTCCCGAAGCCCGGCAGCTGAGCGCCGCTCGGCAGCCCCGCGACCGAGGGGCTCAGGCGGTGGGACGGTTGCGCTCGTACACCAGGCGCAGGCCGATCAGGGTCAGCCAGGGCTCGTGCTCGTCGATGGTGGTGGCCTCGCCGAGGACGAGCGGGGCCAGCCCGCCGGTGGCGATCACCTGGACGTCGTCCGGGTCCTTGGCCAGCTCCCTGGCCATCCGCTCGACCAGGCCGTCGACCTGGCCGGCGAAGCCGTAGAGGATGCCCGACTGCATGCCCTCGACGGTGTTCTTGCCGATCACGTTGCGCGGGCGGGCCAGCTCGATCTTGCGCAGCTGGGCGCCGCGGACGCCGAGCGCCTCGACCGAGATCTCGATGCCCGGCGCGATCGCGCCGCCGACGTAGTCGCCACGGGCGTTGACCGCGTCGAAGGTGGTCGCGGTGCCGAAGTCGACCACGATGCACGGGCCGCCGTACAGGTGGTTGGCGGCCAGCGCGTTGACGATCCGGTCCGCGCCGACCTCCTTGGGGTTGTCCATCAGGACGTGCACCCCGGTCTTCACGCCGGGCTCCACGATCACCGCGGGGACGTCGCCGTAGTAGCGGCGGGTCACCTCGCGGAGCTCGTGGAGCACGGCGGGGACGGAGGAGCAGATCGCCAGGCCCTCCACCACGGCCTCGCGGACCGCGGTGTGGTTGCCCATCAGCCCTTGCAGCAGCACCGCCAGTTCATCGGCCGTGCGGCGCGGATCGGTGGAGATCCGCCAGTGTTCCACCACGTCCTCGCCGTCGAACAGGCCGAGTGTGGTCTGGGTGTTGCCGACGTCGATGGTGAGGAGCACGGGGACGCTTTCTGCGAGTCGGGACGGGGCTGTGCTCGACCTGACGGTCAGGCGCGCAGGTCCAGGCCGATGTCCAGCACCGGCGAGGAGTGGGTGAGCGCGCCCACGGCCAGGTAGTCGACACCAGTCTGGGAGACCTCGCGCGCGTCGGCCAGGGTCAGTCCGCCGGAGGCCTCCAGCTTCGCCCGGCCGGCCACCAGCGTGACGGCCTCCTTCAGCTGTCCGACGGTGAAGTTGTCCAGCAGGATCAGGTCCGCCCCGGCCTCCAGCACCGGCGGGATCTGCTCCAGGGCGTCCACCTCGACCTCGACCGGCAGCTCCGGGTACGCGGCCCGGACGGCCCGGAAGGCCTCGGCCACGCCGCCGGCCGCGACCACGTGGTTGTCCTTCACCAGCGCGGCGTCCGAGAGCGCCATCCGGTGGTTGGCGCCGCCGCCGCAGCGCACCGCGAACTTCTCCAGCGCGCGCAGGCCGGGGGTGGTCTTGCGGGTGTCCCTGACCACCGCGCCGGTGCCCTCCAGGGCGTCCGCCCAGGCGCGGGTCGCGGTGGCGATGCCGGACAGGTGGCAGAGCAGGTTGAGCGCGCTGCGCTCGGCGGTCAGCAGGTCGCGGGTGCGGGAGCGGACCGAGAGCAGCACCTGGCCGGCCGCCACCCGGTCGCCGTCCTCGACGTGCCGCTCGACCTCGAACTCCTCCTCGCAGACCAGCGAGACGACCGCCTCGGCGACCCGCAGGCCGGCCACCACGCCGGCCTGGCGGGCGGTGAAGTCGGCGGTCGCGACGGCCTCGGCGGGCACGGTCGCCACCGAGGTGACGTCCTCGCCGCCGGCCAGGTCCTCGGCCAGCGCCAGGGTGGCGATGTCCTCGACCTCGACCGGGTCCAGCCCGGCCCGCTCCAGCAGCTCGGCCAGCTGGGGGTCCAGGCCGGTCTCGTAGCCCTCGCCGTCCCCGCAGGCGCAGCCGTCGCCGCAGCCGCCGGCCATCGGGAGTTCCTCGTGGGAGTGGGTCATGGTTCTACTGCTCCTCAGGGGTGCTGACCGGGCCGCCGGCGGCGGCGAGGGTGGTGATCAGGTGACGCCGCCAGGCGGCGTCGTCGCGCTCGGGGAAGTCCTCGCGCCAGTGGCAGCCGCGGGTCTCCGCGCGCTGCGCGGCGGCCGCGACCAGGGCGGTGGAGACCAGCAGCAGGTTGGCGGCCTCCCAGGTCTCCACCCGGGGGTCGGCCGGCTTGTCCTCGGCGAGGTGCGCGTACGTCTGCTCGGCGATCAGGCCGAGCCCGGCCGCGGCGCCGGCCATCGAGGCGGCCGAGCGCAGCACGCCGGCGCCGCGCGACATCAGCCGCTGGATCTCGGCGCGCGCCTCGGACGGCGGCAGCGGGACGGCGTGCGCGGCCCTGGCGGCCTCGACGTCCACGGTGCGTTCGGGCAGGTCGCCGGCCAGGTGCCGCCCGGCCAGGTCGGCGGCGATCCGCTCGGCGAAGACCAGGCCCTCCAGCAGCGAGTTGGAGGCCAGCCGGTTGGCGCCGTGCACCCCGGTGCAGGCGACCTCGCCGCAGGCGTACAGGCCGGGGACGCTGGTGCGGCCGTGCGGGTCGGTGCGCACGCCGCCGGAGGCGTAGTGCGCGGCCGGGGCGACCGGGATCGGCTCGGTGACCGGGTCGATGCCGTGGGAGCGGCAGGAGGCGAGGATGGTCGGGAAGCGCTGCTCCCACATCTCGGCGCCGAAGTGCCGTCCGTCCAGGTACATGTGCTCGGCGCCCTGCTCCAGCATGCGCCGGGTGATCGCCTTGGCGACGATGTCGCGCGGGGCCAGCTCGGCCAGCTCGTGCTGCCCGAGCATGAACCGGACGCCGTTCGCGTCCACCAGGTGGGCGCCCTCGCCGCGGACGGCCTCGGAGACCAGCGGCTGCTGGCCCTCGGCCTCGGGGCCGAGCCAGAGCACGGTCGGGTGGAACTGGACGAACTCCAGGTCGGTGACGGCGGCGCCGGCCCGCAGCGCGAGCGCCACGCCGTCACCGGTGGAGACCGCCGGGTTGGTGGTGGCCGAGAAGACCTGGCCCATGCCGCCGGTGGCGAGCACCACCGCGCGGGCCCGGACGGCGCCGACGCCGTCGCGCGCGCCCTCGCCCATCACGTGCAGGGTGAGCCCGGCCGCGTGCCCCTCGGCGTCGGTGAGCAGGTCGAGGACGAGCGCGTGCTCGATCAGCTCGATGTCCTGGTCGGCGCGGACGGCGTCGACCAGGGCGCGCGATATCTCGGCGCCGGTGGCGTCCCCGCCGGCGTGCGCGATCCGGCGGCGGTGGTGGCCGCCCTCGCGGGTCAGCAGGATCTCGCCGTCGGTGCCGCGGTCGAAGGCGGCACCGACCGCGATCAGCCGGCGGACGGCGTCCGGGCCCTCGGTGACCAGGGTGCGCACGGCCTCCTCGTCGCAGAGCCCGGCGCCGGCCACCAGGGTGTCGTCCAGGTGCTGCCCGGGGGTGTCCCCCTCGCCCAGGGCGGCGGCGATGCCGCCCTGGGCCCAGCGGGTGGAGCCGTCGTCCAGCATCGCCTTGGTGACCACCATGGCCCGCAGGCCGGCCTTGCGGACGTTGAGCGCGACGGTGAGGCCGGCGACGCCGGAGCCGACCACGACCACGTCGGTGGTCGCGGTCCAGCCGGGGGCCGGGGCGGTGAGGCGGTGCGTGGTCATGGGTGGGTGGCTCCTTCAGCGCGAGGCGGCGTCGGCCGCGTCGTTGCCGTCACCGTACGCCCTGTCCCCCCGGAGCAGTCCGGTGCCCTCCTGGGCCTCCGCCGGGTCCCCGCCCAGTCCGGTGATCCGGTTCCGCCCGTCCACGAAGACGATCTTCGGCTCGTAGCCCTTGGCCTCGGCCGTGTCCATCTGCCCGTAGGCGATGAGTATGACGAGGTCGCCGGGATGGACCAGACGGGCGGCGGCGCCGTTGATGCCGATCACGCCGGAGCCGCGCGGGCCGGCGATGGTGTAGGTCTCCAGCCGGGCGCCGTTGTCGATGTCGACGATGTGGACCAGCTCGCCGGGGAGCAGGTCGGCCGCGTCGAGGAGGTCCTCGTCCACCGTGACGGAGCCGACGTAGTGCAGGTCGGCCTGGGTCACGGTGGCCCGGTGGATCTTGGACTTGAGCATGGTGCGGAGCATTGCGGGTCACGCCTCCTGTGAGTGCATGCCGGAAAGACGGGGGGTCGTGCTGCCCGGTGTTCGCTACCGGACGATGAGGTGGACGTTGTCGATCAGGCGGGTCGTGCCCACCTTCGCGGCGACGGCCAGCACCGCCTCGCCCTGGAAGTCGTCCGCCGCCTCCGTGAAGGAGTGCGGGTCGATCAGGGCGAGGTAGTCCAGGGTGACGCCCTCGGCGCCGTCCAGGACGGCCGAGGCGGCCTCGCGGACGGCCTTCGGGCCCTGCGCGGCGGCGTCGCGGCCGGCGAACAGGGCCTTGGACAGGGCGAGCGCGTGGGCGCGCTCCTCCGCCGAGAGGTAGTCGTTGCGCGAGGACAGTGCCAGGCCGTCCTCCTCGCGGAGGGTCGGCACGCCGACGATCTCGACGTCGAAGTCCAGGTCGGCGACCATCCGCCGGATGATCGCCAGCTGCTGGGCGTCCTTCTCGCCGAAGAAGGCGAAGTCCGGGTCGGTGATGTGCAGCAGCTTGGCGACCACGGTCAGCACGCCGTCGAAGTGGCCGGGCCTGGTGGCGCCCTCGAAGCGCTCGCCCATCGGGCCGGCCACCATGCGCACCTGCGGCTCGCCGTTCGGGTAGACCTCGTCGACGGACGGCGCGAAGACCACGTCGGCGCCGTTCTCCTCGGCCAGCTTCACGTCGGCGTCGAGGGTGCGCGGGTAGCGCTCCAGGTCCTCGCCGGCGCCGAACTGGAGCGGGTTGACGAAGACCGTCACCGCGACCCGGCCGTCCCGGCCGACCTGCTTGCGGGCGGCGCGGATCAGCGCGGCGTGGCCCTCGTGCAGGGCGCCCATGGTCATCACGACGGCGTTGTCCACCGGCTGCTCGTCCGGCCAGAACGCGGCCTCGAAGTCGTCCACGGTGCGGGTGACGACGGCCCGGTGGACCTTCGGCGCCCGCTGGGCCTTGCTCGGCTGCTTGCCGCGTGCCATCAGTGCTTCTCCTCGTTCAGTACGTCCAGCAGTCCCGCCGCCGACGTTTCGTCGATCGTCCCGTTGGCGAGCGCCCGCTGCGCGGTCGCGCGGGCCATCGCCCGGTAGGCCGCCGGGATGTCCGGGGACACCGTACTGAGCTGCGCCAGGTGGCGCCGTACGGTGCCCGCGTCGCCCCGGGCGACCGGGCCGGTGAGGGCCGCGTCACCGGAGCGCAGGCTGTTGTCCAGGGCGGCGCCCAGCAGCGGGCCGAGCATCCGGCCGGGCTCGGCGACGCCGGCCGTGCGCAGCAGGTCCATCGCCTGCGCGACCAGGGTGACCAGGTGGTTCGCGCCGTGCGCGAGGGCGGTGTGGTAGAGCGGGCGGACCTCCTCGGGCACCCACTCGGGCTCGCCGCCCATCTCCACCACCAGCGCCTCGGCGACCGGCCGCAGCTCCTCGGGGGCGGTCACGCCGAACGGGCAGCCGGCCAGCCTGTCCAGGTCGACGGAGGTGCCGGTGAAGGTCATCGCCGGGTGCAGGGCCAGCGGCAGCGCCCCGGCCCTGGTGGCGGGCTCCAGGACGGCGACGCCGTGCGCGCCGGAGGTGTGCACGACCAGCTGGCCCGGGCGGACCGCGCCGGTGGCGGCCAGCCCGGCCACCAGGTCGGCCAGCGCGTCGTCGGGGACGGTCAGCAGCACCAGGTCGGCGGCGGCCAGCACCTGCGGCGGGGTGACGATCCGCACGCCGGGCAGCAGCGCGTCGGCGCGGCGGCGGGAGGTGGCGGACACCCCGGAGGCGGCGACCACGGTGTGCCCGGCGAGCTGGAGCGCGGCGCCCAGCGCGGGGCCGACCCGCCCGGTGCCGACCACGCCGACGGCCAGCCGGGCCGGGCGGTTGCCGGGATCACCGGGATCGCCGAAAGCCTGGTCGCCGAGGCCGTCGGTGAGCGGGGCGAACTCGCCGAAGTCGGCGAAGCCGGACGGATTCACGTCCACCCTTGTCCTGCCTTGTCCTGAATGACCGTTCCGGTCCACTCGGCGGGTACCGGACGTACCGCCCCAGTCTACGGGGACGCCCGGTCGCCGAGGCGGCTCAGTCGGAGGCCCCGGCCCGGATCAGCCCGGCCTCGTACGCCAGGACCACGGCCTGGACCCGGTCGCGCAGGCTCAGCTTGGCCAGGATCCGGCCGACGTGGGTCTTCACGGTGGCCTCGGAGAGCACCAGCCGGGCCGCGATCTCGCCGTTCGACAGCCCCTGGGCGACCAGCAGGAACACCTCCCGCTCGCGCTCGGTCAGCGGGCCGAGGGTGTCCGAGCCCGGCGCGTTGTGCGGGGTGGGCAGCACCTCGGCGAAGCGGTCGATCATCCGGCGGGTGGTGGTCGGGGCGACCACCGCGTCCCCGCCGTGCACCGCGCGGATCGCGGCCACCAGCTCGGTCGGCGGGACGTCCTTGAGCAGGAAGCCGCTGGCGCCGGCCTTGAGCGCGGCGAAGGCGTACTCGTCCAGGTCGAAGGTGGTGAGGATGAGCACGTGCGGGGCGTCCGGCAGCGGGCTGCCGTCCTCGGCGAGGCAGATCCTGCGGGTCGCCTGCACGCCGTCCAGCCGCGGCATCCGGACGTCCATCAGGATCACGTCGACCTCGGTGTGCCGCAGCCGCTCCAGGGCCTGGGCGCCGTCGCCCGCCTCGGCGGTGATCTCGATGTCGCCCTGTGACTGGAGGATCATCCGGAAACCGGTGCGGAGCAGTTCCTGGTCGTCGACGAGCATCACGCGGATGGTCAAGGTGGGACTCCTTGGAAGGGGGGACGGCGGACGGGGCTAGTGGGCCGCCTTGAGCGGCAGGACGGCGCGGATCCGGAAGCCGCCGCCGGGGCGGGGGCCCACGTCGAGGCTGCCGCTGACCATGCCGACCCGTTCGCGCATGCCGATCAGGCCGTGGCCGAGGCCGTCCGTGCCGCCGCCGGCCAGCTGTTCGTCGGTGCTGCCGCGGCCGTCGTCCTCCACCAGGACGGCCAGCTCGCGCTCGCCGAAGTCGACGGCGACCCGGGCGTGCACGTCGGGGCCGCCGTGCTTGCGGACGTTGGTCAGCGCCTCCTGGACGATCCGGTAGACGGTCAGCTCGACGCCCCGCGGCAGCTCGCGCGGGTGCCCCGAGGTGGCGTAGTCCACGTCGAGCCCGGCCGTGCGGACCTGCTCCAGCAGCTCCGGCAGCTCCTCGACGCCCGGCTGCGGCACGTACTCCTCGGCCTTGGTGTCGGAGGTGCGCAGCACGCCCAGCAGCCGGCGCATCTCGACCAGCGCCTGGCGGCCGGTGGAGGCGATGGTGCCGAGCGCCTCCTTCGCCTGCTGCGGGGAGTTGTCCAGGACGTACGCGGCGCCGTCGGCCTGGACGATCATCACCGAGACGTTGTGCGCGACCACGTCGTGCAGCTCGCGGGCGATCCTGGCCCGCTCGGCGGCGACCGCGACCTTGGACTGGGCGTCCCGCTCGCGCTCCAGCCGGGCGGCGCGGTCCTCCAGCTCGGTCAGGTAGGCGCGGCGCACCCTGGTCAGCCGGCCCCAGGCCCAGCAGAGGATGAACGGCGTGCTCATCAGCAGCGTGAGCAGTGCCGCCTCGCCGAAGCTGTACGGGCGGGTGTGGACGTCGCCGCCCTGGTCGAAGGCCGTCTTCACCAGCCTCAGCTGCCAGAAGACCAGCGGCCCGGAGGCCAGGCCGGCGGCCAGGGCCAGCCGGGAGGTCCACTTCCGGCCGAAGGCGGCGCCGGTGTAGGCGAAGACCAGGTAGGCGACCGCGGAGGCGCCCGGGACGATGTCGGCGAGCACCTGGGCGACGCCCACGGCGGTGGCGGCGGCCACCGTGACGTCGGGGTTGCGGCGGCGGAACACCATCAGCAGCGGCAGCAGCACCGCGATCAGGATCGAGACGTCGAAGCGCCAGCCGTCGTCGGCGTAGCCGTCGCTCGGGAGCAGGCCGAAGAGCAGCACGACGGCCGCCCAGGCGGCGTCGACCACCATGGGGTGACGGCGGAGCCAGGCGTTGAGTCGATGCACGTGTCCAGCGTAGGCAGTCGCTCCGCATGCCCAGGTCCGCCGGTAGGGCGATCCGCTCTACTCCGTAGGTCGGAGAAGCACCTGGTCCGATTGGGAGGGCCCGCCGGCGCCGGGTAGCGTCCCGCCCCATGACTTGGATGCGGTGGGCGCCCGCCATGGACCAGGCCCTGTACGAACCGGGGCGGGGCTTCTACCGCAGGCCGGAGGGCCCGGCCGGGCACTTCCGCACCTCGGTGCACGCCTCGCCGAAGTTCGCCCGTGCGGTGGCCCGCCTGCTGCTGGAGGTTGACGCGGAACTCGGCCGCCCGGAGGAGCTGGCCCTGGTCGACGTCGGGGCCGGGCGGGGGGAACTGCTGACCGGCGTGCTGGCGGAACTGCCCGGCGAGGTGCTGGCGCGGCTGCGCCCGTACGGCGTGGAGATCGCGCCGCGCCCGGCCGGGCTGCCGTCCACAGCCCTGTGGACGGACGAGCCGCCGCGCGGCGTGACCGGGCTGCTGTTCGCCAACGAGTGGCTGGACAACGTCCCGCTGGACGCCGGCGAGGTGGACGGGGACGGGGTGCTGCGCTACGTCGAGGTGGACACCGGGACCGGCGGGCAGCGGCTCGGCGAGCCGGTCTCGGCGGCCGACGCGGCCTGGGCCGGGCGCTGGTGGCCGGCCCGGGAGCCCGGTGACGTGGTGGAGTTCGGCGGCCCCAGGGACGCCGCCTGGGCGCGGGCCGTGGCCGGGCTGGAGCGCGGGCTGGCCGTCGCCGTCGACTACGGGCACACCGCGGGGCGGCGGCCGCCGTTCGGCACGTACGCGGGCTTCCGGGACGGCCGGGAGGTGGCCCCGGTGCCGGACGGCTCCTGCGACGTCACCGCGCACGTGGCGCTGGACTCCGTCGCCGTGCCCGGTTTCCACAGCCTGTGGACGACGCAGCGGGAGGCCCTGCGCGCGCTCGGCGTGAGCGGTGAGCGCCCGGCGCTCGCGCTCGCCACCAGCGACCCGGCCGGTTACCTGCGGGCGCTGAACGGGGCGGGGGAGGGGGCCGAGCTGACCGACCCGGGCGGGCTGGGCGCCTTCGGCTGGCTGGTGCAGGCCGTCCGCATGCCGGTACCGCCGGGCCTGGAGGCGCTGCCGGGATGGCAGACTCTGGGGGCATGAGGGAGACCACGGTCGGCATCGGGGCGGGAGCCGAGAACTTCACCGGCGAGGCGGGCAGCACCGACATGGTGCTCAACATCGGCCCGCAGCACCCGGCCACCCACGGCGTGCTGCGGCTGCGGATGCTGCTCGACGGCGAGCGCGTCGTGAGCGCGGAGCCGGTGATCGGCTACATGCACCGGGGCGCCGAGAAACTGTTCGAGGCTCGCGACTACCGGCAGATCATCATGCTGGCCAACCGGCACGACTGGCTCTCCGCCTTCTCCAACGAGCTCGGCGTCGTGATGGCCGTCGAGCGGATGCTCGGCATGGAGGTCCCGGAGCGGGCCGTGTGGGTCCGCACCCTGCTCGCCGAGCTCAACCGGGTGCTCAACCACCTGATGTTCCTCGGCTCGTACCCGCTGGAGCTGGGCGGGATCACCCCGGTCTTCCACGCCTTCAACGGCCGCGAGGACCTCCAGCACGTGCTGGAGGAGGCCTCCGGCGGCCGGATGCACTACATGTTCAACCGGGTCGGCGGCCTCAAGGAGGACCTGCCGGCCGGCTGGCTCGGCCGGGTCCGCACCGCCGTCGCCACCGTGCGCTCGCAGCTGCCGGTCTTCGAGGACCTCGTCCTCGGCAACGAGATCTTCCGCGCCCGCACCGCGGGCGTCGGCGTCCTCACCGGGGCGCAGGCCCAGGCGTACGGCGTCAGCGGCCCGATCGCCAGGGCCAGCGGCCTCGACCTCGACCTGCGCCGCGACGAGCCGTACCTCGCGTACGGCTCCGAGGAACTGCGGCAGGTGCTCACCGTGGTCACCCGCGAGGAGGGCGACTGCCTGGCCCGCTTCGAGTGCCTGCTGGAGCAGACCCTCAACTCGCTCGACCTGGCCGACGCCTGCCTCGACAAGCTCGCCGCGCTGCCGCCGGGGCCGGTCAACCAGCGGCTGCCCAAGGTGCTCAAGGCACCCGAGGGCAGCACCTACGCGTGGACCGAGAACCCGCTCGGGATCAACGGCTACTACCTGGTCTCGCGCGGCGACAAGACGCCCTGGCGGCTCAAGCTGCGCTCGGCGTCCTTCAACAACGTCCAGGTGCTCACCGAACTGCTGCCCGGGACGCTGGTCGCGGACATGGTGGCGATCCTCGGGTCGATGTTCTTCGTCGTCGGCGACATCGACAAGTAGGGCCGGTCAGGCCTTCCTGGCCTTCTTGCCCGGGTCGGCCGGGTGCGGGGCGACCTTGCGGTCGCCCTTGGTGGCGATCCGCTCCTCGCACAGGCGGGCCAGCACGTCGTATCCCGCCCTGCCCATCAGCTCGGTGAGTTCGGGGCGGTAGCCGACGTACACCGGCTCCGCGCCCTGGTGGGCCGCCGGGGCGCCGGTGCACCACCAGTGCAGGTCGTGGCCGCCCGGGCCCCAGCCGCGGCGGTCGTACTCGCCGATCGAGACCTGGAGGTAGCGGGTGTCGTCGGGGCGGTCGATCCAGTCGTAGGTGCGGCGGATCGGCAGCTGCCAGCAGACGTCCGGCTTGGTCTCCAGCGGCTCGCGGCCCTCCTTGAGCGCGAGCGCGTGCAGCGCGCAGCCGGCGCCGCCCGCGAAGCCCGGGCTGTTCACGAAGACGCAGGCGCCGCCGACCCGGCGGGTCTGCCGGTCGCCGTCCTCGTCCAGCATGGTGATGCCGCCGTCGGCGACGATCCGGCCCTCGGCGTCGGTGCCCTCGGCGAAGTTCTCCCAGAGCTCGGGGGTCAGCCGGTCCGCGTGCGACCGGACGCGCTTCTCGTCGTCCTCGTCCGAGTAGTGCGCGCCCAGCGTGCAGCAGCCGTCCGACTCGCCGCGGCCCTCGCGGATGCCGTGGCAGCCCTGGCCGAAGACGCAGGACCAGCGGGAGGTCAGCCAGGTGAGGTCGCAGCGGAAGACCTGCTCCTCGTCGGAGGGGTCGGCGAACTCGACCCAGGCGCGGGGGAAGTCGAGCGGGACCTCGTCGCGCGGGATCTCGCGGCGCAGGGTCGGCATCGCGAGGTCGACGGGGGCGGGGGCGGCCTTGGGCTTCGCCTTGGCCTTCTTCTTGGACGTGTCTGCTGGTGCCACTCGGCAAGGGTAGAACGTTCGGGGGCACAGACGCGGTGGCGGGACCGGTGGCGGGGCCGGTGGCGGGGTCCGCGGGGGCGGTGGCGGCCGCGGTGAAGGCGGGGTGAAGAGGTCCGGAGGGCCCTGCGGGCGGCCCCGGCGGCGCGCCTAGGATGGCGGCCGGTCCGCTACGAGGCCCGCGACGGGTCCGCTACGAGGCCCGCTGCGATGCCGCTACGAGGCCCGCGACGGGTCCGCGACGGGGAGGTACGGGGATGGCAGGCGGCAACACCGGGAAGTCCGGCCGCGCGGGCGGGGAGTTCGCCCTCAGGCCGTGGGAACTGCACGGTGAGGGGCGGGAGTTCGAGCGGATCGGCGGCGAGCTGACGAAGGCCGTCGCCGCCCTGGAGCAGGGCCTCGCCGCCCTCGGCGCCCCCTGGGGGACGGACCGGCCGGGCAGCGGCTTCGCGGCCGTGTACGGTCCGGCGCGCGGAGAACTCGTCGGCGGGCTGAGGGGGGTGGCCGGACGGGTGACCGGGGTCGGGGCCGGGCTGCACACGATGGCCGCGCGGACGGCGGACGCGGACAGCTCGGCGGCGAGCGGGTTCGGGGCGACGGCGGTGCCGGAGGCGGCAGGGGCGCCGGGCGTGCCGGGCTCGGCAGGGGTGCCGGGGGCAACCCCGGGGGCGGCTCCCGTCGTCCCCCAGGACATGTCGGTCTGACGGACCCGGCTCGGAGGGGGAAGCGCGTGTCCAGGAAACTGCCGGAGGAACTGGTCCCGGTGCTGGTCAGGACCGGCCGGCAGTGGCCGCAGGCCGACGAGGAGGGCCTGCGCAAGGCGGCCGGGGTCTGGCGCGAGTTCGGCCGGGAGGCCGACCGGCTCACCCGCCGCTGCGGCGAGTCCGTCCGGCGGGTCACCGCCGACAACTCCGGCCACGCCGTCGAGTCCTTCGGCGCGTACTGGCAGACCTTCAGCGGCAGCGGCAGGGGCCACCTGGACGACGCGCACAGCGCGGTCGGACTGGTCGCCGGGGCCTTCGACACGGCCGCGCGGGCCGTGGACACCTGCAAGGCCGAGATCATCGCGACCCTGAACCAGCTCGCCGCCGACCTCGGGCAGGCCGAGGAGCAGGCGGCCAGGGCCCGGGTGGAGGCCGGCCGGGTCGCCACGGCGGCCGCCGGGGGACCGGCGCGGAGCGGGGTGACCGGCGGGCTGGAGAAGTCCGTCGGAGACCTCGCCGCCAAGGTGCGGAGCACCGCCACCGAACAGGTCGCGGCGGGCCTGGCGGCCGTCGCCGTCGAGGCCGCCGGGCTGAAGATCGGCGGGCTGCTCGCCGAACTCGGCCGTGCCATGAAGGACGCGCTGGCCGGGGTGCTCAAGGAGCCGGCCGCCGTCGCGCTGCTGAGGCTCGGCACCGCGCAGGGGACGGGGATCACCGCCGCCTCGTACCGCACCGGCGCGTTCGACCCGCTCGCCGCCGGGCTGCCCGCCGCCCTCGGCGAACCGGGCGTGCTCGGCGCGGACGGCTCCGGGCTGGTCCTGCTCGCCGGGAAGGACGGCAGGCCGCTGGTCGGCGTCCCCGGGCTGACGGTCAAGGTGGACGGGCACGGTACGCCGGTCCTCGGCCCGGACGGGCAGCCGGTCATCCTCCGCGCCGACGGCACGCCGGTGGCCGACGCCTCCGGGCTGCTGGTCGTCCCGGGGCCGGACGGCAGGCCGGTGGTCGGGGTGGCGGACCTGGCGGTCCGGCTGGACGAGCACGGGCGGCCGGTGCTCACCGACGAGGACGGGAAGGCGGTCCACGGGGTGCCGCTCGCCGGGCTGACGCCGGGCACGGACGGGCCGGGTGCTCCGGGTGCTCCGGGCGTTCCGGGTGCTTCGGGTGCCGACAGGCCGGGCGCGGGGGCGGGGACGCCCGACGGGCCGGGGGAACCGAAGACACCGGGCGTCGTGACGGTGGCCTCGGCCGCCCTGGCGGACCCGGGGACGGTGCTCGGCGGGCCGGACCCGGCGGGTGTGGCGGGCGCGCCGACGGGTGCGGCGGCGTCCGTGGCCGGGTACGTCACCGGGGGCTCGCCGGGGCAGCACCGGGCGACGGGCGGTGGCGTCGCCGGTGGTGGTGGTGGCGGCGGTGGCGGTGGCGGGGACTGGGCCCTGCCGGAGCGGGACACCGGGGCGCAGGCGCGGTCCGTCGCCGCGCCGGTCCGCCAGGGCGGGGGGCCGGCGGGCCGGTCGGACGGGGACTACCCGCTCCAGGCGCCCGCGGCGGTTTCGCACAGCGGTGGCAGCGGCAGTAGTGGCAGTAGTGGCAGCGGCGGCGGTGGCGGCGGCCCGGTGACGGTGCGGACGGACTCGGTGAGCGCGCCGGTCGCGCCCGTCACCGCGCCGTCCCCCGGTGGCCCCGCGCACGGCCCGGCGCCGGAGGCTCCGCCGGCGGTCCGGCCGGTCGGGGTGCCCGGACAGTTCGGGACCCCGGTGTACGGCGGGTACCAGCCGGCCGGTTCGGTCGGCACCGTCGGGCCAGGGCCGCTGGCGGGCGCCGCCGGCGGGCCGGTGAACGTGGCGGCACCGTTCGGCAGCGGCGTCGGGGCGGGGCCGGCCGTCGGCGGGGCGCAGCCCGGTGCGGTGGCCAGGCCCCCGGCCGGCACCGTGCCGCACCCGGTCGTCGGGCCGCCGCCCGTCCACGCCGTGCCGCCGCCCCCGGCCGTACCGCCGGTCGTCGGCACCACCCCGGTGATCGGCCGGCCCGAACCGCACCCGCTGGACGGCAGGCGGCGGGAGAGCGCGGCGGGCACCGCCGACCCGACCCCCGCCTGGGGTGTGGTCCCGGTCGCGACCGCCCATGCGATGGCCCTCCAGCTCGCCCTGCGCGCACGGCGCGGAGCCCCGCCGTACGATCCGGCGGTCCGGCCGCGCAGCATCGCCGACAGCCGTCCGTACGGCCTGCCGGGCGGGCTCGCGCCGGTCGACCCGGAGCACCAGGCCGAACTCGAACGCCGCGTGCCAGGGGGCGGAGACGGCCTGCCCGCCCGTCACCCCGACCCGGCCGCCGGCGGCTGGGCGGAGGCGGTCAACGACGGCGGCTACCGCGAACCGGGCCGGGCGAACAACAGCCTGGAGATCGCCCTTTCGGCGGTCGAGTGCTACACCGGCCGCCCGACCTGTGCGGCCCCCCGCGTCCCCACCGAGGGCGACGCCGGGGAGCGTGGCGGCCGGGACCGCGCCGAACGCGAACTCGGCGCCCCCTTCAGGGACCTGGGTGACGGCGACCGGGCGTTCGAGCGCCTCGCCGACGGCCTCCGCCGGGCCGGCCACGGCTCCCAGGCCGTGCTCCTCACCCTCGACGCCTACGGCCGCCCGCACGCCTGGAACGCGGTGAACCACCGGGACGTCGTCACCTACCTCGACCACCAGCTCGCCCGCCGGGCGCCGGTCCCGCTCCACCTGGCCACCCACGGTCTCTGGGCCATCGCCCTCACCCCGGAGGGGCGGCCCCTCGCCCTCGCCCCCGCCGCGTGATCCCCCGCGCGCCAGAAGTCGGCCAGGTCGACTTCTCGTGTGCAGGCCGCTGGCTCTTCTTCCGTCGTGTCGTCTGCGGCCTTCAGGGCCGAACCGCGCCCTCGTCCCGGCCGCATGGCCCGTACGCCTCTGCGTGAGAAGTCGGACGGGCCGACTTCCGGTGCCGGCTGAGGGTGTGGCCAGCGGGCGTGTCAACGGGTGGGCAGGGCTGGGGTGCCGTGACTTCGGAGGGTGTCGCGGATTCGGGCGGCGTGGCGGTGGACGGCGGCTGGTGGGAGTGCGCCGGGGCGGGGTGGTGGGGGTGCCGGGGTGCCGTGGCAGGTGCGGCAGAGGCCGCCGAGGAGGGTGTGGGGGCGGCAGGGGGTGCGGCAGGCGGTGCATTCGGGGATGCGGGTCGTCTGTGGTGGGCGGGGGCGTTCCGGGGGGAGTTTGTCGATCAGGCGGCGGCGGGTGAAGGCGGCCGGGCTGTGGATGTCGGGCGGGAGGCCGTTGGTGAGGGCGATGGTGAAGAGGGCGGGGGTGGTGCCCCGGGCGAACCATTCGGCGGCGAGGGGTTCGAGGGTGGTGCAGTCGGCGGCGGAGAGGGCGAGGCGGGGGTCGGCGAGGCCGAGGCCGGCGAGGGCGGCGTAGGCGGCCGAGGGGAGCGGTGTGTGGTTGCGGACGGGCGTTCGCTCGTCCGGGGGATCGGGATCGGCGGGCGTTGACGCGTCGCCGCTGTCGTTGGTGCCGCCGGTGGCGAGGAAGTGGTTCCACCAGGCGTCGGAGCGGGGGGTGCGGGAGAAGTAGGTGTGGAACACCCAGCGGCAGTCGGTGGAGCTGAGGCGTTCGCGGACGCGGCGCAGGTGGCCTGCGGTGGAGAGCCTGGTGAGGGCGGTGCGGCAGGCCATCTGGCCGTAGTGGGGCTGGAGGACGGCGAGGGTCTTGACGTCCATGGCGGCGCCGTCGGGGAGGTGATCGATGAGCGAGGCGAGGTAGGCCTCGCGGGCCGGGAGGTGGGCGAAGTCGGTCGCGGAGCGGGGGAGTTGCTCCGGGGCGGACTGCTTGCCGTACCCGGGCGCGGCCATGGCGGTATTGTCGTGGGTAGCCACAGGATCGATTCCTAGTCTTCGATCGTGCCGGTCAGACCCCCGTTCGGTGCTGGTAACACCGGTCGGGGGTTGTTTCGTTGCTGCGCACGCTACATGGCCGAACTGCCTGTGGAAAAGTCGTGACGATAAGTCATATCTGCTGCTAGCAGGGCCGGTTAGGTAGGTGGTTTTACCTCACCGTTCCCTTGAGGGTCACTCGGCCCGCGCGGCTTGAGCTTCGGGCGCGAACGAGACGAAAGCGGACCAGGCCTCGGGGGAGAAGGCGAGGGTCGGGCCGGCCTTGTCCTTGGAGTCGCGGACGTGAATGGTGGAAGGGCAGGCGGCGACCTCGACGCAGTCGCCGCCCTCGGTCCCGCTGTGGCTGGACTTCACCCAGGCGACAGCGACTTCGACGCAGTCGCCGCCCGCAGTTCCGCTGTAGCTGGACTTCACCCAGGTCGGGCTGGTGCTCATAGCTCCTCCGCCAACTTGTTGATGAAACGGGCTGACTCCTCAGGGCTGAGAGCCTGCCGCTGAATCGTCGCATGGCGCTGCCACAGTCCATTGACCTTCTCCGGGTCGGAGTAGAGGAAGCCGATGGCCTGGCCTTCCTCGTAGGCGAGGCGCTCGTGCTCGGGAGTCTCCAGCAGGACGAATGCGCCGTTGACTCCGGGGTGAAGTGTGGTGCCGGGCACGACCTGGATGTCGATGTGCCGGGGCTTGCCGACCTCAAGGAGACGCTCCAGCTGCTCCTTGTGCCCTGCGGTGGTGCCGATCCGGCGCAGGAGGGCGAACTCGTCGATGAGGAAGTTGAACGACTTGGTCTGGTTGCCGAGGATCTCCTGGCGAGCCAACCGGGCAAGGAGCCGCGCCTCCAGGGTTTCGTCGTCCATCGGTGGCCAGTGCACGCTCAGCAGCGAGCGGACAGTGGGCTCGGTCTGGAGCAGACCGGGGATGAGCTGATTTTGGTACGAGCTCAAGACAATGGCCTCGGGCTCGTACTGCATGAGGTCGTGTGAGAAGGGGGCGAACCTCTCCGGCACCATGAATGCGGCTGCCGCGACCAGCATCCCGTTCGCGTCACACAACTCATCTGCGGCTTGGAGTAGTTGGAATGTCGGCCGCCGCCGACCCGCCTCCATCGACCGCACGCTCTCGATGTCGTAGTGGGACGCCTGGGCCAACTGTTCCCGTGTCACGCCCGTCCGCTGGCGAAAACGCTTGACCTGATCGCCGCCGTACTTCCAAGCCATCGGGTACTGCTTCGGCGTGCTCACGGCTCCGCACCCCCTCCTGCCCTGGTCGCAGGGCGGTCAAGCTCTCGCTGCAACTGCGCTGTTGCTCCCGAGGCTATGCCCGCCTGTCGAGGCTTGAAGAGGGAAATGGCCGAACTCAGCTCTTCGGAGTGAAACCTTCCGTGCCCCCACCGGAAGTCGGCCCGGCCGACTCCCGGCGCGCGGGGGGCGTAGGGTCGCGGGTCGGGGAGCGGACGGGACGGGGGTGGGGCCGGTGGTTTCGCGGGCACAGGCGGTGGAGGCGGGGCACCGGTGGATCAACGGGGACCTGCCGCAGGGCGCCGGCCCGGTGCGGCGGGTGTGCACCCACGAGTTCGAGCTCGGCTGGGTGGTGTGGGCCGAGCCCGCCCGGGTGCCGGTGGACCCGCGGACGGGGGAGCGGCGGGCGCCCGAGGAGGTGGGGGCGGCCTGCGCCGTGGTGGACCGGGAGAGCGGACGGTTCACGGTGTGGCCCTCGGTGCCGGTGGACGAAGTGGTCGGGCTGTACCGGGACTTCGTCGGCGCCGGTGCCTACGACCCGACCCGCCCGCCGGCGACCGGCCGGGGCGCCAGGGCCGAGCTGACCTACCGGGACGCCGCGGGCGAGGAGCGGTCGCTGGCGCTGCGCTCGGCGGCGGGCCTGCCGCACCCGGCGCTGCGCGGCTGGTGGTGGCTGCGCGAACAGGGCGTCACGGCCGAGGACGTGCTGGCCGTCCGGACCGACCTGCGGCCCGGCGCCCTGCCCGGCGGCTACTGGTCGTACGCGCTGGCCGCCGAACTGCCGCACGTCCGGATCGACTTCGACCTCCCGTACGGCCCGCGCTTCGACCACCGCGCCGCCGCCGTACGGGCGCTGCCCGCGCCGTCGGACGGTCCGGCCCGCAACCGGGTGCCCTTCCCCCGGCCGGTGCGCGCCGACCCCGGCGAGCCCGACGCCGCGCTCGCCGCCCGGCTCGCGGAGCGGTTCGGCCCGGCGGGCGTGCGGCGCTTCGACCCGGCGGACGTCGTCCGCGCCGAGCTGCCCGGGGACGCGGCCGCGCTGCTGCTGGCGGTGGGCCTGCCGGTGGCCGTACCGGGCTTCTTCGCGCTGCACCACCCGGGCGCCGGGGCGATCGCTGACGGCGTCCGCCAGGGCACCGTGCTGCCGCCGCTCGCCGCCCACCTGGCCGGACTCGGCCGTGGCACCCGGGCAGCCGGGCGGGAGCGCCTGGCGCTCGCCGGACCGGTGCTGCTGGGGACGGACGGCTGGGCGCTGCTGGCCCTCGACCCGGCCGACGGCGCCGTCCTGGCGGTGGACCCGGACTACGCGACCGCCCGCCACTGCAACGCGGGCCCGCGCGCCTTCGTCCGCTGCCTGGAGGTGTTCGCCGGCTGGTGGCCCGCCCTGCGCGGGCTCGACCCGGTGGCCGCCGGCGAGGCGGTGGACGCCCTGCAGCGCGCCCTGGTGGAGGCGGACGGTACGGTCTTCGCCGACCCGGAGAACTGGTGGGCCGTCATCGTGGAGCAGCTCTGGGACGGCCTGTTGTGACAGCACGTCGGTCGGGCGGCCGGGGAACCGCACACCGCCCCCGCGCTGTCGGTACCCGGGACACCGCACCACCGCAGCCGACCACCATCCGCAGCAGCACCCGCAGCAGCGCCCGAAGCAGGACCTGGAGCATCGAGCCGTGACCGCCCCGCCCCGCGCCGCCCGTACGGCCGTCCTCGCCGCCCTCGCGGTCCTGGCCGCCGGGTGCGCCTCCGGCGGCCCCGTGCTGCGGGCCCGCCCGGCCACCGCGCCGCCGGTCTGCGAGTCCCCGGTGGTGATCGGCCACCGGGGGTCTCCGCGCAAGGCGCCGGAGAACACCATGGCCTCCTTCGACACCGCCCTCGACCAGGGCGCCGACTGGCTGGAGACCGACGTGCAGACCACCAGGGACGGCGTCCCGGTGCTGATGCACGACTCCACCGTGGACCGCACCACCAACGGCAAGGGCGCCATCGCCGACCTGACCGCCGCCCAGATCGCCGCGCTGCGGGTGACCATCGGCCCCGGCCCCGCCCAGCCGGTCGCCACCCTGGACCAGCTGCTCAAGCGCCTGGCCGACAGCAACGCCACGCTGCTGATGGAGATCAAGTGGCAGCGCCCGGAGGACGTCGCCAGGATCGCCGGGATGGCCGCCGGCAGCAGGGCCCGCGTCGTCCTCTACTCCTTCTCCGCCGACCACCTGCGCCAGGCCCACGCGGTCGCGCCCGCCCTGCCGATGGTGCTGATCCAGAGCGGCGCGATCGCCGAGGACGCCGGCGACCTGCCGCTGCGCGGCATCGCCCTGGAGAGCGGCCTGGCCAGCTCCGCCCGGATCGCCGCCGAGCGCCGTGCCGGGCACGAGGTGTACGTCTGGACGCTGGACAGCGAGGAGTCCTGGCAGCTGATGGCGGCCAGGGACGCCGACGGCCTGATCACCGACACCCCGGCCCCGGCCCGCCGCTGGGTGGACGCCAACTGCCCCACGGAGCGCGGGGGCGGGCCGCGCGGGCACTGACGGCCGGGGCGGGCGCGGACAGCCGGTGCGGTGCGGCCGTGCCCGGCCCGCGACAACGGATCACCACCGGGCCCGCCGCCCGGTCCGGGACCAGCGCGAATACCGCCGCACCCCCTCTCGCCAGGGCCCGCATCGCGTAGCGTGGAGATTTATGCGACTCGGTGTGCTCGACGTAGGTTCCAACACGGTCCACTTCCTCGTGGTCGACGCCCATCCGGGCGCCGCGCCGCTCCCCGCGTACTCGCACAAGGCGGAGCTGCGCCTGGCCGAGCTGCTGGACGCCGACGGTGCGATAAGCGAGGCCGGCGTCGAGCGGCTGATCGGCCACATCGCCTCCTCGCTGCGGGTCGCCGAGGACAAGGGCGTCGTCGACATCCTCCCGTTCGCCACCTCCGCCGTGCGCGAGGCCGCCAACGGCGAGGAGGTGCTGCGCCGGGTGGCCGCCGAGACCGGCGTCGAGCTGCGCGTGCTCTCCGGGCAGGACGAGGCCCGGCTCACCTTCCTGGCGGTCCGCCGCTGGTTCGGCTGGTCCTCGGGCCGGCTGCTCAACCTGGACATCGGCGGCGGCTCGCTGGAGATCGCCTGCGGCCTGGACGAGCAGCCGGACGTCGCCGCCTCGCTGCCGCTGGGCGCCGGCCGGCTGACCGCCCGCTGGCTGCCCGGGGACGTCGCCGACCCGGACGGGCTGCGCGAGCTGAGACGCCACATCAGGGCCGAGCTCGCCACCGTGGTCGCCGAGATCACCAGGCTCGGACCGCCGCGGCACGCGGTCGCCACCTCCAAGACCTTCAAGCAGCTGGCCCGGATGACCGGCGCGGCCCCCGCCGACGCCGGCCCGTACGCCGACCGCCGGCTCACCCGCAGCGGGCTGGCCGCCTGGCTGCCCCGGCTGTCCGCGATGACGGTCGCCGAGCGCGCCCAGATCCCCGGCGTCTCCGAGGGCCGGGCCAAGCAGCTGCTGGCGGGCGCGCTGGTCGCCGACGCCGCGATGGACCTGTTCGGTCTGGAGGAGCTGGACGTCTGTCCGTGGGCGCTGCGCGAGGGGATCATCCTGCGCCGCCTGGACGCCATGGACAGCTCCGCCGACCGCCGCCGCCCGGCGCTCACGCCGTAGCCCGGCCGCGGCCGTCCGCGCCCGCGCGAACCCGCGCGAGCCGGTCCGGGCCCGGGCGGCCGTCCCTCCGGGGGAGGCGGCCACGGGCGGCCACCGGCCGGCCACTCCGGGACAACGTGCCGATGGTCACTGCGCCGGTCGTCCCGCCCCGTTCGCGGCGCGCTCCGCTTACGCTGTCTCCCGTGGTGCAAGCAGCGGGCGAGGACGGATCGCAGGAGGACCGCGCTCCCGGGAACGGGCGGTCGCGGTCGGACGGCCCGCGCCGCCGGCTCGGCAAGGCGGTCACGGGCGCCACCGCCGGACAGGCCGCCAAGCAGGCCGCGAAGGCCGTCAAGGCGGCCCGGCGCACCGCGAAGCAGGCCGCCGCGAAGCCGCCCGCCCCCGAGGCTCCCGCCAGGAAGAAGGGCACCGCCGCGAGGAAGACGGCCGCCGCGAAGCAGGCCGGCAGCAAGCGGACCGCCGGAAAGCGGGCCGGCGCGAAGCAGGCCGCCGCCCCCAGGGAGACCCGCACCGCCCGGGCCGCCGGCGCCGCCAAGGCCGCCGTCCAGTCCGTCCGCTCGGTCAAGGCCGCCAAGCGCGACGCCGCCCGCCCGCCGCTGCTGCGCACCACCGACCGGCTGGTGCTGCCCCGGCACCCGGCCCTGCACATCCCCGACACCAAGGTGGCGCTCTCCACCGCCTCGGTGTACCCGGCGAGCACCGCCGTGGCCTTCGAGCTGGCCGCCAAGCTCGGCTACGACGGGGTCGAGGTGATGGTCTGGAACGACCCGGTCAGCCAGGACCTCGACGCCCTGCGCCGCCTCTCCGACGCCCACCGGTTGCCCATCCTGGCCGTGCACGCCCCCTGCCTGCTGATCACCCAGCGGGTGTGGAGCACCGACCCGTGGACCAAGCTGGTCCGGGCCAGGGCCGCGGCCGAGAAGCTCGGCGCGAGCGCCGTCGTCGTCCACCCGCCGTTCCGCTGGCAGCGCCAGTACGCCAGGGAGTTCGTCGAGGGCATCGGCCGGATGGCGGGCGAGACCGACGTCCGCTTCGCCGTCGAGAACATGTACCCGTGGCGCTACCGCGACCGCGAGATGCTCGCGTACGCCCCGGGCTGGGACGTCACCGACGAGGAGTACCGGCACTTCACCATCGACCTCTCGCACGCCGCCACGTCCCGGATCGACACCTTCGCCATGGTCGAGCGGATGGGCGACCGGCTCGCCCACGTCCACCTGGCCGACGGCAGCGGCTCCGGCAAGGACGAGCACCTGATCCCCGGCCGGGGCAAGCAGCCCTGCGCCGAGCTGCTGGAGCACCTCGCCCGCACCGGCTTCGACGGCCACGTGGTGCTGGAGGTCAACACCCGCCGCTCCGCCTCCCCCGCCGAACGCGAGGCCGATCTGGCCGAGGCCCTCGCCTTCACCCGCTTGCACCTGGCCACCCCCTCGCGCGTACGCTGAGCCGTCCGGCCGGCCGGACGCGAACCGCCGTACGGAGGAGGGCACATGACGGAGGGCCGGGACTACCGCGAGGCCGCCCGGAGCTTCGGCGGGGTCGCCGCCGAGTACGAGCGGGGCCGCCCCGGCTACCCCGACGGCCTGTTCGACGCGCTGGAGCGGCTCTGGGGCCGCGGCCTGCGCGGCGCCCGGGTCCTGGACGTCGGCGCGGGCACCGGCATCGCCACCCGGCTGCTGGCCGCGCGGGGCGCGGAGGTCGTGGCCGTCGAGCCCAGCCCCGGCATGGCCGCCCGGTTCCTCGCCTCCTCGCCGGCCCTGCCGCTGGTCCGGGGCACCGGCGACGACCTGCCCTTCCACGACGGCTCCGCCGACCTGGTCAGCTACGCCCAGGCCTTCCACTGGACGTACCCCGAGAAGTCCGTCCCCGAGGCGGTCCGGGTGCTGCGGCCGGGCGGTGCCGTGGCCGCCTGGTGGAACGTGTACGACGAGACCGTGGCGTGGATCCGGGCCAGGGACCGGCGGATGGCCGCCGCCCTCCCCGACCGGTACCGCGGCTACGGCGGGATCGACCACCACGTCGGCCACTTCGCCCCGGCCGGCCTCGCGGTCGAGCGGACGGTGCTGCGCTGGGAGCGGCGGGTCCCCGTCGACCACGTGCTCACCGACCTGACCTCGCGCTCCTACCTCGCCTCGCTCGCACCCGGGGAGCGCGCGCCGGTGCTGGCCGCCGAACGGGAGGCCATGCTCGCCGAGTTCCCGGACGGCATCGTGGTCGAGCCGTTCGCCCTGGACCTCACCGTGGCCGTCAAGCCGGGCTGACACCGGCCGCGCCGGCCCGCCCGCCGCCTGCCCGCATCGCGGACGGGCCGTCCGCCGTCCGGACGGCGGGCGTAGGCTCGGTACCCACAGCGGCCCCCGAACCCTCCCACCAGCGGGGCGCCGGCGACAGCCCCGAAGGAGTGGAGCGCAGTGCCCGAGCTGAGGTCCCGTACGGTCACCCACGGTCGCAACATGGCAGGCGCCCGGGCGCTTCTCCGGGCGGCCGGCGTAGCCCGCGAGGACTTCGGCAAGCCGATCATCGCGGTCGCCAACTCCTTCACCGAGTTCGTCCCCGGCCACACCCACCTCCAGCCGGTCGGCCGGATCGTCTCCGAGGCGATCAAGCAGGCGGGCGGCATCCCGCGCGAGTTCAACACCATCGCGGTGGACGACGGCATCGCGATGGGCCACGCCGGCATGCTCTACTCGCTGCCCTCGCGCGACCTGATCGCCGACTCGGTCGAGTACATGGTCAACGCCCACTGCGCCGACGCCCTGATCTGCATCTCCAACTGCGACAAGATCACCCCGGGCATGCTGATGGCCGCGCTGCGCCTGAACATCCCGACCGTCTTCGTCTCCGGCGGCCCGATGGAGGCCGGCAAGGCCACCCTGGTCGACGGCACCGTGCGCAAGCTCGACCTGGTCGACGCGATCTCCCAGGCGGTCAACGAGAACGTCTCCGACGAGGACATCGCGATCATCGAGGAGAACGCCTGCCCCACCTGCGGCTCGTGCTCCGGCATGTTCACCGCCAACTCGATGAACTGCCTGACCGAGGCGATCGGCCTCTCGCTGCCCGGCAACGGCTCGGTGCTCGCCACCCACACCGCCCGCAGGGCCCTGTACGAGGACGCCGGGCGCACGGTCGTCGAGATCACGAACCGCCACTACGGCCAGGACGACGCCTCCCTCCTGCCCCGGGCGATCGCCACCCGCGCCGCCTTCGAGAACGCCATGGCCCTGGACATCGCCATGGGCGGCTCGACCAACACCATCCTGCACCTGCTCGCCGCCGCCCAGGAGGCCGAGCTGGACTTCGACCAGCGGGCCATCGACGCGATCTCCCGCAAGGTGCCCTGCCTGTCCAAGGTCGCGCCCAACGGCTCGTACTACATGGAGGACGTGCACCGGGCCGGCGGCATCCCGGCCCTCCTCGGCGAACTGCACCGGGGCGGGCTGCTCAACGAGGACGTCCACACCGTGCACGCCGACTCGCTCGCCGAGTGGCTCAAGACCTGGGACGTGCGCGGCGGTTCGCCCTCCGCCGAGGCCGTCGAGCTGTGGCACGCCGCCCCCGGCTGCGTCCGCTCCGCCGAGGCCTTCTCGCAGTCCGAGCGCTGGGAGTCGCTGGACACCGACGCGGCCGGCGGCTGCATCCGCAGCGTCGAGCACGCCTACTCGGTCGAGGGCGGCCTGGCCGTGCTGTACGGCAACCTCGCCGAGGACGGCTGCATCGTGAAGACCGCGGGCGTGGACGAGTCGATCTGGACGTTCAGCGGCCCGGCCGTCGTGGTCGAGTCCCAGGAGGACGCGGTCGAGGCGATCCTCGCCAAGCGGGTCAAGGAGGGCGACGTCGTCGTCATCCGCTACGAGGGCCCCAAGGGCGGCCCCGGCATGCAGGAGATGCTCTACCCCACGTCCTTCCTCAAGGGCCGGGGCCTGGGCAAGGCCTGCGCGCTGGTCACCGACGGCCGCTTCTCCGGCGGCACCTCGGGCCTGTCCATCGGGCACGCGTCCCCCGAGGCGGCCTCCGGCGGCACCATCGCGCTGGTCGAGGACGGCGACACCATCGCCATCGACATCCCCGGCCGCCGGATCTCCCTGGAGGTCCCGGACGAGGTCCTGGCCGAGCGCCGCCGCGCCCTGGAGGCCGCGGGCGGCTACCGGCCGAAGAGCCGCGACCGCCAGGTCAGCCAGGCCCTGCGGGCCTACGCGGCGATGGCCACCTCCGCCGACAAGGGCGCCGTCCGCGACGTGAGCAAGCTCGGCTGAGACCGGACCGCCACGGAGGAGCCGTCCCGGACTGCGGGACGGCTCCTCCGGCACGTGCGGTGGCCGGGTGATAATCGACGACGTGAGCGATCAGCCCCCCATCCCCGCCCCCAAGCCCGACGGCGCCCCCGAGCCGGAGCCGATCCGCTGGTTCGGCACCAGCTGGCTGAACCGGGACGGCGGCTACTGGCCGCGCCGGGTCGCCGTCTCCGTCGGCTCGCTGGCCGCGACCGCCGCCGTGATCCTGGTGCTGCGCTTCGGCGTCGAGGGCATCGCCCTCTCCGACAACGGCACCTTCCTCAACGGGCTGCTGACCGCCGCCATCGCGGTCTGCTCGATGATGGCCGTCCGGCGCACCTGGAAGTCGCTCACCGAGGGCAGGGACCAGCTGACCGGCTGGATGGCCGAGGACAAGTCGCTCGGCGCGGTCTGGCTGATCGGCGGGGCCGGCTCGCTGCTCGCCTACTTCGTCCGCAGCCTGGTCGAGGCCCCCGGCGAAGCGGTCCGGCGGGCGGCCTACGAGCGGGCCGTCGTCCAGTACGAGAAGCGCCAGGCGAGCCGCAGCCGCCGGCCCGACACCAAGGCGCCGGGCCGGGCCAAGCGCAAGCGCTGACGGCGGTCAGCCGGTGAGCTTCAGGACGGCGAGCAGCGCGGCGACGGCCAGCGCGACGTAGAGCGGGGTGCGCCAGGCCGCCCGGCGGCGCGGCCCGGCCTGGCGGCCGGCTGACCGTGGCCCCGGCCCGCGACCGAAGCGCCTCGGCTTCGCCGGGCCGTCGTTGACCGAGCGGCGCCCGCCCGGGTCGACCGGCGGGGTGTGCTTCCACCGGGCGGCCAGCATGCGGGTGCGTCCGGCCTGCTCCTTGTGGGCGGCACCCCGGACGAACTCCTCGTCCAGGACGAGCCCGGCGAACGGGTCCTTCGCGCCCGCCCCGGACGGGGCGGACCCGTCCGGTTCGTCGCCCCGGCCCGGGCGCGGCTGCGGATCTTCGGCTATCGGCATCGCGCCAGTATGCCGACGGGGTGTGACAGCGCGTCGGCCAAGGGCACCCCGCGGGGTGAACCCGGGCTCCGGGCCGCGTTCCGTCTTCGCGCGACCGCGTCCCCGCCGGCGCTCATCCCTTGCCGCGGGCCCGCTTGACCGATCCCACCACCCCGGCGACCGCCAGCAGCAGGCCGGCCGGCAGCAGTGAGACGAAGAAGGCGCCGAACAGGCCCTCGTCGCCGAGGAACAGCTGGGCCAGCGTGTTCAGCGCCAGCAGTCCGCCGGCCGCCGGGAGCGCCGACTGCCACGGGTGCTCGTCCGCCCAGCGGCGCAGCCGCCGGTCGGTGCCGTCGCCGCGCAGCCGGCCGCCGACGGCGCCGACCAGGAAGAAGAAGAACAGGCCCCAGCCGGCCGGTGAGGCCAGCATGCTCAGCGACCAGTCCCCGGAGACCGCCTCGATCCCCAGGGCCGTCGCCCCCACCACCGCGCCGACCCCCGTGGCCGTCCGCCACGGGCCCACCGTCGCCGAGGCGACGGCGAGTCGCCGGTTCTCACGTCGGGACATCTCGTCGTGTGCCATGGCTCCACGGTGCGCCCGCCGGAGCCGGGAGGCCATAGGGGAAACCCCCGAGATTTCACCCTGGGCGACCTCAGGGGTACGGCGGCCGGGCCCGGGGCGACCACGGACCGGACGGTCCCTCCGGGCGCCGTCGCGCGGTGCGAGGATGGCCGCAGTACCGAGGCAAGGAGCGGACCATGGGCAGCAGCGCAGCACCCGGACAGAAGATCGCCTTCCTGGGCACCGGCAAGATCGGCGAGGCCCTGCTCTCCGGTCTGCTGCGGGCCGGCAAGGACCCGGCCGACGTCCTGGTGACCGCCCGCCGCCCGGAGCGCGCGGCCGAACTCGCCGCCCGCTACGGGGTGGTGACCGTCTCCAACGCCGAGGCCGCCAAGCTCGCCGACACCCTGATCCTGGCGGTCAAGCCGCAGGACATGGGCACCCTGCTGGACGAGCTGGCCCCGCACGTCAGCCCGGACCGGCTGGTGATCTCGGCCGCGGCCGGTGTCCCGACGGCCTGGTTCGAGGAGCGGCTGGCGGCCGGCACCCCGGTGGTCCGGGTGATGCCCAACACCCCGGTCCTGGTGGACGAGGGGATGAGCGTGATCTCGGCCGGCTCGCACGCCGGCGAGGAGCACCTGGTGCGCGCCGAGGAGATCTTCAGCTCGGTCGGCAAGGCGCTGCGGCTGCCCGAGGCCCAGCAGGACGCGGCCACCGCGCTGTCCGGCTCCGGCCCGGCCTACTTCTACTTCCTGGTCGAGGCGATGACCGACGCCGGCATCCTGCTCGGCCTGCCCCGGCAGGTGGCGCACGACCTGATCGTGCAGTCCGCGATCGGCGCCTCGGTGATGCTGCGCGACTCCGGCGAGCACCCGGTGAAGCTGCGCGAGGCGGTCACCTCCCCGGCCGGCACCACCATCGCGGCGATCCGCGAGCTGGAGAACCACGGGGTGCGGGCCGCGCTGCTGGGCGCCCTGGAGGCGGCCAGGGACCGCTCCAGGGAGCTGGCGTCCGGCGGGAAATGACCGCTGCGCGACCCCTCCCGCAATCGCGGCGCACCCCCTACGCTCTCGCCAACATCGGCCTACCGGCCGGTAGTGAGGTCGCCTGGAGGTCCGTTGAGTGCCGCACCGCCCGTCCGGTCCCTCTCGTCCCCGGCACCGCCCGGCCTGCGCGCCGGGCGGGCCGCGCTCGCCGTCAGCTTCCTGCTCCAGGGCGTCACCTTCGCCCTGCTGGTCACCTGCATCCCGGAGATCCAGCACCGGTACGGGCTGAGTGACGGCCTGCTGCCGGTCTTCCTGGCCGCGGTGCCGATCCTGGCCGGCGCCGGCTCGATCGCCTCCGAGCGGCTGGTGAAGCGCACCGGCGCGCGGGCCGTGCTGCGGGTGGTCCAGCCCGCCGTCTGCCTCGCCCTGGCGGCCGCCGGGCTCGGCGGCACCCTGTGGCAACTCGCCCTGGCACTCGGCGCGTTCGGGCTGCTGGTGGGCGCGCTGGACGCCAGTATGAACATGCTCGGGGTGGGGCTCCAGCACCTCTACGGCCGCTCGATCATGATCGGCTTCCATGCCGCCTTCAGCCTCGGCGGCATCCTCGGCGCGGCGCTGGCGGGCCTCGGCTCGCACTACGGCCTCGGGCTGCCGGTGCTGTTCGGCACCACCGCCGCGGTGATCGCGCCGCTCGCGGTGCTGGCCGGCACCCTTCCCCGGCCTCCGGCTCCGGGGACTCCCGCCGCCGGCCCGGCCGAACTCGGCGACGCCGTCCGGGAGGCCGCCGAGGCCGCGGCGAGGCCCGTCCCCTGGCGCCCGCTGCTGCCGCTCTGCCTGGCGATGGCCTTCGCGTACATCGCGGACGCCTCGGTCTCCAACTACAGCGTCAAGTACCTCACCGACGGCCTGGGCAGCCGCGAGGACCTCGCCAAGCTCTCCTACCTCGGCTACATGGTCGCGATGCTGCTCGGCCGTTCCCTCGGCGACCGCGCGGTGCAGCGCTTCGGCGCCGTCCCGGTGGTCCGCGCGGGTGCCGCGCTGGCCGCGCTCGGCTTCGGGCTGGCCGCGGTCGCGCCCGCCGCCTGGGCGGGCATCGCCGGGTTCACCGTGCTCGGCTTCGGCATCTGCGCGATCATCCCGCAGGTGTTCGCGGCCGGCGGCCGGCTCTTCCCGGCGGACTCGGACGCCGCGGTGGCCCGGCTCAACCTGTTCAACTACGTGGGTTTCCTGGTCGGTTCGCCGCTGGTCGGGGCGATCGCGGACGCGAGCTCGTACCGCTGGGCACTGCTCGCCCCGATGCTGCTGGTGCTCGCCGTCCTACCGCTGGCCGACCGCTTCGCCCCCGCACCCGCACCCGTTCCGGCGCCGGCCCCCGCCGTCGGGTGACGCCCTTGCCCCCGCCGTCGGGTGACGGCGGGGGCGGTCGACGGGACGGGGGTCAGCTGATCACGGTCTGGAGCTGGGGCACGCCGAAGGTCCAGCTCTGGTCCTTGGCCATGGTGGTGCCGCCCACCTGGCCGAACTCGTAGTAGACGTACGGCGCCCAGTTCAGGGTGTACGGCGCGGTGCCCCACCCGGGGGTGTCGGTGATCTTGACGGTGAGCGTGACGCTCTTGGTCGCTCCCGGCGCGATCGGCGCGTTGAAGTGGAAGTTGGCGCTGTTCCCGGTGAACGCGCAGTCGGAGGTGTCACCGGTGCAGGCGGTGATCGTGAAGGCTCCGGCCTGCGTGTTGGCCGGCCAGGTCGGCTGGACGGACTCGTAGGCGAAGTAGATGGCGCTGTTCTCGGCGTTGGTGAGGGACAGCGTCAGGGTCAGCTGGTCTCCCGCCTTGGCCGTCGACTTGTCGACGGCGAAGGTGGTGCCGCTGACCGCGGCGGAGGCCGGCTGGGCGGCGAAGAACACGCCAAAACCCAGTATTGCAGCGAGAATTACCCCAAGGCGTTGCACGCTGAATGGCTTCATGGCGGAGAGGATATGGAGTCGTAAGGCTTTTGTCTGCACCGCCTCAACACCCGCCTCCACAGCTGCCCCACAACTTCCGTAGTTTCAATGCGCACCTGGCGTCCACCGAGCCTCACCCGCGCCGCCCCGGCGCGCCCTGGCAACGGAGCGGTCACCGTCACCCGCTACGGTGGAGGCCATGCCCGAAGCCGAGCGTGACACCCCCTGCGGCCTGCACCTCTTCTGGGACGAGGCCGTCACCGCCTACGACTTCGGGCCCGGCCACCCGATGGACCCGACCCGGCTGGCCCTCACCATGCGACTGGTCGAGTCACTCGGACTGGACACCGGGCCCGGGGTGACCGTCCGCTCCGCGCCGCCCGCCGGCGAGTCCACCCTCCGGCTGGTGCACACCGGGGAGTACGTCGAGGCGGTCAGGTACGCCGCCGCCCACCCCGACCACTCCGACCCCCGGCACGGACTCGGCACCGACGACACCTGGTCCTTCCCCGCGATCCACTCGGCCTCCGCGCTGATCGCCGGCCAGTCGGTCGCCGCCGCCGAGGCGGTCTGGCGCGGCGAGACCCCGCACGCCGTCAACTTCACCGGCGGGCTGCACCACGCGATGCCGGGCAGGGCCTCCGGCTTCTGCGTCTACAACGACCCGGCGCTGGCCATCGCCCGGCTGCTGGAACTCGGCGCCGAGCGGGTCGCCTACGTCGACGTGGACGTCCACCACGGCGACGGCGTCCAGGCGGCCTTCTGGAACGACCCCCGGGTGCTCACCGTCTCGCTGCACGAGCACCCCGCCACGCTCTTCCCGCAGACCGGCTGGCCGGTCGAGACCGGCGGCGAGGACGCACCCGGCTCCGCCGCCAACCTGCCGCTGCCCGCGGGCACCGGCGACTCCGGCTGGCTGCGCGCCTTCCACGCCCTGGTGCCCGAACTGCTCGACGCCTTCCGGCCACAGGTCCTGGTCACCCAGCACGGCGCCGACACCCACCTGGAGGACCCGCTCGCCCACTTCGCCGTCACCGTGGACGCCCAGCGGCTGATCGCCGAGGCGCTGCACGACCTCGCCCACCAGCACACCGGCGGCCGCTGGGTGGCCACCGGCGGAGGCGGCTACGCCGTGGTGGACGTCGTCCCGCGCTGCTGGACCCACCTGGTCGCCACCGCCGCCGCCAGGCCCGTCGACCCGGTCACCGAGACCCCCGAGGCCTGGCGCGCCGAGGTCTACCGCCGCACCCGCCGCCCCGCCCCGCTGCGGATGACCGACGGCGCCCGCCCCGCCTGGCGCGACTTCGACGCGGGCTACGATCCGGCCGACCGGCTCGATCAGGCCATCCTCGCCACCCGCAGGGCGGTGTTCCCCCAGCACGGGCTGCTGGCCTGATACCGCCCCTCCCGGCCGGGGGCGGCGCGGTCCGTGCGTACGGCGGGCAGTGCCATCCGCCGATCGGCTACGTACTGCAACAGTCCTATCTCTCACCGTACGAGGACCGGCCTTCCCCTCTTCCCACTGGTACCACCCATAACTACTCTGGGGATACACGTGTGCCGGTGGAGTCACCGGAGGGGAAGCCGGTGCCTTGCACACGGGTAAGGGTCGGGTGATGGTCATGAGTTCCGTCGAGCGCCCCCTTCAGGAAGTCGTCTTCCTGACCGTGGCGGAGGTCGCCGCGGTCATGCGGGTGTCCAAGATGACGGTGTACCGCCTGGTGCACAGCGGAGAGCTGCCGGCCATCCGGGTCGGACGGTCCTTCCGGGTGCCCCAGCAGGCGGTGCACGAGTACCTCAAGGAGTCCTACGTGCGGCTCGAAAGCGCGTAGGGGCGGGTCGGCCGGGGGTGGTTCCGCGACTGCGGAGCCACCCCCGTTCGCCGTTGATTTCCCGGGTGTTCCCCGGTTGCCGGGGGCGCGATTTACAGCCCCGGGCAACCGGAAGGTAGGCTAGGCCCTCACGTCAGTCGTATGGACTCCGTCTCACACGGGCGAGAGTCTCAGTGAGCGAGGGTTGTTCCGTGGGCTCTGTCATCAAGAAGCGTCGCAAGCGTATGGCCAAGAAGAAGCACCGCAAGCTTCTGAAGCGCACCCGCGTGCAGCGTCGCAACAAGAAGTAAGCGCCCCCGGCCGCGCTCGGCGCGCCCAGCGCTCCCACCGCCCGCCCAAGCCCGTCGTGGCCTGGGCGGGCGGTGTCGTTTCCCGGGCCGGTGGGGCGGCGCGGTACGGTGCACGCAGGCCGCTCGGGCCGAGGGAATGGGGTGCAGCACCGTGGGCGTGGTCGTGCTCGTCACCGGCGTGGCCCGCCATCTCGGTGCCCGGTTCGCCGCCGAGGTGCGCCGCCGGCCGGGCGTGGACCTGGTCGTGGGCGTGGACGTGCAGCCGCCCCGGCTGCCGCCCGAGGAGCCGGCGGGACCGGCGGCCCCGTACCGCTTCCACCAGCTCGACCTGCGCCGCCCGGCGCTCTCCCGGGTGCTCGCCGAGCACGGGGTGGACACCGTGGTGCACCTCAGCGTCAGCGCCACCGGCCTGGGCTCCACCAACCGCTCCGCGGTGAAGGAGTCCAACGTGATCGGCACCATGCAGCTGCTCGGCGCCTGCCAGAAGGCCCCCGGGGTGCGCCGGCTGGTGGTGAAGTCCACCACGGGCGTCTACGGCTCGGCGCCCCGCGACCCGGCGGTGTTCAGCGAGCGGATGCAGCCCAAGGACCCGCCCGGCGGCGGCTTCGCCAAGGACGCGGCGGAGGTCGAGGGCTACGTGCGCGGCTTCGCCCGCCGCCGCCCGGACGTCGCGGTGACGGTGCTGCGCTTCGCCAACATCGTCGGCCCGGACGCGGACACCCCGCTCAGCGAGTACTTCGCGCTGCCGGTGCTGCCGACCGTCCTCGGCTACGACCCGCGGCTTCAGTTCGTCCACGAGGACGACGCCGTCGCGGTGCTCTGCCGGGCCGCCGGCGAACCCGCGCCCGGCACCGTCAACACCGGGACCTTCAACGTGGCGGGGGAGGGCGTCCTGCTGCTCTCCCAGTGCGCCCGCCGGCTCGGCCGGCCGACCCTGCCGCTGCTGCTGCCCGCGGTCAGCTGGATGGCCGTGCTGGCCAGGCAGACCCGGCTGGTGGACGTCTCGCCCGAGCAGCTGCGGCTGCTCACCCACGGCCGGGTGGTGGACACCGCGCGGCTGCGCGACACCTTCGGCTACCGGCCGGCCTTCAGCACCCCCGAGGCCTTCGCCGACTTCGCCGCCGCCAGGGGCCCGGGCCTGCTGCCGCCCGAGCGGCTGGCCGCCGTCACCGACCGGCTGACCACCCTGCTCGGCCCGGAAGCGGCCGCCGCGCCGGACGCCGTACCGAACCGCCGACCGAGGAGCTGAACCCGCGATGAGTGCCGCAGCCGAGAACGCGCCGGGCGAGGCCAAGGTCATCCCGATCGAGTCGGCGCCCAGCTGGAGCTCGCCGGAGGGGCCGAATCCGGCCGACCGGCTCGCCGAGGCCGTCGGCGGGGTGCTGTCCGGGCCGCTCGGCCCGGCCGCCACCCGGCTGTTCGGCAAGGGCTGGGAGGGCCGGGCCGCCGAGCGGCTGGCCTTCCTGCGCCGCCGGGTGACCGGCGACTACGAGGTGGACGAGTTCGGCTTCGACCGGGAGCTCACCGAGGAGGTGCTGCTCTCGCTGCTGCGCCCGCTGGCCGAGAAGTACTTCCGGATCGACGTCCAGGGCGTGGAGCACATCCCGGCGGAGGGCGGCGCGCTGATCGTCGCCAACCACTCGGGGACGATCCCGCTGGACGCGCTGATGACCCAGGTGGCCATCCACGACCACCACCCGGCCCGGCGGCACCTGCGGATGCTCGCCGCCGACCTGGTCTTCGTGCTGCCCGGCATCAACGAGCTGGCCCGCAAGGCCGGTCACACGCTGGCCTGCAACGAGGACGCCCAGGCGCTGCTGGAGCGCGGCGAGGTGGTCGGGGTCTGGCCGGAGGGCTTCAAGGGGATCGGCAAGCCGTTCTCCGAGCGCTACAAGCTCCAGCGGTTCGGCCGCGGCGGCTTCGTCGCCTCGGCGCTGCGGGCGCGGGTGCCGATCGTGCCCTGCTCGATCGTCGGGGCCGAGGAGACCTATCCGATGATCGGCAACGTGAAGACGCTGGCCCGGCTGCTGGGCCTGCCGTACGTGCCGGTCACGCCGACCTTCCCGTGGCTGGGACCGCTCGGGATGCTGCCGCTGCCGACCAAGTGGACGATCCGCTTCGGCGAACCGATCGCCACCGACGCGTACCCGGCGGAGGCGGCGGACGACCCGATGCTGGTCTTCGACCTGGCCGACGAGGTGCGCGAGACCATCCAGCACACCCTCTACCAGCTGCTGGTGCAGCGGCGGTCGGTGTTCTTCTGAGCAGCCCGGTACGCGAACGGCCGGAGGGCCCGGCGGAGTGGATCTCCGCCGGGCCCTCCGGCCGTTCCGTTCAGCCCGTTCCGTTCAGCCCGTTCCGGCCGGCCCGTTCCGTTCAGCCGCCGAGGATGCGCAGCCCGGGCAGCAGGTCCGGGAGCAGCGGGGGCACCTCGACGCCCTGCGGCTGGGACGGGCTCGGCGCGCTGGGCGTGGCCGGCTGCGGCACCTGCGGCGGGGCCGCGTCGGCGCTCGGCGAGGGCTTGGTGCCGGTGAGCCCGTCGGTGAGGCCGCCGACCAGGCCGTTGACGGTGTCCGGGGCGCTGCTGGGCAGGGTGTCCGGCAGCAGGCCGCCCTTGCCGCCGGTGCCGGAGGCTCCGCTGCCGGGGGCCGCCGGGGCGTGCTCGGTGGCGCCCGGGCGGTTGCCGGAGGCGTCGGAACCCGGGGTCTGCCCGGTGCCGGAGGTGCTGCCGGAGCCGCCCGCCGGAGAGCCTGCCGGGGAACCGCCGGTCGGGGCGGCCGAGCCGTCGCCCGCTCCGGTGCCGGCCGAGTCACCGCTCGTGGCGGGTGGCAGGGCCAGGCGCAGGGGCGCGACGTCCTCGCTTATGTCGTCGAAGAGCCGGCTCACCAGATCGGCCTGCTGGGTGAGCTGGACGGGCAGCCTGCCCTGCAACTCGCTCCAGCGGCCGTCCTCGTCGTGGGCGAAGCCGGCCAGTGCCCGCATCGGGTCGAGCGAGCCGTTGCTGCGGTAGACCGAACGCAGCAGGTCGCGGCCCTTGAGGGCGTCGGCGTGCATGTCGTCCAGCGCGCGGCGGACCTGCTCGACGGTGACGGGGCTGAGCGCGCCGGCCGGGCCGGTGCGGCCGACCAGCGTCTTGGCCTCGCCGAGCCGGGTGGCCGCGCTGTCGAGCAGCAGTTCGCCGCGCTCGGAGTCGGAGCCCGCGAGGTCGAACCTGAGCCCTTCCAGGCCGCGCTTCAGGCCGTACAGCGTGTCCCCGGGGACGGCGTTGGAGCTGGCCGTGGCCGCGCCGGCCAGGCTGCCGACGGCGAGCCCGGCGACCAGCCCGCCGATCGCGAACCGCCGGCTCCAGCGGCCGCGCGACGCCGCCCGGATCGCCCGGCGGCGCTGGCGGGGGACCGCCCCGCCCGTCCCGCCGGCGAAGGCCTGCTCGAACGCGGCCATCAGCTGGGCGCGTTGGACCGTTCGGACCTCCCGGTCCAGCACCGGCCCCGGCAGCCCACCCAGCGCGTCGGTCAGACCGACCAGGCCGGCCATCGCGACCGAACCGGTGCCGGTGGCAGCGGTGTTGTCCGATTCGGCGTTGGCCGCAGCGCGTTGCTCCGCCTGGTGGGCCTCCAGCGCCTCGGCGAAGGCCTTCGCCCGCCGGTGCTCCAGCACGTTTGCCGTCACGGGCCGCACCTCCCTTCGTCGTTGTCGACACCCCGGCCCGCCGGACGGTTGCCCTGGCTGGCCAAAGCCACTCCATCGGGTGATAGGCCGCAATTCGACTTGACCGTACGCCCGGTGGGGGCTTGCATGCTGGCCAACGAGCGGTGCGGGTGGTCGGTTACGCGCGGCTGATCATCGGACCGACCGTTCACCCTGACGTGTCGGCCCGGCGTGGACGGTGACGGCCCGCCGGGCCGTATGGCGGACGGGCCGTCGACGGTCCCGCTCATCGCGCGTCGGGCGGGAGCAGCCGGGCCAGGGTGCGTACGGCGCGGTACTGGAGGGTCTTGATGGCGCCCTCGTTCTTGCCCATGATCCGGGCCGTCTCGGCCACCGAAAGCCCTTGCAGGAAGCGCAGGGTGACGCACTCCTGCTGCTGCGGGTTGAGCCGGCGCACCGCGTCCAGCAGGGCGGCGTTGGAGAGCGACTCCAGCACCGACTCCTCCGGGCTGCGCTCGCACTCGTTGGAGTCGAGCATCTCGCCGGTGGTGACCTCCAGCCGGAAGCGGCTGGACTTGAAGTGGTCGGCGACCAGGTTGCGGGCGATGGTGACCAGCCAGGCGCCGAAGTCCCGGCCCTGCCAGGTGAAGGTGCCGATCCGGCGCAGGGCGCGCAGGAACGTCTCGCTGGTGAGGTCCTCGGCGGTGGCCCGGCTGCCGACCCGGTAGTAGATGTAGCGGTAGACGGTGTCCGCGTAGTGGTCGTAGAGCCGGCCGAAGGCCTCGCTCTCGCCGGCCTGGGCCCGCTCGACCAGCTCCATGATCGGGTTGTGCTCGGTCTCGTAGCCGGGGCTGGGCGCGGTCCTGGCGCGGCCCCGGCCGACGCCGGTGCTGCCCGAGCGGCCGCGCGAGCCGGTGCCGGTCGAGCCGGCTGCGGTGGTGCGCAATGCCGTGCCGGGGCCCTGCGGGTGGCCGAACGTTCCTCCGGCGAGCGCGAGTCGGGGCGGGTCGGCGAACTGGCTGCGGAGCAGGCTGCGCAGCAGGTCCAGGCCGGTGGAGATCTGCCGCTCGGCGGTGGGCCGGCCGCGGAGGCCGGTGCGGGGGCGCAGGGGCACGGACGACGGGCGGGAGGGTGCAGGCGCGTCGTTCCGGACGGGTGGGTACACGGGACTCCCAGAGGCAGAACTGTGGACGGATCACCTCCGCCTGCGCGGAGAGCACTCCCCGAAGCGTCCGTTCGAGCGGGACGCGTGGTGACGTGCATCCAGGAGAGAATAACGCTTTGTGCAATGACAGCTACACCGTGTGGTCGAAGTGGTCGTTTGGGATCCATTTGTTGTGCATATTCGGCTGACACTGACCGGTGCTGTCGGCGTTCATCCGGCTCAACGTGATCGAACGGGTGCCCTGGGTGACCAATTCGGCGGCCTGAGGGGCGGTTTCCCAGCCTCGGGGCCCGGCAACCCCCGACTTTCCAGGTCTGGCGAACGATCAGAACCAGTCACTCGGCGACAGGTTCGTGCAGGTGGTCCGACTGTCCTGCGGCGAAAGGGAGTTCGCCCGTACGAGGGGCCAGGTCAGAGGCCTTGTTGACGCCCGCTCACCCTCCGGGGCGAGCCCGCCGGGGCGGCCTCCGAACGCCTCCGAACGGGCCCCGAACGTCTCGGAACGTCTCGGAACGTCTCCGCACGGGCCGCGGGCAGGCTCCGGCGCGGGACGCTCAGGCGTGGTGCCGCCGCCGGTTCAGCGCCACCCCGGCCGCCGCCGCGCCGGCCAGCACCCCCAGCGCGGCCGCCGCCGGCAGCCCCACCCGGGCCGCCTTGCGTCCGGTCCTGAAGTCCCGCACCCGCCAGCCCTGGGCCCGGGCGTGGCGGCGCAGCGCGCCGTCCGGGTTCACCACGTACGGGTGGCCGACCAGCGAGAGCATCGGGATGTCGTTGGCCGAGTCGCTGTAGGCGGCGCAGCGGTCGAGGTCGAGGCGTTCGCGCCGGGCCAGCGCGCGGACGGCGGCGGCCTTGGCCGGTCCGTGCAGCAGGTCGCCGACCAGCCGGCCGGTGTAGCAGCCGTCCCTGGCCTCGGCGACGGTGCCGAGCGCGCCGGTCATGCCGAGCCGCCTGGCGATGATCCTGGCCACCTCCAGCGGGGCGGCGGTGACCAGCCAGACCCGCTGGCCGGCGTCCAGGTGCATCTGGACCAGGGCGCGGGTGCCGGGCCAGATCTTGTCCGCCACGACGTCCTCGAAGATCTCCTCGCAGATCGCCTCCAGGTCGGCGGTGCGCTTGCCCGCCACGATGCCGAGGGCGGACTGCTTGGCGTCCGAGATGTGGTCCGGGTCCTCGGTGCCGTGCAGCCGGAACCAGGTCTGCTGCCAGGCGAAGCGGGCGATGTCGCGGCGGGTGAGGAAGCCGCGGCGGTAGAGGCCGACTCCGAGGTAGAAGACCGCGGCGCCGCGCAGGATGGTGTTGTCGCAGTCGAAGAAGGCGGCGGCGCGGGGGTCGTCCGGGTCGGGGGTGTGGTCCCCGTCCGGGGCCTTGGAGGTCTTCCCCGTCCTGGCCCCGTCCGGCGCGTCCGGCGCGGCGGAGCCCGGTCCCGCGGTGCCGGGCGCGGGCTCGGCGCGCAGCGCGGCCTCGGCCGCCTCGGCCGCGGCTTCGCCGGCCAGGGCGCTCCGCTCGCTGCTGGAACGCCTTGCCTGGGTGAGCCTTCTGAGCACGGCCATGTCATCGAGGATAGCCAGCCGGGTGCGCGGTGGCCGTGACGGAGCCGTGCCCGCGAGGTGAACAGCTCCACCGGCCCCGCCGAGAGCCGAAGCGCAGGTCGGGACAGGGGCCGGGCCCTCCGGGGGCGGGCGGTGGGGTGGCGCAGAATGGGGCGGTGAGCCCACTGCTGCGACGTAAGAGCCCCAAGCCCGCGGACCGGACCGTGACCCTGGTCGGCAAGCCCGGCTGTCACCTGTGCGACGAGGCCCGCGAGGTGATCGTCCGGGTGGCGGGCGAGCTGGGGGCGTCCTTCGAGGAGAAGGACATCACCCAGGACGAGGAGCTGTACCGCCGCTACTGGGAACAGATCCCGGTCACCCTGATCGACGGCCGCCAGCACGACTTCTGGCGGGTCGACGAGCGCCGTCTGCGGACCGCCCTCGGCGGCTGAGCGGGGGCCGGGCCGGGCCCGGGCGGGCGTTCGTCCGTGTACCGACCCCCCGCCGATCGGCGGGGGCGGTTCGCCGAATCGTTGCCGAAGACACCCCGTTCCGGCATGGGGCGGGACGGGTTGGTCGGCTTACGATCGAACGCGTTTGCGCCCATGGGGGGCTGAGCACACGAGGAGTGCGCCATGCTTCCCGGCCCTACCCCTGGGACGCCCGGAGCCCGGGGCTTCGCGGTGGTGGACGTGGAGGCGACCGGCCGCAGTCCGTGGCGGCACCGGATGGTCGAGGTCGCGGTGGTGCTGCTCGACGAGCGGCTCCGCCCCGAGGGGGAGTTCGCCACCCTGCTGGACCCGCTGGGCCCGGTCGGCCCGACCCATGTGCACCGGATACGCCAGCGCGACGTCGAGGGCGCCCCGCGCTTCCGCGAGATCGCCCCGCGGCTGCTGGAGCTGCTGGCGGGCCGGGTGCTGGTCGGTCATCACGTCAGCTGTGACCACGCGTTCCTGGATCGCGAGTTCGCCAGGATCGGGGTCCCGCTGCCGTCCGTCCCGCTGCTGTGCACGATGCGGCTGGCCCGCGCCCACCTGCCGGCGGCCCGCGGTCACGGCCTGGCGGCCTGCGCGGAGGCGGCGGGCCTCGGCTGGTACCCGGCGCACACCGCGCTGGGCGACGCCCGGGTGACCGCCGAGCTGCTGCGGCACTGTCTGGACGCCCCGTCCTGCCCGCCGGACGACTGGACCGGCCCGCTGCGCGAGGCCGCCGGGGTGCCCTGGCCCCGGCTCGGCCGGGCCCGTTCCCGCCCGGCGGGCACCGGAGTCCCGCTGCTCCGCAGGGAGGCGCCGTACGGTCCCTGGCTGCCCGGCTGCCAAGCCCCGGAGGTGGTGCTGACCCAGGCCGGTGCTATGGGTTCGACGGCGTGATGCGCATCACTGTGCGGGGACAAAACGGACACCATCTTTGTGCACACGTTCACAAACGCATAGCCTGGCTGCCAAAGCCCAGCTTCACCCACAGGAGCACCGTGGCAATCGGCCGATCACCACAGAGCAGTTCGCAGACGCCCGACCAGGGCGCCGCGCGCCGACCCTCGCGTGCCCGGGGCATCCCGGAGGCGACGGTCGCCCGCCTGCCCCTCTATCTGCGGGCACTCACCGCGCTCTCCGAGCGCTCGGTGCCGACGGTCTCCTCCGAGGAGCTGGCCGCCGCGGCCGGCGTGAACTCGGCCAAGCTGCGCAAGGACTTCTCCTACCTCGGCTCCTACGGCACCCGCGGCGTCGGCTACGACGTCGAGTATCTCGTCTACCAGATCTCCCGCGAGCTCGGCCTGACCCAGGACTGGCCGGTCGTCATCGTCGGCATCGGGAACCTCGGCCACGCGCTCGCCAACTACGGCGGCTTCGCCTCCCGCGGTTTCCGGGTCGCCGCCCTGTTGGACGCCGACCCCAACGTGGTCGGTTCCACCGCGGCCGGACTGCCGGTGCGCCACATGGACGAGCTGGAGTCGATCGTCGAGAGCCAGCACGTCTCCATCGGTGTGATCACCACCCCGCCCGGCGCCGCCCAGCAGGTGTGCGACCGGCTGGTGGAGGCCGGCGTCACCAGCATCCTGAACTTCGCCCCGACCGTGCTGACCGTCCCGGACGGCGTGGACGTGCGCAAGGTGGACCTCTCCATCGAGCTGCAGATCCTCGCCTTCCACGAGCAGCGCAAGGCCGGCGAGGAGCCGGACGACCGCGCCGAGTCGGTGCTGGACCGCGCCCCCGGTCCGGTCCGGGCGGCCGCCGCCAAGCTGCGCCGCGCCGCGGGCGGCACCGGCAAGGGCCGGGGCACCGTCGAGTCGGCGGCCAAGGACCAGGGCGAACCGGCCAAGGGAAAGACCGCCACGGGCGGCGACGGGGATCTCTCCGCGGTGATGCCCGCATGAACACCGAGAGCTGTGGGGGGCGGGCATGAGCCTTCTCGTCGTAGGGCTGAGCCATCGCACGGCCCCGGTCGGGGTGCTGGAGCGCGCCGCGCTGACCGGTGAGGTGCCGACCCGGCTGCTGCACGACGCGGCCGCCACCACGACCGTCGCCGAGGCCGCGCTGCTGAACACCTGCAACCGGATCGAGCTGTACGCCGACGTGGACAAGTTCCACGCCGGCGTCGCCGAGCTGTCGCTGCTGCTGGCCCACCACAGCGGGGTGGACCTGGAGGAGCTGACCTCCCACCTGTACGTCCACTACGAGGACCGCGCCGTCCACCACCTCTTCTCGGTGGCCTGCGGCCTGGACTCGATGGTCGTCGGCGAGGGCCAGATCCTCGGCCAGCTGCGCGACGCCCTGGCCAAGGCCCAGGAGGAGCACACCGCGGGGCGCGGCCTGAACGAGCTGTTCCAGCAGGCGCTGCGGGTCGGCAAGCGGGCCCACAGCGAGACCGGCATCGACAAGGCCGGCCAGTCGCTGGTCACCTTCGGCCTGGAGCAGGTCGCGGCGGGCGCGGGCGAGATCGCCGGCAAGCGCGCGCTGGTCGTCGGCGCGGGATCGATGAGCTCGCTGGCCGCCGCCACCCTGGTCCGCTCCGGCGTGACCGACCTGCTGATCGCCAACCGGACCCCGGCCCGCGCCGAGCGGCTGGTCGAGATCCTCGGCCCGGACGTGGCCCGCACCCTGGACCTCGCCAAGGTGCCGGAGGCGCTGGCCGACGTCGACCTGGTGATCTCCTGCACCGGCGCGTCCGGCGTGGTGATCAAGGCCGAGGACGTGGCCGCCGCCGTCGCCGCCCGCACCTGCGCGCAGCCGCTCGCCCTGCTCGACCTGGCCATGCCGCGCGACGTCGACCACGCCGTGCACGAGCTGGCCGACGCCCTGCTGGTCGACCTGGAGAGCCTCTCCCACGCGCACGCCGCCAGCCCCGGCGTCGGCGACGTCGACGAGGTCACCCGGATCGTCTCCGACGAGGTGACCGCCTTCGGCGCCGCCCAGCGGGCCGCCCGGATCGCGCCGACCGTGGTCGCGCTGCGCTCGATGGCCTCCGGCGTGGTCGCCGCCGAGCTCGGCCGGCTGGACTCCCGGCTGCCCGACCTGGACGAGCGCTCCCGCGCGGAGATCACCCAGACCGTCCGCCGTGTCGTCGACAAGCTGCTGCACGCCCCGACCGTCCGGGTGAAGCAGCTGGCCGCCGAGCCCGGCGGCGCCTCCTACGCGGAGGCGCTGCGCGAGCTGTTCGACCTCGACCCGGCGGCCGTGCACGCCGTGTCGGGCACTCCCGTAGGCGGCGCGCCCCAGCCCTCGGCCGGGGGCGTCAGATGAACCGTCAGCCATCCCACGAGTACCACCGGGACGATCACCTCATGAATGGTCAACCGATCACGGAGCAGCCCGCGGCCACCACGGCCCTGCGGCTCGGCACCCGGCGCAGCGCCCTCGCCATGGCGCAGTCGGGCATGGTGGCCCGCGAGGTGACCAGGGTCACCGGGCGCCCCGTCGAGCTGGTCGAGATCACCACCTACGGCGACACCTCGCGGGAGTCGCTGGCGCAGATCGGCGGCACCGGTGTGTTCGTCTCCGCGCTGCGCGACGCGCTGCTGGAGGGCCGGATCGACTTCGCCGTGCACTCGCTCAAGGACCTGCCCACCGCCGCCCCCGAGGGCCTGGCGCTGGCCGCCGTCCCGGAGCGCGAGGACGTCAGGGACGCCCTGGTCGCGGCCGAGGGCCTGACCCTGGACGAGCTGGTGGAGAAGCTGGCCGGAGCCGGCCGCCCGGCCCGGATCGGCACCGGCTCGCCCCGCCGGATGGCGCAGCTGAACGCCTGGGCCACCGCCCGCGGCGCCCAGCTGGAGACCGTCGCGATCCGCGGCAACGTGGACACCAGGATCGGCTTCGTGACCAGCGGCGAGCTGGACGCGGTGGTGCTGGCCACGGCCGGCCTGAACCGGCTCGGCCGCAGCGCCGAGATATCCCAGCACCTCGGCACCGAGGTGATGATCCCGGCCCCCGGCCAGGGCGCGCTCGCGATCGAGTGCCCCTCCGCCGCCACTGACCTGACCGCCGTGCTCGCGGCCCTGGACCACGCCCCCACCCGGGTCGCCGTCGCCGCCGAGCGCGCCCTGCTGGCCACCCTGGAGGCCGGCTGCTCGGCGCCGGTGGCCGCGCTGGCCACCTGGGGCCGGGAGAACGAACTGCGGCTGGACGGCGTGGTCGGCGACCCCGACGGCTCCGCGCTGCTGAAGATGTCCGCCAACGGTCCGATCGTCCTCGACGAGACCGCCGAGCGGCAGGCGGTGGCCCTCGGCCGCGCGCTGGCCGACCGGCTGCTCGCCGCGGGCGCGGCCGCCCTGATGGGGGAGCGAGCCCGATGAGCCCCACCACCGCCACCGACGCCCTGTTCCCGGCGGGACAGCCCGCCACCGGACGGTGCACCTTCCTGGGCGCGGGCCCCGGGGACCCGGGGCTGCTGACCCTGCGCGCGGTCGAGGTGCTGTCCACCGCCGACGTGCTGGTCGCCGACCCGCTGACCGCCGCCGCCGTGCGCAGCCACTGTCCGGCCGGTGTGCAGGTGCACGCCCCCGCCGCCGAGGGCACCGACTTCGACCTGGCCAAGCTGGTCGCCGAGGCGGTCCGCTCCGGCAGGCACGTGGTCCGCACCGTCGACGGCGACCCCGGCCTGGACGGCTGCGCCGCCGAGGAGATGCTCAGCTGCGCCGGCGACGGGATCCCGTTCGAGGTGATCCCCGGCGTCGCCCAGTCGGTCGGCGTCCCGGCGTACGCGGGCGTCCCGCTGCGCGCCGGGGCCGGCACCGACGTGCGCTTCGTGGACGGCGCGGCGCTGCTGGCCGGCAGCCCGGTGGACCTGGGCGGGGCGGAGACCACCCTGGTGGTCCGCACCACCCTGGGCCGGCTGCCCGCCACCGCGGGCGCCCTGGTCGCGGGCGGCCGCAAGCCGGACTCGGCGCTGAGCGCCACGCTCTCCGGCACCACCACCCGGCAGCGGACCTTCACCTCGACCCTGTCCGGCATCGCGGCCGACCTGAAGGCCGCCCGGGTGCTGCCCTCGCCGGTCTCCGCCCCGGTCGATCCGGCCACCTCGGTGATAGCCGTGGTGGGCGAGCAGGTCGCCCACCGCGCCTCGCACTCGTGGTTCGAGACCAAGCCGCTGTTCGGCTGGAACGTCCTCGTGCCGCGCACCAAGGAGCAGGCCACCGGCCTGTCCGAGCAGCTGCGCTCGTACGGCGCGGTGCCGCAGGAGGTGCCGACCATCGCGGTCGAGCCGCCGCGCACCCCGCAGCAGATGGAGCGGGCCATCAAGGGCCTGGTCACCGGCCGGTACGAGTGGATCGCGTTCACCTCGGTGAACGCGGTGCGCGCCGTCCGGGAGAAGTTCGAGGAGTACGGCCTGGACGCCCGGGCGTTCGCCGGGATCAAGGTCGCGGCGGTCGGCGAGACCACCGCGCAGGCCCTGGTGGACTTCGGCGTGAAGCCGGACCTGGTGCCCTCCGGCGAGCAGTCCGCGGCCGGTCTGCTGGAGGACTGGCCGCCGTACGACCCGGTCTTCGACCCGATCGACCGGGTGCTGCTGCCGCGCGCCGACATCGCCACCGAGACCCTGGTGGCCGGCCTGGTCGAGCTCGGCTGGGAGGTCGACGACGTGACGGCGTACCGGACGGTGCGCGCCTCGCCGCCGCCGGCCGAGACCCGCGAGGCGATCAAGGGCGGCGGCTTCGACGCGGTGCTGTTCACCTCGTCCTCGACCGTCAGGAACCTGGTCGGCATCGCGGGCAAGCCGCACAACGTCACGGTCATCGCCTGCATCGGCCCGGCCACCGCCAAGACCGCCGAGGAGCACGGCCTGCGGGTCGACGTGATGGCCCCGGCGCCGTCGGCGGCCGCGCTGGCCCAGGCGCTGGCAGACTTCGGGGCCAAGCGCCGCGACACCGCGACGGCCGCCGGTGAGCCGGTCTACCGGCCCAGCGAGCGTCGTCCGGGTTCGCGCCGCAAGGCCCGCTGACACCCCTCACGGCCGGGGGCGGCCGACCGTCGCCCCCGGTGCTGCACAACCGTTCGGAGAGAGAAGCCGTGTCCGCTGAATTCCCGTACGTACGCCCCCGCCGGCTGCGTCAGAGCCCGGCGATGCGCCGCCTGGTGGCCGAGACCCGGCTGCACCCGGCGGAGCTGATCCTGCCGCTGTTCGTCCGTGAGGGCGTCAGCGAGCCCGTCCCGGTGAGCTCGATGCCCGGCGTCGTCCAGCACTCCAGGGACACCCTGCGCAAGGCCGCGGTCGAGGCGGCCGAGGCGGGCCTGGGCGGCCTGATGCTGTTCGGCGTCCCCGAGGTGCAGGACGCGACCGGCAGCGAGGGCACCAACCCGGACGGCATCCTCCAGCAGGCGATCCGGGACGTGGTCTCCGAGGTCGGCGACTCCCTGGTGGTCATGTCGGACCTCTGCCTGGACGAGTACACCGACCACGGCCACTGCGGCGTGCTGGCCGCCGACGGCAGCGTCGACAACGACGCCACCCTGGAGCGCTACGCCGAGATGGCCAGGGTGCAGGCCGACGCCGGCGTCCACCTGGTCGGCCCGTCCGGCATGATGGACGGCCAGATCGCCGTGATCCGGCGGGCGCTGGACGAGGCCGGGCACCAGGACGTGGGCATCCTCGCCTACACCGCCAAGTACGCCTCGGCCTTCTACGGCCCGTTCCGCGAGGCGGTCGGCTCCTCGCTCAAGGGCGACCGCAAGACCTACCAGCAGGACCCGGCCAACGCCCGGGAGTCGCTGCGCGAGCTGGCGCAGGACCTCGCCGAGGGCGCGGACATGGTGATGGTCAAGCCCGCCATGGCCTACCTGGACGTGCTGCGCCAGGTCGCCGACGCCTCCCCGGTGCCGGTCGCCGCGTACCAGGTGTCCGGCGAGTACGCGATGGTCGAGGCGGCCGCCGCGAACGGCTGGATCGACCGGGAGCGGATGATCATGGAGACGCTCACCTCGATCCGCCGCGCGGGCGCCGAGCAGGTCCTCACCTACTGGGCCCTCGAAGCCGCCGCGATGCTCAAGTAGCGGACGCACCGCACGACGGAAGGCCGGGCCGTTCCCCTCACGGGAGCGGCCCGGCCTTCCGGGTTCCCGCTAGATGCCCACGTCGCCGGCGTGCGCGAAGCCCACGCCGCCGCCGATCAGGTCGGTGGAGGTCGCGGCGCCGCCGCCGAAGCCGCCGGCGGCGGTGTCCCCGGCGTGGGCGATGCCGAAGCCCTCGCCGGCCAGGAACGGCTGGTCGGCCGAGGCGACGAACTCGCCGCCGCCGGCCACACCGACGTGGGCGAAGGCCGGGGTGGCGGCACCCGCGAGCGCCAGGGCGGCAGCGGCGGTCAGTGCGGCCTTGGCCAGCTTGCTCTTCATGGAACTGCCCTCTCTCTGGGAGCGCCCCCGCGGGCGCTCTGACACGTGATCACATCCGGCGGCCGGGACCGGCGCCCCACGCGCCGGACCGGATCGCCGCTCACCCGTCCGGACCGCGCCGCGGCGCGACCGGCCGGACACTTTCGTCCGCGAAGCCCGGAGGGCCCGGGGAGGTGTTCCTCCCCGGGCCCTCCGTCCGTGCCGTGCCCCGTGATCAGCCGATCAGGTGCGAGACACCCGCGTCGCCCGAGGACTGGGTGTTCTGGCCCACGTCGCAGATCTGCTTCGGGGTGCTGTTCAGGATCGGCACCTCGACCGGCACCGCGACACCGATGACGGCGACGGCGATGTTGTGGATCTCCGGCAGGCAGATGTTCGGGTTGTCCAGAACGTGGCTGTTCGGGCTGCCGTTGCCGGTGGTGCCGGTGTGGTTGGTGCCACCGTTGCCCTGGACGGAGGTGGCGGCGCCGTCCGCGTCGACGATGGCGGACGCCGAGCCCGCGGACATCGCGAGGGCGGCGACGGCCAGGCCGGCCGCGGCGAAGGACTTCTTGATCATTTCCGGTTTTCCTCTCGGGGGTGAATCGGGGAGCGATTCGGGGGTGGATCAGAGGGGTGGTGCAGGGAGAGCAGAGCGGGGAGCCGTCAGCCGATCAGGTGGGACACGCCGCCGTCGCCCTGGCTCTGGGTGCCCTGGCCGATGGTGCAGTACTGCCTGCCACCGGTGTTGGCGACCGGGACCTCGACCGGGACGGCCACGCCGAGCACGCCGACGGCGATGTTGTGGATCTCCGGCAGGCAGATGTTCGGGTTGTCCAGGAAGTGGAAGTTCGGGCTGTTGTTCCCGACCGTGCCGGTGAAGTTGGTGCCGCCGTTGCCCTCGATCGAGGCGGCGGCGCCGTCCGCGTCACCGATGGCGGACGCGGGCCCGGCGGCACCGGCCAGCGCGGCGACGGCCAGGCCGGCGGCGGCGAAGGACTTCTGGATCATGGCGAGATCCCTCTCTGAAATGCTCTTTGGATTCCGTGCGTACAACGCTGAGAACGCTCAGACCCGGTCTGCAGTCACTGACGTCCAGATCAAAGAACGACGGCACGGAAGGTTACGGGGATTCTTGAAAAGAGTCCCGGAGACACGGCGGCGGATCGTTTCCGGTCGGATTATTAACCCGAACCGGTTAATCGCCGCAATCCACACTCCCGGTCACTCGTTGAGCAGATCGCTTTCCGGCTGCGGCCCCCGCAGCCCTTCCCCAGTGATCCCCAGTTCGGACAGCAGAACGGTGAATAGCATGAAGTTCTCCAAGCGGGCCGGCGCGATGCTGCTGGCGGTAGGCGCCGGCGTGCTCGCCTCCCCGGGAGCGGCCTCCGCCGCCCCGGTCGGACTCGACCAGGTCGGCGTCCTGGAGGACGCGCTGGCCACCCAGCAGGTCCCGGCGGACGTCCCGCTCGCCCCGCTGGGCAGCCGGCTCACGGCCGGCATCCCGACCTCGCTGGTCATGCCCCCGGTGCCCGCCCGGACCACCAGCACCGACGGAGCGCTGCTCCCCGAGCAGATCCTTCCCCAGCTGACCACCGGCAAGGTCGGCCCGAGCGCCAAGGCCGACCTCCCGCTCCCGCTGGTCGACCAGAGCGCCGACCTCGGCAAGGTGCTGCTGGACGCCCCGGCCGCGCCGCTGCACGCCAAGACCCCCGGGCTCACCCTCGGCAAGCCGCTCGCGCTCGCCCAGGACGGCGCCGGCCAGCTCGCCGACGGCCGGCTGAAGGTGGACGAGATCGACCCGCGCCTGGTCTCCGGGGCGGTGCAGGTGATCCCCGGGGCCAAGGCCAGCCTCGGCGACGAGGACAGCCGGCTCTCCCTCACCGACACCGCCGGCGCCCTGGCCGACACCGCCACCACGACCACCACCACCGTGGTGGGGCAGTCCGGCCTGACCGACCTCACCCGCCTCTGAGGCCTGTCCCGGCACGAGGGCCCGGCACCCCGGCCGCGTGGCGGGGTGCCGGGCCCTCGTGCGCCCGGGCTCTCGTGGGCCCCGGGCCCCCGGGGGCTCAGCCCGGCAGGAGGCCGGTCAGCCCGCCGACCAGCGGGAGGTCCTTGGCGCCGCCGCCGGCGCTCAGCGGGCCGGTCAGCGTCCCGGTGCCGACCGCGGGCAGGCCCTGGTCGGGCTGGAGGGCCGCGCCGTTGTTGAGGAAGTCGGCCGAGGAGTTCGCCCACGGGTCCAGCCGCAGGCTCTTGATCGGCGCGATGCCGTAGCCGAGGCCGGTGGTCGTCCCGCCCAGCGCCTGGCCGAGGTCGGTCTTGGTCAGCGTGGCCGGACCGGCCGGGGCCTCGCCCGCCGCGGTGGCGGCCTGCGCCGAACCGGCGCCGAGCAGCACCGCGGCACCCGCGGCGGCGGCCAGGACGGCCGCGCTCTTCTTCGAAACCATCGTGATCACCCTTCGGTGGATCGGGAGTCCCGGACGGCTGTCCGGGGACGCCGAACTGCCCCCCGGCCGACTGGTCGGGGGGCAGGACGGCCGGTACGCGTGCCGATCGGGGATCAGCAGTCGTCCGCGGGCGGCGCCTCCACGTTGGCGCAGGTGTTGCCGAACGCCGGGTTCAGCAGGCCGACGATGTTGACGGAGTTGCCGCACAGGTTGACCGGGATGTGGATCGGCACCTGGATCTGGTTGCCGGAGATGACACCGGGGGAGCCGGCGGCGACGCCCTCGGCGCCCGCGCTGGCGGCGGCGGAGCCCGCCGCGCCCAGCACCAGGCCGGCAGCGGCGGCGGAGAGGACGGCGGCCTTCTTCATGTTCTGCATGGGGGTTGATCTCCTCGATCACACACGGGTGGAGCGTGCCGCGCCCCGGCGCTGCGGGGCGCGGCACGGGCTCGGGTGAATCAGCTGTCGCCGGTGCGGCGACGGCGGGTTCAGCCGGCGTTGACGCACTCGTTGCCGAACGCCGGGTTCAGCAGGGCGATGATGTTGATGGTGTTGCCGCACAGGTTGATCGGCACGTGGACCGGGATCTGGATCTGGTTGCCGGAGAGCACGCCGGGGGAGCCGGCGGCGACGCCCTCGGCGCCCGCGCTGGCGGCCGCGCCACCGGCGGCACCGAGCACCAGGCCGCCGGCGGCCAGCGACAGGACGGCGGCCTTCTTGAAGTTGCGCATGTCATTCCTCCGATTTCTGCCCGACGGAAGGGAAATGTCGGGAGCCGGGCGAGCACGAAATACTCACCCGAGGGCTTCAGGGATTGCCGCGATTGTCACTCGGGCGGCGCACACCGGCGTGTTCCGCCCATGGCTCGGGCGTGGCCGCGGCCGCCGTGTCGCGGTGCCTCTCGAAACGGTTCCCGCACGGCCGGGAAAGGCTCGGACAAAGGCGCGACGGTGGAATTCCGGTCAGGCGATCCGGCACGGGTTGCCGGGCGCCGGGTATGGGAGGCCCGCCGCGTGGGGGCCGTGGAGACCGGGTTCCGTGAGGGAGAACGAGGAACCGCGGATCGGGAAACGGTCCGGTCCTTCGATCACCCGAATGCCGGGCCCGCGGCGCCGTTGGGCCGGACGGGTGACAGTGGGCGGCCTGTCGCAACCGGTCCGGTGGGGTCTCGTTCTAGATGTCGCACTCCCCGTGCATCTCTGTCGAACAGTCAGGAGGCTCGCTATGAGCATCAAGAAGACCGCCGCCGTCGGCGCGGCCGTGGTGGGCATCGTGGCCAGCGGCGCCGGTGCCGCGATGGCCAGCTCCGGCGCCCAGGGCGTCGCCGCCGGTTCCCCCGGTGTCGTCTCCGGCAACCAGATCCAGGTCCCGGTGCACGTTCCGGTGAACGTCTGCGGCAACACCATCGACATCATCGGCTTGCTGAACCCCGCGTTCGGCAACAAGTGCGCCAACGTGGGCTGATCCAGCACCCGGTTCGGCCGGTGAGAGCCGCCGCTCCGCGCTTCCCTCCTGGGGCGCGGGGCGGCGGCTCCTCGTTTCCCCGGAATCTGTGGTCCCGTCAGTTCCCGGTGATGTCACACGTCTTGTTGTGTTACTTGTCAGTTCCTAGAATGCGAGACCTGCTCACCTTTCCCTGCTCCTCTCTTGCCCAGAGCCGCTCGGCGCCCCGCCGAAGCGGGTCCCCACCCTCGCAAGGAGTCGCGTGTGATCAGGTCCCCACTGTCGGCTGCGCGGCGGACGCGCCCGGGTGCCTCCCGGTGCGCCGCGCTGCTCGCCACCGGTGCCCTCCTCGCCACCCTCGGCCTGGCCGGCGCCCCCGTCGCCCTGGCCGATCCCGCCCCGGCCGCGCCCGTGGCCGCCGCCCGCCCGTCCGCGATCGTCGCCCTCGGCGACAGTGCCATCTCGGGGGAGGGCGCCGGCACCGACACCAACGACGGCTACTTCCCGGAGACGGACAGTCCCACCAACTACTGCCACCGCCATCCCAAGTCGGAGATCTTCGTCACCGACATCCCCGGGGTCACCCCGATCGACCTCGCCTGTTCCGGCGCCCAGACCGGCGACCTGGTCAGCGACCCGGAGCTGGCGAAGATCACCGGCCCCGGCAGCGGCGACTTCGGCGAGCCCAAGCAGGACGTCAAGCTGGCCGACACGGCGGCCAGGTACGACGTCAAGATGGTCGTCGTCACCATCGGCGCCAATGACGACTTCGACTTCAGCGGCATCATGATGCACTGCCTGGCGCAGTACTTCCCGATCCCCAAGGACCAGGGCTGCCGGGACACCATCGGCAGCGACGAGATCCGCCGCCGGGCCAAGGGCGTCCAGCCCAAGGTGGTCGCGGCGCTCCAGAACATCCGTCAGACCATGCGGAGGGCCGGCTACGCCGACTCCTCGTACCAGCTGGTCTACCAGTCGTACTTCAACCCGATCACCCCGGACATCCGGCGCAACGACTACGTCGGCAAGGTCGCCGACGGCTGCCCGGCCTTCCCCGAGGACCTCGCCTGGGGCCACAACTGGGTGGTGCCGACGCTCAGCGACGCGCTGCGCGGCGCGGCCGAGCAGGTGCCCGGCGTCCGGTACCTGGACCAGCGGCGGGTCGCCTTCGGGCACGAGGTCTGCGCGGAGTGGACGACCTCCCCGTACGAGTACAGCAACGGGGACGTCATCAACCTCTCCGAGTGGGTGCGCAACGGCTGCGACTCGCAGATCGGCATCCCCGGGCTGTGCATGAACATGGTCCGCCAGTCGTACCACCTGCGGGTGGCCGGCTACCGCGGCGAGGGCGTCTGCCTCGGCCAGTTCTACTCCCGGCCCGAGCTGGCGCAGGCGTACTGCACGCTCAACCAGCAGAACACCACCTCGATCCAGCCGCTCAGCCCCGGACAGCCGTTCGGCGACGTCCCCGAGGACGGCTCCTGGTACCAGCTGACCAACGCGGCCGGCGGCAACGCGCTCGACCTCAGCGGCGGCGGCAGCTACGGCGACTCCACCGACGGCCGGCCCGCGATCACCTATCCGGCCACCGGCGGGCTGAACCAGTCCTTCGTCCTGGAGGCCAAGGCCGGCGGCAGCTACGAGCTCGACTTCAGCGGCAACCGCGACATGTGCCTGGACGCCAACGCGGCCTCCACCGCCCCCGGCACCCGGATCCAGCAGTGGCGCTGCACCGGCGGCGGCAACCAGCACTGGGTCTTCAAGCCGGCCGGCAACGGCCGCTACCGGATCGCCGACTCGCAGGACCAGACCAAGGTCCTGGCCACCGGCGGCACCCTCGACGCCAAGGGCAACCCGTACGTCGAACTCGCCACCGACACCGGAGCCCCCAACCAGCTCTGGCAGCTCACCAAGCTCGGCATCGTCTACGTCCACGGCTGATCCACCCCGCCCGCCCTCACCCCGTCGCCGCCCCCACCCGGGCGGCGACGGCCGCGTTCACGGTCGGCCGGAGTCGGCCGTGGACGCGGCGGGGCGGCGGGGTATTCGGCATGGGCGGCATGGTGCTGGGCGACGGTCGGGGGACGCCAGCGGTTTTCGGCGCGGGGACGTGCCGTAGGCTCACGGGAAAATCGTTGCGCCGGAGCCGCGCGGACACGAGCGGGGCGGGGAGTACCCAGACCAGATGAGCACGGCATCGAGCACCGAGTCGTCCAGCACCCAGCCCGGAGCGCCCGAAGGGGCGCCGGCGGAGGCCCCCGAGGAGCGGACGGGCCGGGAGCCCGGGCGGTTCGGGGCGCTGGTGGACCGCTTCGCGCCCGCGCTGGGCGCGTACGCGGTGGTCAAGGCCATCGGCCTGACCGTCTTCATGCTGCTGCTCTCGCACACCGGCGACTACCTGAAGAAGCAGCCGGGCCGCGGCGGCGGCACCAACGCCTGGGACGTGCTGGGCACCTGGGACGGCGTCTGGTACCAGCGGATCGCCGAGAACGGGTACGACCCGCAGCTGATCCCGCTGCACGGCTTCCCGCTGGCCACCTACTACGAGAACTCGGCCGCCTTCTTCCCGCTCTACCCCTGGCTGATGCGGCTGGTCGGCACGGTCACCGGGCTCGGCCCGTACGGCTCGGGGATCGTCGTCTCGGTGCTCGCCTCGTTCGTCGCCGCGGCCGGCATCTTCGCCGTCGCCGAGCGGCTCGGCGGCTACCGCGCGGGCGTGATCGCCGCGGTGCTCTGGGGCCTGTTCCCCGGCTCGGGCGTGGAGTGGGCGGTCTACTCGGACTCGCTGTTCGTCGCGCTGTCCGCCTGGGCCTGCTACTGCGTGATGACCCACCGCTGGCTCGCCGCCGGCCTGCTGGCGCTGGTGGCGGGCCTCAACCGGCCGACCGCCGCCGCGCTGATCGCGGCCGTCTCCATCGCCGCGCTGGTCGCGCTGGTCCGCCGCACCGACGGGGTGGCCCGTCCGCTGACCGCGATGCTGATCACCCCCTGGGGCCTGATCGGCTACGTCGCCTGGGTCGGCTGGAAGATGGGCGACTGGGGCGGCTACTTCAAGCTCCAGCAGGGCGCCTGGAACCGCTACTTCGACGGCGGTGCCTCCACCCTGCGCACGATCATGGACGTGATCACCGGGCACTGGGACTTCTGGCAGTCCAACCCCGTCCCCGACCTGATCGCGATCGCCCTGCTGATCGCCCTGCCCGGGCTGCTGGTGCTGTTCTGGCGCACCCGGCCGCCGCTGGTGCTGTGGGTCTACACCGCGCTCACCATCCTCACCGCGCTGAGCAGCAACCAGATCTTCGGCAACATCTCGCGCTACCTGCTGCCCGCCTTCCCGCTCTGCATCGGCCTGGCGGTGGCGCTGCGCCGGATGCGGACCTCCTCGCTCGCCGGGCTGCTGGCGATGCCGGTCCTCGCGGCGGGCTGGTACGCGGGCTATGCGCTGTTCGAGTTGGGCATCCCGTAGACCCGGCGTTGGTTGGCAACGGGATCATCCGGCAGCAGACGGGCCGTTGCTAACCTCGGAGCCATGACGACGACCCCGCCGCCCGTGCGCCAGATCCGCGACATCTCCGGGCTGATGGACCACGCGAGCCACGTGCTGGCCACCCGGATGGCGGCCGCCTTCACCGAGCTGGGGATCACCCCGCGCGCCTACTGCGTGCTGTTCCACGCGCAGGAGGCCGAGCGCACCCAGATCCAGCTGGCCGAGCTGGCGGACCTGGACAAGACCACCATGGTGGTCACCGTCGACGAGCTGGAGAAGGCCGGCCTGGCCGAGCGCCGTCCGTCCGCGACCGACCGCAGGGCCAGGATCGTCTCGGTCACCGCGGCGGGCGAGCGGACCGTGACGGAGGGCACCGCGATCGCCGACCGGGTGCACCGGGAGCTGCTGGAGGCGCTGCCGCAGCCCGAGCGCGAGGTGTTCGTCTCGGCGCTGACGCACCTGGTGGAGGGGCACCTCGCGGAGCCGGTCGAGGTCGAGCGCACCGTCCGCCGGGCCCGCCGTTCCCGGGGCTGATCCCGGAAGCCCAATCTGCTCCCGAGATAGATAGTCCCGAACAAAACGATCTGATAGCGTCCTACCCGGTACTCGACGAACCGGGAGAACCGCCATGACCACGCACGCCCCGGCCGCCCCCAGGCCGGCTTCCGCGACCCCCGCCCGCTCCCGCCCGCTCGCCCTCGCGGTGCTCTGCGCGGGAATGCTGATGATCATCCTGGACGGCTCGATCGTCACCGTGGCGCTGCCCGCGATCCAGGACGACCTGCACTTCTCGCCCGCCGGCCTCACCTGGACGGTCAACGCCTACCTGATCGCCTTCGGCGGCCTGCTCCTGCTGGCCGGGCGGCTCGGCGACCTGATCGGCCGCAAGCGGATGTTCGTCGCCGGGCTCACCGTCTTCACCGCCGCTTCGCTGCTCTGCGCCGTCGCCACCGGGCAGGAGATGCTGATCGCCGCCCGCTTCCTCCAGGGCGTCGGCGGTGCGATGGCCTCCGCGGTCAGCCTCGGGATGATCGTCACGCTCTTCCCCGAGCCGGCCGAACGCGGCCGGGCGATCGGCGCGTTCGGCTTCGTCGGCGCGGCCGGCGCCTCGATCGGCCAGGTCCTCGGCGGGGTGCTCACCCAGGCGCTCGACTGGCACTGGATCTTCCTGATCAACCTGCCGCTGGGCCTGGCCGCCGTGCTGCTGTCCGTCCGGGTGCTGGCGTCCGACCGGGGTCCCGGCCTGCGGGCCGGCGCCGACGTCCTCGGCGCCGTGCTGATCACCGCCGCGCTGATGCTCGGCATCTACACCGTCGTCGGCACCGGCGAGCACGGCTGGGCCTCCGCCCGAACCCTCGGCCTCGGCGCGCTCTCGCTCGCCCTGCTGGCCGGGTTCCTGCTCCGCCAGGCGCGGGCCGCCCAACCCCTGCTCCCGCTGCGGATGTTCCGCTCGCGCAACGTCTCCGGCGCCAACGCCGTACAGGTGCTGATGGTCGCCGCGCTGTTCGGCTTCCAGATCCTGGTCGCGCTCTACCTCCAGAACGTCCGCGGCTACGGCCCCGCCGCCACCGGCCTGGCGATGCTCCCGGCGGCACTCGCCATCGGCACCGTCTCGCTCACGCTGTCCGCCCGGCTGAACGCCCGCTTCGGCGAGCGCCCGGTGCTGCTGGCCGGGCTGGTCCTGCTGGTCGCCGCCCTGGCGCTGCTGGTCCGGCTGCCCGCGGACGGGGACTACGTCCTCGACCTGCTGCCCACGATGCTGCTCGCGGCCGGCTTCGGCCTGGCGATCTCGGCGCTCACGGTGCTCGGCATGTCGGGCGCGGGGCCGGCGGACGCGGGCACCGCCTCCGGCCTCTTCAACACCACCCAGCAGGTCGGCGGCGCGCTCGGGGTCGCCGTCCTCACCACCCTCGCCGACGGCCGCACCGGGGCCCTCGTGGCCGCCGGACACCCGGCGTCCGAGGCCCTCACGGCTGGATTCCGGCTCGCCTTCGGGGTGGCCGCGGGCCTGCTGACGATGGCTCTGCTGCTCGCCGCCGCCGTCCTGCGGCCGGCCGGAGGGCGGAACTGATCCACCGTCAACCGGGCCCGCCCCGGTCCGCGTTCGGCGCGGGCCGGGGCGCCCGGCGTCAGGGCCAGACCAGGCAGTACAGCTGGTGTCCGGCCTCGTGCAGGCGGTTGGCGAAGTCCTGCCACTCGTGCAGCATGCTGTAGATCACGAACGCGTCCCGCGGTCCGCGCCGGTCCGGCACGGTGGACCAGATGAACGCGGCGGCGCCGAGTTCGGTCTCGTCGGCCTTGCGCAGTGGTTCGACGACGTTGTGGGGGAGCTGGACGACGGCGTAGTCGGGGTGCAGCACGACCAGCTCCAGCGGCGGCACCTGGTGCAGCGGGACGCCCTGGATGCCGGTGAGCACCATGGCGCTCATGGTCTCCGGTTTGATCTTGGTGGAGAGGTGGCCGGTGGGGGAGCCGCTGGTCTCCATCAGGTCGCCGAGCCGCCCCAGCGAGCCGAGCTCGCCGGCGTCCAGGCCGAGTCCGCCGGGCCCCAGGGCGGTGGGGACTCTGGCGGCGGTCGCGCGGTCGGGGGCGCCGAAGTACTTGTACGTCACCCCCACGCGTCCCTCACCCCGCCTCTCACCGCCGCGACGACCTCGACCCGTACCCGCTCCCGTACCCCCGCGTGCGGCCTCGGTGGGCCGGCGGGAGCCCCCCGCGGCCTCGTCGTAGCCGTCCTGCGCCTCGGACACTCGGACCATCCTCACCGGAATTCGCCGGAATCGACAGACCCCCGCACGTCCGGCGTCCCACCGGTCGTGCTCCTTACCCGTCATGCGCCGCCGTACCCACTCGCGGTACGCGGCAGTCCTCTCCACACCCCTGCACACAGACCGGAGCGCCTGCGCACTCTGTGTACACAGTCTGACTGGTCCCCGGTCCGGTGCAGTCAGCGGCCCCTGCTGTACGGACAACCGTACAGACAACGGTGCCCGGATCATCGTTCCAGATGATCGGGTCGGACATGCAGAGCGCAAGGACACGATTTGAGACCATGTCTTTTGTGAGCTATCCCTACGAAGCCCCCCAGTCCCAGTCGCTGTTCGACCGCGCCTCCGTGGTGACCCCCGGCGGCGTCAACTCCCCGGTGCGCGCCTTCCGCGCGGTCGGCGGCACGCCGCGCTTCATGGTGTCCGGCACCGGCCCCTACCTCACCGACGCCGACGGCCGCGAGTACGTCGACCTGGTGTGCTCGTGGGGTCCGATGATCCTCGGCCACGCGCACCCCGAGGTGATCGACGCCGTCCGGCGGGCCGTCTCCCACGGCACCTCCTTCGGCACTCCCGGCCAGGGCGAGGTCGAGCTGGCCGAGGAGATCGTCGCCCGGGTCGCCCCGGTCGAGCAGGTCCGCCTGGTCTCCTCGGGCACCGAGGCCACGATGTCCGCGATCCGGCTGGCCCGCGGCTTCACCGGCCGCGCGAAGGTGGTCAAGTTCGCCGGCTGCTACCACGGTCACGTGGACGCGCTGCTGGCCGCCGCCGGTTCCGGCGTCGCCACCTTCGGCCTGCCGGACACCCCGGGCGTCACCGGCGCCCAGGCCGGCGACACCATCGTGCTGCCGTACAACGACCTGGCCGCCGTCGAGCGGGCGTTCGCCGCCCACCCGGGCGAGATCGCCTGCGTGATCACCGAGGCCTCGCCCGGCAACATGGGCGTCGTCCCGCCGCTGCCCGGCTTCAACGGCGGCCTGGCCCGGCTCTGCCGGGAGAACGGCGCGCTGTTCATCTCCGACGAGGTGATGACCGGCTTCCGCGTCTCCAAGGCCGGCTGGTACGGCCTGGAGGCCGCGAACGAGGGCTGGGCGCCGGACCTGCTGACCTTCGGCAAGGTCATGGGCGGCGGCTTCCCGGCCGCGGCCTTCGGCGGCCGCGCCGACGTGATGGCGCACCTGGCCCCGGCCGGCCCGGTCTACCAGGCGGGCACCCTGTCCGGGAACCCGATCGCCACCGCGGCCGGCCTGGCCCAGCTGCGCGGCTGCACCGACGAGGTGTACGCGACGGTGGACCGGGTCGCCGCCGAGATCTCCGGCCTGGTCACCGAGGCGCTCGCCAAGGAGGGCGTGGCGCACCGTCTCCAGACCGCGGGGAACATGTTCTCGGTGTTCTTCACCGAGGCCGCCGTCACCGACTACGACGAGGCGAAGACCCAGGAGGCGTACCGTTTCACCGCCTTCTTCCACGCGATGCTGGCCGAGGGCGTCTACCTGCCGCCGTCCGCCTTCGAGTCCTGGTTCGTCTCGGCGGCCCACGACGAGCGGGCGATCGAGCGGATCGCCGCCGCGCTGCCGGCCGCCGCGCGCGCCGCTGCCGCCGCCACGGCCTGAACCCTCTGAGTCCCAGGAGTAGTCGAGAAGTGAGCGCCAAAGAGATCACCGTCGTCCACGTGATGCGGCACGGCGAGGTGCACAACCCGGAGGGCGTCCTGTACGGGCGGCTGCCGGACTACCACCTGTCCGAGCTGGGCCGGAAGATGGCCGAGCGGGTCGGTGAGGACCTGGCCGACCGGGACGTCACCCATGTGGTGGCCTCCCCGCTGGAGCGGGCCCAGGAGACCGCCGCGCCGATCGCCGGGGCACACGGCCTGGAGGTCGCGGTGGACGGGCGGCTGATCGAGGCGGAGAACGTCTTCGAGGGCAAGACCTTCGGCGTCGGCGACGGTTCGCTGCGGAACCCGGGTTACTGGAAGTACCTCACCAACCCGTTCAAGCCCTCCTGGGGCGAGCCGTACCTCGACCAGGTGGTGCGGATGATGGGTGCGCTCGGCGCCGCCAGGGACGCCGCGCGCGGGCACGAGGCGGTCTGCGTCAGCCACCAGCTGCCGATCTGGATCCTCCGCTCCTTCGTGGAGCGCCGCCGGCTCTGGCACGACCCGCGCAACCGGCAGTGCTCGCTGGCCTCGCTGACCAGCTTCACCTTCGAGGACGACAGGATCGTCTCGGTCGGCTACCGCGAGCCGGCCCGCGACCTGCTGCCCGCGCACCTGGTGGGCAAGGGCCGCAAGGGAGACAAGCCGGTGGGCAAGAGCTTCGGCGCCTAACCCCGCGTAAGCGGTAGGTAAGTATGACTTCGGGTCACCTGGTATCTGCCGGGTGACCCGATTTCGTCGCAGGTCAGAAGGGGTGCCACGCGCAAGGGAGGACCCCGGCGAACCGGCCCGGAACTCCATGCGAAACTTTTCACATGTCTGCCATGACGCGTCCCCGTCCCCGTGTCGCCGCAGCAGCCGCCGCCACCGTCGCCGCCGCTGCGCTCGCCCTCACCGGTTGCTCCTCCGCGGGCTCGTCGGGCAGCGGCGAGGGCCAGGTCGGCTTCGTCACGGTCAAGGGCACCAACCTGTCGAAGGCGGACGCCGGCAAGCGCGGGGACGCGCCGGACATCACCGGGGAGACCCTGGAGGGCACCCCGGCCAAGCTCTCCGACTACCGGGGCAAGGTCGTCGTGCTGAACGTCTGGGGCTCCTGGTGCGGTCCCTGCCGGGCCGAGGCCAAGAGCCTCCAGAACGTCTCGGAGAAGTACAAGGACCAGGGCGTCCGGTTCCTCGGCATCAACACCCGGGACACCGAGAAGCAGAACGCCGTCCGCTTCGAGCAGGAGCAGGGCGTCACGTACCCGAGCCTGTTCGACCCGGCCGGCACCCAGCTGCTGAAGTTCCCCAAGGGCAGCCTCAACCCGCAGTCCATCCCGACCACCCTGATCGTCGACCGCGACGGCAAGCTCGCCGCCCGCGCCGTCGGCGGCACCACCGAGGACGCGCTGGAGTCGATCCTCCAGCCGGTGGTCGCGGAGCAGAAGCAGTGAGTCCGACGCAGCAGCTCGCCGACACCACCTCGACCGTCCAGAGCGGCGCGCTGCTGGCCGCCGCTCCGGTCGCGCTGCTGGCGGGGCTGGCGTCCTTCTTCTCGCCGTGCGTGCTTCCGCTCGTCCCCGGCTACCTGTCGTACGTGACCGGCTTCTCCGCCGCGGACCTCGCGGACGCCCGCGGCTCCCGGCGCGGCCGGATGCTGCTCGGCGTGGTGCTGTTCATCCTCGGTTTCACCGCGGTGTTCGTCTCCACCGGAGCCCTGTTCGGCTACTTCGGCCAGGAGCTCCAGGACTACAAGCGGATCATCAGCGTCGTGCTGGGCTCGCTCACCATCGTGATGGGCCTGGCGTTCATGGGCCTGGTGCCAGGGCTGAGCATGCGCGAGGTCCGGTCGCACCGCCGCCCGGCCGTCGGCCTGCTGGGCGCCCCGATGCTCGGGGTGGTGTTCGGCGTCGGCTGGACGCCCTGCATGGGGCCGACCCTGACGGCCGTGCAGAACCTGGCCCTGAACCAGGCCGACGCCCAGCGCGGCGCGCTGCTGACCACCTTCTACTGCCTGGGCCTCGGCGTACCGTTCATCCTGGCCGCGGTGGCCTTCCGCAGGGCGCTGGGCGCCTTCGGCTGGGTCAAGCGGCACTACCCGCTCGTCATGAGGATCGGCGGCGGCATGCTCGTCGCGGTCGGTCTGCTGCTCGTCACCGGGATCTGGGACTCGATGATGAGCGAGTTGCAGTCCTGGACCGCCGACTTCCAGATCGGAATCTGACCGTGAGCAAGACCACGACCGAGACCGAGCAGCCCCCGGCGCCGGACGACGCCGCCGCCGAACGGCTCAGCACCGCGCCGGTCGAGTCCGAGGGACCGGTCGGCATAGGGGCGTTCGGCTGGGCGCGCTGGATGTGGCGCCAGCTGACCTCGATGCGGGTCGCCCTGGTCCTGCTGTTCCTGCTGTCACTGGCCGCCATCCCGGGCTCGCTGATCCCGCAGAACGGCCAGAACCAGTTCAAGGTGCAGACCTGGAAGGCGCAGCACACCACGGTCGCGCCGATCTACGAGAAGCTCCAGCTGTTCGACGTCTACAGCTCGGTCTGGTTCTCCGCGATCTACATCCTGCTGTTCGTCTCGCTGGCCGGCTGCATCGTCCCGCGCACCTGGCAGTTCGTCGGAGTGCTGCGCTCCCAGCCGCCGGCCGCGCCGCGCAACCTGACCCGGATGCCGGTGCACGCGGCCTGGCGCACCACGGCGGACGCCGGGACGGTGAACGCCGCCGCGCACCGGCTGCTGCGCAGGCGCGGCTTCCGCGCCCACCTGTCCGGCGGCGCGGTGGCCGCCGAGAAGGGCTACCTGCGCGAGGTCGGCAACCTGCTGTTCCACCTGTCGCTGTTCGCGCTGCTCGGCGGTTTCGCCTGGTCCAGCCTGGCCGCCGGCACCGGCGGCAAGCTGATGGTCGAGGGCGAGGGCTACTCCAACACCATCACCCAGCTCGACGACTTCACCGGCACCCGGTTCTACGGCAGCCAGGACCTGGACCCCTTCTACCTGAAGCTGAACGGCTTCACCTCGGAGTTCCAGACCAAGGGCGACCAGATCGGCGCCGCCCGGCAGTTCACCGCGAACGTCGAGTACTACGGGGGCAGCGACCAGTCGAAGCTCAAGCAGTCGACGATCGAGGTCAACCACCCGCTGGAGATCGGCGGCAGCAAGGTCTACCTGATCGGCCACGGCTACGCCCCGGTGATCACCCTCAAGAACGGCAAGGGCGACGTCGTCTACCAGGGCGCCGTCCCGTTCCTGCCGCAGGACGGCAACCTGACCTCCACCGGCGTCGTGAAGGCCTCCGACTACGGCGTCGGTCCCGACGGCAACAAGACCCAGATGGGCTTCTCCGGCTTCTTCCTGCCGACCGCCCCGCTGAGCTTCGAGGGCACCGGACCGGTCTCGCTGTTCCCCGGTGCCGCCGCCCCCGAGCTGGTGCTGAACGCCTTCGCGGGCGACCTGGGCACCGACTCCGGCCTGCCGCAGAACGTCTACCAGCTCAACACCCGCAAGCTCACCCAGCTGACCCAGGACGGCCAGCCGGCCAAGGCCAGGCTCAAGCCGGGCCAGGGCTGGACCCTCCCCGACGGCTACGGCTCCGTCACCTTCGAGGGCTACAAGCAGTGGGCCAGCTTCAACGTCACGCACCGCCCGGGCAACGAGATCGCCCTGGCCGGCGGCGTGCTGGCGATCCTCGGCCTGATCGGCTCGCTGTTCATCCAGCGCCGCCGGATCTGGGTGCGGGCGGTCGCCCTGCCGGGCGGCGGCACCCAGGTGGAGCTGGCCGGCCTGGCCCGCAGCGAGTCGGCGAAGATCGCCGAGGAGCTGGCGGAACTCGCGGTGGACCTCCAGGACGACGCCCCGGCCTCCGACGGGGACGACGCCCCGGCCTCCGACGGGGACGACGAGGACGATGAGGACGGCGCCGGGCGACCGGCCGCCGCGCCCGAGCCCGACGCAGTGCCCGACGACCCCGAGGCCGAGGCCTCAGCCCCCGCAGTCCCTGCCGACCAGAACTCCAAGGAGTAGACGGTGCAACTCGCCTCGGCGGTCGACCCACAGCTGGCCGACCTCTCCAACAACCTGATCTATTCGGCGATGGTGGTCTACACGCTCGCCATGTTCGCCCACATGATCGAGTGGACCTTCGGCAGCAAGGGCGCCGTGGCCGTCCGCTCGAAGGAGCAGGCGGGCAGCCTCGGCGAGACCGTCGCGGCAGCGGCGCCGAAGGGCGCGAAGAAGGTCACCGTCACCGTGGCCGGCGCCGGCGGCGGCACCACCACGCTCACCCGCACCGCGATCGCGGGCGAGGGCGCGACGGTGGTCACCAGCGGGCGCGCGGCGGACGAGGAGGACGGTCCGGGCGCGGCCGGCACCAACGAGAAGGCCGACCTGGCCGGCCGGATCGCCATCTCGCTCACCGTGCTCGCGGCACTGCTGCACGTGGGCGGGATCGTCACCCGCGGCCTGTCGGTGTCCCGCTGGCCGTGGGGCAACATGTACGAGTTCTCCTGCGCCTTCGCCTTCGCGATGACGGCCGCGTACCTGGTGCTGCTGGCCGCGAAGAAGAAGGTCCGCTGGCTCGGCCTGCCGGTCGTCCTCGCGGTGCTGCTGACCCTCGGCATCGCCACCACGGTGCTGTACACCGACTCCGAGCAGCTCGTCCCGGCGCTGCACTCGCCGTGGCTGGCGATCCACGTGTCCACCGCGATCTTCTGCGGCGGCGCCTTCTACGCGGCGTTCATCGCCACTCTGCTGTACCTGTGGCAGGACTCGTACCACACCCGGGTCGAGGCCGGGAAGTACGACTTCCTCCAGCCGGGCGCGGCGCGCTCGCACGACGGGCGGACGTACTCGCGGACGCGGATCCTGCTGGCCCGCGTCCGGGTCTCGGTGTGCAACCGGCTGCCCGCCGCGTCCACCTTCGACAAGCTGTCCTACCGGATCAACGCCCTGGTCTTCCCGCTGTGGACCTTCACCATCATCGCGGGCGCGATCTGGGCCGAGGCGGCCTGGGGCAAGTACTGGGAGTGGGACCCGAAGGAGACCTGGTCGTTCATCACCTGGGTCGCCTACGCCTGCTACCTGCACGCCCGGGCGACGGCCGGCTGGAAGGGCCGCAAGGCCGCGTACCTGGCGCTGGCGGCGTTCGCCTGCTGGCTCTTCAACTACTACGGCGTGAACATCTTCGTCACCGGAAAGCACTCCTACGCGGGGATCTGACCGGGGCACACGATCACCCACCGGCCCGGCTCTCCCACAGGTAGCCGGGCCGAGGTGCAGACAGGGGTAGTGCGCGCCGGCCGCCGGCCGGTGCGAGAGGGATTCGAGGAGGAAATCGCGCGATGGAGTGCGACGAGGTCATGCTGACCGTCCGAATCACCGCCGCCGAGCGCATGCTGCTCCGCAGGCTCGCCCAGGGACACCGGAGCGACGTGTCCGAGGTGGTGTCCGACGCGCTGCTGGACATCATCCCCACGCTCAGCGCGCCGGGAGACGCCTACCGGCTGCTGGGGGCGCTGGCGGTGCCCGCGCCCTGCGCCCTGACGGTCTGGCTGCCGACCCCGCTGGCCGACCTGCTGGTGCCCGGCGCGGCCAGGATCGCGCAGATCACCGACGTCCGGGTCGAGTCGGCGAGCGCCGCCCTGGGCGCGGCGCTGCGGCTCTGGCTGGCCCAGGACCCGGTCAGGCTGGCGACCAACCTGAGCGTGATGCACGCGGGCCGGCCGTCCGCGCTGATGGCCGCCTGAGCGCGGCCGTCAGCTCGCCAGCGGCAGCCGGGTGCCGCCGAGGCCGGGCGTGGCGGGGCGGCCGTCGTAGGCGTCCCGCCTGGCCGGCACCCCCGGCTCCCCGGCCGGTCCGTGCACCGGCTCGGTGAGCACCCGGCACTCGGCCGCCGTCCGGCCGTCCTGGAGCAGCTGGACCAGGACGGCCGGACGGCCGCCGGTCGCGGCCGGCTCGGTGGCCGCCCGGACGAAGCAGGGCCGGTCCAGTTCGATGTAGCGGCCGAAGGAGGTCACCAGCTCGACCGGTACCACCGGCTCGGGGTAGCACAGCCGCTGGGCGGCCTGCCGGGCGGCCTCCAGCACCAGCATTCCCGGCACGTGGTCCAGCTCGTGGTCGAACAGCACCGGGTGCGTGACGTCGGCCCGCAGCAGCCAGGTGTCCGGTGCCAGGGTCGGGCTGAGCACCACGTCCGCGGGCTGGGCGCGGCCGACCAGTTCGGGCGCGGCGGGCGCCGGCGGCCGCGGCGGGACGACGCGCCGCGCGGGGCCGCGCAGCCGGGCGTACGAGGCGGGGGAGAGGACCCGCAGCTGGCCGGTGCCGTGGCCGATCGGCCGGCCCTCCCTGGTGACCTCGATGCGCACCCGCAGCGAGACCAGCCCGCCGTGCCGCATCCGGACGTCCTCGCAGCCGACGCCGAGCATCAGCGAGACGGGGCCGGGCGTGACGGCCAGGCCGGGCAGTCCGGGCTCGCCGAGCGCGTAGGAGAGGTCCTCCATGACGAACTGGTGGCCGCGCGGCACCCCGAACCCGGCGTGGCCGATCAGCAGACCGGCCTGCCGGATCGTCTCCGCCAGCAGCACCGGGTCGTGGTAGCGGTCGCCGGGCAGCCGGTAGAAGCCGTGCAGCCGGGGCCACTGGGCGCCGAGCAGGAAGTCGTACGGGCCGGTGGCCTGCCAGCCGGTGAGGAAGACCTCGGACACCGAGGCGCGGTGCACCAGGTGCCGGGAGACGGTCCGGTCGTGGAAGTCGTAGCCGGTCGCGGGGCCGTCGTGGAAGCCGGGACCGTCGGCGTCGCCCGGGCCGGGGTGGGGGTACGGGCCGTGCGGGTCCGGCTCTACGATCGATGGCATGACTGGCCCCCGCTTCAGGGTGTCGGTCGGAGCGGCCGCCACGGCCGTCCGAGCAAAACATACATACCACCCGGTTTGTCTTTGGCGACTGGGGGTGCCCCGGCCGACCGTACCGGCCCGATCACGCTACCTGCCGTGGACTGGGGGAATGCCTGTTCTGGGTGGCTCAGGCCATGGGGGGAGGGCCGTCCCCGCTGGACGGCGGGGGCGGAGCAAGCGCTAGATTAGATACCAACCATGCGGTTTCGGACGGTACGCTCCGCATGCGAGCGCCGCTCCCCGAAGGGGACGCGCCGACAGCAGCCGGGCGGGGTGGGGATCGCGCCCGGCCGAGTCCGGAGGGGGCCAGTGGTCAAGCAGGAACGGGCTGGGCGGACCCGGCGGGCCGTACTGCTCGCCGCCGCGGAGACCTTCGCGCGGGTGGGCTTCGAGGCCGCCAGCCTGGTCGACATCAGTCGCCGGGCCGGGGTGAGCAAGGGGGCCCTCTACTTCCACTTCGTGTCCAAGCAGGCCCTCGCCGACGGGGTGCGCTGCGCCGCCGGGCGGCAGGTCGGCTCGGCCGCGCTGCGCGCCCTGCGGGCCGAGGGCCCGGCGCTCCAGGGCCTGATCGACTTCTCGCACGAACTGGCCGGGATGCTGCGCGAGGACGTGGTGGTGCGGGCCGGCGTCCGGCTCGGCCGTCCGGGCCCTCCGCGCCGGGGCGGCGCCCGGGACGGTGCGCCCGGCCCGGTGGGCCCGGACGTCGCCTGGCGCAGCCTCACCGCCGTCGTCCACCGCCTGCTGGACCGTGCCGCCGAGGCCGGTGAGCTGTGCGCCGGGGTGGACCGGCGGGCCGCCGCCGAACTGCTCACGCGGCGGCGGCCGGCCAGGTGCTGCTGGCGGGCGAGGAGACGGACCGGCCGGGGCCCGAGGCCGTGAGCCGGCTCTGGACGGCCGCGCTGCCGGCCCTGGTGGCGGCCGAGCACCGGGGCGGCTACCGGGTCTGACCGGAGCCGGCCGACGGGGGCCGCCCGGCGCCTCGGGCCCGCCCGGCGAGGTGCCTCGGGCCCGCCCGGTGCCTCAGGCCCGCCCGCCGACGCTCAGCCGGGCGAGGGCGTGCGGCTGGACCAGGCCGGGCAGCAGCAGCGTCCACAGGTCCGACAGCCGCTGGATCAGGTCCTGCCGGTCGGCCAGCACCTGGGAGCTCAGCTGGATGCCGGTGACGGCGCCGGTGATCACCCCGGAGGCCGCGGTCAGGTCGATCCCCGGGTGGAGGTCCCCCGCCTCCCTGGCCCGCTCCAGCAGGACCCGGACCGTGTCCATCCACCCCTGGTAGGCCGCGAGCTGCGGCTGGGTGAAGCTGCCGTGCTCGATCGTCAGCCGGATGCTGCCGCGCACCAGCGGGTCGGTCAGGAGCGCGCGGGCGAAGGCGTACCCGAGGTCGATCAGGTTCTGCACCGGACTGTCCGCGGTCGGCTCCCAGCCGGAGATGAAGGCGCCCTGCCCCTCGATGACGGCGAGCGCCAGCTCCTCCTTGGAGCCGAAGTGGAAGTACAGCGCGCCCTTGGTGACACCGGCGCGGTCCAGGATCTCGGACATCGTGGCGGCGGCGTAGCCCCGCTCGTCGAACACCTCGGCCGCCGCGATGAGTACCGCCTGGCGGGTCGCCAGCGCGCGTGCCTGCCTGGCCATCGCAGCCTCCCTGGAAAGTTCTGGTACTCGGCAGCGGCCGGTCCTGTGGGGGCGGACGGGGCGGCGGACGCATACCGTCCAGCAGGTATCCTACCGAGCCTTTCGCGGGCCCTTCCGGCCTCGCTCGGGCAGGTGGGAGTGCCGGGCCCGCGCGGCCCCGGGGGGAACGCACGACGGCCGGTCACCCGAACGGGGTGACCGGCCGGAGGCCAGGGCCGTGGGCCGTCAGGCGGCCTGCTGCCAGCTGACCGGCGAGTAGTACGCCGGGCGGCGCTCCAGGCGCTGCCAGCTGGCGATCGGCTCGACGGGAGCGGCGGCGGCGGCCTGCTGCGCGGCGGCGCGCGCGGCGAGGACGGCGGTCAGGGCGGCGAGTTCCTCGTCGGTGAGACTGCCGCGGACGATGCGGACGAGGGGTTCGGCGGAAGCGGTCATGTCCTGGTTTCTCCCCCGGGTTGCTGTGGTCTGGGGCGGGTGCCCCGGTGGACTGCTGCGGTGGAGCGGGCGTTACATCGGCGGGTTGCCGTGCTTGCGGCTGGGCAGGTCGGCGTGCTTGGTGCGGAGCATGGCCAGGGCGGAGGCGATCACCTGGCGGGTCTCGGCCGGGTCGATGACGTCGTCCACGAGGCCGCGCTCGGCCGCGTAGTACGGGTGCATCAGCTCGTTCTTGTATTCCTTGATCTTCTGGGCGCGCATGGCGTCCGGGTCCTCGGCGGCGTTGATCTCGCGCCGGAAGATGACGTTGGCCGCGCCCTCGGCGCCCATCACGGCGATCTCGTTGGTCGGCCAGGCGTAGGACAGGTCCGCGCCGATCGAGCGGGAGTCCATCACGATGTAGGCGCCGCCGTAGGCCTTGCGCAGGATCAGCGAGATGCGCGGCACGGTGGCGTTGCAGTACGCGTACAGCAGCTTGGCGCCGTGCCGGATGATGCCGCCGTGCTCCTGGTCGACGCCGGGCAGGAAGCCGGGGACGTCGAGCAGGGTGACCAGCGGGATGTTGAAGGCGTCGCACATCTGGACGAAGCGGGCGGCCTTCTCGCTCGCGTTGATGTCCAGCACGCCGGCCAGCGACTGCGGCTGGTTGGCGATGATGCCGGTGACGTGGCCGTCGACCCGGGCGAGCACGCACAGCACGTTGGTGGCCCAGCGCTCGTGGACCTCCAGGAACTCGCCGTGGTCGACGACCTCCTCGATCACCTTGCGCATGTCGTACGGGCGGTTGCCGTCGGCGGGCACCAGGTCCAGCAGGCTGTCGTTGCGGCGCTCGACCGGGTCGTCCGTCATCACGGACGGCGGCATCTCGCGGTTGTTCTGCGGCAGCAGCGACAGGAGGTAGCGGACCTCCTCGATGCAGGACTGCTCGTCGTCGTAGACGAAGTGGGAGACACCGGAGACGCCGGCGTGCACGTCCGCGCCGCCGAGGCCGTTCTGGGTGATCTTCTCGCCGGTGACCGCCTGGACGACGTCGGGGCCGGTGATGAACATCTGCGAGGTCTCGCGGACCATGAAGACGAAGTCGGTCAGCGCGGGGGAGTACGCGGCGCCGCCGGCGCACGGGCCGAGCATCACCGAGATCTGCGGGATGACGCCGGAGGCCTTGGTGTTGCGCTGGAAGATGCCGCCGTAGCCGGCCAGGGCGGTGACGCCCTCCTGGATGCGGGCGCCGGCGCCGTCGTTCAGCGACACCAGCGGGGCACCGGCCGCGATGGCCATGTCCATGATCTTGTGGATCTTCTGCGCGTGGGCCTCGCCCAGCGCGCCGCCGAAGATCCGGAAGTCGTGCGCGTAGGTGAAGACGGTGCGGCCGTGGACCGTGCCCCAGCCGACGATCACGCCGTCGGTGTGCGGCTTCTTGGCCTCCAGGCCGAAGCCCTGGGCGCGGTGCCGGCGCAGCGGCTCGACCTCGCGGAAGGAGCCCTCGTCCAGCAGCAGCTCGATGCGCTCGCGGGCGGTCAGCTTGCCCTTGGCGTGCTGGGCCTCGGTGGCCTTGTCGCTGGGGCCGCGGCGCACCTTCTCGCGCAGCTCGTGCAGCTCGGCGACCCGTCCGCGGGCGTCGGCCGGGACCTCGGGGGCCCCACCGTCGACCTGCGCCTCATGCACAACCGTCATCTCGAACCACTCCAAGGGTGAGGGAACTGTCCGACAGCCAACGTCATGCTGTGCCCCCGGCTGCGAATCACTTTCTTCACTTATGACTGTACGAGGGGCCGTGCGCTGGTTTCGGCGTCGATTCCGTACAAGGTCGGGTTCGTTTAGCTGTCAGGCCTGGACAGAAGCGGTTGGTTCAGCCGCTGAGCGCTCGGTGTTCACTCGGGTACCGGGGGTTGTCGGGCAGGTGATGGCCCGATGATCTGAGCATGAAGGAAAGCGCAGGTCAGGGCCGTCTTTTAGCAATGTGGGCCGGTCCTCCGGGGGCGCGCTCAAGGTCTGCTCAAGTCCGGCGGCGGAACGGTTGCCGGCCGGGCGAGGCGGCGGAAAGTCGTAGGGAAGCGCCAAAAACACCGCAGCCCACCCCGGGTGTCAGGGGTGGGCTGTCCGGGCGAGCGGTCGGACCGGCTCCGATCAGCTCTTCTTGCCGTCCTCGGGCTCGTCGCGGTCGCGCAGCTCGCGCTCGCGACGCCGCAGATCGGACTCCCACTGCTTCAGCATGTCCTCGTGGTCTTTGTCGTTCCTCTTCAACGAGGCGAGGAACTCCGGGTCGTCGTCCGGCGCCGTCGGCCGTCCGCCGCGCGGGGCCGGGCGGCCCTGGCGGTCGTCGGCCGGGTACCCCGCGTGGGCCCCGGCGGGGGCGGCCGGCAGGAAGCCGCGCCGCTTGCCGGCGATCAGCCAGGCGATCGGGCCCAGCGGCGGGAAGAGCAGCACGATCAGCACCCAGACCACCTTCGGCAGGTGCTTCACCTCGTCCTCGGGCGTGGTCAGGCAGTCCACGAACGCCCAGACCCAGAGCGCGAGCGGAAGGATGATGGTCAGAAGAATCCTCAGCACGGCCGGGTTCTCCTCCCTGGCGGCGACGGTGGGGGCGGGCGCCTTCCAGGGGCCCTTGACCCGGCCAGGCTATCGGGTGGCGGATACTGACAGGCATGGCATACGACGATCTCCGCTCGTTTCTCCGGGCCCTCGACCGCGAGGGCGACCTCAAGCGCATCAAGGCGGAGGTGGACCCGCACCTGGAGATCGGCGAGATCGTCGACCGGGTGCAGAAGGCCAAGGGCCCGGCGCTGCTCTTCGAGAACGTCAGGGGATCGTCGATGCCGCTGGCGATGAACGTCTTCGGCACCGAGCGGCGGCTGGCCAAGTCGCTCGGCCTCAAGGGCCCGGACGACATCTCGGAGAAGATCGCCGGGCTGCTCAGGCCGGAGCTGCCGCAGGGCTTCACCGGCTTCCGGGACGCCTTCGGCAAGCTCGCCTCGATGGCGCACGTCCCGCCCCGGAACGTGAAGTCCGGTGACGCCCCGGTGCAGGAGGTGGTGCTCACCGGCGACGACGTCGACCTGGACGAGCTGCCCGCCCTCTTCACCTGGCCGCTGGACGGCGGCTCCTTCTTCAACCTGGGCCTGACCCACACCAAGGACCCGGACACCGGCATCCGCAACCTGGGCCTCTACCGGCTCCAGCGGCACGACCGCCGCACCATCGGCATGCACTGGCAGATCCACAAGGACAGCCGCAACCACTACGCGGTGGCGGCCAAGCGGGGCGAGCGCCTCCCGGTCGCGATCGCCTTCGGCTGCCCCCCGGCCGTCACCTACGCGGCCACCGCGCCGCTGCCGGGGGACATCGACGAGTACCTCTTCGCCGGCTTCATCGCGGGCGAGCGGGTGCGGATGGTCGACTGCAAGACGGTGCCGCTCCAGGTCCCGGCCGACGCCGAGGTGGTCCTGGAGGGCTGGCTGGAGCCCGGCGAGACGCTGCCCGAGGGCCCGTTCGGCGACCACACCGGCTTCTACACCCCGCAGGAGCCGTTCCCCGCGCTGACGATCGACTGCGTGACGATGCGCCGCCGTCCGATCCTCCAGTCCATCGTGGTCGGCCGCCCGCCGACCGAGGACGGCCCGCTGGGCAAGTTCACCGAGCGGTTCTTCCTGCCGCTGCTGAAGATCATCATCCCGGACATCGTCGACTACGACCTGCCCGAGGCCGGCGGCTTCCACAACTGCGTGATCGTCTCGATCGACAAGAAGTACCCCAAGCACGCCCAGAAGACGATGCACGCGATCTGGGGCGCGCACATGATGTCGCTGACCAAGCTGATCATCGTGGTGGACTCCGACTGCGACGTGCACGACTACCAGGAAGTGGCCTGGCGGGCCTTCGGCAACGTCGACTACAGCCGCGACCTCACCGTGGTCGAGGGCCCGGTGGACCACCTGGACCACGCCTCGTACCAGCAGTTCTGGGGCGGCAAGGCCGGCATCGACGCGACCAGGAAGCTGCCCGAGGAGGGGTACACCCGGGACGGCGGCTGGCCGGAGATGGTCTCCTCGGACCCGGCGACGGCCGCGCTGGTGAACCGCCGCTGGAAGGAGTACGGACTGTGAGCAGCACGGCCGCGGTAGAGGTCCCCGGGCGGACGAAGGCGTTCCTGCGCCTGGTGATGATCGAGCACTCGGTCTTCGCCCTGCCCTTCGCCTACATCGCCGCGCTGACCGCGATGTTCCTCGCGGACAAGCGGGTGCACTGGGGCGAACTGTTCGTCGTCACCGTCTGCATGGTCGGTCTGCGGACCTTCGCGATGGCGGCCAACCGGATCATCGACCGCGAGATCGACGCCCGGAACCCGCGCACCGCCACCCGCGAACTGGTCACCGGCGCGGTCTCGTTGAAGACCGCGTACGTCGGCTCGGCCGTCGCGCTGGTGGTCTTCCTCGGCGCCGCCGCGATGCTGAACCCGCTCTGCCTGGCGCTCGCGCCGGTGGCCGTGGTGCCGATGGTGGTCTACCCGTACGGCAAGCGGTTCACGGACTTCCCGCAGGCGATCCTGGGGCTGGCCCAGGCGATGGGGCCGGTCGGCGCCTGGCTCGCGGTGACGGGCAGCTGGTCCTGGGAGGCCGCAGTCCTCGGCGCGGCGGTCGGCATCTGGATCGGTGGCTTCGACCTGATCTACGCCTGCCAGGACGTCGAGTCCGACCGCCACGGCAAGGTGCGCTCCGTCCCGGCCCGGTTCGGCATCCCGGCCGCGATCCGCGGTGCGCGGGTGTGCCACCTCCTGACCACGCTGCTGCTGGGCTGGTTCGCGGTCCTCACCGACGCCGGCGTGGCCTTCTGGACCGGCCTCGCGGTCGTCGCGGGCGCGTTCGTCTACGAGCACACCATCGTGAAGCCGAACGACCTGTCGAAGCTCAACCGGGCGTTCTTCCAGACCAACGGCTTCGTGGGCATCTCGCTGTTCTGCTTCGCCCTGCTGGACCTGGTCGTCCGCGGCCTCGGGATCTGACCCCGGGCGCCGGCGCGCCCGCGGCCTCAGTCGTGCAGGAAGCCCTCCATCGCGACGGCCAGGGCCACCGGGGCCTCGTACATCGGGTAGTGCCCGCAGCCGGCGAGCTCCTCCAGTTCGGCGTTGGGGTAGTGGGTGAGGAAGGTGCCGCGCATCACCTCGGTGGTGAGGGCGAGGTCGTACTCGCCGACGATCACCTTGACCGGCACCGGGTTGCCGTCGACCCGGCGGGTCAGGTCGGCCGTCGTCCAGTCGCGGACGTAGCCGCCGAAGGCCTCGGGGGTGGACAGTCGCAGGGACTGGTCGACCATCCGGTCCAGCCAGACCCGGCCGGCCCGCCTGCCGGTGACCAGGTCGAGGATCGCGAAGCGCTTCTCCCGGTCCTCGGCGGCGCCGTGGAACAGCGCCTCGCCCGCCTCGTCCAGCGGGTACGGCCCGGCCGGCACCGGGGCCAGGCCGACCAGCTTGCGGACCCGCAGCGGCGCCTCGGCGAGCACCTGCTGCGCCGCCTTGGCGCCCATCGAGTGGCCGACCAGGGAGAAGCGGTCCCAGCCGAGCCGGTCGGCCAGGGCGAGCGCGTCGGAGGCGATCTCGGCGAGCGTGTACGCGCCGGGGACGTCCTTGCGCTGCCCGTAGCCGCGGTAGTCGAAGAAGGCGTAGCCGAAGGCGTCGCCGTCGAGGCAGTCGAGGAACGGGCCCCAGCCCGCGCTGGTGCCGAACCAGTCGTGCAGGACCAGGACGTGGTGGTCGCCGGTGCCGGTCGAGCGGTGAGGGATCGTCATGTCCTCGGTCGTTCCCCGCGATCCGCCCGTCCGAACGGGTGGGCTCAGGCCTCGCGGCGGGCGAAGGCCGGGGCGTGCTCGGGCAGCGGCCCGAAGGCGATCAGCCGGGACATCAGCAGCGGGAAGCCGGGGAGGTACCGGGCGAGCAGCACCAGCCGGGCCGGCGGCCCGGTCTGCCGGCCGGTGAGGACCGGCTCGAACAGCAGGCGGTGCAGGACCCGCTGCATCCCCTGCATGATCACGGTCGGCCGCCACCGGCGGTGCTGGACCCGGGCCAGGGCCGCGGTGGTCGGGCGGCCGCGCCGCAGCGGCTCGGCGAGCAGGGCGGCGGTCGCGACGGCGTCCTGGATGGCCAGGTTGATGCCCACCCCGCCGGCCGGGGACATCGCGTGGGCGGCGTCGCCGATCAGCAGCAGCCCGTCCCGGTACCAGCGGTCCAGCCGGTTGAGCCGTACGTCGAGCAGGTGCAGGTCGTCGAGGGTCTTCAGCTGGTCGACCCGGTCGGCGTACTGGGGCAGCAGCGCGGCGATCCGCTCGCGGAAGCGCTCGACGCCCTCGGCGCGCAGGTGCGGGTCGGTGCCCTTGGCGCGGAAGTAGGCGACCTGGAAGTAGTCCTTCCGGGCGAAGCTCAGCGCCATGTCGCCGTGCCCGAAGCCGGGGACGAGGCTGGGCGGCAGGGCCTGCTCGTGGGGGTGCCGGGGCAGCCGGAACCACCAGACGTCGAAGGGCACCGGGAACTCCCTGGGCGTCAGCCCGGCCGCCCGGCGCAGGGTGGAGTGCCGGCCGTCGGCGGCGACGGTGAGGCCGGCGCGCAGCTCGCCCTCCTCGCCGTCCCCGGTGCGGTACCGGACGCCGGTCACCCGGCCGCCCTCGCGGAGCAGGCCGGTCGCCTCGGTGTTCATCCGCAGCGTGAAGGTGGGCTCCCGCCGGGCCTCGGTGACCAGGAAGTCCAGGAGGTCCCACTGCGGGATCATCGCGATGTAGTTGTACGGCGCGGGCAGCCGCTCGTAGGCGCTCAGCGCGACGGGGGCGGCGCCGGGCGGCCGCACCACCAGGTTGCCGAGCCGGCTCTGCGGCAGGGCGGCGAACTTCCGGCCGAGGCCGAGTTCGTCCATCAGCCGCACGGTGGAGGCGTGGACGGTGTCGCCGCGGAAGTCGCGCAGGAAGTCCGTGTGCTTCTCCAGCACGGTGACCTCGATGCCGGCGCGCGCCAGCATCAGGCCCAGCATCATTCCGGCAGGGCCGCCGCCGGAGATCACGACGCTCATGGCTCTCCCCTTTCAGTGCTCATTCGATCACCGTCCGTGTGGAACCTGCATGTACAGAGTCTCTGGAACCGTCTCAGATGTCAAGTAGTACGATGCTTCACATGAAGGAGCTGGTGGCGGCCGCCCTCACGGCGGCGAAGGAGCGGGGCCAGGACGTCGCCGACGTCCCGCTGACGGCGATCGCGGCGACGGCGGGCATCTCCCGCAGCACGCTGCTGCGCCGGATCGGCGGCTCCCGGACGGCGCTGGACGCGGCCGTCAGGGAGGCGGGGGTCGACCCGGGCGGACGGCCGCCGGTGCGCGAGCGCGCGATCGAGGCGGCGGCCCTGCTGGTGGCCGAGCGCGGCCTGGCCGGGGTCACCCTGGACGCCGTCGCGGACCGGGCCGGCTGCTCGCTGCCCAGCCTGCACGCCGTCTTCGAGGGGCGGGACGGCCTGCTCGCCGCCGTCTTCGAGCGGCACTCCGCGCTGCCCCGGCTGGAGGCCCTGGCCGCCGACCCGCCGGAGGGGCTGGAGGGCACCGTGCGGGCGCTCCACGCGGCCTTCGCCGCGGCCTTCGAGCACGAGCCGCGGATCGTCCCGGCGGTCTTCGCCGACCTGCTCGGGCGGCCGGACGGCCCGGCCGCCCGGGTGCTGGCCGTCGGTCTGCCGCGGACGCTCGACATCCTCGACGGGCTGCTGGGGCCGCACGTGCGGGCCGGCCGGCTGAGACCGCTGCCCACCCCGGTGCTGGTCCAGCTGCTGCTCGGCCCGCTGCTCAACCACGTCCTGATGCGGCCGGTGCTGGAACCCGCCCTGGGGGCGGGGCTGCCCTCGATGGACGAGACCGTCGAGATCTTCGTCGACGCCTACCTGCGGGCGGTCGCCGTTCCCGCCCCGGCGCCGGGGGGCGAGGCCGGCGGGCCCTGAGCGGGCCCTCCCTGCGCCCCCGTCGAGCAGGCCCTCCGCCCGGTCCGCGGTCACCGGCCCCGGCGGCCGGCCGGTTCTCCTGCGGCGAAGGGGAAGTGGCGATGCGTCGGATCGACGTGGGGCGGTGCGATCAGTCCAGGACCAGCCGGTCGCCGACCCGCAGCCGGCCCGGGGCGGCGACCTCGGCGAGGGCGTCCAGCCGGCCGTCGTGGGCGTGCACGACGGCCTTGAGGATCTCGGGCGCGTGCGGCAGCCCGGGCTGCGGGGCGCCCGTCATCGCGCAGCGCTCGCTGGAGGCGACGAAGGAGAGTCCGGCGCCGCCGGGGGCCTCGCCGCGGGCCCGCCGGCCGAGCCAGGCGTCCTCGGCGAACGGCGGGGTGCCGGGCGGGGTGCGCAGCACGATGTTGGGGCGGAACCGGCGCTCGTCGACCACGGCGAACGGGACGGCCTCGCGGACCCAGTCCAGGGTGGCGGTGCTGAGCACGCTGACCGGCATCCGGTCGAAGTGCGAGACGGCGTCCTCGCGGGCGAGTTCGACGTCGTCGAGCTGGAGGTAGGCGCGCAGGAAGGCGTCCGGCCGGTCGACCGGGCGGCCGAGCGGGTCGAACAGCTCGGGGCCGTCGATCCGGTGGCCGAGCCGGGCGGAGAGGCGGAGCAGGCCGTCCATCCGGCGGAAGCGGCGGGTGTCCTTGCCCGAGCCGAGCTTGCCGGTCGCGTCGCGGACGGCGTAGAGGCGGTCGCCGGCCAGGCCGCGCTCGTCCACCTCGACGGAGTCGAGCCGCTCGCCGCCGGTGGATTTCACGGGGTAGCGCCAGATTCGCTCGATCACTCCGATGATCTCAGCCATGGCCGGAAAGCGTACTGGCGTTGACGGGGGATGGTCTAGACCAAGTCGGGCAGGGTCGGGCGGGGACCGCCGGAGCGGCTCAGCCCAGCCGGGCCACCGCCCGTACCGGCGCGCCGTCCGCCGCGACCAGCCGCAGCGGGAACAGTGAGACCTCCACCGGCAGTCCGGCCTCCTGGGCCGCCAGCAGCGGCCGCAGATCGGTCAGGTTCTCGGCGATCACCCCGCCGCCGGACGCGCCCAGCAGCACCCGGTGCGCGGCGAGCGAGGGCTCGTCGGGGGTGCCGTGGTCGTGCTCGTCGGTGAGGTCGGCGAGCAGCGCGGCCACCGCGGGATCGCCCGGACCGGGGTCGGGGGTCGGGTCGACGCTGAGCGCGTCCACCCCGACCGTCCGCACCCCGGCGGCGACGATCGCCTCGGCGGCGGCCGGGGTCAGGCTGGGGTGGGCGAGGTAGACGTCGGTGCCCCAGTGCCGGGCCCAGCCGGTGGCCAGCAGCAGGACGGTGCCCTCGGCGGCCCGTGCCAGCGCGGGCGCCAGCAGCTCGGGCGTGACGGCCGTCCTGGGCTCCAGCCCGCGCAGGTCGGCGACCACGGCCGGGCCGGTGAACCGCTCCAGCGGCAGCCCGTCCAGGGTCGGCCAGGTGACGTCCACGTGGTACGGCGCGTCCACGTGCGTCCCGGACTGCGAGCCGAGGTGCAGGGCCAGCACGTTCACCCCGGCGGTGGCCGTGGTGAGCGCGGGCTCCAGCAGGACGGCCGGATCGCCGGGGTAGACCGGCATCGCGGTGGTCACCTGATGGGTGAGGTCGACGAGGGTCGCTGCCATGCCCCCATCCTTCCAGGGGACGGCGGCTCCCGGGCCCCTCCCGGCCCGCCCGGGCCGAACGCGCAGGTCGGGCCGGGACAGAATTGCCCCATGGGAACTGCGAAGCGTCAGCCGTGGGTGGTCGGGGTCTCCGGTGCGTCGGGGACGCCGTACGCGGCCTCGGTGATCCGCGCGCTGCTGGCCGCCGGCGAGGCGGTGGACCTGATCGTCAGCCGCGCCGCCAGGCTCACCATCCTGGACGAGACCGGGATCTCCTTCCGGGACGCCCACTGGCGCACCGACCTCGCCGCCTGGCTCGGGAGCGACCAGGGCCTGGACGACGTCCGCTACTGGTCCGCCGGGGACTTCGCGGCCGGCCCGTCCAGCGGCTCGTACCCCGCCAAGGGCATGCTCGTGGTGCCCGCGACCACCGGCGCGGTGGCCGGGATCGCGCTCGGTCTGAGCAAGGACCTGTTGCAGCGCGTCGCCAGCGTCACCCTCAAGGAGCGCCGTCCACTCGTCGTCTGCGTGCGCGAGGCACCACTCAACGGGGTGACGTTGAAGCACCTGGTGGAGCTCGACGCGCAGGGGGCGGTCGTGCTGCCCGCTTCGCCCGGTTTCTACGCCGGCGGCTCCACCGTGCGCGAACTCGTGGACTTCGTGGCCGGGCGGGTGCTGGACGCCGTCGGCGTGCCGCATTCCCTGTACCTGCGCTGGGAAGGGGAGTTGGGAGCGGCCGCCCGCCGGGTGGACGACAACGGCGGCGGGCGGATCGAGGGGGAGTAAGGAGACCGGGGGCGGGAGAGTATGTTCTCTGCGATATCCGGGTCGGTCGGCGCACAGTGCCTTTGAATCCGGATAATGATCTGTGGGTCTGGCGAGGTTCGGAAGGACGCGGACGGTATATGGACACGGTGGACAGACAGCTCATCCAGGCGCTCCGGGAGAACGGCCGTGCGTCCTACGCCGAGTTGGGCCGCCTGGTCGGGCTCTCCGGCCCGAGCGTCACGGACCGGATCAACCGCCTGGAGCAGGCCGGTGTCATCACCGGCTACCGGGCGACGGTCAATCCGGCCTCGCTCGGCTTCGGCGTCACGGCCCTGATCGGCCTTCAGCTCACCGACGCCGCGGACCACGAGGACGTCGCGTTCCGGCTGAAGGACCTCAACGAGGTCGAGGACTGCTGGTTCATCGCCGGCGACGACTCGTACATGCTCAAGGTCCGGGTGGCCGACGTGGCCGGCCTGGAGTCGGTGGTCAAGCGGATCTCGGGCACGAAGGGCGTGGCCAGGACCCGCACCACCGTCGTACTCTCCACGAAGTGGGAGAACCGGGTGAGTGAACTCCCCCCTGTAGGAGAGTGACGCATGGCACTGGTCGGCCTGGAGGAACTGCGCGCCGCACGGCAGCGGATCGCGGGGATCGCCGTACGCACCCCGCTGGTCCCCGCCCCCTGGGCGGCCGACGGGGAACGGCGGCTCTGGCTGAAGCCCGAGAACCTCCAGCCGACCGGGGCCTTCAAGACCCGCGGCGCCTACAACCGGCTGGCCGCGCTCACCGCGGACGAGCGCTCCCGCGGCGTGGTCGCCCAGTCCAGCGGTAACCACGCGCAGGCGGTGGCGTACGCGGCCAGGACGCTCGGCATCAAGGCCGTGATCGTGATGCCGGACACCTCGCCCGCGGTGAAGGTGGAGGCCACCCGCTCGTTCGGCGCCGAGGTGATCCTCGTCGCGCCCGAGGAGCGGGACACCCTGCCCGGCGAGCTGGCGGCGAAGCACGGCTACGTCTGGGTGCCGCCGTACGACGACCCGTTCATCATCGCGGGCCAGGGCACGGTCGGCCTGGAGATCGCCGAGGACGCCCCGGCCGAGCTGGACACCGTCCTGGTGCCGGTCAGCGGCGGCGGCCTGATCAGCGGGACGGCGGCCGCGCTCAAGCTCACCCGCCCCGGCATCCGGGTGGTCGGCGTGGAGCCCGAACTGGCCGCCGACGCCCAGGCCAGCCTGCGGGCCGGCCGCCGGGTCGAGTGGCCGGTCGCCGACACCTACCGGACCATCGCGGACGGGCTGCGCACCCCGTCGCTCGGCGTGCTGCCGTTCGAGCACGTCACCGCCTACGTGGACGACATCGTCACCGTCACCGAGGACGAGATCCGCGCCACCGTGGCCGTGCTGGCCCGGCGCGGCAGGCTGGTCGCCGAGCCCTCGGGGGCGGTCGCCCCGGCCGCCTACCTCCACCGCGCGGCCGAGACCGGGGGCCAGGCGGTGGCGGCCGTGGTCAGCGGCGGCAACATCGACCCGGTACTGCTCGCCGAGCTGCTGTCGGCATAGGCGTAACCTCGTTCCGGCAAGGAATCGAACGTCGGAGGAGGCGGGGCACCGCATGGACGCAGGACTCAAGCGCGAGCTGGAGGCGAAGGTCTACGCGGGTGAGCGGCTGACCCGCGAGGACGGGATCGCGCTCTACGGGAGCGACGACCTGGCCTGGCTGGGCGGGCTGGCCCACCACGTGCGGACGCGGAAGAACGGCGACGTCGTCCACTTCAACGTCAACCGCCACCTCAACATGACCAACGTGTGCAGCGCGTCCTGCGCGTACTGCTCGTTCCAGCGAAAGCCGGGCGAGAAGGACGCCTACACGATGCGCATCGAGGAGGCCGTCCGCCTCGCCAAGGCGATGGAGAGCGACTCCCTCACCGAGCTGCACATCGTGAACGGCCTGCACCCGACCCTGCCGTGGCGCTACTACCCGCGCTCGCTGCGGGAGCTGAAGGCGGCGCTGCCGAACGTCTCGCTGAAGGCCTTCACCGCCACCGAGATCCACTGGTTCGAGAAGATCAGCGGCCTGTCCGCCGACGAGATCATGGACGAGCTGATCGACGCCGGCCTGGAGTCGCTGACCGGCGGCGGCGCGGAGATCTTCGACTGGGAGGTCCGTCAGCACATCGTCGACCACGACACCCACTGGGAGGACTGGTCGCGGATCCACCGCCTCGCGCACGGCAAGGGCCTCAAGACGCCGGCCACCATGCTGTACGGCCACATCGAGGAGCCCCGCCACCGGGTGGACCACGTGCTGCGGCTGCGCGAGCTCCAGGACGAGACCGGTGGCTTCCAGGTCTTCATCCCGCTGCGCTACCAGCACGACTTCCACGACTCCAAGGACGGCGTCGTGCGCAACAAGCTGATGGCCCGCACGGAGATGGCCACCGGTGCCGAGGCGCTGAAGACCTTCGCGGTCTCCCGGCTGCTCTTCGACAACGTCCCGCACGTCAAGGTCTTCTGGGTGATGCACGGCGTCACCACCGCCCAGCTGGCGCTCAGCCACGGCGCGGACGACATGGACGGCTCGGTGGTCGAGTACAAGATCACCCACGACGCGGACAACTTCGGCACCCCGAACAAGCTCGGCCGCGACGACCTGCTCGGCCTGATCCGCGACGCCGGCTTCCGCCCGGTGGAGCGCAACACCCGCTACGAGATCATCCGCGAGTACGAGGGCCCGGACCGGACGCGCCGTGAGTCCCCGCAGGCGATGCGCCTCTGACCTGCGAAGCATCCCCGCCGCCCCGGCCGCTCTCCGGCCGGGGCGGCGGTGTCTTCACCGCCTCCGCACGAGGCCCGGGTTTACCAACGGGTACGGCGTTTGGCAGGATCGACCGCATGTCCGGTTCTGATCGCGCCACCGCGTACCCGCCGCACCAGCCGATGCGGGATCCGGTCGACCTGATGCCGCAGCAGCCGTACGAGGGCTTCCAGCCGTACCAGCAGCCGGTTCGGGAGGGCTACGGCCACGGCGGGTACCAGCCGTACGAACAGGCCCCTGACGGGTACTACGTGGCGTACGGGCAGCCGGTTCAGCCGGTTCAGCCGGGCGAGGCCGAGCCCGGCTACGAGGCCTGGCCCGGCTACGAGGCGGGGCCCGTTCCCGTCCACGAGCCCGTTCCCGCGTACGAGCCCGAGCCGATCTACGAGCCCGAGCCCGTGGTGCTCGCCGCCGCCCCCGTGGCCCCCGTCGTGGGCGCCAGGTCGGCTGCCCGGGGCCGGCGGCGCAAGGCCAAGCAAAAACGTCACGGCAAGGCCATGATGGCCGGCACCGCCCTGCTGGTCGCCGCCACCGCCGGCTGGTACGCCGTCGGCCAGGACGGCGCCAAGCCCGGCATCGCCGCCGCCGACGGCCCCGGCCCGGAGGGCGTCAGCAAGCCGGACCAGCCCGTCCCGGCCCCCGCGGCCGCCCAGGCCGCCTCCGACCGGCAGTCCGCGGCCCCGGCCGCCGACCGCAGCCAGACCCGCCAGGACGGCTCGGTCGCCGCGATACCCGGCCTCGGCGCGGCCTTCACCGCGAAGATCCCCGCCGAGACCGCCCAGGTGGTGGTCGCCACCGGCCAGGACAAGAACACCGACAAGAACAGCGTCACCCTCTGGACCCGCACCCCCGAGGGCCGCTGGCTGGCCGGCGAGACCTGGCAGGGCCACAACGGCAAGAACGGCTGGACCACCGACCACAACGAGGGCGACCTGCGCAGCCCGATCGGCGTCTTCGGCCTCACCGACGCGGGCGGCCGCAAGGCGAACCCGGGCAGCAAGCTCCCGTACGACAAGGACCCGAGCTTCGTGGTCTCCGGCACGGGCTTCTTCGGCGACCAGCTGGCCGGCTCCTTCGACTACGTGGTCGCGATCAACTACAACCGCGTCGCCGGCAACACCCCGCTCGACACGCGCCGCCCGATGGGCTCCAAGAAGGGCGGCGGCATCTGGCTCCACGTGGACCACGACGGCCCCACCCACGGCTGCGTGTCGATCCCCGAGGACAAGATGGCCCAGCTGATCCGCACCCTGGACCCGGCCGCCCACCCGGTCATCGTGATGGGCGACTCCGCCGCACTGGCCGCCTGACCTCGGCATTGTGCACGGCCCGGGCACCCCAACGGGTCTTGTCGATCTCCTACAGATCGAGGGGACGGATCCTGTCACCGGTCATACCCTGCTGACCAGTGGGTAACGGGGTTCCATGGCAGTATGAGCGGTTCGCGCATTGTGGCACTCGGCCACTTCCAGCCCCCCAAGGTCCTCACCAACGACGACCTGGCGGCACTCGTCGACACCGACGACGAGTGGATCCGCACCCGTGTGGGCATTCGCACCCGGCACATCGCCGAGGACGAGACCCTGGTCGACCTCGCCACCGAGGCCGCCCAGAAGGCACTCGCCAACGGCGGCCGGACGGCGGCGGAGATCGACCTCGTGGTGGTCGCCACCTGCACCGCGATCGAGCGCAGCCCCAACACCGCCGCCGCCGTGGCCGCCCGGCTGGGCGTGCGCTCGCCCGCCGCGTACGACATCAACACGGTCTGCTCCGGCTTCTCCTACGCCCTGGCCACCGCCGACCACGCGATCCGGGCCGGTTCGGCCCGCCGCGCGCTGGTGATCGGCGCCGAGCGGATGTCCGACACGCTCGACTGGACCGACCGCTCCACCTGCGTGATCTTCGGCGACGGCGCCGGCGCCGCGCTGGTCGAGGCCCAGGAGGAGGGCGCCGAGCCCGGCATCGGGCCGGTGGTCTGGGGCTCGGAGCCGGAGCGGGGCGACGCGGTGGTCATCACCGGCTGGGACCCGGTGATCAGCCAGCAGGGCCAGTCGGTCTTCCGCTGGGCCACCACCCAGCTCGCCCCGCTGGCCAGGCAGGCCTGCGAGCGCGCCGGGATCGACCCGTCCGAGCTGAAGGGCTTCGTCCCGCACCAGGCCAACCTGCGGATCATCGACGCGATCGCCGGCAAGCTGGGCCTCGTCGACGCGGTGGTCGCCAGGGACGTGGTCCACTCCGGCAACACCTCGGCGGCCTCCATCCCGCTGGCCTTCTCCAAGCTGGTCGAGCGCGGCGAACTGTCGCCCGGCGACCCGGTCCTGCTCTTCGGCTTCGGCGGCGGCCTGGCGTACGCCGGCCAGGTCGTGCGCTGCCCCTGACCCGGCGGACGGCCCCGACGCCGCCCTCAGGCCGCTGTGACGCCGCCTGAGGGCGGCTCGACGCTGTCCGAGGACGTCCTCGGCGCCGTCTGAGGGCGGCAGCCGCCGCCTCGGCGCCGCCTGAGGGCGTCGCGACCCGGTCCGGAGACGGACATGCCGGTGGGGGGGGCCCCCGGGCCGGGGGGCCCCCCCCCCCCCCGTGGGGGGGGGGGGGGGCCCCGGGGGGGCCCCCCCCCCCGGCCCCGGGCCCCCGCCCGCGGTTCCCCGGCCAGAGGCCCGGGGGGGCGCGGG